>JAKSRW010000014.1 GCA_024403355.1 Lachnospiraceae bacterium
CACTGACAATCGGGGATACATTTACAATGTCAGGAACAGTCAGCGGAAACGGCGGAAAGCTTGAAAAGGTATATATAAACGTATTTAAGACGGATGAAAACAGTTACAGTAAGATACTCTGCGACAGAAGCGGACTTGGGGCAACCTCGTTCAATCTGAGTAATGTGGGAGCTGTTGTGTCAGGAAAGGATTACTTTGCCAAGGAGGGAACATATACTCTCTATATCCATGCCAAAAATGAAGGTGGAGAAAGTGTAAAGCTTGCAGAGAAAACCATCACAGTTAAGAAGGCAGAGCAAACTCCTCCGATTGTACCGCCCACTGGAGAGTCAGGAGGAACAACTGTGCCACCTACAGGAGGCTCTAGTGGTATAACTATACCACCTACAGGAGGTTCCGGCGGAATTACTATACCGCCCACAGGAGGTTCTAGTGGAATCGTTATACCTCCTATAGGTGGTGGAACATTTATACCGCCTGTAATTATTGATACCGGAGCTGATAAACCACTCAATGGAACGGAAAACAATATATCGAATAATACAGAAATCGTTGATGACACAAATAATACAGGAAATGTTATAGTAGACAAGCCTGAAACAGGAAAAAGTGATAAAGAACTTGCGGAAGAAGACAAGCGCAGTCTTGTGTTAGGTTTTTCAGATGGCGACAATGAAAAATCGGTTACAGATAATTTATCATTGAAGAAAAAAGGTAGCAATGGTTCTGTTATTACATGGAGTTCTAACAATACCGATGTAATATCAAATAAGGGTAAGGTAACCAGAAGCACAATTTATGTTGGAGTTAAACTTACTGCGACAATAACACATGGAGAGTATTCTTGTGAAAAGACGTTCTCTGTGCTAGTAGTGGCAGCTAAAAAGACCGACCGCGAGCGCGTTGAGGATGATTATGGATTACTGAAAATCAGCTATGCTGACGGAGATTCAAGAAAGAATGTAACTAAAAACCTTACATTACCGACTAAGGGTGTGAATGGATCTAAAATCACATGGGAATCAAGTAATAGAAGTATAATTACTGAAAAAGGTGCTGTAACGAGAACTAATACCGATACAAAGGTTACGCTTACTGCTACAATATCTTACGGATCTGCAGAAAGTATGACTGACACATTCGTTATAGTAGTTAAGGCAGCAGAAGGAGATCAAAATCTACCTGAAATAACTCCTGTTGTAGAAAATATTGTTACACCTAATGTTGATTCAAGTGATGATAAAGCTCCGAAGTCATTTAAAATAACTTCGCCTAAGTCGGGATATACACTTAAATCCGGCGGAAGTGTTGAAATAAAATGGTCAGAGTCAAAGAATGCCTCATATTACAGGGTATCAGTTTATAATAAATCGACCTCAAAGAGAGTAATCAAATCTTCAAAGATTAAAACAACCTCATATTTGATCGGATATTATGAATTAAAGCTTGATGAAGAGTATTATGTTGTAGTGACTGCCCACAATGATTTTGGTGGAATCAACAGTAAAGAGATATCTTTATATACTTCAGAAGAAAGTGAAGAACCTGAGAAACCTGTAGAAAAAATAGGTAAGATTACCGTCTCTTCAAAAGAAGAGAATGGGGTATTCACTATTTCAATGTCTTCTGATTTATCGAAGAAGAGCCTGGAAGAGGTTGATCATACCTGGATTAATATCTATGATAAATCGAATAAAAATAAGCTTGTTGAGTCACAGAGCATAAAAGGAGCAGCAACTTCAATTAATTCTTCAGTACCGGTTGGTAAATACGGCGTTGAGGTAGTTTATTATGATGCGAATAAGAATGTTCTGGCTTCGGGAGATGCATTGATAGAATACAATTTGTCATTGACTGAAGATGAACTGGTGCAGGAAATAGAACTTGGGGAGACAGCTACACTATACGGAACAGTGGCATCGGTAAAAGGCTTGAAGTCAATAAAGGTTGTAATAAAGGACGAGAATGGTAAAAGTGTACATGATGCCGTGACAGTGGATTTATCAGGAAAGACAGCCTTCAAGCTTAATGATGAGTTACTGGACAGTAAGCTTAAATTTGACACATTAGAACTAGGAAATCTGATGGTTACTCTGGTTGTAACTGATGTAAAAGGAAATACCCTGAAGAGAAGTTATCCGTTGTCAGTTATTGATTCAGACCAGAAGATAAATGTTATATGTAAGAGTAGTCAGGAACAGATTGTTGTATCGTTCCAGCATAACTTAACGCCTAAAAAGGCGAAAACAGTTGACTATGCATGGATTAATATCTACGACAAGGAAGCATCAAGCAGACTGTTTTTCTCAACGTGTTATATTGGAATTGCAACTAATTTTGACATCTATTTAACTCCCGGTGAATATGGTATAGAGGTTGCATATTATAACAGTAGCAAAAAAATGGTAGCACGTGGTGAAGCAAGATTTGCTCATAGTTGTGATTATTCATTGGATAATTTAAATAAATTGTTAGACTATACTATTAGTTGAAAGGAGTGCCGATATTAAATGAAAAGTATTAGATTAAAATTGCAGAAAATAATGATTATTCCTATTGTTATTTTAATTCTGATTATTCTGTCGGAAAACAAGGTTCGGGCCAATATAAATGTTTTTTCACCTTATGAATTAAGGGCGGGAATTAATAGTTGTAATCTTTGGAAAGATGTAACTCGTGGGAACCTAGAAATTAAAAACAAAGGTGATTTTAGCAATGCGCTGTTAGCTAATCCTGAAATGAAAAATAACATTCAGAAAGTTAAAATAGATAATTTTATCACAGAAATACCTTCAAATGCTTTTAATTCGTGCAAAAAATTGAAAGAAGTATCATTACCATATAGTGTCGCTGTGATAGGTGCGGGTGCGTTTTCAAATACAGCATTGGAGTCTATAATCTTGCCTAAAAATTTAAAAACTATAGGTAACTATGCGTTTTCGGGAACGGAAATTAAAGTGATTAATATACCTGAAAATGTAACTAGTATTGGTAATTATGCATTTTCAAAAACGAATCTTTCAGAAATTTATATACCAGAAAGCGTAACAAGTATAGGTGATTATGCATTTTCTGGAGGTAAACTAAAGAAAGTGTTATTTATTGGCCAAAATGTTGAAAAAATAGGTAAAGATGTATTTCCGAAAGATGTAAAAATATATGGACTTTCAGGTACAAAAATATGTGAGTATGCAAAGAAAAACAACCTAGAATTTGTGGATATTTTAGGTGAAATCAATATTAAATATCATCAAAATAAAGAAGAAAAAGAATTGTTTACAGCAATGAGCCTTTCTGATTTTGTATATCATATTGAACATGCACACATACTAAATCTTGGGGGTAAAATAGATGAGAGTGTGGATGTTGGGCCATATAAAGCATCATATAAACCATTATATAACATTTTGAAAAAGGAAAAAACTGTAGGGGAAATTATTCAAGGATGGACAAATGGTATAAAAATTAAAAAGTTAGCCTTTAATGATGATGGTAAGGTTGATACCATTGCCGGAGCGGATATTCCTATAAATACCTATGGATTTTATGAAAAATATATAAAAAATTATAAATACATTTCAAGTCAGTATGATAGTAATTCCGGTTTTTGTGGAGCCGCGTTTGAGGGAACTGATGATAAGATATGGATTGTTTATTGTGGAACAGATCCTGCAAACGCACGTGAAATGTATAATGACATTGTAAAGGCTGATGCACTGGAGCTGGGATCAATAACTGGTACGCCAGATCAATGTGTACAGGCACTTGAATTCTATAAAAAAATAAAAAAGATCTATGAAAAAGAAATAATAATAACAGGACATTCGTTGGGTGGAGCTTTAGCGACATATGTATCTGCATTAACAGATGAGCGGTCAATAACAATTAATGGCGCAAATTGTTTAGTTGTATCTAACTTAATTTTTGGAACACGTAATAAAATATCTGATTATTTATGCAATAATAAGATATTTGACTTTTCGTTAATACCAATAACAAAAAAGCCATATGAGTGGAATGTAGTTAATTATATGACAAACCCGACAGATAATAATTTTGTTCAAAAACTAATGTGTGGTGAGCTGCTAGGTATAAGGATTGGTTTATTAGATGGAATCGATGCCAAAATTTATGCATATAATAATAAAGCAAAGGATACGCATAATATATTCTCGTTCTTGTCAATTACAATGGAAGATGGCAAAATCTATTATGAGATGCCATATTTTACTGTAAAAAAGTATCCCATCAAAGAAGCAAGTACTGGGATGATTTGGGATGGAGGTGGTTATATTTGGATTAAAAATAATCAAGATGATAAATCTTGGAAGATATTTATGCAGAACATAGAACTTAATCCGCTTTATTATAAAAATGAGATATTGCGTAACATCGAACAAATCGAATGGGGGAATCTGGATTCTTTGGCAAAAAAGATATTGGAACCTATGCCAATACAACTCCTGGATCAGATGATTCGAGCAACGAAAGTAGAAAATAAAGAAAATTATGTAAAGATTGAAGACATGGATCTAGAGTATGATTGTTATTTGTTAACAAAAAACATAACGTTAACTATAAATGACGATTTCCTAGACAATAAAGACAAAGTTATTATTGTGAATGGTGTTGTTGGGACTATTGTTCGAAACGATCAAAAGAAAATGACTACATTGACAATGAATAAGAAAAAACTAATAGTGCCAACTAACAAATTAAATAAGATTAAAATATATGATAAGAAGGGGCAGTGTAAGATTCCGTAAGTAAGCATTTTAACGCATAATGACATGGTGTGGGGCAGTGATAATAATATCATTGTCCCCGTTTTATACACTTATATATGATTTATTCTTGACTTGATTTATCATCAGAGTATATAATTCCATTAGAATTCCTCTGTTTACACAAGGAGGAACAAAGTTATTGGTTAGGCAACGAAAAACCTTACAGGAATTAACAATTAAAGACAATTTTATGTTTGCGGCGGTAATGCTGGAGCCGGACAATGCGAAGGGATTACTGGAGCTGGTGCTTGGCATCGAAGTGGACTATGTTGAGATATCCCAGGAGAAAAGCATAGTGTATAACCCTGAGTACAGGGGCGTGCGCCTGGATGTTTATATTAAGGATAACAAAGGAACTCACTTCAATGTGGAGATGCAGGCGGTATCACAGCCGCTGGTAAAGCGGGAAAGGTATTATCACAGTCAGATGGACATGGAGCTTCTGGTAAGAGGCACCGATTATGAGAATCTGCCGGATGGCTATGTGATATTCATATGTGATTTTGACCCTCTGAGCATGGGTAAGTATCGGTATAGTATCAGAAAAAGGGTTGATGAAAATCTGGATTATAATTATCCGGATGGAAGTTTTACCATATTTTTGAGTACTGTCGGAACCAATGAAAATGAGGTGCCGAAGGCACTGGTTAAATTTCTAAAATTTGTAGCTGCAAGACCTGAGTCATCTAATGATGATTTTGACGATAAATATGTAAAGCAGCTGCAGTATTCTGTAGAGAAAATCAAGACAAGTCGCGATATGGAGGGCCGTTTTATGTTGTTTGAAGAAATGATGAAAAATGAATATAAGGCAGGCCATGAGGATGGCAAAGCAGAAGGAAAACTCGAGGGAAAACTCGAAGATATTCTCCAGCTTCTGAATGCCAGATTCACTGTACCCGACACACTTCCGGAGAGAATCAGTAGGATTACTGATGAAAATGTTTTATCAAAGCTTCATATAGATGCTGCTGTTTCAGCATCGATTGAGGATTTTGAGCGTGAGCTTGATAAACATCTCTCTTTTTAATCAAATCTACAAAACTCATGTTTAAGTAATAAACAAAGTAAAATTTAACAGAGGAATTCTATTAATTTTATCAAAAAACAGCCGCATCACGGCTAGCCGTGATGTGGCTGTTTTTAAGTGGTCTTCTGTAAATTTCCGAATCTTTCAGTCGCGAACTATCTGAATTATTTAAATATCCGCAATAAAAGGTGTAATAAGAATGATGATCATGAATACCGGGCAGACATATTTGATCATGACATTATAGAGCTTCTCGGCCTTGAAATTCGTTTCCCCGATGAGCACCTCATCCGCAATATACTTGGTTTTTGCGACATAACCGATGAGGATACAGGTTAGGAACGCAACGATGGGCATCAGCATATTGTTCGAAATAAAGTCGAAGAAATCGAGAATCTGGTAACCGAAGATGGTCACATCTTCCCAGATGCTGTAGCCGAATACTGAAAATGAGCCCATCACAAAAAGGAAGACAAGGCAGATAATTGTCGCTACCACACGCTTCAGCTTGAACTTTTCACTAATGATGGAAACCATGGTTTCAAGCAGTGAAATAGATGATGTAAGCGCTGCGAGAGCTACAAGCACGAAGAAAAGGCTTCCGATAATCTGACCGCCTTGCATTGAATTGAATACGTTGGGCAGTGTGATGAACATAAGGCTGGGACCCTTGTTGAGCGCAGCGGGGTCGCCGCCACTGAAAACAAATACGCTCGGAACGATAATCAGGCCGGCGAGGATGGCGATTGCGGTATCGAAAATCTCGATGTTTCGAACTGACTTTTCGATAGAGTCTTCCTTACGCATGTAGGAGCCGTAGGTAACCATGATACCCATGGCGATGGACATTGAATAGAAAAGCTGTCCGACCGCACCGGCGAGGGTTTTGGGCAGGTCTGAGAACGAGAAGGTCTCGAAATCAGGAATGAAGTAATACTTGAAGCCTGCACCCGCATCGGGAAGGGTCATGGTGTAAATTGCGATACCGATAATGAGAAGGATAAGCAGGGGCATCAGGATTTTACTGATGTTCTCGATTCCCTTCTGAACGCCCAGAATAACGACCAGGGCGGTAAGGATAGCAAATATAATAAAGAATATCATCGGGGAACCGACTGTTCCGATAAAGCCTGTAAAATACTCACCCTTATCTGCGGCGGTCGAACCATTGCCGGTAACAAACACTGTGAGATACTTAAGTACCCAGCCGCCGATTACACAGTAGTAGGGGGTGATGATGAAGGGAACGACTGCGGCTACGGGGCCGAGGAAGCCGAAACGTCTATCTGCATCCTTGTAGGCACCGATTACACTTTTGCCTGTTTTACGGCCTAAGGAAACCTCTGTAATCATCAGAGCGAAGCCGAAGGTGCAGGCCAGAATTAAATATACCAGAAGGAAAATTCCTCCGCCGTATTTTGCGGCCAAATACGGGAAACGCCAAATGTTACCAAGTCCTACAGCCGAACCGGCTGCGGCAAGTATGAAGCCCATACGGCTTCCGAAGCTGTCTTTTTTATTTGAATGACTCATAAATAACCTCCGTGTCAGGAATGTAACGAATAGTAGCCGTCTTTTAACGAGTAACAAGCGAAGCGGTTACAAGTTTTGAATCCGGACAATTCAAATGCTTCCTTGTGTATAAAAAGCATATTATTTAGTTTATCATATATATGGTTAAAATGCACGAACAATTTTACCCAAATATGTATGTTAAGAAAGGTATTTATTATAAAAATGCATAATAAATGCGCTTATATTGCAAATGAAATGATGACATTATCAGCAAAACGCGCTATAATATAAAATGGCTACAAGCCTCAATCGGTGCCGGGTATAATCCCCGTACCGGATGGCTGCGAAGCAGCAGGCTTTTAACGGGTAACAAGCAAAGAGCCTGCGAGTTTTGAAATGAAACCGGTAATTATTATGTTTATGAAGATAGGAGAGAAAAGCTATGAAACTGTTCGGAAAAATTTCAGTGCTTTTGTTTGCCATGGTATGCGCCGTAATGTGCGTATTTACTGTGCAGGCGGAGGCGAAGTCAGACAGCATCGGCTGGGATATGAGTAAAAACCGGATCGGGAATTCAAATGTTAAGGTTTCCCTCGATGAGACGGTGAAATATCCCGGTGCCGAGAATTCGATTAAGGTAGTTAATGACGACTATTACTGTGTAGCAGTTACAAATACTTTCAAGGTAACTCCCGGCAAGTATTACGTTGCTTCGGCCTGGGTAAAGTATGAGGGCTATAAGCTTCATCCGGATAAAATCAGTGATTCGGGTGCACATATCGGAATTCCCGGAACCTTTGCCGGTTCAGCTACCTATTACGGTTCTGAATGGAAAAAGCATGAATTTGTATTCAAGGCCGGCAGTGAGGGCAGCATTGATATAGCGCTTTGGAACGGACATTATGGTGCGGAGTGCAAGGGAACCGCATATTTCTGTGATTTTAAGGTTGAGGAATATCAGCCCGGTAATGTGGATGATAAAAATGTTCTTGTAAAAAGATTAGAGGCAAAGACTGCAATTCCCGGAAATATTATTTCAAGAATGGATGATAATTATTCGGGTATACCCGTGACCTTTGAGTTCTGGGGTGAGGATGGTCTTTACAGGGTAGCCTATTGTGACGCAGTAAATGTCTATATCGATATCCTTGATAAGGAGCTTAACAGAAGCAAAACCATAAAGGTTAAGAAGGAATATGACAAGCTTGGAAGTGTCACAATAGATAAAAAGGGTAATTATTACATTGTATATGGTAATGATGATACAGACGAAAAGGGTGACGTCCCTGTAATTTCGGTGGTAAAATATTCTGCTTCGGGTAAAAAGCTCGGAAGGACTGATTTTACAGGCAGGGACAGTAACTGGAACGATAAAGAGCTTAACTTTGGAACAAGGGTGCCCTTCAGCCACTCAAACTGTGACACTGTAATTGATGAAAACGGAGTGCTTGTGGTTCGTTACGGCAGAACGATGTATAACGGACATCAGTCAAGCTATGCTCATTATGTTGATACAAAAACCATGGAAAAGCTGGAGCTTCCCAGCCCATACATCAGCCATTCCTTTAACCAGAAGGTAATCGTCACTGAGGACGGCAGCTATTTAATGGCTGAAAAAGGAGATGCCTTTGAAAGAGGTATCACTATTTCAAAGGTTTACAAAAAGGATGACGGCAGCTGGATACAGATTTCGTTCACTCCCTTCCACTTCAGAAGCGGTGCATTTTATCAAAAGGTATATGCGACAATAGCAGGTATCGAGGAATTATCAAACGGATATGCACTTGCAGGAACTTCAGTAAAGACTCTCTCCTGTAAGGTGCCTGTGGAAAATGATGCTGATGATCTCGAAGCGAGAAACCTCTTTATACAGATATTTAAGAAGGATTTTAGCTCCGAGGATACCGGAAAGAAGGACGTTCATCTCTTAAAGGGCAGCACCAGAAAGGCCACAGATACAGAATTTGCAGGAAGCTCTGAGCATGGCTGTCAGCCCGGAGACATTGACTATGGTGTTTTATGGATCACAAATTATAAGGATGATGAGTACGCATCTGTACCTAAATTAATCAAGCTTAATTCAAAGCAGCTGATGCTTCTCTGGGAGAAGAAAGCTCATAAGCATGGCAAGTATTGTATCGATGATACATATATCAGCACATATTACTGTATCGTATCAAAGGATGGCGAGTTTATTAAAAAGCCTACCGAGATTCCCGGGCTGAGAATTTCCGAATATACCGAGCCTGCTTATAAGGATGGCTATGTATACCTTGTTTCCGTACCCGATTATACCGGAGCATATGGCTATGAAGAGGGCGATAAGTGCGAGTATATCATAAGTAAGATTAGGGTTGAAATCCCTGAAACTGAGGCTGTTGCACCCAAGGCAGTAAGCAAGCTGAGCGTCAGCGAAGGCCCCAAGGACTATGCAAAGCTCAGCTGGACGGATGAGGGCGATGCAGATAAGTACGTTATTTACCGCAAAAGCTCAGCGGGCGGAAAATACAAGAAGATCGGAAGCACAACAGTCTGGTCTTTTAAGGATACGACAAAGCTTACGCAGGGCAGGACTTATTATTATAAGGTTAAGGCTGTTTATAATACCGGTAAATCAGTCACATCAAAGGCTGTGACCTTTGTTCCGAAGGAAATTAAATGGGATAATACGGTAAGCTATACTGGCGGTGTAAATGTATCTGTCGACAGAAAGGTTAAGTACGGCAGCAGTAAATATTCGATAAAGATTATTAATACGGACTACGAGTGCGGCTATGTAGAAAAGACCTTTGATGTGAAGCCGAATTCGACCTATAAGGCGACAGTTATGGTTAAGGTTGATGGTTATAAGCTTCAGCCCGGAAAATACTATGATTCAGGTGCAGGAATTGGTGCACCCGACCAGTACAGTGTTGCAAATTCCTACAGCTCTGACTGGAAAAAGCTTGAATATGTAATTAAGACAGGCAGTGAAAAGAAGATTTCAATCGCGCTTTGGAACGGTATGTTCGGAGCGGACTGCAAGGGCACGGCATATTTCAGTGGTTTTAAGCTTACTGAAGTGAAATGAGTATAGTAGCGTGAAGCTTGAAAATATATAAAATAGAAAGATAACCCACTGCCTTTAGGCGGTGGGTGAAGCTTTCGCGAGGTGCGGGGTTCAAGCCCCGTACCTCGTAAGCTGCGGTAGCAGCGATTTTATAACGAGTGACAAGCGAAGCGGTCACGAGTTTGACTTTCTAACTGCGGTACAGCCGGAAAGGAATGGATATTAGTATGGTCGAAAAGAAAAAGAAAGGAAAAGGGAAAACCGTCTTTATAATCGTTTGGATTGCGCTGATAGCGGGGCTTCTGGCGGCGATTTTTCTGCTGGGGCTGCCGGAAGGTGAGAGCGAGAGCATAAAGGTTATAATGAAGGACGGGGTTCTGCATGAAACGAACCGGATAAGCCTGTTCGGACTGATTGAGGTCAATCCGGGACTGATTTCCGCATATGTTGTGACGGCGGTACTTCTGCTGGCGGCAATTTTAATCAGGATATTTGCCATACCTAAATTCAAATATACGCCCGGAAAATTCCAGATTGTGATAGAAAAAGCAGTAGAATTTTTCTCGGACATGGCAAAAACAAACAGCCCACACAAAACGGGCTTCGTAGCAGCATATATATTCAGCGCGGGTGCATACATATTTTTCAGTACACTTTTTGAGCTGATAGGAATGCAGTGGATTACCACAAAGGGCAATCCCATAGCGCTTCCGGCACCGCTTGCGGATATTAATGCGGCGATAGCGATGGGTGTAATGTCATACGTAGTTATACTCGGGGCAGGCATTATTTCGAACGGAATTAAGGGCGGACTGAGGGTCCTGAAGGATTTTTCACTTCCGATTTCGATGAGCTTCCGTCTCTTCGGTGCTCTTTTGAGCGGTCTGCTGGTCACTGAGCTGGTATATTATTTTGTATCACTCAGCTTCGTGCTTCCGGTAATTGTGGGCGTGCTTTTTACAATTTTGCATGCACTGATTCAGACATACGTGCTGGCGACACTTGTTTCCACCTTCTACGGTGAGGCGGTAGAGCCGCCAAAGCCCAAGGAAGCAAAGGCCTCTGAAGCAGATGAAAATGCTGAAAAGAGCTAGTCTTTGCAAAGAGCAGACCAGTCTTAAAGCATTTTCGCTCTTAGCATGAGGCTGGGGATGAAAAATATTTTTAGATAAATAAGTGCCCGTGCTCCAAACTATGTGCTGCGGGTAGAAAGGGATGGTTATTATGAAATTAGTTAAGAAATTTTCAGTTTTATTGGTTCTTTTGATGGTTATGACAATTGGTTTTACATTTACCGCAAAGGCTGTTGCGGCAGATGAGGATGCGGTAGTTACCGCAGAGGCTGCAGAGGCAGCGGAGGCTGAGGCAGAGGATGGTTCAAAGGGCAGCAAGGCTATTGCGGCAGCTATCGTAGTAGGTCTTGCGGCAGCAGCCGGTGCACTCGGTATGGGTATTGCGGTAGGAAAAAGTACAGAGAGCATGTCGCGTCAGCCCGAGGCAGCCGGAAAGATTAATTCCTCGATGATGCTCGGCCTGGTATTTATCGAGACAGCTATTATTTATGCACTTATCATTGCGATTCTGATTATTTTCGTATTGTAATGTAAACAGCTTATTTAGCAGATTGTTCTGACTATTTACATCAGAAAAGAGGGAAAATATGCCGTTAAATATTGATCTTGTGCAGATTTTACTGCACATGCTGAATTTTGTAATACTTGCCGGCGGACTCACGCTTATCCTTTTTAAGCCTGTGAGTAAGTTTCTGGCAGAGCGCAGGGAGTATTTTGAGAAGCTCGAGAAGGAACATGCCGAAATGTCTGAGGAAAACGCGAAGATGAAGGCTGAATATGAGCAGAAGATGGAGGAGACAAAGGCAGAGATTAGCGAGCTTCGCAAGCAGTCCGAAAAGGAGGCTGCGGACGCGGCAAAGGCCTATATTGATGCGGCTAAGGAGCAGGCTGCCAATATTATTAAGACTGCCGAAAAGGACGCCGAGGACAGAAGAAGCCATATTCTGGATTCTGCCCAGACCGAAATCAGCGAGCTGGTAATCGAGGCAACCCAGAAGCTTCTCAGCGAGACCGCTTCTGCGGAGCGCAGCCGTGCACTTTATGACGAATTCATTGTAAATGCTGAAAAGGATACGAAGAAATAAGCATTTTACCGAGAAAGATGTGGTTATAAATCATGATAAATGAGGATGTTTTTGATAAAGAGGATGAAGTCGTTCAGGAAAATGTCCTGAAGGTGGAAATTCGTTGCATGATTCCGCCGAATGATGAGCAGAAGGAGAAAATCCGCGAATTTATGCTCAGCAAATACAAGGCGGACAAGGTGGAAATTGTGATTCACAAGGACCCTGCGGCGGCTGACGGCTTCAATATTTTCGTAGGTGACGATAACTACGACTGGACAACACTGGGACGTATCAGACAGCTCAGAAAGTCCATTCAGGCACTTCCAAAGGAAAAGAGCTTTGACAATATTATTTCGCTGCTCCGTGAGGATATCAGGAATTTCAAGCTTACACCCGGCTATCAGCAGGTGGGAGAGGTGCTTTTCGTAGGTGATGGAATTGCGGTAATCGATGGCCTTCATGATGTGGCCTACGGTGAAATAGTGCTCTTTGACTGCGGTGTAAAGGGCATGGTGCAGGACATCAGAACCGACGGAACTACAGGTATCGTTCTTTTTGGCGATGCGACAGATATTGTGGCCGGTTCGCGTGTGGTCAGAACAAGGCGTACCGCAGGTATTCCCATCAGCAACAGAATTCTGGGCCGAATGATCGACCCTCTGGGAAAGCCTATTGACGGCGGCGAGGATATTGATGCAAAGGAATACTTCCCGATTGAGCGCCCGGCCCCCGGGATTATTGAACGTAAATCGGTTAACAGGCCCATGGAAACGGGCATTCTGGCTATAGATTCGATGTTCCCCATCGGACGCGGGCAGCGTGAGCTCATCATCGGTGACCGTCAGACAGGCAAAACCTCTATCGCGATTGATACAATTCTGAACCAGAAGGGCAAGGATGTGGTCTGCGTATATGTGGCAATCAGCCAGAAGGCGAGCTCTGTGGCGAAGGTGGTTAATACTCTTGAAAAGGCCGGTGCGATGGAATACACGGTTGTTGTCTCGTCGCCTGCGAGCGATGCACCGTCCCTGCAGTATATTGCCCCTTATGCGGGCTGTGCCGTTGCGGAGTACTTTATGTATCACGGACGCGATACGCTTATTATATACGATGACCTTTCAAAGCATGCGGTGGCCTACCGAACCATAAGCCTTCTGCTCGAGCGTGCACCCGGCCGTGAGGCTTATCCGGGAGATGTATTCTACCTGCATTCGCGACTGCTGGAACGTTCCGCGCAGCTTTCGGACGAGCTGGGCGGCGGCAGTATGACGGCCCTTCCCATTGTAGAAACACAGGCGGGTGATGTTTCGGCATACATCCCTACAAATATTATTTCGATTACGGACGGACAGATTTTCCTAGATAATGAGATGTTCTATTCGGGTCAGCGGCCCGCGGTAAATGTAGGTCTTTCGGTATCACGAGTGGGCGGCGCGGCGCAGCTGAATCTGATGAAGAAATCGGTAGGCACCATTCGTCTGGACCTTGCACAGTACCGTGAAATGCAGGTATTTGCGCAGTTCAGCAGTGACCTTGACGAACAGACTATGATCCCTTTGAAATACGGTGCGGGACTTATGCAGATTTTGAAGCAGCCGAACCAGGCACCTCTTTCCTTCTGGCAGCAGGTTGTAATACTGAATGTTGCGCAGGCAAGGAAATTCTTAAATATTGAAGCAAAAAAGATTCCGGCCCTCAAGAAGGAATTTCTGGAATGGTTCGCCCTTGAACAGCATGCTCTTTGTCTGAAAATAGAGCACACAGCGACCTATTCGGACGAACTGAAGGTAGAGATTCTGAAGGCCGCAGACGAATTTTTTGAGACACACGTAACTGAGTAAGACCACCCCTGACCCCCATCGCCCCACCACAAAATCAAAGGAGGAACTATGGCAAGCGCTTCTGAAATAAAAGTTAGAATAAACAGCGTTTCGGAAACCAAAAAGGTTACAGACGCAATGTACATGATTTCCTCTGTGAAAATGAGGAAAGCTAAGACGGAGATAGAGAATGTCAGACCCTATTTCAATGCGCTTCGCGAGGAAATAGGTGAGCTTCTTCATTACATTCCGGAGAACAAGAACCGCTATTACCAGATTTTGGATAATGACGGCATTCAGGGCAGGGCACTGCTTCTGATTACTTCGGATAAGGGCTTAAACGGCAACTACAATCACATGGCGATAAGGGCCGCGGAGGAGCGGATACGAAAATATCCGGATACGCTGCTTTTCATAATCGGAGAGTACGGCCGCCAGTATTTTACCCATAAAAAGGCAAATATTGCACCGGATTTTAAATACGCGGCAAGCTTTCCCACAACGAGCATGGCGCAGAGAATCTGCAATGACCTGCTTGATTATTACAACAGTGACAGAGTCGATGAAATAGACATAATATACACGCATTACCTGGCCGGCAGGCCGATTCTCTGTAAGGAACACTGCCTGCTTCCCTTCAATCAGACGGGCTTTTACGATTCGAATGATTTTGAGATAAGCTTCGGCAAGGAATTCCTGCCCGACCCGGAAACGGTACTGAACGAGATAGCGCCAAGCTATCTGACGGGCTTCATTTACAGCGCACTTGTGGACAGCTACTGCAGCGAGCAGGAGGCGCGAATGACTGCGATGCACACGGCGGGAACGAATGCGGACGAGATGCTGAAGAAGTTGAAAAAAGAGTACAACAGCATTCGTCAGGCAGCCATTACCAGGGAAATGACGGAGATTACGTCAGGAACTAAGGCGCTTCTGGCAAAGCACAGAAAAAAAGCGAAAGAGGACAGGGCAAAAGTATGAGTGAAGAAAGATTAAATAAAGGACTTATAGCAGGTGTAAACGGACCCGTAGTCGATGTTCGCTTCAAAAAGGGCGAGCTTCCCAAAATCCGTGAAGAACTCTTTGTTATGCTTGGAAAAGAAAAAAGAGTAATGGAGGTCTCACAGCATATAAATTCAGAGCTAGTGCGCTGCATTATGCTCGGTGCGAGCGAAGGACTGCACAGGAATCTGGAGGTAACGGCTACCGGCTCACCCATCATGGTGCCCGTAGGCGAGAATGTTCTGGGCAGACTTTTTAACGCTCTTGGCGATACAATGGACGGTAAGGAGGAGATTCCTTCGGATGCTCCCAGACGAAGCATTTACTGTCCCGCACCCGACTATGCGGAAAGAAAAAATACCGAAGAAATTCTCGAGACCGGCATCAAGGTCATTGATCTGCTTGCTCCCTACGCAAAGGGCGGTAAAATCGGACTTTTCGGTGGCGCAGGTGTAGGAAAGACCGTGCTTATTCAGGAGCTTATCCATAATATTGCGACCGAGCACGGCGGATATTCGGTGTTTACCGGTGTCGGAGAACGTAGCCGTGAGGGTAACGACCTCTGGATGGAGATGCAGGAGAGCGGTGTCATCAGCAAGACCGCGCTTGTATTCGGTCAGATGAACGAGGCGCCCGGCGTGCGTATGAGGGTAGCCCTTACAGGTCTGAGCATGGCTGAGCATTTCCGTGACGATACACATAAGGATGTACTTCTTTTTATTGACAATATTTTCCGTTACATTCAGGCGGGTTCGGAGGTTTCGACACTTCTGGGCCGAATGCCCTCTGCGGTAGGCTATCAGCCCACTCTGGCTAATGAGCTCGGTGAGCTTGAGGAGCGAATCGCTTCTACAAAGAGCGGTTCCGTAACTTCTGTTCAGGCAGTTTACGTGCCTGCGGACGATTTAACCGACCCTGCTCCCGCGACTACCTTCGCCCACCTTGATGCGACCACGGTTCTCAGCAGAAAGATTGCCGAAATCGGTATTTATCCGGCGGTAGACCCCTTAGAGTCTTCATCCCGTGTGCTGGAGCCGGATATTGTCGGCGAGGAGCATTATGATGTGGCAAGACGTGTCCAGGAGACCCTCGAGCACTATGCGGAGCTGCAGGATATTATAGCGATTCTCGGTATGGATGAGCTTTCTGAGGAGGACAAGCTGACCGTATATCGTGCGAGAAAAATTCAGAGATTCCTCTCGCAGCCCTTTAGTGTTGCGGAAAAATTTACCGGTGTCAGCGGCGTGTATGTACCTCTTTCAGAAACCATCAGAGGCTTTAAGGCCATCGTAGACGGTGAAATGGATGATTATCCCGAGCAGGCATTTTTCAATGTAGGAACCATTGATGATGTAATTGCGAAGGCCCAAAGTTTGAAATAAATTTCAAACTAAAAGATTGGTGCAAAAGGCGCACCAATCTACTCCATGAGCAACTCATTACATTCGTTGCATTAGGAGGAAGTTTGAAATAAATTTCAAACTATGAGATTGGTGCGAAGAGCAACTCATTGCACCAAAAGAAAAAATGAAGGAAGGCAGATTAGTGAACAGCTTTAAATTGTCAATTTTATCGATGGATAAGCCATTTTATGTGGGTGACTGCGTCTCGCTTGTAGTACCTGTGAGCGACGGAATGCTGGGTATACAGGCCAATCATCCTCCCATGACGGCTGCGGTACGGGCGGGAATTGTATCGTTTACACTTCCGGACGGTACACGCAGGGAGTGCGTGGTATCCCGCGGCATAGTCGATATTTCTAAAAATGATCCGCGAATTCTTTGTGAAACAGTAATGGATCCCGATGAGGTCGATGAGGAAATGGCCAGACGTGCCCTCGAGGAGGCTCAGATAGCCCTCGATGAAGAAAAAGGCCGCAAGGACTACATCATTTCCCAGCAGGCATTTGCGAACGCATTTAACAGTCTTAAGGTAAAACAGCACCGTGCCATGAAGACCAATAACTGAGACCGAAAATTAGTTCTTTACAAAATAAAATAACGATGCTATACTTTCGTTAGCGAAAGGCTGTGAAGAGAAGAGTAAATTATTCCGAAGGCTTACAGAGAATCCGGTAGTGTGCTGAGAACGGAGGCGGGAAGATAATTGAAGATGGTCTTGGAGCCGCAGGGTCGAAGCTTTTAGATTCTGACGGGTGCACCCGTTACAGTGCCGACTGTTGATGGACAGTTACAGAGGTTCGTATCGTGAGGTGCGGATGAATTAAAGTGGTAACACGTGAGTATTATGCTCTCGTCTTTAATTAAAGACGGGAGCTTATTTTTTCGGATTTTTTCCGGGGCCGGCTATGAATCCATCACATACCGGGAAGTGGGCCGCATTAGCGGTGACGACCGAGGTTTTTATACAAAGACTTCGGATTGCAGCAAAGAAAGGAATGATTTTATGAACAAGAAACCTTATTACATGACTACTGCGATTGCCTATGCATCAGGCAAGCCGCACATCGGCAATACCTACGAGATTATCCTCGCAGACAGTATTGCACGTTTCAAGAAGCTTCAGGGCTTCGATGTACGTTTTCAGACAGGTACCGACGAGCACGGTATCAAGGTTGAGGAGAAGGCAGCAATCGCAGGCCAGACACCCAAGCAGTTTGTAGACGAGGTAGCAGGCGAAATCAAAAGAGTTTTTGACTTAGTAGGTGCAAAGTATGACCGCTTCATCCGTACAACAGATGAGGATCATGAGAAGCAGACACAGAAGATTTTCAGAAAGCTCTATGAAAAGGGCGATATTTACAAGAATGAGTACGAGGGAATGTACTGTAAGCCCTGTGAGTCATTCTTCACGGCCAGCCAGCTTGTGGACGGCAAGTGCCCCGACTGCGGACGTCCCTGTACACCCGCAAAGGAGGAGGCATACTTCTTCAAAATGAGCAAATATGCCGACAGACTTATCGAGCATATCAATACACACCCCGAGTTCATTCAGCCCGAATCACGTAAAAACGAGATGCTGAAGAACTTCCTCCTTCCCGGTCTTAAGGACCTTTGCGTATCACGTACGACCGTTAAGTGGGGTGTGCCCGTAGATTTCGATCCCAAGCACACAATCTATGTATGGATTGATGCTCTCAGCAACTACATCACCGGTCTTGGCTATGATGTAGACGGCAATAATGATGAATTATTCAATAAATACTGGCCCTGTGACCTTCACCTTATCGGTAAGGACATCTTAAGATTCCACACTATTTACTGGCCTATCCTTCTTATGGCACTTGATGTTCCGCTTCCTAAGCAGGTATTCGGACATCCCTGGCTGCTGCGCGGCGGTGACAAGATGAGTAAGTCAAAGGGTAACGTAATCTATGCGGATGATGTTGCGGGACTTTTCGGTGTCGATGCGGTTCGTTACTTCGTACTTCATGAGATGCCCTTCGAAAATGACGGCGTAATCACCTGGGAGCTTCTTGTTGAGCGTCTTAATTCAGACCTCGCAAATGTTCTCGGAAACCTTGTAAACCGTACGGTTTCAATGAGCAACAAGTATTTCGGCGGCGTTGTAAACAATGCGGGTGCAGCTGAGCCTGTTGACGAGGAGCTTATCGCACTTGCAAAGGCCACCCGTGCAATCGTTGTGGCAAAGATGGACGAGCTTCGTGTAGCGGACGCACTTACCGAGATTTTCAATCTTTTCAAGCGCTGCAACAAGTATATCGATGAGACAGCACCCTGGGCTCTTGCAAAGGATGAGGCAAAGAAGGAGCGTCTTGAGACAGTTCTTTACAACCTTATCGAGAGCATTACAATCGGCGCAAGCCTTTTAGCCCCCTTCCTTCCCGAGACCGCAGAGAAGATTTTTGCACAGCTTAATACTTCTGCACGCGAGCTTGAGGAGCTTGGTGATTTCGGAAAATATCCTTCAGGCAATAAGGTAACGGAGAAGCCTGAAATCCTTTTCGCAAGACTTGACCTCAAGGAGGTTATGGAAAAGGTAGACGTTATCGCTCAGAAGCAGATTGAGGAATTTAAGGCTGAGCAGGCAAAGATTGATGCCTACAATAAGGCACACGGCATTTTAACAGGTGAGGAAAAGAAGGAGGAGGCAAAGGCTGAGGCTGAAAAGGCTGCGGACGGCTATGTTGCCGGCGACGGCTTCCCTGAGCTTCATGTTCCCACAAAGGCTGAGATTACATATGATGATTTTGCAAAGCTTGAGTTCAGAGTCGGTGAAATCATTAAGTGTGAGGAGGTTAAGAAGTCAAAGAAGCTTCTCTGCTCACAGGTTAAGATAGGTGCCGATGTTAAGCAGATTGTGTCAGGTATCAAGGCACATTACACACCTGAGCAGATGGTCGGCAAGAAGGTAATGGTAGTGGTAAACCTTAAGCCCGCCACACTTGCGGGACTTAGTTCAGAGGGTATGATTCTCTGTGCCGAGGATGAAAACGGCGAGCTCGCACTTATGGTTCCCGAGAAGCCCTTTAGTGCAGGAAGCGAAATCTGCTGATGCATATAAGAATTTATACGTGTAAGCATTGACATAAGCGGGCAAAAGAGGCCGAATCCGGCTGAAATCTGCCCCACTGTATTAAAATATTTATTGATAATATACAGAAAGTATGATAAACTATCTTCGATACTGTACGGCTTGTGGGGGGAAACGTCATTTCTGTACAGATTCGTAAACTAACTGCCAGTATTTGGCAGGCTTAAAGAAAGGCATGGTTATATTATGAACAGAATTAAGAAAGCAGCCAGCATGGTTCTGGCTATGATCGGTGTTCTTGCTCTTGCATTTGCTTTCTCACCTGCAAAGCAGACAAGTGCGATGACTACCACAGAAATGAATGCAGCATACAAGCTTGGCAATATCGGCAGCGATAAGAAGGGCGAGACACTTGGTGCAGCAAACTTAAACGAAGTTAAGTCAACCTACTACAAGTTCACTATTGACAGAGAGCTTGAGGTAACCTTCAAGGTTACATTCCCCGGCGATTTCTCAAAGAAGATTTATGTATGTCTCTGGAACGGTGATAACACACGTCTCAGAGGTAACGTAACTTCAGAGGCTAACTTCAAGTATGACGGTGACAAGAACATCTCATATGACAAGTGGACATCAACTCTTAGTGCAGGAACATACTTCATTCAGGTTGAAGAGCATTATACAAACCCCGGAACAAAGTTCGAGGTTACAACATCAGCTAAGATTGACCAGAAGATGTCTCTTACAGCTGCTAAGCTTACAAAGAACAAGACAGTTAAGCTTACATGGACAGAGTGCTCAGGCGTAGACGGTTACACAATCTACAGAGCAGATGAGAAGAATGGTAAGTACACAGTAGTTGGCCGTGTAACAGATCCCGATGATACATCTTTCGAGGATACAAAGGTTAGAACAGGCAGAAAGTACTACTACAAGGTTCGTGCATACGATAAGACAAACAATGGTACACAGTACACACCTTACACAAAGATTAAGAAGGTTACAGTAAAGTAATTTGTTTGACGGATGCGAACTGATTCGCAGTTAAGAAGAAATATAATAATCGGGGCTGTCGTTTAGGCGACCGCCCCGTTTGTCAGTTAAAGGTCTTGTGCCCGGATATTGGCGGCAGAGAGTATAGACAGAAAGGCATGGCTTTGATTGCAGTGCAGGCGGAAAGGCATGGTAATCGGTATGGAAACAATTGTCAAAAAAATAAACGCGGATGCAATGGAGAGTGAGGATTTTTTTGAAGCGGTGAAGATTCTTCGCAGCGGCGGACTTGTTGCATTTCCTACAGAGACCGTATACGGACTTGGCGGGGATGCCTTTGACCCTACTGCGGCCAAAAGAATTTATGCGGCGAAGGGAAGACCCTCGGATAATCCTCTTATAGTTCATATTGCGGATATCGGTGAGCTGGAGGGGCTCTGCGAGAATATTCCCGCAACTGCCTACAGTCTGGCGGACGCCTTCTGGCCCGGTCCTCTGACCATGATTTTGCAGAAAAAGGCATGTATTCCGACAGAGACCACGGGCGGACTTGACACGGTAGCCATCAGAATGCCTTCAAATCCCATTGCCCGCAGGCTGATAAGGGAAGCTGGACTTCCTGTTGCGGCACCTTCGGCCAATGCTTCCGGAAGACCGTCAACCACAAAGGCAGAGCATGTAATAGAGGATTTAGACGGAAAAATCGAGATGATTATCGATGGCGGTGCATCTGCCATCGGACTTGAATCGACTATTGTGGACCTTACCTCCAATCCGGTATTGATTCTTCGTCCCGGATATATTACAATCGAGATGCTGAGGAAAATAATTCCCGATGTTGAATATGACAAGGCTGTTCTTAAGCGCGAGAGAAATGATAACATTGTGGCTAAGGCACCGGGCATGAAGTACCGTCATTACGCACCAAAAGGCGATTTAACGATATTTGACGGTAAGGATGAGAATGTGTGCGCCGCGATTGAAAAGGCCGTAAATGAGGCTTTTGAGAGCGGACAGACGGCAGGTGTGCTCTGCAGTGCGGAGCTTGCGGACAGACTCAGTATTGACAGGGAACGCGTCCGGCTGTGTGTGCCGGGTTCAAAGACTGATGAGGCTGCCATTGCGGCTGAGCTTTTTGATTCACTCCGTTCCTTTGATGATGCGGGAACGGGACTTATATTTGCGGAAAGCTTCAGCACGGACGACCTCGGACAGGCCATTATGAACAGACTTATTAAAGCAGCCGGCTATCATATTGTAGAGGTATAGGAGCCGGAAATAATTAAATTTTATAATAAAGGAGAACAGATTATGTTAGCAATTGGCAGTGATCACGCAGGCTATGCATTAAAGCAGGCAGTTATGAAGCATTTAGAGGAAAGAGGCGTAGAGTACAAGGATTACGGAACCTACAGTGAGGCTTCATGTGATTATCCTGATTTTGCTGAGGCAGTAAGCCAGGCAATCATCAGCGGTGAGGCAGAGAACGGAATTCTCATCTGCGGTACAGGTATCGGTATCTCAATCGCAGCAAACAGACACAAGGAGATTCGTGCCGCACTGTGCGGAGACTGCTTCAGTGCAGAGGCTACACGTCAGCACAACGATGCAAATATCCTTGCCATGGGTGCGAGAGTAGTAGGTGAAGGTCTTGCGGTAAAGATTGTTGATACCTTCCTTGATACACCCTTCTCAAACGGTGCAAACCACGTAAGAAGAATTTCAAAGATGAGCTAAGTAATTTTCATTAATTTAGTACTCGGAAGCCGTATAAGCCGGCAAAGCCTGCGCTCGCAGACTTATTCGGGTGAAGTTAATAAATGTGGAAACTTGGTTCTAAGAGTTGTATTTTTGGAGAAATCTATGGAGCAGGAAATTGTAAAATATGATGCTTTCATCAGCTACAGACATTCGGAGCTCGACAGATATGTGGCAATGACCATACAAAAGAGGCTTGAGGGCTTCAGGCTTCCAAAGAACTTTTCAAAGAAACGGGAGGGTGGCAGAAATGTCATCTCCCGTATTTTTCGTGACCAGGATGAGCTGTCGCTGGCGGATAATCTGGCTGAGCCTCTTGCTCTGGCGCTTGAAAATTCCGATTTCCTGATTGTAATAAGCACACCGAGATATCCGCAGTCAGACTGGTGTCTGCAGGAGATTGAGAATTTCCTGAAAAATCACGACATGGACCATGTTCTTGTGGTACTGGCTGAGGGTGAGCCTGATGAGTCCTTCCCTGAAATTCTGACCTATCGTGACGTCGAAATAACCGATGATAACGGAAATGTCAGAATCGAGCGTAAAAGCATGGAGCCGCTTGCGGCAGATGTGAGGGGCGCGGACAAACGTGAGATTAATAAAAAGATGGACGATGCCGTTTTGAGAATTGCGGCGGCCATGTTCGGTGTTTCCTTTGACAGTCTCAAGCAGCGCCACCGTGAGCAGCGAATGAGGCGAATGATTGCCTTTTTTGGCAGTGTGGCGGCGGTATTACTCATTTTTTCAATCGTCTGTTTTGCCCTTCTTACAAAAATCAATGACCAGAAAAGCATTATTTCCGAGCAGTATCGTGACATTCAGCTGAGATATGCCAATTCGATGGTAAATGCCTCGCAGCAGCTTATGTCAGCGGGGCGAAGGAAGGATGCGGTATATCTGGTAAATAAGGTCCTGCCGGAGAATCCCGTGGATGAGACCATTCCCTACAGTGCTGAGGCAGAGCGTGCTCTGGCGTCGGCTCTGGAGCTTTATGATCGCAGGAACGGTTTTTCGGTAAAGGGAAGCGTAGATGCCGAATCAGGTGTATCTGAGCTGACAGCTTCGGCTTCCGGCCGATATTTAGCATTTGCTTCGCAGGACGGAAATATTGTCATTTACGATATGATAGCGGAAAAAGAGGTCGGCAGAACCGGGCTTTCCGGCAGCTATACCCAGCTGATTTATCTGAGCTTCATGGGGGAAGACAAGCTGTTTTTCTTTGAAAACGGCGAGGTTCACCGCTATGATATTTTAAGCGGCAGGGACGAACTGCTCTATCGTGGGGAGAACTGCTCTGTATATCTGTCAGAGGAGGGTAAGGTCTTTGCTGTATGGGAAGATAATATTTTACGTATCTTTGATCTAAATAATAAAGAAATCTTCTCAGGGGATTTTATGGAGCAGCTGGCCGAATATGCGGGCAGGGAGCTTGAAATTGCGGCTGCATCCTGCTCACATTCCGGAAAGACGCTTACTCTTGCACTTTCACCCTACGGCGGCGGGGCAAGCGTGCTGATTTCTGTGGATTTAATAAATTCCGAAGAAGTATTTTTTGACATATACACGATAAATGCAAATGTCTGTATCGCCAATAGCGATGATATGATATACTTTGTCGTTTACAACGGATATACGCCGGACACCATGTTTGCAAATGTATACGGTATCAGCTTTGCAACAGGCCAGCCCCTTTGGGCATCATCCGTTTACAATGATGTATTCACAAGGATTGACTACATTGAGGATGCCGGCAGGGAATACGTGGTCACGGCCGGTGACAAGCGTGTGTCCCTGTATACTGCCGACGACGGCCAGCGACTGTGCGATGAACTGACTTCAGAGCTGATTATCTCAATGAACAGAACGCAGGCAGGTGACGCTGTTATGTTTTCGTTAAAGAACGGCGGTGTTTTAAAGCTTGACGCGAGTGCAGTGATTGTTGATTATTCGCTGAATTACTTTAATTACTCTATGTCGAATGTGCTGGACTATTGCAGGGTTTATGACAATTGCGTTGTGGCGCATATTCTCTATTCGGATTATGTCTACTATATGACCCGCTATGATACGCCCGGCTATAAGCTTCTTCCGGATATGTCGGACAACAGCCACAGTTATCCTTACAGGGACAATTCAGAACTGATTAAGGAGCTTGGAATAGACGGTTCAAATATCAGCGCTTCCCTGGAATCCGAGGACGGAAAGCTTTTTATAACAGAGCTTTCAAACGGAGAATTATCCGTATACTCAATCGAAGGTAAAAGGCTTCTGAACACGATTTACGGAAGCTATTCGCTTATGAGAAGGCTGATTTACTGCAGTGAAATCGACAAATATTTATTGATTAAGTCAAAAAGCAGCCTGCTTTTGAATTCCGACGGTGAAGTAGTTGCTGAGCTGCAGGATGTATATGATTACTGCGTGAACGGCGTACCCGGCTTTGTAATGAAGGAGGCTCAGACCGGCGAGGAGAGCAGCTTCTACTTTGCACCCTATGTGACCTACGAGCAGCTGATAGCCACTGCAAAAAGCTATCTGGGCGACTACGAGCCCTCACAGAAGATTAGAAAACGCTACGGAATATAAAAGGAAAAAATATGATAAGGTCTACATTGTGTTATCTGGAAAAGGACGGCTGTTATCTGATGCTGCTCCGTAATAAAAAGAAGCAGGATTGCAATAAAGGAAAATGGATAGGTGTCGGCGGAAAATTCGAAGAAGGAGAGACTGCAGAAGAGTGCATAGCCCGTGAAGTATTTGAGGAGACCGGTATAAGGCTGATTTCGGCTCATTTTTACGGGGTAGTGGAATTCCGTTCCGATACAGATGAGGATGAGGACATGTACCTTTTTTCCTCAAAGGACTTCGAGGGCGAAACTGATACCGATAAAATAGACTGCAATGAAGGCAGTCTGAAGTGGATAGCCAAAGAAGAAATAATGGACCTTCATCTCTGGGAAGGAGACCGGGTTTTCCTTCAGAAAATGCTGCAAGGTGAAGATGCAATAAATCTGCGCCTGGAGTACACTGGTGGAAATCTGACGGGAGCGTATAAAATAAAAAGATAACCCACTGCCTTTAGGCGGTGGGTGAAGCGGTCACGAGTTTGGTTAATTGTATTATCTGACAAAGTCTGCCGGGGATGGCTTATCAGGCCTCTGCATTGTCAATGACAGCCTGAAGTCTGTCGAATCTGCCGCGGTAGATGCAGGTCAGAAGCTCATTCATGGCACGAAGGCCGTATAAAAGCTGCTCCTTTGTAATAAGGCCCTTCTCATAGGCCTCTGCGGCCTCGTCACTGTCCAGCACCTTAATTGCACCGTTAGGATATACCACGACATCAAAAAGCAGATCCTCGTAGGTCATGGAATTCTCGGCCTCGTTCTTAACCACATCTATAATGTCACAGTACCAGTATTTTACTTTATTCTCACAGTCAAGAATCTTTGAAACCTTCCAGCCCTTATCAAAGAAAAATGCAGAGATACCGCCGACAAAATCCTGACGCGGTTTGAGTGTCTTCCATTTTGTAATGAGCAGATCATCCTCAAATTTTAATATTGTATCATTTATCAGGGGAGTAAACTCCTCGGGAATATAACGTCGTCTGTAGAGCTTTAAATCTTCTATTTTCATACTGCCATGCCCGCCCGCATTCGGAATGCGTCCTTTCCGATATACCTATATCTCATAAAAATATTACAACCATTATACGACAGCGAAACCTCACTTTCAACCCCCAAAACACTTCCCGGCCAAAATCTGTTACAGTGGGCGTCGCCGGGATGTGTTTTTACTTTTTATTTCCGGCTGCCCGCTGCAGTGTTCAATTTCCGACTGTAATGATATTTCCTTCGAGAACCGGTCTCGCCTTTTCATTTTCTAACTGCCGCAGCCTCGCGTATCTATGCTCTACGCCGCCAGTCGGACATCCCTGTCCTCCCGTGCGGCGCGCCGTCCGTCCATGGACGGCGTGACGAGCATAGGTCTTTATTGCAAGACTGCGGCAGCAAGAAAATGTAGCAAGGCTCGAAGGCTCTCGAAGAAAACACACATTACAGTCCGGAAAGGAACGCAGCCGGGCGTAAGTAAATAAGCAGAAGCTCACATCCCGGTTTTGTCGATGAGAACAGATTTTGGCTCCTAGCCACACCCAAACCGTGTTAGCTATTTGGGGGATTTACTTGAAGCGTGTGATATGTGGCTGTTAGTAAACCGCAGGTCGAAAAGAAATCTGACGGGAACATTGCAGCGGGCAGCCGGAAACTAAAAAAGTCGCATCATGGTGAAGCACGATGCGACTGATTTTGGACTGGGGTGTCCTAATTATTTAACTTTTACAGCTATCTTGAAGGTCTTTGTAGTCTTCTTCTTGCCGTTGGTGATAGTAGCCTTAACATTTACTGTACAGGTGCCCTTCTTTACACCGGTAATCTTGCCGGTAGTAGAGCTAACCTTTGCTATTTCCTTGTTGGAAGAGCTGTACTTGAGCACAACCTCAGTATTACTGTTTCCGAGCTTCTTAACAGATGTAAGACCGAAAGGAAGAATAATATTGGGCTGAGCCTTCTTCTTAGCAGAAACGGTAACTACATCCTGAACATAAATCTGATTAAGGATTTCATCGTTTGAATCGATTAACTCATAATTCTGACGGTAGTATGCGTAATCAGGATCGAATTCGGGATCAAACCACTGGGGTAATGTGACATTATTGTAGATGTCAATAATCTCTGCCATGGGTGAATCAGCATATACACGCATGATATCGATGTTATAGTAGCCAAGTGTTACGAAGTTCTTGGGGAATGTAACTGTAAGTAACATCTCCTTTTCTTCTCCGTCGTAATAGTTGTTTGCAAGTGCGTAATCAGCTGCTGAAAGGCAATCCTTGTGAATCTTTACATTGCTCAGCTTCTTGGGAGCTACATAAAGATATGAATAATCCTTTGTATATAAGCAGTTGTTATAAGAAGCGAAGAAGCTGTTATCAGGTGATACTACGATTTTCTCAAGATTATCAGAAGTACGTAAATAGATGTTATCTGTATAGGTTAATGATGCGGGTAAGGTAATCTTCTTTGCCGCACTACCGGATAAGTAGCTGCACATATATGTTACGCCCTCGGGAACGTTGATTTCCTTAAGCTTTGTATCTGTGAAAGCAAATGATTCAATGCCTACAATATTGGGATCAAACTTGATAGATGTCTTGTTCTTGGGAACATAGTAGAGGATTGACTTGTACATAGGGCTGTTGTTGTCGTAAGAGTAGTCTAAATATGTACCGTAAAGACAATCATCGTAGATACTGAAGGTGGGGTTCTTGTCGCTTACCTTAACAGAACCTGTATAGCCACAGAAAGCCTCAGGACTGATGAATGCTACATTCTCAGGGATTGTGATGCTCTTAATGGAAGACTCGTCAAATGCATATGCACTGATGGTAACGAGGTTCTTGGGAAGGTTTACGTTCTTAAGTGAATACATACCTGCGAAGCTGGCTTCGCCAATCTTCTCAACGCTGTCGGGAAGGTTGATTGTTGTAACATAGCAGCTGCCTGAAATACCAAGGTAGCTTGTCTCTATAGTACCGGGTCTTACATTGATAACCTTCTTGCTGGGATCAAGAGAGAAGAGGATATCTCCGTCGTAGATACAGTCATTTTCGATATCGAAACGGTCTGAATCATCAGTAAGTGCTGAATAAGCTACATCTCTGATTGAGAAGTATGCAAGATTCTTGGGAAGATTGATTTTCTTTGCAGCGGGAAGGTCGTAGAGATAAAGATACTCTGTTTTTGCACCTACGTTTACTGTTTCAATCTTATCGCAGTAAGAAATCTCTACTGTTTCGCCTCTGTTGGGAAGGTCGACTGACTTAATCTGAGGACATGAACTAACCGTAATATTTGAGCATTCGGTTACTCCGTTCTTCTCAAAGGTTACGTTCTTGAGTGATGACAGTGCATAAAGAGAAACTGACTGTGCATTCTTGGGAATTGTTAAGCTTTCGATTCCTTCATCATAGTTCATATAAATGTAGTCTGCAGATGCAGGAATCTTAACGCTCTTAAGGCTGGGGCAGTTGTAAATGTAGACACTGTTGTAGCCTTCTGCGATTGAAAGCTCTTCGATGGTTGAGTTCTCTGAGATATAGAGAGAAGCAGCATCGGTCATGGCAGGAATATTAACCTTTTTGTCTGAACCGACATAGTACACGGTACCCCATGAAACTTCAAAATCACTTGCTGCTGCATTAGCCTCTACACCGGGCATTGCAAACATCTGGATTGCAATGGCAAGGAAAGCAATGAAGGCAACAAATTTCTTCATAGATCTTTTCATTTTTTTCTCCTTTCAAGAAATGAAAAATAATATACAAAAAAAAGTATAGCAGATACTGCAAAATAATAAATACCTAAAAGTATTAAATAAATATAGTTTTTGGCAGATATTAATTAAATCAGATAAAAACAGCGTGTGAAAAATGATTTCTCAGTCTTCACACGCCAAATCATTGTTATCAGTCTTTTACACTCAGACGAACAAGGGCACGGTTAAGCTTTGCAGTTGCAATACGGAATTCTTTTTCATCAATATTGGCCTGTGCAAGACGTGCTTCTGCTCTTTCTTTTGCGGAAAGTGCACGCTCCTTGTCAATGTCTTCCTTCCACTCCCATGTAGTAGCAAGAAGATGGCAGGTACCATCCATAACGCTCAGCATACCGCCGATGCAGGCTGCTGTACGTCTGGTTCCGTCCTCCAGCTGAATATATGCCTCGCCCATACCGAGAGCGGTGCAATAATTACAATGACCTGCAAGAATTGCGAGGTCGCCGGTGACGGTCCTGCATTTGATTCTCTCTACATTACCTGAGAAGAGCAGACCATCCGGTGTTGCTATTTGTAACGGAAAAACGTTCATGGATTTCTCCTTTATAATAATTACTGCTTAGCCTTTTCGAATACTTCGTCAATCGAGCCTGCTAAAAGGAAGCAGCTCTCGGGAATCTGATCGCATTCGCCGTCAAGAATCATCTTGAAGCCGCGGAGTGTTTCCTTGAGGGGAACATACTTACCGGGGATACCGGTAAACTGCTCAGCTACAGAGAAGCTCTGTGAAAGGAAACGCTGAACCTTACGGGCACGG
This sequence comes from Lachnospiraceae bacterium, assembly GCA_024403355.1. Lineage (GTDB taxonomy): Bacteria > Bacillota > Clostridia > Lachnospirales > Lachnospiraceae > RUG11977. Next base: position 29,703 of record JAKSRW010000014.1, read on the forward strand.
TTAACTGTAAGCTTATCCTCCTCAGAAAGCTCGTCCATACCCATGATGGCGATGATATCCTGTAACTCCTTATAACGCTGAAGAACCTTCTGAACATTACGTGCAATATCGTAGTGGTCCTGACCAACAATCTCAGGAGTTAAGATACGGCTTGTAGAGTCAAGAGGATCAACCGCAGGATAAATACCCATTGATGCGATATCACGCGAAAGAACGGTGGTAGCATCAAGGTGAGTAAAGGTTGTAGCGGGTGCAGGGTCTGTTAAGTCGTCCGCAGGTACGTATACGGCCTGAATAGAAGTAATAGAACCCTTTCTTGTTGATGTAATACGCTCCTGGAGAGCACCCATTTCAGTAGCAAGTGTAGGCTGGTAACCTACGGCTGAAGGCATACGGCCGAGAAGCGCCGAAACCTCAGAACCTGCCTGTGTGAAACGGAAAATGTTGTCGATGAAGAGAAGCACGTCCTGGTTCTTAACATCACGGAAATACTCAGCCATGGTAAGACCTGAAAGAGCAACTCTCATTCTTGCTCCGGGGGGCTCGTTCATCTGACCGTATACTAAGGCGGTCTTCTCGATAACTCCGGATTCCTTCATTTCATTGTACATATCGTTACCTTCACGGGTACGCTCTCCAACGCCTGTGAAGATGGAGTATCCGCCGTGCTCTGTAGCAACGTTGTGGATAAGCTCCTGAATAAGAACTGTTTTACCTACGCCGGCACCGCCGAAAAGACCGATCTTACCACCCTTTGCGTAGGGGCAGATGAGGTCAACGACCTTAATACCGGTTTCAAGGATTTCTGTTGCAGCTGCCTGCTCTTCGTAAGCGGGTGCGGGACGATGAATCGACCAGCGTTCCTCTGTCTTGGGAGCAGGAATGTTATCTACGGGATCTCCGAGCAGATTGAATACTCGTCCGAGACACTCTTCACCAACGGGAACGGTGATGGAAGAGCCTGTATCTACTGCAGCGATACCACGAACGAGACCGTCTGTGGAATTCATTGCGATACAGCGAACGGTGTTATCTCCGATCTGCTGAGCAACCTCGGCAACAAGCTTGACGCCTTTATTATCAATTTCAATGGCATTGAGAAGTGCAGGCAGTTCGTCGGGCTTGAATCTGATATCAAGAACGGGACCTGTAACCTGTACAACCTCGCCAATGTGTCTATCGCTCATTGTAGTTTCTCCTTTAATTTTTTATCATACACCTTCGGCACCTCCGACAATTTCCGTAATTTCCTGCGTGATGCTTGCCTGACGGGCTCTGTTGTAATTGAGGTTCAGCTTTTCAATCATTTCCTCTGCGTTGCTTGTGGCAGCGTCCATGGCCGTTCTGCGGGCCGCCTGTTCGCTGGCTACCGAATCACAGATGGCACCGTAGATGACACCTGCAAGGTATTCGGGAACGATGGTATTGAATACATCGTTGCTGTTCGGCTCGTAGAGGATAAGATTTCTTACTGAGTCAATATTTTCGCCGTCTGTATCAAGATCTGTCAGTGGCAGAACGGATACGGCGTGGGGCTGTTGGGAAAGAATGTTGATGAACTCTGTATATACAAGTTTTACACAGCCAAAGGCCTTATTTCTGAATTCCTCGCAGATAAAGCTTGAAATCGCGAAGCTGTCGGCAACGCAGATTGAAGCAATCTCTCCGAATTCTTCAGTCAGAATTTCTCTGTTGTGGTGACGGAAATATTCCACTGCTTTTTTACCGATGGGAAGAACCGAGTAGTCCTTGCCCGCGGAATCGGCTTCCATACACTTGAAAAGATTGCCGTTATAGCCGCCCGCAAGACCACGGTCGCCGGCGATTACAACATAGCAGATCTTCTCATTTTTGCTTTCCTTCGCATAAATGGAAGAGAAGTCTGTATTTCCGTGTGAAATATTCTGTAAGGTTTTGTATAATTCATCAAAGTAGGGACGACATTTTTCCGAACGTTCCTTTGCTCTTCGCAGTTTGGAGGATGCTACAAGTTCCATTGCCTTGGTAATCTGCATAGTGCTCTGAACACTTTTAATACGCAGCTTTACCGCTTTCATATTTCCAGCCATGGAATTCCTCCTTTACGTTAGTTTGCGGATTTGATGCTTAAAAACTGTTTTGTGTAAGCTTCAAGAGCCGACTTGATCTTTTCTTCTGTATCGGACTCAAGCTTTCCTGTAGAACGGATTGCTTCCATAGCAGCAGCGCCGTCTGCGTTGTCATCAAGGAAGGTATAAAGACCGTCCTCGTAGTCACGGATGTCGCTAACCTCTACGTCAACAAGCATATTCTTTGTTACTGCATAAAGAATTGCAACCTGCTTTTCAACAGGAACAGGAGAATTCTGGTTCTGCTTTAATACTTCCACGATTCGGGCACCCTGATCGAGACGGGCCTTTGTATCGGCATCAAGATCGGAACCGAACTGTGCGAAGCTCTGGAGCTCTCTGTACTGTGAGTAAATAAGCTTTAAGGTACCGGCTACCTTCTTCATGGCCTTAATCTGCGCATTACCACCTACTCGGGATACCGAAATACCGGGGTTAACGGCGGGCATAACGCCTGAGTGGAAAAGCTCAGTCTCAAGGAAGATCTGACCGTCTGTAATTGAAATAACGTTGGTAGGGATGTATGCTGATACGTCGCCAGCCTGTGTCTCAATTACGGGAAGTGCTGTAAGCGATCCGCTTCCGTGCTCCTTGTCAAGCTTTGCAGCACGCTCAAGAAGTCTTGAATGCAGATAGAATACGTCACCGGGATAAGCCTCACGTCCGGGTGGACGACGGATAAGCAGTGAGAGTGCACGATATGCAACCGCATGCTTACTTAAATCATCGTAAATACAGAGAACGTGCTTTCCTTTGTACATGAAGTACTCGCCCATTGCACAGCCTGAGTAGGGTGCGATGTACTGAAGGGGAGCTGCCTCTGAAGCGGTAGCGGCAACTACGATAGTGTAGTCCATTGCACCGTTCTTCTGAAGGTTCTCTACTAAGCCGGCAACTGTTGAACGCTTCTGACCGATGGCTACATAGATACAGATAACGTCCTTGCCTTTCTGGTTGATAATAGTATCGGTGGCGATAGTAGTCTTACCTGTCTGACGGTCACCGATAATAAGCTCACGCTGTCCACGTCCGATGGGGATCATAGAGTCGATAGCTTTAATACCTGTCTGTAAGGGCTCGAATACGGACTGTCTCTCGCAAATACCGGGTGCGGGGCTCTCAATAGCTCTGAACTCGGTTGTAGCAATAGGGCCTGCACCGTCGATAGGCTGACCAAGAGCGTTTACGACACGGCCGATCATAGCCTCGCCAACGGGTACTGAAACGACCTTACCCGTACGCTTTACAGTCTGTCCCTCACCAATATTGTCACCTGAGCCGAATAAAACGACTGAAACACTGTTTTCCTCAAGATTCTGAGCCATACCGTAGCTACCGTCCTCAAATTCGAGGAGCTCGCCTGACATTGCATTAACAAGTCCGCTGGCTCTTGCGATACCGTCACCTACATTAAGTACTGTACCGGTTTCGTTCTGCTGGATACTGTTTTCATAATATTTTATCTGACTGCGGATGACCTGGGATATTTCTTCGGGTCTTAATTGCATAATTCCATTCCATCCTTAAAAGTTTTTTGTAATTACAAAACTGCTTCACTGAGCTTCTTTTTGATGCCGCTGATTCGTCCCGCAACGGTGCCGTCCAGCTGTTTTCCTTCGAGCTCAACTTTAATTCCTGCCAATACCTTGGGATCAAGCTTAACCGTCAGTGAAATCTTCTTTCCGCTGATAGTTTCAAGCTTGTCTGAAAGTGCCTTCTTCTGAGCATCAGTAAGCTCGATGGCACTTGTAACCACTGCATCGGCGATATTATGATCTTCATTATAGCGCTTAGTGAAAATCTCGCAGCAGCCCTCATATTCGCCGAGGTAGCCGCGCTCGCACATAAGCTTTAAAAAGCTGACGAGATATCTTTCACATGAGTTTCCAAAGGCCTTCTCAATTAAATCAAGTCTCTCGGCCTTCTTGATTGAGGGCTCGCTGAGAAGTCTGAGATAATCGGGATTATCCCTGAAAATCTGCTTGATTGAAAGCATCTGTTCCATTATGGAATCCGAAAGCTTTTCTTCGGCAGCCAGATCATATAAACTGCCGCCATAAACTCTGGCACGCTCTGTCATATGTCCTCTTTTCGATATAATTTAACTGCCTACATTTTCAATAAACTGATTGATTAAGTTCGCATGGTCCTTTTCATTGATTTCACGCTCGATTACCTTGCCGGCAATCTCCATAGCCATGCTTCCGATTTCATCCTTAACCTCGTTGACTGCCTTACGACGCTCCTGCAGAATATCTGCTTCGGCCTTAGCCTTCATGGCGATAGCCTGCTCGGAAGCCTCCTTGAGCATCTGCTCACTCTTGGCAGCTGCGGTCTTATTGGCCGTAGCGAGGATTTCATTTGCCTGTTCCTTGGCTGCGAGCATGTTCTGCTCATATTCAGCCTTCATGGCAGCAGCTTCTTCCTTGGCCTTTAAAGCCTCGCTGATTTCAGCATCTGCCTTTGCCTTACGCTTTGCGATAACTTCGCGGACCGGCTTAAACAGGAACTTCTTTAAAAGAAGCATCTGGATAAAAAGGTTGCATACCTGCGCAATGAGGGTCCATGGAATTAATGTAACAAGATCCTGTTCCTCAGAAACAGTCTCTGCCAAAAACATAAAATTTACCACGGTCTATAACCTCCAGTCTGTATAGATATGTACAGGTTTTCCTGCGGGTTAGTTATCAAAGCTTTCCTAAGAACAGACCGGGTGCTACGAAAATCAAAAGGATACCGGTAACGAAACCGTAAATACCTGTTGTCTCTGCGATAGCACAACCAAGAATCATTGTTGATGTAACATCACCTTTACATTCGGGCTGACGTCCGATAGCTTCAAGAGCCTTTGCTACTGCGTTACCTTCACCGATACCAGGTCCGATACCGGCAATAAGTGCAAGACCTGCACCGATGGCACAACCTGCAAGTGCAATACCTTTTGCGAGTACTGTGTAATCCATAAAATTTGTTCGCCGCTTAAAATGCGGCTCTCCTTTCAAGTTTTTGAACAAAGTTATTTTTGACCTTGCGGTCTGGCGGAAGTTTTAGCCTTCCGAAGCGTTTGAAATATACAACGTGGTCAGCATACAGAATATGAATGCCTGCATAACTCCTGAGAACCAGTCGAAGTATAATGAAAGAATTGCCGGAACACCTACATCAAGAATAGGGATCTGGGCAAGCAGGTTACCGACGGCTCCGGGAAGGAGTCCGAAAAGTGCCGAGCTGGCACCGGCAAGGGCTGCGTAAATCAGGCCGTTAATAACTACGCCTGAAAGTATGTTGCCGAAATGACGGCAGGCCATACCGATAGGGGTTGCCATTTCTGACAGTACGTTAAAGGGTGTCATGACCGCAATAGGGGTCGTAAAGCCTTTAAGGTAACCGAGGAAACCACTGGCTTTAATTTTCTGGGCCGTTATCATAATGAATACGACGATTGCCCATGCCGCTTCAGTATTGATGTCGGCTGTAGGGCTTCGGAAGTAAACAAGACTTATCAGGTTCGATACAAGGCTTGTTGCGAACAACGCGGCCACGAAGGGAATAAAGCTTCTGAATTTCTCACCCATATTGCCGATAACGAAATTATCAATAAGCTCTACGAGCCATTCAGCAACTACCTGACGCTTGCTTATATTCTCCGTCTTCAAGCCTCTGGTCAGAAAAATACACAGGCCTGTGATTATAAACATAACAAGCCAGCCGACAACCATGGTTTCGCTGATTTCGATTTTACTGAAAAGAGAATCTCCGTCGAAGAGTCTGATGGTCCAATATATTTTAGGACCAGCGATATTTATTTCCATTTACTTCTGCTTCACCTCCTGTTCAATTAATTTTAAGTATATTTAAAATAGTTATTACTAATACTTAACAAATTATTTCTTGAAAAAGATTGAGGCGATTTTGATACCCAGACTGGGGAAAATAAGGGGTATTATGCCTGCGATGGGGTTGAAAACCGGAATGGTAAGGGCCATTACAATCCATGCAATCTGCATGAGATAGCGGTAGGTGTAGCTGACCTTCATTCTGTTGCGGGCACGGCCGTCATCTGTTTCTGCGGCTACCTTCTGCACCGTGAGGCACATGAGAAAGAAATTCAGGAAGGCAACTGCACTGCCGCAGAGGGCCGCAACGATTACTTTGTAATCAAAGGGAACATCCTCGGGCAGAAATATATTCAGGATAAAGAAGGCGAGTACTGTAAGTGCGGCACCGATGAGAACCGAGATAAGCACCTTGACGCATTCTTTTTTTACTGCGGGCTGAAGCTTGGCGGACATAAAAAATCCTACCTTTCTTAATAATGCTTATTGAAGGATACCTTATTGTCTTTCTTTTTGTTTTTTTCTGTCTCGATTTTATAAATTTTGTAGCCGGACATGAAGGAACCGCCCAGGCCGAAAATAAGACCGGGGATGAATACCCAGCCTCCGAGGTCGCATTTTGCCGTAAGAAACCAGCAAAGAAGCATACACAAAAGGAGCGGCATAATCAGAGTGATGCCGAGCTGCGAAATCATGGACAGCTGTTTTATAATGTTTGACAGGCTTTTCACTGCTGTGGCCCCCTTTGTAAAAAAAGACAAAATGATACATAATCTATAATAGCACAGAGTTCTTCAAATGGCAAGAAATTTTGGAATGGCGGGATAAGGCTTAAGCTTACATGCTGAGGTAGCCGGCAATCAGGTAGATTGCTGCGGAAGCGGCAGAAAAAATGAGGCTGTAGCGCAGGCGGATCTTTTTTACGATTTCGGGATTACAGCCGACGGAGCTGCCTATATCGGTGGCCTCGCTTGTCAGCGCACAGTTTTTCTCACCTGCAATACCGGCAGCGGCCACAGCACCTATGCATAAGGGAAGGCCGACGCCCATTGATACGGCCATTTTTATAGCAATGGGGAAGGCGATGGCGTACATTGACCAGCTTGAACCAAGCACGGTGGTCAGAAGCATCGAGGCAATGAAAAGCAGTGCGGGCAAAGCCCAGGCACCGGCGCCGATATTTACGATAAAGCCGTCAAACCAGCTGCCCATGGAAAGGCGGTCGAGCATTGCCGAAAAGCAGCTTGTAAGAAGGTAAAGCACGATGGGCATCAGAACGCTTTCCATGCCGTGCACGATATGTTCGATAAACTGGTCGGGGGACATAAGCCGCTGAGCCCCGTAGAGAAAGTACATAAAAATGATGGTCACCAGAAGGCCTACGCCGCTGTCGAGCATAAAGCTGCCTGTTGAGAGGCTTCGCATTAGCAGTGAGCAGGCTGCGAGCACCAGAATAGGCAGAATGATATTTTTAAGCTTGCCCCACATCTCGGGCTCGTGGGTTACAAGGTAGCGCTCAGAGCCGGCGGGCCAGAGCTTGCCGCCATGGCTGACACGCTCATCGGCATCTTTTAGACGTCGGCTTTTTGGCAATATGCCGGCGCAGAAGGCGATAGCCGCTGTAAGCACAATCAGTGAATAAAAATTAAAGGGAATTGAGCGGCAGAAAAGGCTGACAGCTTCCTCCTGCGGCAGATTTATTGAACCGATTACCCAGATGCCCCAGAGTGAAATCGGGACAAAGGAGGATAAAACGGTAGGTAAAAAGCTGTAAATAAAGGCCAGATGCTCGTGCGGAATCCTTTTTTTATCGGAAACTGAGAGGGTGGCCTGGGAAGCGCAAACCATATTCAGACTGTCATCGATTGCGGTCACAGCCATTATTCCCATCGAAGAAAAAAGCGCGGATTTTCTGCCCTTTACATGCCTGTCGGCCAGTTTTTTGAAGGCTGTCACACTGCCTGAGCCCTCAATCAGCGATATCATGGCACCCATCAGCGCCATAACAAAGACTGTGGAAACATTATCGGGGTTCGCCATGGTCTCCATAATGGCATCGGAATATGCGCCCGCGGGTTCGCTGCGGTAAATCAGCAAAACTGCATAAAGGCCGGAAACCACGAGGGATTCCACAGTTCTTTTTGTGATGAGGGCATATATGAACATCATTGCAAGCGGAAGCGTAAAAAGCGGGAAGGAACTTTCTGTGGGTATAAAAAGGGCAGAGAGTACGAAAATGATGACCAGCAGCCCATACTGAAGCAGAAGCTGAAGGCCTGACATCGGCGCACGGTTACGCGGGGCATTCAGGACTCCTCTGCGGATGCGGGAAAGTTCCAGCACCTGCTCATGCTTTTTGGAAAGCTGACCATAGAGTCTTTTAAGAATTTCACCGTACATTTCGGGATATTCGGCGAAAATCTGCTGCATATCCTCGGGCTCGAGCTTGTAGCAGACGGTCCTGCCCATGGAACGAACAGTCGACAGACGCCTCTGGTGGGCGAGCACGGCGTACTCGCCGAAATACTGGCCCTCATGCATGATATTAATCTGTGCACCGTCTCTGTCCAGAACCTCAGCGGTACCCTCCTCAAGGAAGTACACGCCGTCCGGCTCCGCATCGACCGTGCAGATATCCTGACCGTGCTCAAACTGCACCTTCACCATCTTGCTGCGAAAAGCAGCCAGCAGCTCATCCGGCACAAAAACTGAGCCGCTTGGGGACGGGGTCAGTGGCTCATTCTCCGCCTTGCGGCCTAAAGCCTTCTGTGCACTGTCGGGAGCGCTTTGGCGGGGTGTTCTATTCTCTTTTATACTTTGTTTTTTCTTTGACATATGAAAGCCGGCCTTTTGTGATGGAGCGCCGGGACTCGCGGGGTGGTCTCTTGGGGACGGGGTCAGTAGCTCATATGGAAATTTTATCATCGGACGGGATGGATGACAAGAAAAATGTGTAGGGGGAATGTCGGGAAAATGCACTTCGTGATATTGACATGGTGCAAAGTGTGCACTATAATAAATAATAAGGTGCAAAAATGCATGTTACGTTGATTACGGGTGCAAAAATAATAATCATACTGCGAGATTGGTGCTAAGAGCGCACCAATCTAAACCATTAGCTAATCGCTACGCTCTTAGCATGAGGTTAATTATGTTAAAAAGAATACGAACTGAAAAGAAGATAACTCAGGCGGAAGCTGCAAATATTCTTGGAATATCATTACGTTCATATAAATCGTACGAAAATGATGAGATAAAAAGAAATACAAAAAAATATAGATATTTTCTGGAAAAATTAACGAAAATCAATCCTATTGATGAAGAACACGGAATCAGAGAGATTGATGATATTAAGAAAATATCTGCTTCGATATTTGATGAATATGATATAGATTTTTGTTATTTGTTTGGCTCATACGCTAAAAACAGTGCGAAAGAAAACAGTGATATAGATTTGCTGATTTGTTCTGATATAAAAGGATTGAAATTCTATGGTCTGGTAGAAGAATTAAGAGAAGCACTGCATAAAAAAGTTGATCTTCTAAATATTTCGCAGCTCAAAGATAATTTGGACTTAACAAAAGAAATACTGAAGGATGGAATAAAGATATATGGATAATGAAAAAAATGACCGGTATTATGTTCAAAAAATACGAAAAGATCTAATTTTTATTGTAGATCATATGAAACATGTTGATCAGGAAGAACTAAGTAAAAATGAAGTATTGTTGGATTCTATGCTGTTTAGAATGATACATTTGCGGGTATTTTGATAAATTATCGGAAATGTATGGTGACTAAAATGAAAATAAATGGTTTGTGCGAATATATGGAGAATCCTGTCGGACTGGACATGGAGAATCCGAGATTTTTCTATAATACAGATGATAATAACGTAAAAATAAAGTCTGTACAAGTAACGGTGAGTGAGTCAAAGGATTTTGCGGAAAAGGACATTATCTGGCGGTCGGAAGAAATGCAGGTTAAGAAGAATTTCATCAGATACGCAGGACCGAAGCTGTACTCAGGTGTGACCTATTACTGGAAGGCAGATATGGTAACTGAGTCCGGAGCGGCAGATGGTTCGGAAGCGGCGATTTTGCCGGCAGACATAAAGAAGGTATCCGCTTCGGAGGGAAAAATCAGCTCTGATATTTTCTCATTTACCATGGGCCTTCTGGCGCCTGACAGCTGGCAGGCAGGCTGGATAGGCGGCATCAAAATTGACAAATCGAGCTACCTTTACCGTCATGAATGGGTGAACAAAAAGCAGGTGAAGCACGCGGCTGCGTTTGTTGCGTCGCCCTGCTACAATGTCGTGACCATTAACGGGAAAAAGGCCTCGGATGCGGTATTAAATAATGTATTTGCGGACTATGATAAGTCGCTTTACTATGCGACCTATGATATTACTGAGCTTGTAAATAGGGGCTGCGACAGGAATGCAATCGGGATCATGACCGGCAGGGGCTGGCATTCGCTCAGAGAGGCGGAGGACGGCATCGGCTGGGGCGACAGCCTGTTTTCGGCTCAGATTCGACTCGAATACGCGGACGGTGAGGTGGAGTGGATTCTCAGCAGTACTGAGGGCTGGGGCTATACCACCGAAGGCCCGATAGTGTACGACAGCATCTATAACGGCGAGGTCTACGATGCAAGAAGGGAAATTCCCGGCTGGGACTGCCCGGGATATGGCAGGGAATGTGAAGTCGGGAATGCAGTGCAGGAAGAAAACGCAGCAGGCATAAGAGAAAACGGGAATGCAGTGCAGGCCGGAGTGTCAGCAACCGCTGCCGGGGACAGTGAGAAGAAGTCGGAAAGATTTACGGCTTTTGAGCCGGTAGTAGAGCGCGAGGCTCCCGACGGAATCCTTCGCTCACAGATGCTTGAACCCATCAAGGTGGTGCGCGAAATGCCCATTAAGGAAATAATCGAGGTCGGAGACGGCAGCTTTACCATAGATTTCGGAAAAAATTCTGCAGGCTGGGTTCGACTGAAGCTTCAGGGAAATGCGGGAGATACGATTACCGTCAAGCCTGCCGAACTTATCAATAAGGATGGCAGCGTCAATCCGATAACCCTGCGAAATGCGCATCCGCAGGATATTTATATAATGAAGGGCGAGGGCGTGGAAATCTACGAGCCCCGCTTCACCTACCACGGCTTCCGTTATGCGCAGATATTCGGCCTGAAGGAAAAGCCTGCGGCGGATACTGTGACCGGCTGCTTCGTGCGCTCTGCGGTAAGCCGAATCGGCAGCTTTGAGTGCGACAATGAGATAATCAACGATTTTTATGCGGCAGTTTGTCAGACCGAGGAATGCAATCTTCACGGCGTTCCTACCGATTGTCCTCAGCGTGACGAGCGCCTGGGCTGGCTGAACGATATGACAGTGCGAAATGAGGCCGCTTTGTATAATTACAGGCTTTATCAGCTTTATGCAAAATGGCTTCGTGACATCCGTGACACCCAGGGAAAGACCACAGGTGCAGTGACCGATACAGCACCCTTTATGAGATACGGTTTCCGCCCGGCAGACCCGGTGAGCGCGTCATTTCTGCTGCTTCCCTGGAACCTTTATCTTCAGTACGGAGATACAAGTATTATTGAGGAAAATTACGAGGCAAATGCGCGTTGGGTAGACTATCTGAAGCGTAACTCCAGGGACCTTATTGTCCGGTTTTCGTCAATGGGAGACTGGGCATCGCCTATCGGCGGCACGGATCACAGCAGCTCCGGAGGCGGGGCAATATCCGTCATTACGCCACAGCTTCTGATGTCCACGGGCTACCTTTATTATGACTGCATACTTATGGCTAAAATGGCAAAGGCAATTAAAAGGACTGATGATGAAAAATACTACCTTGAGCTTGCCGAGGATGTGAAAAAGGCATTTACAAGGGAATATTATCATGCAAACGATAAATACTATGCGACAAACAGCCAGGCCTCGAATGTGCTTCCGCTCTACTTTGGAATGGTAGATAAGGCGGACAGGGAGGCTGTGCTCGAGCAGCTCTGCAGGGACATTATGGAGACTCATAAGGGACATCTTACTACGGGAAATATCTGCACCAGATACGCCATGGAGGTGCTCTTCCAAAACGGCAGGGAGGACCTTGCCTGGCATCTGCTTACCCAGACCGAGTATCCGAGCTGGGGCTACATGCTGAAAAACGGCGCCACCACCATCTGGGAACGCTGGGAAAATGTCCTGGAAAATGACCTGCTCGCTGCGATGGCCTCGCTTAATCACCCTATGAACGGTGGCGCTGCGGTGACTCTGCACAAATATCTGCTGGGAATTTCGCCCGACGAAGAAAGACCCGGCTTTGAGCACATCATATTCAGACCAATCGTGCCTCAGAAGGCGCAGTACGCAAAGGCTTCGATTCAAACCATACGAGGCAGAGTCGAAAGCAGCTGGCGCAAGGAAAACGGCGAGCTGCTGTACTCGGTTTCAGTGCCCTTCGGATGCACCGCGAGCGTATATCTGCCTATGGCAGCAGGCGGCTGCAGTGCTGAGCCTGTGCAGGTAGGCGCAGGCGAACACAGCTGGTGGTCTCTTGGGGACGGGGTTGATGAGAACGGATCTTCGAAAGTGGCAGAATTTGCAGAAAAAAAGTGAAGCAAGGCATCCCTTGAGCCGGCTATATCAAAGGATTTTGACAAGCTGACCAGGGGATTTTTTTGACCATAAAAGGAATTGAAACTCCGCAGCGCGAATATTTCCTGCTGTACCGGTGGACAAAACGCGTACCCAAGAGACCAAAATCAGTCGGGAAGCATAAAAATATACCTATGAGGTAAATTATAAGTTGACATGTACAATGATATTTGTTAATATACATTTACCTTATGGGTAAATTGACGAGAGGAGTGATGCGTTGGAGATATCTTATAAAAATAATAAAATTAAGAAGGTTTGCACAGATGCTAAAGCGTCGGATAGAACTTACGGTAAAGAAATGTCGGAAAAAATACAGATGAGAATAGATGAAATTGCAGCTGTGGATACAGTGGAAGAAATGATTAAATATCGCATTGGACGATGTCATCCGCTTACCAATAATCGTAAAGGTCAGTATGCAGTTGATTTGGTCCATCCATATAGATTAGTGTTTGAAAAAATCGGTGATAAAATACAGGTGGCACACATAATGGAAATAGTGGATTATCATTAGATTGTTGGAGAAAAAGGAGGAAGGCGTTATGGCGAGAAGTCGTAGTTTGATAGCAACACCACCCGGCGCGACAATAAAGGAACAGTTAGTTGATAGGGGAATGAGTCAGAAAGAGTTTGCTGTCAGAATGGATATGTCGGAAAAACATATTAGCAAGCTTATTAACGGAGAAGTGCAGTTGACTGCAGACGTGGCGGTACGATTGGAAATGGTGCTGGGGATACCTGCAAAATTTTGGAATAATCTGGAAGCGATATATCGGGAAAAACTGATTAGAGTTGAGGTAGAAAATGCGATGGAAGCAGATGAGGTCCTGGCTCGGCTTCTTCCATACCACGAAATGGCCAAATTCGGATGGGTTTCAGAGACAAAAGAACTAAAAGAAAAAGTAACTAATCTCAGGAAATATTTCGAAGTAGTTGATCTTTCTCTGCTGGAAAATACTCAAATAACAAGAATTGCCTGTAGGAGACTGGCAGTAACTGAAAAAAGTGATTTTGCACTGCTGGCCTGGGTTCAAAAGGCAAAAATAGAGGCGAGAAACATCGTCACATCCCCCATCAATATTAAAGAACTGATAAAAAATATGCCTAAAATAAGAAAAATGACTGTGTTGACTCCGGAGGAGTTCTGTCCACAAATAAAAAGTATATTGGCGGATTGCGGAATTGCATTGGTCTTTTTACCACATTTAAAAGGCTCGTTTTTGCAGGGGGCATCATTCTTTGATGGAAATAAAATTGTGCTTGGATTGACAGTAAGAGGGAAGGATGCGGACAAATTTTGGTTCAGTCTGTTTCATGAATTTGCTCATATTATTCTGGGACATATTGGCAATGCTAATGGTACTACAGAAAAAGACGAAGCAGCAGCGGATGCCTGGTCGAGAGACAGTCTGATTCCTTCAGATGTTTTTGAAGAATATCGAAATAATAATGATTTTAGTCCAAAGAGTGTGTGCTCATTTGCAAAACAGCAGGGCATAGCTCCCGGAATAGTAGTAGGAAGGCTTCAAAATGATGGTAATATCAAACATAGTATGCTAAATGAACTTAAAGAGCAATATGAAATAGTTGTGTGATTTTTTGCAGAGCTGCATTATGGAAATGATGTAAGCTCTGTTTTTCTTTGTGAAAATATTTATAAACCCGAAATGAGCCAACGACCCCGTCCCCAAGAGACCATCCCCTCATCCGCGGTCTTTTCTTTGCCTATACATAATGATTGACCTTTATAACAATTTGTGATAAAGTAAAATAGAGTGACTATATGATAACAAGGAAGGAAATTGCATATTTATCCTATGATGCTGCCGGCTTGTTCAAAGCCTCAGGCTTTGACAGCGGTAGACAGAAGCCATCATAGTTGTAAACCGGTATTATAGAACAGTCAAAGCCATAGAAATAATTAAACGAAAGGAAACAGATGTTTCAGCTTCTAAAACATCATACAGGTAAACATGGAAAACAACGGGCAGGAGATATCACTCATTCAGCTTCTCAAGGTAGCATTCGGGAATAAGGTGAGGCTCATAGTCATTACACTTTTAGTAGCTATCATAGGAGCATTGTTCTTCAAACTCTACTATGATCCCAATAAGTCAGAGTATGTGGCAGACTTCAACTACTTCGTACAGGGACTGGATGAGGGCCTGTATATAGACGGTTCCGCGTTCAACTACCAGGAGCTTGTATCATACGATGCACTGGCAGAGGCAAAGGCATCAGATGCAGACTTCGCGAACATCGATATAGATACTATGTTCAATGGAAACGGTATTTCTGTAAAGCATGTAAAGGATGACAAAATCACAAATGCCACAGTATACCTTTATTACGAGATAACGGTAAAGAGCCGTTTCTTCAAGGACGGAAATCAGGCAAAGGCATTCATCAGCTATCTGGCTGAAGCACCTATAGCGAAGACAGTGCAGCTGTCCGATTCAGACAAATACAAATATAACTTAAAGGTATTCGAGGACTGCGAGTCCTTCGATACACAGCTCAAGTACTTAGGCGACCAGCTTGCACTTCTGGACGGAAAGTATGCACAGCTCATCGAATACTACGGTGATATCAAGCTGAAGGATCAGGACACCATCACAGACAAGCTCAATGCCATGGATGTATACTTTGTAAACAATTCGCTTTCATACCTTCGCTACGAGAAGGAAGAAAACGGATATGTACTGAATAAGGGCCGTAATATCGAGAACCTGAAGCTCACCATGATGGACCTCGACAAGCAGAAGAAATATAACGAGATGGAGCTTGAAAGACTTGAGGGCTCTATCGTATCCCTTATGGGCAATGTATCATCAGGCATGCAGTCTGCTGAAATCGACAGCTACAACTCACGTATCACCGAGCTTATAGCGAAGAATGTGGAAATCACCAGAAAGATAGATGATATCGACCTGCAGCTTAAAAATGTAGACAATGCAGCAAATACGGAGTATGCTAAAAAGCTGGTAGAAGCCAATGGAATCCTGGATGAGTACACAGACAAATACCAGCAGGTAGAGTATGAGGTAGTAAGGGATAATTCCAAGGTGTTCTATAATAACGGTTCCAAAATAGCCGGTCAGGGCGGCATGGGCCTGGTAAAGGGCGGAATCATAGCTCTTGTACTCGGCGGATTCCTTGCATGCTGTGTGAACCTGATAATGGACTGGAGAAAGATATTCGAGGATCCTTTTAAGGAAGAGAAGAAGAAAAATGAAAAAGCTACTAAGTAGTTTCTATGAAAATTGTTTGATATGGAAAACGGATTGCTTGTTAATAAAAAGAATTTAGGGTGATGGAACATGTATATCAGGAAAGACATAGATAAATTAACAGAAAGAGCGCATCTCTCCATTGCGACTGTGCACGGAGATGAAATGCAGTATATTCAGAAGGCGTTTGATACCAACTGGGTAACAACAGCAGGAGAGAACATCAATGAGCTCGAAAAGATTGCGGCAGCAAAAGTCGGAGTAAATTGTGCGGTTGGTTTATCTGCGGGAACTGCAGCTCTTCATCTTTGTATGAAGCTGGCAGCAGAGAAGGCTTTTGGACATACACCTGCGGGTCAGGGCTGTTTTGCAGGTAAGAGAGTATTTGCAAGTGACACAACCTTTGCAGCCACAGTATTCCCTGCCATGTATGAGGGTGCCAATCTCACCCTGATTGATTCAGAGCGTGACACCTGGAATATGGATCCCAAGGCTCTCAAAAAGGCCTTTGAACTTTATCCGGATACGAGGATAGTAATTGTGGCCAATCTTTATGGAACTCCTGCGAAGCTTGATGAAATAAAAGCTATCTGCGATGAACATGGCGCAGTACTTATCGAGGATGCAGCAGAATCACTCGGCGCAAGCTACAAGGGTAAAGAGACTGGTTCGTTCGGTGAATATAACGCAATCTCATTTAACGGAAATAAAATCATCACCGGTTCATGCGGCGGAATGCTTCTGACTGATGACCTTCACGCAGCCAATAAGGCCCGCAAGTGGTCCACTCAGTCACGTGAGAATGCATTCTGGTATCAGCATGAGGAAATCGGATATAATTACAGAATGTCGAATCTCACAGCCGGCGTGGTAAGAGCACAGTTTGGTCATCTCGAAGAGCACATAGCCCAGAAAAAAGCAGTATACATGAGATACAAGGAAGGCCTGAAGGACTTACCGGTAAGTATGAACCCTTATATAGAGGACATCATGGAGCCGAACTTCTGGCTCAGCTGTCTGCTGATTGACCGAGATGCGATGTGTAAGCAGGTGCGCGGTGAGCAGGATGTATGTTATACACCTGAGCACGGCAAGAGCTGTCCTACAGAAATCCTCGAGGCAATCGCAAGCATCAATGCCGAGGGCCGTCCAATCTGGAAGCCTATGAGCATGCAGCCGGTATTCAGAATGAATGATTTTGTCACAGCAGAAGGCTATGGCAGAGGCTTAAGTAATGCTTACATCGAGGAGAAAAAGGTCGATGTAGTCGGCAGGGATCTGTTCGAGAGAGGTCTGTGTCTACCCAGTGGAAATATGATGACTGCGGAGCAGCAGGATAGAATAATTGAAGTAATTAAGAGATGTTTTGAGTAAATAAATGAAGGAGAAATGAAATGTACGCCAAATTCTTTAAACGATTGATAGATTTTTTTCTGAGTTTGATTGGTGTACTTGTGTTATCTCCGATACTGATTATTTTAATAATACTTGGAACGATATTCATGCGCGGAAATCCTTTCTTCTGCCAGAAACGTCCCGGGAAAAACGAGAAAATATTTAAGCTGATAAAATTTCGTACAATGGATAACCGCAAAGACGAAAAGGGTGAGCTTCTGCCTGATGAGGTAAGACTTAATAAATACGGCAGATTTCTTAGGTCGTCTTCCCTTGATGAATTACCTGAGTTAATCAATATTCTTAAGGGGGATATGGCAATCATAGGCCCCAGACCTTTACTTGTGCGTTATCTTGAAAGATACAATGAAGAGCAGCATCACAGACATGATGTCAGACCGGGACTCACCGGATATGCTCAGGCTCATGGTCGAAATGCGGTGTCATGGGAAGACAAGTTCGCAATGGATGTTTGGTATACAAAGCATATTACATTTGCGGGTGATATAAGAATAATTTGGGATACCGCTATGACAGTATTAAAACGTGAGGGAATCAGTTCCGAGACTTCGGCTACCATGGAAGAGTTTATGGGGAACAGTGATAATCAACAGGAGAATTAAGTGAATAAAAGAGTCATTATTTTTGGGGCTGGTGGACATGGAAGGGTAATCGCGGATATAGTTCGTGCGTCAGGAGATGAACTAATCGGATTCCTAGATGATAATTCAAATTTTGATGTACTGGGTAAATTTGAGGATTATGTGAAATTTCATGATGTATGTTTTGCTATTGGTATTGGAAATTCGAGTATAAGAGAGTATGTTAGTAACTATGATTGTAATTGGTATACTGCAATCCATCCATCTTCAATAATCTCACCAAGTGTAAGAATTGGCGAGGGTACAGTTGTTATGCCAAATGTAGTAATAAATGCAAACAGTGTTATTGGACGTCATTGCATTATTAATACCTCGTCAGTAGTTGAACATGATAATGTAATAGAAGATTATGCCCACATTTCTGTAGGTGCTAAACTTGGTGGTACTGTAAAGATAGGACGGTCAACGTGGGTTGGAATTGGTAGCATGATAAGAAATAATATTTCGATTTGCCGGAATTGTATAATTGGTGTCGGAAGTGTTGTAGTAAGGGATATTACGGAATGTGGGGTGTATTATGGGATTCCTGCAAGAAAAATGAAATAGTAACACTATATGTGAATTAAATAAATTATTTTTCGGGGGGACTACAATGAAAAAGAAAAATTTAATATATTTTACTATTTTGCTTTCAATAATTGCTGTCTTTATTGTGATTAATATTGGAATAAGTAATAGAAATGAGCGTTTAAGAAAAGAATTTCATGGGGAAAAAGAATTTTTGAGAACTTGTGATTGTGCGCCTATATTTAATGCGAATCCTATTGGGACAAAGTATACAATCTCCTTTGAATTGATGGCTGAAAAGAATGGCGTGATTAGTGTTTATCAACAAAATGGTTCAACACATAGATATGCATTTAAAAAATACAAATATGACATAGAAGCAACTACTGAGTACAAAAAATATGATATAGTGGTAGAACCTGTTTTATATAATGATAAGGAAGCAGAGTCGTATTTGTCTTTTTATGGTGTTTATGAAACAGGTATAATACCACATGTAAAAAATATTGCAATTGAGAAATATGATGGAGAGTAAAGCGAAGTTGAGTAGCATATTTTACAATACAGTATTTTTCTGTTAAGTAACGGGAGACAAAATGAAAATTTGGTTAATGAATCATTATGCATCTGATATGTTTTACAATAAAGCAGGAAGACATTATTGGTTTGCAAAGCAATTAAGAGATAGAGGACATGAAGTTACTATTTTTTGTGCAAATACATTTTTAAATAAACCGGATGTTGTTGATACGGAAAAGAAAAAGAGTATTATAAAGATGGCCGAAGAAATAAGTACACCATTTGTTTTTGTTAAAACAAGACCGAGTGTTGGAAATGGTGTAGATCGCGTTCGAAATATGTATGGTTTTTATAAAAATCTTTTACCTGTTGCGTGCAATTATGCAAAAAACAATTATAAACCCGATGTAATTGTTGCTTCTAGTGTGCATCCACTTACAATGCTTGCAGGTTTAAAGATTGCAAAAAAGTTGAATGTACCTTGTATTTGTGAAATTCGAGATCTTTGGCCTGAGGCAATTTTCGCTTTTGGAAAAGCAAAAGAAAAAAGCATACTTGGAAAGTTTCTTGTCAAAAAAGAACATATGATTTACAAAAAAGCAGATGCACTTATTTTCACCAAAGAAGGAGACACGGATTATCTTAAAGAGCGTGGTTGGACAACAGAACAGGGTGGAGACATTGACCTGGCAAAATGTCATTACATTAACAATGGTATCGATATTAAGGCATATATCGATCAAATTGAAAACATGATTTTGCCGGATGATGATTTAGTGGCAGGAGCATTCAATGTAGTCTATACAGGGACAATACGACCTGTTAACAATGTCGGTAATTTGCTTGATACCGCAAAAATTATTGAAAAAGAAGGATATAATGATATTAAGTTTTTGATCTTTGGAGATGGGATGCAACGTGCAGAACTCGAGAAAAGACTTACTACTGAGAATATTATAAATGTGAAATTTAAGGGGATGGTTGAAAAAAAGTATATTCCATATATCCTTAGTAAATCATCTGTTAATATGTTGAATTATGCGCAAAATCAATATAATTGGACCAGAGGCAATAGTTCTAATAAATTATTTGAATATATGGCTAGTGGAAAACCAATTATCTCTACAGTGAAAATGGGTTATTCTGTAATAAATAAGTATAAATGTGGCGTAGAGCTTGAAGAGGATACTCCAGAGTGTCTTGCAAAAGAAATTATTCGATTTTACAAAATGGATGCGGAAACGTATGAGGAATATGGCGTTAATTCTAAAAAAGGAGCAAAAGATTTTGATTTTTCTTGCCTTACAGATAGATTAATGACTGTAATAAATGAGGTGACAGGAAATGATGCTTAAGTCTATTTTAAATGAATATGGGTTGGCTTGGGCATTTAACAGAGAATTGTATAGTCTTAAATTAAAAACTCTTTCTTTATTCCCTTTTACAGAGAGACTTTATGAGCACGAAAACACGGATGTATTAAGACTTGATATTTTTGATATAAAAACGGATTCATTACTAACATATTTACAAGGGTTAGACGATAGAGAAAAAACACAGATAATTGAATGTGCGGATAATGCTGTTGAGGGTAAAATAGAAGGCTTTTCATCAATTATACTTGACTATGGTTGCGATATTGCATGGCAACTAAATCCTCTTACGGGGAAAGCCACAGATGAAAAAAATAAATGGTTTAAGATTCCTGATTTTGATAAGGAGCGTGGGGATATAAAAGTTATTTGGGAAATCTCAAGATTTTCTCATCTAGTGACACTGGCTAGAGCATATTATATTACAAATCAGATTAAGTATTATAACGCTTTTTCCTCGCAAATTGATAGTTGGGTAGAACACAATCCCTATTCATATGGAGCTAATTATAAATGTGGACAGGAATGCTCAATAAGGATGGTTAATCTACTTTTGGCTTATAGTGCATTTAACAATATGGGGATTCTTACAGAAAATGATATATCAAATATCAAAACTATTGTTAGTGATAGCTACAAAAAGGTTTTGTCTAATTTTTTTTATGCATATAAGTGTATAAAGAATAATCACACGATATCAGAACTTATGGGGATGATTATAGGGGCATGGTGTTGTAATGATGAAAAAACTCTAAAAAAAGCATTCAAATACATAAATAAAGTCATACAGAACCAGTTTTTTGAAGACGGAGGGTATTCACAGTTTTCATTTAATTATCAAAGGCTTGCACTAATGGCCTTAAATATCTTGCTTAGTACACAGTCAAAGACTAAGCTGACGTTTACTGAAAAAAATATTGATAGGATTTTAAAATCAGCATTGATGCTATACGAATGTCAAACAGATAAATTTGATGTGCCTAACTATGGAGCAAATGATGGTGCGCTAATTTTTAAGCTTACTTCTTGTGGATATAGAGATTTTCGAGCTGTGGTAAATACAACTTATAAACTAATTCGCGGGAAGGAGCTCTATGAAAACGATATTCATAGAGAGGAACTAATATGGTTGGGAATTAATATTGATAATCTTGTTTTTGATGTTATTGAAAGAAAAAGTTCGAAATTTCCCAAGGCTGGGATTTTTACTTTAAGAAGTAACGAGAATTTTTTTATGACCATATGCAATGATTACAAAGGTCGACCAGGGCATATGGATCAAATGCATATTGACTTTTGGATTGGGGACGTGAATGTTTTTTGCGATGGGGGAACTTATTCATACGCATCAGAAACAGGACAAAAAATGCTAAAAGCATCTGGACATAATACACTGATTGTTCAGGATTGCGAACAGATGGCTATACGACCACCGTTTTTTATTTATAACTGGCCTAATAGACAAAACTATATTTTTTCACAGAATAATATATGTGTTAGTTCTAAATTTAAAACTGGATATGAGCATATGAGAGAAATTGTCAAAAGTGAAAATGGGTTTAACATTATAGACATAATAGGCAAAGATGATAATAACGATTACTGCATAGTATTTAATACATGTTGTGATGTTGAACTTCAAGACAATAGGGTGAAGTTAAGCTGGCAAGGTAAGGTATTATGTTATATGGATTCACAAGGAACGTGTACTGTTGAAAAAACAGAACGCAGTTTATATTATTTAAAAAAAGATGTAATTAATAGAATATCTGTTAAATCAAATAAAGCAGAGATTATTACAAAAATAATATTGGAGGACTAAAAATGGTTAATGTTATTGGACTTGGCTACATAGGATTGCCTACAGCACTAATGATGGCTTCGCATGGAGTAGAGGTTATTGGAACTGATTACAACAAGGAACTGGTTGACACTCTAAATAATGGTCACACCACTTTTAAAGAAGATGGTTTAGACGAGCTTTTTCAGGATGCAATAAATGCTGGCATCAAGTTTAGTAATGAGTATCAAGTTACAGATACATACATCGTTTCTGTACCTACACCTTATGATAAATTTTCGAAGAAAGTTGATGCAACCTATGTAATTGAAGCAGTAAAATCCGTTGCAAAAGTGGCACCTAAGGGGGCAACTGTTGTTGTTGAATCAACAGTATCGCCTGGAACGATGGAGAAGTTTGTAAAGCCTGCTATTGAAGCGGCTGGATTTAAGGTTGGTGAGGACATTAATCTTGTACATGCGCCTGAGAGAATTATTCCTGGGAATATGGTTTATGAGTTATATCACAATAACAGAACAATTGGTGCTGATGATAAGGTAATTGGTGAAAAGGTTAAAAAGTTATATTCTTCATTTTGTCAGGGTGAAATTGTAATAACTGATATTAAAACAGCAGAAATGACTAAGGTGGTTGAAAATACTTTCCGTGCTGTAAATATTGCGTTTGCGAACGAATTGGCAAAAATTTGTCGTCATGACGATATGGATGTTTATGAAATCATTAAGATTTGTAATATGCATCCTCGTGTGAATATTCTTCAGCCGGGGCCTGGCGTAGGTGGACATTGCATTTCCGTTGATCCTTGGTTTTTAGTAGGCGATTATCCTGGTCTTGCTAAGGTCATTGCAGAGTCAATGAGAATAAATGATAGCATGCCTGATTTTGTGTTGAATAGAATATATGAAATTATGAAGGAAAAAGGACTCAAAGATATCAGTAGAGTTGGGTTATATGGACTTACATATAAAGAGAATGTTGACGATATGCGTGAGTCCCCTACATTACAGCTTCTTGAGAGTCAAGAAAGACATCTTGCTCCTGGATTGAAGGTATATGATCCTTGGGTAACTAAAGATGTAGTTGAAAATCAGTATCATGATTTTGACACATTTTTGAATAATGTCGACATGGTTGTGGTTATGGTTGGGCACAGTGAGATTAAGGAAATGCAAGGAAAACTTGCTGGAAAAGTTGTACTTGATACTAGAAAAGTTATCAATCTTGAAGGTGTTTATAGACTTTAATATTGGAGATTTAGCATGAATGCTATAAAATTTTATCGTTTTGGGAATTGGTGCTATAGGCACCATGTTCCCTTGATGCCTAAATTAGTAAAAGGCATTACCTTCTTATTTTTTAACTCCGTAGTGCCATATACATCTGAAATAGGTAAGGAAACTAAATTTGCTTACGGTGGGATAGGATGTGTTGTTCATAGTCGTGCAAAGATTGGCGAACGAGTAATAATTGGTCAGAATACAACGATAGGTAGGTCATTGGATCCGGAGGATATACCGACTATTGGTAATGATGTGTATATATCTGCTGGCGTTAGAATTGTGGGGAAAATTCATGTTGGAAATAATGTGATTATTGGTGCTAATGCAGTTGTTTGTCATGATGTAGAAGATAACTGTATAGTGGCTGGCGTACCCGCAAAAAAGATAAGGTCTGTTGACGTTTCAATATGGTCGCTATTAAAAAATGTATATCAATATATAGAGTAACAACTGTTGTAAAGATATATGTTGCATAGAACTATGAATTGAAATTAATGAGAGGAAGAAATTTAAGGTGGATAGTAAAGAGAATACCACATTAAAAAGTAAAGTTTGTTTTCTACTTACACATATTCCGAACCCAAGAATGAATAAACGTATTAATGTATATAAAGAGAATTATGCTGTAAGTGTATTGTGTATCCGTAGAAAAAGTCAGAATATTTGGGAACCTCAAATTGATGATATTAATTACTATATATATGATATGGACTTACCATCTGCAAAGCACTTGATAAAAAGAGCAATAATGTCAGGTAAGTATCAGAAAGTTGCACTTGAGAAATTAAAAGAAATTGCACCTGAACGATTGTATTGTGGTGGACTAGACTCTCTAATCATCGCAAATAAGTATAAAAAGAATAATCCGCAGACAAAGGTTATATATGAAGTAGCAGATTTACGTGAGGCATATATTACTACACCAAAAAATATTTTAAAACGTTTAGCTAATGGATTAGTTAAGAAGAAAGAAAAAAAAGCACTTGAATGCATTGGTTTACTCGTCGTTACATCGCCGCAGTTTTATAATCAGTATTATTGTCAATTTATTCCAAACAATAAAATGATTTTTATACCGAATGCTCCGAATAAAATGGTTTTTGAAAATTACAAGAAGAAAAGTGACGGTCGATTTACAATTGGGTTTATTGGTGGAATTCGATATTTGAAACAAATGAAGATGTTAGTTGATGCTGCATGTGAAATGAATTGTGATGTTTTTTTTGCTGGTGCAGGCGGAACACTTACTGAATATGAGGAGATTACAACTTATTGCAAGGATAAGAGTAATGTAAGTTTTTCTGGAAGATATGATTATGAAAAAGATATTTCAAGATTATATGGACAGGTAGATTGTGTATTTGCTGTATATGATGCGTCTAATCCTAATGTAAGAATTGCGTTACCGAATAAACTATATGAGTCGATTGTATGTGGGCTGCCAATTATTGTTGCAAAAAATACATATTTATCTGAACTGGTAAATGAATGGGGTGTAGGTGTTTCTGTAAAACATGATAGTGTTGAAGAACTTAAAATAGAGATTTCAAAGTTGATGAATGATCAGGCATACTATGACAAAATTGTAGAAAAATGTAATCGGATAAAAAAAGATGTATTAACAAATGATTTGAGTGGAATACTTAAAGTATAAATATATGAAAAAAATAATTTTTACGGTTGATGTTGAAGGACATGTAGGCAATGATCCTGTAAGTGCGTTAATTTGGGGAAAAGATTCAAAAAATGAACAATACGGAATAGACTTGTTAATGAATATGCTTGACGAGTTTAAGATTAAAGGTTTATTTTTTGTAGACGTGGCGGAAGCTTGGCATTATGGTTCAGAAACGATTATGGAAGTTATGCGTCATATACATGAACGAGGTCATCTGGTAGGAGTTCATATTCATCCGGATCATATGGCAGATAAAAAAAGATTGTTTCTCGGAGAGTACTCATATGATGAACAGTTTGATATCATAAAAAAATGTACAAATTTTTATGTAGAAACGTTGGGTGTAATGCCGAAATATTTTAGATCTGGTAAATATAGTGGAAATTGGGATACATTAAAAATTCTTACGGAATTAGGGTATTCTATTGATTTTTCTGAGTTTTATGGGCAGAAGTGGTGTAAAATCAGTCCTGAGTGTACTATTAGCAATAGTGTTAGGCTGGATAGTGGCATGTTGGAAATTCCGGTTACTACATATATGAGTATCAAAAATAAACATTATTCGAGATTTGATAAAATAGATGCTACAATGACGTTTTCGGAGTTCAAATATATATTTAATAATCTTTTAAAACACGAATCATACAATGTGTTAGTTTTATTTGCACATAGTTTTTCTATGATAAATTGGAGGAAAAATCCCAATAATCCTAGTTTTAGCAAAAAAAAATACAAACAACTTTATAAGCAGTTAGATTATGTATGCAATAAGTTAAATTTAGCCTTTAATGACTTGGAAAATGAGGCACTTGATGGCTTTGCAACTGAGGGTAATGGAACTTATTTTTGCAGTAAGGGGATTAGAACGTGGTATTACTTGTTTATACGTTTTTGCAGCGTTGTTAAGTCTAAAATAGATATAAGGTTTAGGAAATTAAAATAGAGGAAACAAAATGGTAACGATTTGTAGGTATGAAGAGCTGTCTTCAGAAGTTTTGAGCTGTATTGTTAATGCTAATGTTTTTTTTCAAAAATGTTTTGTTGAGTATGCAAGATTAGATGGAGAGGAAATCTACTATTGCTTTGATGAAGAGAGGATTGTGCCTGTCAGATTCAGAAAAAAAATAATTTTCAAATTAGGGGTTTTTCCTTCAGAACCATATAATCTTGTTGAAATGCCACAAAAAGAGTTGAGAAATTATTTGGATGAAATAATGTTTGTACTGAAAAAGAAGCTGGGTATTCAGTGGTGTAATTCTACAGCAAGTGCTTTTTTCTTAGATACACCAACGGTAAATTGTAAGAGAATTCCTTTTGGGAGTCATGTAATAGAATTGAACAATGATGAAGAGGTTTTGTGGGGGAATATTAATAGCAAGCATAGAAACGTAATTAGAAAAGCAGAAAAAGAAGGCGTGATAATCCTTGTAGGTGGAGAGAAACTTCTTGATGATTATGTTACGCTTGAGAGTGAAACAACGAATAGAACAGGACGCGCATCAAGTGGACTTAATTATTATTCAAAACAAGTTACGGCCTTTGGTAATAATATAAAGGTTTATATAGCATATCACGAAGGAATTCCACAGGCTGGTGGTATTTTTTATGTTAATAATGCTTTTTGTTATTATATGTATGGAGCAACTAAAAGGGATTCTGTAACAGGTTCTGCAAATCTTCTAATATGGACAGCGATAAAGGATATGAAAGACGCGGGAGTTCAAAGATTTAGTTTTGTAGGCTGCAGAATTAATGAAGATCCTGATAGTAAATATCATGGGATACAACGATTCAAAGAACGTTTTGGAGGAGCGTTACAGGTAGGATATATGTTTAGATGTGAGAATAAACCTAGAAGATATAAACTATTCTGTAAAGTAATGCAAATTAGATTGCACAAGAAAACAATATATCAAGATCCTGTAGATGAAGAAATTCATAAATGGACAGATATACAGGTTCACAACGAAGGATAAATGCATGCAAGACGAATTATCATTCAAATATGATACAATAGTAGGAAAAATTTTTTCTTGTTTTCTAATCTTTAACATACTGAATGTGGCAATTTCGCTGATAAACGAATTTGCTATGTTTGCCGACTATACAGCTTATATTTTCGGTGCTATTTATTTGGTTTATATTTTATTGCATCCAAGAGGATTAGCTAGGGTATGGAAAACAATTATTTTTGTGGAATGTATTTTTGTTGCAATGTATCTATTTGGTGCAATGGTGCATAACAACTTTTCATTTGAATTATTTAGCAGAATGTATTGGACGATACTATATTGCATACCATTGGGAAGCATGTTCTTTTATGTTGGTAATCCTGAAAGGGTAATTAATATGACAAAAAGAGCAACATATTTTTCAACATGTTTAGCATTATTAATATTTATAATATATGTTCTAAACAAAAATTTGCTTACGAATCAATCTTATAGTATGGGGTTGGGATATGCGCTTTTATACTCAGCTATTTTTCATATAAAGGAGAGTAAAAGAAGCTGGATATGTATAGTTGCTTCCATTTTGGATATAGGCATTCTTGCAATGTATGGCTCTAGAGGTCAGTTGTTATGCGTTTTATTATTTGTTGTTTTACTGTATTTTTGCAGACATAACTTGCTTTCTTCTAAAGGTTTGTTTTTTGCTATCTTGCTGTGTTTGATAGCAACTGTATGTATCTTATTTTTTGAGGAAATACTGCAATGGGTTATTTCTGTATTGGATGGTTTTGGTATACAAAGTAGATCTCTGGGATATTTTTTGGAAAGAACGACATATACAGGTCGCGAAAATGTATGGAGTGGGGCATTAGAATTGATTAGTCAAAAATGGATATATGGATGGGGAATTGGGCTAAATACAACCATTGTTGAGGGAAGTCTTCCTCATAATATAATATTGGAATTTCTTTTACACTATGGAGTCATTTTTGGCACATTTATATCGGTTTTTGTTCTTTTTATAGTGTTTCGTGGTACATTTAAACGAAATTATAATATTTCGGAGAATATATTGGTTTTTTTTACTACTGGATTTATACCCTTGTTTTTATCAAGCTCATATTTGATGTGGCCGCAGTTTTGGATTTTGCTTTTTTTGTGTTATGGCAGATTGAAGAACAGGGCAATTTTATCACTATAAGATTAGGAGTTTTTATGAATATAGCGGCAATAGAAATTTGTTATAATGATGATTACAAGATAAATGAATGGGAGGAAAACTATCAATTTTATAAAGATGCTTTATATAGATTAATAATAATTGATAATGGATCAAGATTAGATTTTATTCGGGCTGTAAAAGAACGATTTAACGGTGCAACTGTTGTCGAATTAGGGAAAAATCTTGGTTGTACAGGTGCTTATAATGTAGGAATTAGGTTGGCGTTAGAGGATCCTAATGTTGATGCCATAATGTTAATTGGCAATGATATCAAAATTTCTAGTGACGATGTAAAAAAACTATATAATGAACTTGAGAATAACTCAAATATTGGAATGGTTGCTCCTGTATTGTTAAATAAAGACTCTCAGGTGATAGCTGATGCTGGATGCGATATTTCATTTTCGCTAGTATTAAAGCCAAGAAGTGTTGGAAAAACATATGATAAACTTATAATTTCTGAAGAGACTTCCAGTGCGCTAACAGGTGGCATGAATATGGCATCAAAGTCTTTTTATGAAGCTGTTGGCTTACAAGATGAGAGTTTGTTTATGTATTCGGATGAAGTCGATATGGGAATTCGTGCAAAGAGAAAGAATATTGGTATGAAAGTGGTTGCTGATACTGTGGCATGGCATCAGCATATAAATCCGAAAAAAAGAATGCGTAGATTACCATATACCAGTTATTTGATTGCTAGAAATAAGGTGTATTTAGGACGTAAACATTATGGAGTTATCAGAGCGTTTTGTATATTTACTTATTTCATAATGTTGCAATTGTATATGATGATAAAAAATAAGCTTAAGCATAAAGATACAGAAAATGAAAAATATGCGATATCTGGTGCGTGGAATGGGTTAATAGGTAATATGAAAATGCCCGAGGATTTTCAACTGTGTTAAATTGAAAGGAGAAAAAGATGATACCGTTAGTAAAAACCAATATTGCAGACAGAAATCAGCTTATGCCTGTACTGGAACAGGTAATTTACAGTGGTTATGTTGCAGCTGGAGAGGCTTCAAGGAAGTTTGAAGAAGAACTTCGAGAGTATATTGGGAATCCATATGTGCTTGCTTTGAATTCTGGAACAGCTGCATTACATATTGCACTATTGATTTTGGATGTCGGACCCGGAGATGAAATAATTAGTACTCCGATGACTGCTGAACCCACCAACACTACGATCGCCGTAACTGGTGCAAAAGTAGTATGGGCCGATGTTGATCCTGAAACGGGACTTGCATCACCAGCATCTATACGAGAGAAAATTACTAATAAGACAAAAGCTATCATGCTGGTTCATTATGCCGGTATGGTATGCGATATGGATGAAATCAATAAGATTTCAGAAGAATTCAATATTCCGGTTATTGAAGATGCTGCGCATGCATTTGGAAGCAAATATAACGGGAAAATTGTAGGATCAAATTCTAGATTCACTTGCTATTCATTCCAGGCAATTAAGCAGTTAACAACTATTGACGGAGGCGCAATTGCGTTTACCAATCCAGATGATATGGCAGAAGCAAAAAAACTTCGTTGGTTTGGACTGGATCGTGGAGTCTCCAGACTTGAAAATGATATTAAGCGTGCAGGATATAAATATGAGATGAATAATGTAAATGCTACTATTGGTAGTGTTCAGTTAAAGAATTATCCGGACATACTAAAAAGATACATAGATAATGGAATGTATTTTGATAGAGAATTAGCTGGGGTTAAAGGAGTTACTCTAATTCCATATTATAAAAACACAGAGCCTTCCTATTGGTTATATACTATGAAGGTTGAACGTAGAAATGATTTTATAAAGATGATGGAAGAGAATGGGATTATGGCTTCACCTCTCCATCACAGAACTGATACGCATTCTGTCTTTGCTGAATCAAAGTGCGATTTACCAGGAATGGAAGAATTCTACTCTAGTTTTGTTCATATTCCATGTGGTTGGTGGGTTGATGATGAAACAAGAGCGCAAATTGTCAAAGCAATTAGAAAAGGTTGGTAAAATTTTATGGAGGTGGCGGTAAAGAATAGAATACAATCTATACAATCATTAAGAGGGCTGAGCATTATCATAGTGTTTATTGGACATACGGGAATGTTCTTTAATTGGGCGGAACTTGGTGTGTCAGTGTTCTTTGTGATGTCAGGATTATTAATGATGTATACACGGGGGGTATTACACAACCACTTCGTTAACGAATAATATGCGATTTTCCTTTAGGAGGGTTGATAGATTATATAAGTTACATATTATTACCATGTGCGTTGCAATTTTGATGTATATAGTGTCTCTTGGAGGACATTTGTCAAAAGGTGATTGGCTGAGCTTGGGGTTAAAGACCTCATTAAATATTACGCTTCTACAGACTTGGTTTCTGCACAGTTCGATTAATCAGTCATTAAATGGAGTATCATGGTTTTTATCTGTAACAGCATTTTTGTATTTTATCTTTCCGTGGATAAAAATACGAATCGAGAGAGCATCGATTAAAAGAATAGTATCATCAATGGTGGTGTTTTCTATTATGGAATTATTGATAACTTACATCGCGTTAAGGGTACTAGGTTTTGATAATCCTGTGTATATTTGGATTCGGTATTATTTTCCAGTATTCAGATTAGTAGATTTTTACGCGGGATGTGCTATGCTCAGAATTATTAGCAATATTAAAGAGGCAAAAAAACAGGGAAAAGAAGAGTACTATTGGAATTGCTTTTATGTTTTGCAATGACGTATTTTTTGTTTTTATTAAAAGGGGTTAAAAGTCAAAGCCTGTTTGTGATAAATCTTCAATATTCGTCGATACCTATTATCGGTGTGGCATGTATATGGGTAATGATTTTTTTATTAATGATGGATATTTGCCGAGATTAGTTGATAACGGTGTGCTGCGACATATGGGAGATATATCAGGACATTTCCTCCTAATTCATTATGTTGTGATTAGAATGTGCAGTCAAATTGTAGGGGACATGTACATTGACCTTAATAATTGGTTGAAATGTTTGATTTTTGTAATAGAATTCGCATTGAGTTTTGCGCTTACTGAACTATATGTAAAAAGAAGAAGGTGGAAGTTTGAATGAGTCTAAAGTGAAGCAGGTCACGGGAGGTCTGATATGGACGTATGCTGAACGAATGACTGCTCAATTGATTACAATAATTGTGACAATTGTTTTAGCCAGAATTATTGCGCCAGATGAGTATGGCATTATTTCAATTGTAAATGTTTTTATAAATATAGCTAATGCCTTTGTTATTAATGGATTTGGAAATTCATTAATTCAAAAAAAAGATTCGGATGAATTGGATTTTTCTACAGTATTTTATTTTAGCATTGGATTTTCTACAATTGTATATTTGATTCTTTTTATATGCGCTCCATTTATTTCGAAATTCTATGAGATGGATGCGTTAACGTTAATTTTGCGTATTATGGGCGTAAGATTGCCGATTGCAGCAATTAATTCGGTTCAGCAAGCGTATATTTCAAAATGCATGGCATTTAAGAAATTCTTTTTTGCAACATTGGGTGGAACACTTGCTTCTGCAGCCGTTGGTATTACTATGGCATATAATGGATTTGGAATATGGGCATTAGTGGCTCAGTATCTAACAAATGTGTGTATTGATACAGTTGTTTTAAGTTTTACATCAGGGTGGAGACCTAAACTAATATACTCCAGAACTCGTATGAAAGGTCTATTTTCATATGGATGGAAAATAATGTTTGTAGGTGTAATGACTACCGTTTATGCTAATATAAGAAATTTGGTAATTGGTAAAAAATACAATTCCGCAGACCTTGCATATAGCGAAAAAGGCGAGCAGTTTCCAAATGCTATTGCAGGGAATATTAATTCATCTATAACTAAGGTATTATTTCCTGTTTTATCCGATTTACAAAATGATATAGAACAGCTAAAAAGGGCGGTTAGAAGAAGTATAAAGGTTGGCACATATGTATTATTTCCCATTATGTTTGGGTTTGCAGTTATTTCAGAAAAATTTGTTAGCTTTTTTATGACAGAGAAGTGGATAGGTTGTGTCCCTTTTCTGCAAATTATGTGTATCGTGTATGCATTGCAACCACTACAGACATCGTCATTGCAAGCAATTAAGGCAATAGGAAAGAGTTCATTATATCTTTGGATTGATATCATAAAAAAGATAGTAGGTATTATTATTCTTATTGTGACTGTATTTTGTTTTGATGATGTTTTAATTATCGTTTTTGGGGCACTTGTTATAGAACTTTTTTCAGTAATAGTACTCTTTCCTGTAAATAAAAAGTTATTCAATTACACATACAGAGAACAAATTATGGATATCGCACCGTCGATGATGTTATCAATTGGAATGTGTTTAGTGACCGTGGCTTTTGACAATATGCTGCAAATAAATGGGTTGCTGGCCATTTTAATGGATATTGTTATCGGAGTGGGCACATATTTGATAGGATCTGTTATTACAAAGAACGAAAATTTTAAATATATACTAGGATTTATGTTGAGAAAAAGGGGGAAATAGGATGGTTCCATTATATAGACCTTTTATGCCAGAGGTATCAGAAATGGAGACTATACTCAAATCCGGAGTCTTGGCATACGGAAATTACACAAAACAATTTGAACAACGATTAAAAGAGTATTTTGAAACGGAGTATTTAATTGTAACTAACAGTTTTAATACCGCTATTTCTGTTACGCTCACAACACTTGGAATCAAGCCGGGGGACAGTATTATAGCTTCACCAATGGCATGCCTTGCATCGACACAGCCGTATCTTTCTAGTGGCTTAAATGTATGTTGGGCTGATGTCGATCCGTTTATTGGGACATTAGAACCTGATTCAGTAAGAAAACAGATCAAATCAGAAACAAAAGCTATCATCCACAATCATTTTTGTGGATATCCAGGGTATATAGATGAAATTAACGCAATTGGAAAAGAGGCTAGTATCCCAGTTATTGATGATGGTATAGAGTGTTTTGGCTCAGAATACAAGGGAAAGAAAATCGGTAACTGTGGGACTGATGTTACTGTTTTCTCCTTAACGGCTGTTAGATTTTGTAACTGTATTGACGGTGGTGTGGTCATTTTTAAGGATAAAAGGTTATATGAAAAAAGCTTATTGATTCGTGATTGTGGAATTGATAGATTAAGGTTTAGAGATGAATTGGGAGAAATAAGTCCTGACTGCGATATTAGTATGATTGGGTATAGTGCTACGATGAGCAATGTAAATGGGTATATTGGCTTGAAACAGATGGATTCAATAGATGATTTACTGAGTAAGCATAGACTGCAGGCAGAGAAGTGGACACGTTTCTTTGAGGGTCAAAGCTCATTTATTCCAATGTATAGAGAAAACTGCAAACCGAATTACTGGGTGTATGGTTTGTTAGTAGAAGATAAGGTTGAAGCAATTAAGAAATTCAGGGGAATGGGTTACTATGCATCCGGAGTTCATATCCGCAACGACATTTATAGTGCTTTTGGTAAACAAGATGTTGAATTGCTTGGCGTGGAGAAATTCAATAATTCTTTTGTTGCGTTGCCTTGTGGATGGTGGATGCCATGAATATAGTTTGGAAATTTATTACCCATAAAGATATACGGGGCGAGTTAATTCAAATTGCGACTATCAAAGACCAGCATTGGATACATGGAATATCATCTCAGATTAAGTGGATTGAAGAAAATATAGATGACCAAGATATTCATTTAATGGGGATTAATAATGACAGTAAAGAAATTATAGCATACATGGCGCTAATGAATGTTATTGTAGAAATTAATACTTTTTCATTTTCGCTATTAGGATTAAGTAATGTTTGTGTAGATAATCGCTTTGCAGGGAAAGGCCTCGGAAGCCAATTAGTGAATCAGGCCAATAAATACATTGTTGAAAACCAAAAGAATGGAATTTTGCTTTGCAAAGACTCATTGCTCTCTTTTTATGATAAGAATGGATGGAGTCTTTTGAAATATAAAGAAGCATACATAATGGATGATTTATATGACAAGAATGTTATGCTTTTTAATGTACCATTGATACCCAATAATTGCTGCATCAAGATTTCAAAGAATTTCTAAAAGGAGTGAGGAGCATGATTAAATATGATAATGTGGATTTTTTTAATGGAAAGACATTGATGATTACTGGTGGTACGGGATCATTTGGTACTACCGTTTTGAAACGTTTTTTGACTTCTGAAATCGGTGAGATTCGTATATTCTCACGAGATGAAAAGAAGCAGGATGATTTGCGACATGAGATTCAGGCTAAGTATCCGGATTGCTCTGAAAAGGTACGTTTTTTTGTTGGCGATGTTAGAAACATAGATTCTATTCGAGATGCTGTAGATGGTGTAGATTTTATTTTCCATGCTGCCGCTTTGAAACAGGTTCCATCATGTGAGTTCTTTCCGATGGAAGCAGTAAAAACTAATATTATGGGTACTGACAATCTTCTTAGAGCTGCAATTGATGCAAAAGTAAAAAATGTAGTATGCCTTTCCACAGATAAAGCCGCTTACCCAATTAATGCGATGGGTATTTCTAAAGCGATGATGGAAAAAGTAATAAAGGCAAATGCCCTACGAGCAATGGAAAAGAGCGGTACAGTTATTTCTTGTACTAGATATGGTAATGTAATGTGTTCAAGAGGATCAATTATCCCTCTGTTTATTGAGCAGATTAAGGCCGGAAAACCTATTACAATCACTGATCCTAATATGACTCGTTTCCTCATGAACCTTGATGAAGCAGTTGATTTAGTTATGTTTGCATTCGAACACGCTAAACCGGGTGACTTATTTGTGCAGAAGTCAGATGCAAGTACAATAGAAGTTCTTGGTAAAGCGGTTCAGAAATTGTTCGGAGATACAGGGGTAAAAATTATTGGTGCTCGTCATGGTGAAAAACTGTATGAGACACTTTTGACAAACGAGGAACGTATTAGATCGGAGGATATGGGAGATTATTTCCGTGTTACACCAGATGAGCGTGGTCTGAATTATGATAAATTTTTAGCAACATATGGTGCAGTTACACAGGCAGATGAATCATATAATAGCCATAATACGACCCTGCTTGATGTGGATGGTACTGTTGAGAAAATTCTTACAACTGAATATGTGAGAGAACAAATTAAAGGATGGTCATAATAAATGAAGAAAAAAGTCATGTTGGTCTTTGGCACAAGACCGGAAGCGATAAAAATGTGTCCATTAGTAAATGAATTGAAGACAAGACCTTCTATCGAAACTATCGTTTGTGTTACAGGTCAGCATAGACAGATGCTTGACCAGGTCTTAAACACTTTCAATGTTGTTCCTGATTATGATCTCTCTATCATGAAACAGGGACAGACATTATTCGATATTACAACAGGTATTCTTGAGAAGATTAAAGCAGTGATTGAAAAGGTGAAACCGGATGTTGTCCTTGTACATGGAGACACATCAACAACTTTTGTTACAGCTCTTGCCTGTTTCTATCTTCAGATTCCAATTGGTCATGTAGAAGCGGGTCTCCGTACATATAATATTCATTCTCCATATCCTGAAGAGTTTAACCGTCAGGCTGTGGGAATCATTTCACAGTATAACTTTGCTCCAACGCAGATGGCGGCAGATAACTTAATCAGAGAAGGAAAAGATCCAAGCAAAATCTTTATCACAGGTAATACTGTAATTGATGCTATGCAACATACCGTAAAAGAAGATTATACTCATCCAGAACTTGAATGGGTTGGAGAGGGAAAGCTTATTTTTATTACAGCTCATAGAAGAGAAAACCTTGGCGAGCCTATGCATAATATGTTTAAGGCCATTCGTCGAGTTCTTGATGAGCATCCAGAATGTAAGGCTGTTTATCCAATCCATATGAATCCAGTGGTTAGAAAAGCGGCAGATGAAGAACTTGGTGGTTGCGATAGAATTCATATCATCGAGCCTATCGAAGTGTTTGATTGCCACAACTTTGAGGCAAGATGCCATCTTTGTCTTACAGACTCAGGCGGAATTCAGGAAGAAGTACCTTCTTATGGTAGACCAGTTCTCGTAATGAGAGATACAACTGAAAGACCTGAAGGTGTTAAAGCAGGAACATTAAGATTAGTAGGAACCGACGAGGAAGTTATTTATAACAACTTCAAGGAACTTCTTGAGAATCAGGAAGCATACAATGCAATGGCTAAAGCTTGCAATCCATATGGTGATGGACACGCATGTGAAAGAATTGCAGATATTCTTGAAGGAAAAGAATATACTCCTTGGGTTGTGGAGTAACTCTTTGTTATTTGAAAACCTACATTTCCTTCTCACCCAATTAAGCCTTGACCAGCGGAAAACGAAAAAAGAGATTTCAATTATCTGAAAAGATAACTGACATTCCATTCTACCTAATTTGGCGCAGCTGCGGAGAAACTGGATCTGGGTATCTCAACAATTTGGATCAATAACTGAGATTTATTGTGTTGATGAAAATTCTGGGGAAAGGAGTACAACTGATGAGCTTTATTGAATTCTGTAATAAATATGTCAGTGTGTTTACTCTGATCCAGACGCTTTTCGCTGTCCTTTCTTTTATAGCAGCAATTGCGGCTATTGTTTTAGCTGTGAAAGCAATCAGGGAAACTCGTGAATTGGCAACTAAGAAAGCATTGTCTATTGGTGGTGGACTAGATGTAAAAGATGGCCAGTATATCTATGATGTTGTAATCTATAATACTGGATATACTGCTGTGAACATTCAGACAATACAAATTGTTCATGATGATTTAGTACCATTGGCTCTTGGACTTAAAGGTGGATTTGGAATGAGAGCATTTATACAGCTACAGTAATTCTTTCGGACACGAATTCCTAGAACATTGGTAGCGCCTACCGTGAACAAATTGTGAATTCTTTTTTGTTACATGCAAGCCTCTTATGGTGAAAGGTATATTTATTATACTACAAACAACGGATTTCTTGCTTCAGACGAGCGATTTACTTTTGATTATGTGTGATTATTACGGTGCGGCGGAGCCGCCAGTCCGGTGTGGCGAGAGCCACCTGTCCGGACTAACGGAGCCACTGATGGTTTAGCGTTGTTAGTTATCTTGCTTTGGCAGGATCCAGGCCATACACTTCCCTCATTGAGAGGTCTTTGCTTGGATCAATACTCTCAATATCAATCTTATATCTTATACGAGTCATAGGAAATACGATCCATAATGGCATCTGCCAAAGTGCTTTCACAGCCACATATTTGCGGATACCACTCTGATGCGCGATACTGTGAGCAAGGGGTTCTTCGCCGTTCATGCGGCATTCATCGCAGTATTCCACCCACAGAAGTTTTTTGTTGACTCCGTTTCGAAGCAGTTCTTTTCGAATGTAGTCGTAGTCAGGCATACGCTTATTGGTTGCTGACTTTTCTTTTGGAAACATAATTGCTTCAGATGCACTATCGGTCATTCCAAAGTCAAGTGGCCAGCAGATATGAAGCTCATCTGCACGGGCTGCAACCTTGGTTAATGTGTTTCTTGAAACACCGCAACTGCTCGCAATGTTTCGCTCGCTGAACCCGGGGCTGCGGAGCCTTAGGATTTCACGATACTTGGTCATAGTGATTGACCTCCTTTATCTGTATTCACACTTTTCAGTGTGTATTAACAGTATAAAGGATTTATATGTAATAGAGCCACAAGGTGGCTCAAAATGGGCCGGAGGAATCAACTGGTAAACTTCAAAATCTTTCAGATAAGCGGACAACGGAACTGTACTGAAAGGTACATGCGGTATTGGACATACAAGGTGGGCAACGCATGGTGTTCCATCACAGACAAATGCTCATCCGCATGTTTCTGGTAATTGTACTGGATCAGGATCTGGAGCAGTAGAGTATGCAGTCGTTGGTGTTCACAATGGTATTATTGAGAATAATTACCAGGAGCTGAAGAGCAAACTGGTGAAAAACGGATATCAGTTTTATTCAGAT
The DNA here is from genome assembly GCA_024403355.1 of Lachnospiraceae bacterium. Lineage (GTDB taxonomy): Bacteria > Bacillota > Clostridia > Lachnospirales > Lachnospiraceae > RUG11977. The sequence goes on from JAKSRW010000014.1 coordinate 67,939, forward strand.
ACTGATACAGAAGTAGTCATCAAATTGGTTGATTACTATTGCAAAAAATATAATATTGGACCGGTAGATGCTATTGCAAAGACAATGGTTCGTGTTGTGGTTCTTATGCACTGGAAATCATGTTCAAGGACTATCCAGGTGAAATCTGGGTAGCAAGAAAAGACTCTCTAATGATTATTGGAATCACCGATGGTGTGACTTATGTTGCATCAGATGTTCCTGCAATTTTGAAATACACAAAGAATGTGTATTATATCGGAAATCATGAAATGGCAAAACTAGTTCCGGGAGAAGCAACATTCTATAACTTGGATGGTGATGTAATACAGAAAGATATCACCGAGATCACATTCTCTGCAGAAGCAGCAGAAAAAGGTGGATATGAGCATTTCATGATGAAAGAGATTCTTGAGCAGCCTGATGTAGTGAAGGCTACAATGAACTCTGTAATCAAGGATGATAAGATTGACTTATCATCTGTCGGTCTTTCTGATGAAGAGATTAAGAATATCAGCAACATCACTATCGTAGCCTGTGGTTCTGCATGGCATGTAGGAATGGCAGCAAAATATGTATTTGAAGATTTGGCGAAGATTCCGGTACGAGTAGAACTTGGATCAGAGTTCAGATACAGAAAGCCACTTCTTGATAAGAATGGTTTGGTTGTGGTTATAAGTCAGAGTGGAGAAACAGCGGACAGTCTTGCTGCATTAAGAGAGGCAAAAGATCGTGGAGTAAAGACGCTGGCTATTGTTAATGTGGTTGGTTCTTCTATTGCTCGTGAAGCTGATTCTGTGTTCTATACATTAGCAGGGCCGGAGATTGCAGTAGCAACAACAAAAGCTTATTCATGTCAGCTGGTATCAACATATCTTTTAGCACTTCAGTTTGGTCTCATAAGAGGAGAGATTGAAGAAGTTGAATATAAGAATTACATAAAAGAGTTACAGACCATTCCGGATAAAATTCAGAGAATCATTGATGACAAGGAAAGAATCCAGTGGGTTGCATCCAAATTCGCAAACGTTAAGGATGTATTCTTTGTAGGACGTGGTATCGATTATGCTATCGGTCTTGAAGGTAGTCTGAAGATGAAAGAGATTTCATATGTTCATTCTGAAGCATATGCAGCAGGAGAGTTGAAGCACGGAACGATTTCTCTTATCGAAGATGGAACGCTGGTAATTGGTATTCTCTCACAGGATGATCTGTATGAGAAAACTGTGTCTAACATGGTGGAATGTAAAGCTCGTGGAGCTTACCTGATGGGACTTACAACATTCGGACATTATGCAATAGAGGATACAGCTGATTTTATTACTTAAACATTGGTAGCGCCTACCGTGAACAAATTGTGATCTATTTCAAAAGTTATTGATAAATTTAAACATAGTATTTCATCTGACGAATTAAGATGGAGGTATTATATTGAAAGTTCATCTGAAAAATTAATAAGTGATGATTCTCGATAAAGAGGTTCTCTAGCAATACGATTTTTCTTAAGAGCTTTCTTAAATCCTACAAGATACGCAGAAAACTCTGATTCGATAGTGGTGTAGTCACTGTTGATTTTCCTAAACTGAGAATTTGGAATTTTTTGAACGGAAGGAATTTCAATATAGGATGCATCGTTGATAATCAATGCATAACGATAATCAAGTCCGGCATCAGAACGAGAAGATGAGGGTATAGAGTGTCCTATCCTTCCAAATGGACGAATATCTTTGCCGAGATTGTTACGAAGTGGTATATAATAATCGTTTCCATCAGCTGTGATTTTCACACACAGATATGTACGGTGGGACTGCTTCTTTGTATTGCCTGGATCAAGTGTATATTCCGTTTGAATAGTGCACTCTTTCCGGAAATTCAGAGCACCCTTTTCCGATATTTCAGAGCAGGCATTTCCGCTTAGGAGTGCAGTCCTCTATAATGAATTCATGCACATGAAAATGTGTAAATTCATTACAGGAGGTCGATAACCATGACGGATTATCGAGAAATCATCAGACTAAAAAGTCTGGAGTTTAGCAATATTGCCATTGCTAACAGTTTGGGTTGCTCTCGCAACACGGTTTCTGAAGTACTTAAGCTTGCAGAAACACATTCTCTGGAATGGCCTATCCCTGATGCACTGTCAAACAGTGATATCGTACATTGGTAGCGCCTACCGTGAACAAATTGTGAACAAAACCAAAATGGATTGACACACTAATTACGAATGATTTATTATAAAAAGCTGAGGTGCTACCAAGATGGTAGGCGGCTGGCCCTTCTTACAGAGGAGGGATGTGAAAAGCCCTCTTGAGAAAGGGGGTGATGTGGAAATGATGATGGACTACATAACGCTTGCAGGTTTATTACTTGCAGTATTTGTGACCGGAGTTGCAGTTGGAAAGTTTGTTGATAAAATCGAAAGATTTATCAGCAGAAAGGAAGATGAAGAACATGGAAACGCACAAAAAAACAACCGCCGTTAGACGTCTGTGGAAAGAGTTAGGCAGTTGTTTTTCTGTTTAATATGATATAGGGTCTAGCCGTCTATCGGTAGCACCTTTTATTTACACAAGAAATATAACATAAAAACAAAACTAATTCAATACTATTTTAATTTTTTGAAATAAAAAACGGATTGACATAAAAAGGTTGAAGATATATTATAATGATTGAAGCACTAGAAATGTTTTATGCTATATGGAATAAAACGGATTAACACGGCATGTACATAATGGTAGTGGTTAATAGTGAAAGAAGGTGAAAAGGCTATCGGATATCAAAAACGTATATGGTATCCAGGCGCATGCTATCATGTGATGAGCAGGGGCGTCAGGGGAGGAAAGATATTTCAGGATGAAAATGATTACAGATTGTTTTTAGAGATTATAAGAATGTATCAGGAAAAATATGGGTTTATCATACACAGCTATTGTCTTATGACAAATCACTTTCATTTGCAGATTGAAACGAATAACGTTGCCTTGGGAACCATTATGGAAAGAATTTTAAAGGCATATGCAAATAATTTTAATATAAAGTATCATTATGAAGGTCATGTTTTTCAGGGCAGATATAAGGGGATAATTATTGAGGATTCGATTTATTTCCTTGAGACAGGCAGATATATACATCTAAATCCAGTGAAGGCAAAAATGGTTATGAAACCCGAAAATTATGAGTATAGTAGTTATCAAAGTTATATTTCGCTATCAGAAAATGAGCTATTATATAAAGATAAAACATTGAGTTTTTTTAGAGATTCAGATCCTGTAGAATACGCTAAATTTGTTGAAGCAAAAGTAACTCATGAGGAATATGAATTAAGTATTAGGACAGAATTGGGGGAGAATGATAATTGGCTACCGTGGTAAAAAGTATGGCCGTGGAAGGCATTGATGGCTTTGTTGTTGAAGTGGAAGCGACCACGCTAAAGGGTGCGCAGCAAATGATATCAATTATTGGACTTGGTGATCAGGCAGTAAAGGAAGCAGCAGAACGAATGCAGGCAACTATAGAATTTTGCGGATATGAAATTCCCAAAGATAAGGTAATCATTTCTCTTGCGCCTGGAAATCGAAGAAAAAGAGGTTCTCATTATGATTTGGCTATGACAATAGCTCTTTTGGAGAATACGAATCAAATTGTGGTAAAAAATATAGATTCATATGCATATATAGGTGAACTATCCTTGAATGGCAACATACGTCCGTGTTACGGGATTCTGCCCATGGTAAATTCTGCAAAACAACATGGAATAAAAAGCATAATAGTACCGGCTGATAATTTGGATGAAGCTAAAAGTGTTTCTGGGATTGATGTGATAGGAATGTCTACGTTAAGAGATACCATCCGCTTTTTAGAAGGGAAAATGAGTCCTAATCATAGTAAGATGGTAGCTCCTAAAACTGAAATAGAAAATCCTGTTTATTCAAAGATAACAGACACTCCAGATTTTGCAGATGTAAAAGGGCAAGATGAATTAATTGATGCGGTTGTATTAGGTGCAGCAGGTGGACATAATATACTTATGATTGGGGAACCTGGCAGTGGAAAAACGATGATTGCCGAGAGAATTCCAACGATTCTTCCAACCATGACAGAAAAAGAAGCATTAGAAGTTACAAAAATACACAGTATTTCAGGACTGGTTGAGCCAGGCCAGGGATTAATGAAATGGAGACCTTTTAGAGCGCCACATCATAATGTGTCATTAAATGCTTTAGTCGGTGGTGGAAGCTATGCGCAACCAGGTGAGGTATCGCTATCACATAATGGAGTTTTGTTTCTTGACGAGTTAGCAGAATTTAGTAAAAGTACTTTAGATGCACTACGACAGCCACTGCAGGACAAAAAGGTGACTATTTCAAGGGTTAATGGGACAAACACATATCCTGCAAATTTTATGTTTGTTACTGCGATGAATCCATGCCCATGTGGATATTATATGACTCAAAAGTGTAGATGCACTGATTATGAAATTATGCATTATAGAAATAAAATATCTGGTCCTATTTTAGAGAGAATAGACATACAAAAATGGGTAAAATCAGTAGGATATTTCGATTTAGAAGAGGCACACCAGTATCGTAATTCCGAAAGTTTAAGATGTATTGTTGAAAATGCACGTAAAATTCAGGAAGAACGATTTAGAGATTATCCAGATGTAAATTGTAATGCACAGATGACTACTTCCCTTATTCAAAAATTTTGTAAGTTGGATGAAGAGTCTACAAATGTATTAAAAGAGGCTAGTGAACGTTTTGGATATAGTGCAAGAGTTATACATAAACTATTGAAGATGGCTCGCACGGCGGCTGATATTCGAGGCTGTGAAAATATTGAAAAAGAGGATATAGTTTATGTATTAGGATGCCGTGATTTAGATCAAAGCAATTCTAAGTTGTATACGATAGGATAAATAGTATGGATTTGTATTTTGTATGGTTATCTTTACTTAAGGGTATAGGACCTAAAAATGCCAGATTGCTTATGCAAAAATATGGCTCCGTAATAAATATATATGAGAGTTGGGATAAAATCTGCGAAAGAGCCAATTATGACTGGGTGGATAGTCGTGAAGAATCGAAAAAGGCAATGGAGAAGGCTGAGAGGATTCTTTCTGTGTGTTATGATAAAAAAATAGACTTGATAAGCTATGAAAATCCGATATATAATAATGAATGGAAAAGACTAAATGATTTTCCTATATTGTTTTATGCAAAAGGTGATTTAAAGAATTTAGCTATGCCTGGGGTTGGAATTGTAGGGGCAAGAAGATGTAGTACTTATGGGAAAGAAGAGGCCCTTAGGATTAGCAATGAGGTAGTGCAACTGGGGAAAGCAGTTGTAAGTGGAATGGCTAAAGGAATTGATTCATATGCGCATACTTCCGCTTTAAAGAATGATGGTCATACAGTAGCTGTACTTGGTAGTGGTGTTGATATCTGTTATCCTGCTGAACATAAAAATCTGTATTATGCTATATGTGAAAAGGGGGTAGTGTTATCTGAATACCCACCCGAAACACCGCCTAAAAAATATAATTTTCCTATGAGAAATAGAATTATAGCTGGCCTTTCGGATATTCTATATGTGATAGAAGCAGGTGAGCGAAGTGGTACTACATCTACAGTCAGGGCTGCAAAAAGATATGGCCGAGAGGTGTTTATTAAATGAATAATGCAGATTCGAAGGGTAAGTCTAAGAATAAATATTTTAAAAAATATTCAAAAGGTATTCAGATTAATGCTTTGATGGGTGTGGTTGATTATGTTTATGAATTAACAGGTGAGATAAAAGCAACTGCAAATGAACTTGATATGCACCCAGATAGAGTAAAAAAACTATTAATTACAAGTGAAAAGATTTCCTATCCTGAGACGTCGCAAATCCAGAGGCTACAGGCTTATGGGATGAAAATGGAGGATATACAGAAGGAGCTTAACTTAAAGAAATCTGCCCTAAATTCGTATCTGCCATATTCGAAGGTACCATATAAGGAACGAGTAATAAGTGCAAATGCGGAGCGTTGTGATTTATACAGAAAGAGAAAAGAAGCTGTAAGTGGAATAGTTGATGCCGCAAGCTTGATGACAGCATTGAGATTATTTCAGGGATATCCCTTTAAGGGGATAAATGGAAATGTATTTAAATATGCCGTGTTAGAAGAAGCGGGGGATGTATCAGGACTGCAGGTTAATTCTGCGGAAAATAATCAATTTATAGGGCTGAATGAAGTGTTGAGTTTTTTTGAGAAGTCACAGATGCCTTTAGGTAGCCATGATACAGTGGGAGATGAAAAAATAGATAACACAGAAGAGTTCCTTGAGGTTGTGTTTAAAAGGTTTAGTCTGTTGAGGTGACATAAGGAATAGAATAAAGAATATAAGTCTTATAAGGATTATTTTGCAGCAAAAAGGTATGGTCCTGTGTCAAGATTTAGCACAAAATAAAATGAGAAGTTCTGCCAGCTAAGCTGCCGGCAGAGACATAACCCTCTCATACAATTTTTCAAAGTCGTTAGGAGACATATAATCACAATGGCTGTGAATCCTAACGGTGTTATAAAAAGTTTCGATGTACTCGAAAACAAGCCTGTAGGCGTGTTTGAAGTTAATGATATTAAATCTGTTAAGCCATTCTCTTTTAATCAGAGAATGGAAAGATTCGATGCAGGCGTTATCGTAAGGATAGCCGCTGTGAGAATAGCTTCTCTGCATCTTTTCGGTGGCTTCACGCCACGCATTTGAAACATACTGACTGCCACGATCAGAGTGAATAATAAGTGGCTGATCAGTGTTACGGCAGGCTTTTGCCTTGTTGATTGTTTCAATAACCGTTGATACTTCCATGGTATCTGCAAGAGTCCAGGCGATGATTTTCCTGGCATATAGGTCCATAACGCAGTTGAGGTATACAAAGCCATCATGTGTCCAGATATAAGTGATATCTGTGCACCAGACAGCGTTAGGACGTTCCGGATTAAACTGTTCATTAAGAACGTTATGTAATTCTTTGCTAAAATCAGAATCTCTGGTTGTGGTAGTCCAAGGTTTAGTCCACTGGGCACGAATGCCCATTTCGCGCATGTATTTACCTACAGTGCGCTGACTTATGGTTTCACCGGATTTGCGTAGTTCCCGGGCTATTTTAGGAGCGCCGTAATTCTGTTTTGAATCATCATAGATTTTCTGGATTTCCTTTTTGACAGCTTCTTTTCGCTGACGAGTAGGAGAGACCTTTCGATTAAGAAAAGATCTGTATCCAGAGCGAGACACGCCTAAAATTTTCAGCATTCCGGAGATAGAGACGCGGCGCTTTGTTACTTTAGCAGCCTCTACCTTTGCAGAAACTTCTGTATAGATAGCTTCTGTTAATCTTTTCCCAGAATGCCGATGGCTTTTTTTAACACATCAAGTGCATCCTGTGCATCACGGAGTTCACGCTTAAGGCGAGCGATTTCTTTCTCTTCCTCAGAAGCGTAGCTACCGGAGCCAATAACCGGAATATCGCGTCATTATCTCTGAACTGGGCTTCCCAGCGAGCAAGTGTACTGACACCGATTCCTAAGTTCTTGGCACATTCAACCTGTGTAAGATCAGGATGCTCCTTGCGATAGTTGATGGCATCCAACTTGAACTGCTTGGTGTGATGAGTTTTTTGTCGTGACATAATGAGTTCCTCCTCTTTCTTGATTATACAACATTTAAGGGGATATCTCATTATATTTTGTACTATTTAGATGCTAACACTAGAAGTAGATAATAATTGGGAAAATATAAAGGAAAAATTGAGCGAATATGCAAGAATGCCTTTGTGGTAATAAAGGGAATGTTATTTAATTATATATAATAAAACATTAATGTATGTGGAGAAAGTCATTAAGATGTTTGCATGAGACAATTTTCGAATTGATAGTGTTGCAGATGGAGCAAATGTAAGAAAAATAATAAAGGGGTTGTAAACTTGAATTTAGGTATCGAAACAGAAACACTAGAATATAAGAAATCTACAGGGGAACTAAAGGAAGCAGTTCAATCAATGTGTGCAATTTTGAATAAGCACCAGCATGGTGAATTATATTTCGGTGTAAAGTCAGATGGTACTCCTATTGGGCAGGTTGTGACAGAAGAATCTATGCGTGAGGTCAGTCAGAAAATCAAGAATTCTATTGAACCTAAAATTTATCCGGAAATAAGTAAGGTGGTTTTAGATGGAAGAGACTGTATCTATGTGAAGTTTGAGGGGAACCAAACACCATACTTTGCCAATGGTGTGGCAAGAATACGTGTGGCAGATGAAGATTTAGTAATGTCTCCTGAGCAGATCACAGAGTTGTTGTTAAGAAGTGGTCGAGAGGGTAATCGTTGGGAAAATTTAAGAGCCAATAAAACAATTGATGATGTAGACGAAGATCTATTAAAGAAATATACAGCACAGGCTCATGAGGTTGGAAGAATCGCAATTACTTACACTGATAAGAGGACGGTATTAAATCAATTGGAATTAACGGATGGAAACTCATTGCTAAATGCAGGTAAAGCACTATTTAGTGATGATATTTTACAAGATGTTCAAATGGCAATATTTGCCACTAATGAGCGACTGACGTTCAATGACATTCAACGACATCATGGACCGATATTGAAACTGGTAGATATAGCGGAAAATTATATTAGAAGTAATATACACTGGAGAGTAGAATTCACGGGAGAACTTCAGCGTAAAGAGATACCGGAAATTCCGGCTGATGCAATACGTGAGGCATTACTAAATTCGTTTTGCCATAAAGATTACGCTTCAGGTCAGAGTAACGAAGTGGCAATTTATAAAGATAGAGTGGAAATCTATAATCCTGGAGCTTTTCCAGAAGGATATGATCCACAAGATTTTATAGATAGAGCTGAGAGACCAATTCGCAGAAATCCCAAGATTGCGAGAATGTTGTATTATTCAAAGGATATAGAGAGCTTTGGAACTGGTTTGAAACGTATAGCAGAGGCTTGTGAAGATGCAGGAGTAAGATATGAATTTAAGAAAATGAAATCTGGATTTGTGGTATGTTTTTATAGAACGTTAGAAAAAAATGATAAAAGTACGGATAAAGTGCGGATAAGTACGGATAAAATACGGAAAAATATGGACAAGCTTAGTCCTGCACAGATGAAAATCGTTGAGTATTTATTAGATGAAAAAAGAGTAACTAATAAGGAGGTACAACAGTTACTCGGAGTCAAAGATTCAAGAGCACTTAAAATAATAAAAGAATTGGTTGATATTGGGTTGATAGTTAAACATGGGAAACTAAAAGGTAGTTATTATGTTCTAAATGAAAATGAGGAGAGAAGAGAATGAATAAAATTGAGTATTTTAAAATCACAAGACTATTTAATCAATATGATGTGGAGTTGTTCTTAGAAAATGATGTGAATATTTTTATTGGTGAAAATGGAATGGGAAAGACAACCATTTTGAATTGTTTGTATAGTGTTCTAAGTGGTAGATTAGAAAAATTGGATAATATTCTATTTGAAAAAATACAAATTAAGTTTGTAGAGAATGAAGAATTGGTTCTTGAAAGAAAGGATTTGATAAGATATTTAGAAGAAAATGTATATGATGCACCTAGATATAGGAGAATGCGTCATACTAATTTAGGCAATATTTTTTCTGAAAAGGAAAAAGAGGAATTGAGAGTTATTGCAGAAGAGTCTAATTTTTCTTTTGAAGAAGTGAAAAATTATGCGATAAGGGTAAGCGAAGTATATGGACTGCCGTTAAGAATAGCTCGAGAGGAAATAGAAAGATATATTTTTGCTTTGACTAGGCCAGACGAGTATGGAGATGAGAAAAAGGCTATTGTTTTTAAAAAGAAAATAGAAGAAATAGTTAATGAAGAAGTGCTGTATTTTCCTACATATAGGCGTATTGAAGAAGATTTGTCGAAATTAGGACTAGACGTAGATAGGGATAGTTTAAAAAACAAATTAATTCAGTTTGGTATGTCAGATGTTGAGAACAGAATTAATATGATTTTGGAGACAATTCGCAAAGCAGCAATGACAGGATTTACGAAAATGACAGGAGTTCTATTAAAGCAGTATCTGGATAATAAAGTGATTAATGACGGAAAACACAATATAGATGAAGAAAAATTGAATATTGCGTTGGAAAGAATAGGAGAAGAAATTGAAGCATCTGACAAAATAAAGATTAGAAAACTTGTTTCAGATGGAACTATATACAAAGATAATAATGAGCATTTATTAAATTTGATTATTAATTTGATCGAAAGTTATGAAAAACAAAGTTTTTATGACGAAAAGGTTAAAAAATTTAAAGATGTTTGTAATCGATATTTGGATGGTAAAAAATATGTATATGATGAAAGTAATCTTACTCTTGAGATATACAGAAAAAATTATAAAAAACCTATAAATATTAAAAATTTGTCATCTGGTGAAAAACAAGTATTATCTATTTTTTCTAAGTTATATTTAGACGATGAAAAGCCATGTATTATTTTGTTTGATGAACCTGAACTTTCGTTGTCAATTAAATGGCAAGAGCATTTTCTTCCAGATATTATGGAGTCTCAAAAATGTAAAATGTTAATTGCAGTTACTCATTCTCCATTTATATTTGAAAATCAGTATGATGCTTTAGCTCAAGACATGGGAGGATGTATTTCGGAAGTTAAAGGGGAATAGAAATGAATGTACAAGAGATGCGTGAGGCCAGAACAAAAGCAGTTGTGGTTTTTACAAAATTTATTCAAAGTAAGGATAGATTTGACCAAGATCTGTTTTGTTTTTTTGAGGGCGAAGATATTAAATACTATGAGCCAAGAATAGAAGAATACACAGAAATTTCATATGCAAACATTGTCAGTTTTGACTGCGGTGGGAAGAGTGGTGTGCTTAAAATCAGAAGTATGATTAAGGAAAAAGGGATATATGAAAATGTGAGGAAAGCATTTTTTATTGACAGAGACTTTTTCCCAACTGATATAGAGGATGAAGAACTGTATGAGACGCCTTGTTATTCGGTAGAAAACTTTTATACAAGCAAGTCAGCTTTTGCGAGAGTCTTAAAAACAGGGTTTGGAATAAACCTAAATGAAGACGATTTTGAGAGATGTATGAACGATTTTTTGCGCACTCAAAATTGCTTTCATCAAAGCGTGACCGAATTAAATGCGTGGTTAAAATGTCAGCGAAGAGGAGAAATGGAGTGCAAGAAAAGAAATGTTGAGTTATCTAACTTCAAGATATCGGAATTCTTTGAGAAAATAGCTATTGATGAAGTGAAATTAAGGAAAATAATAGATACAAAAATATTGTATGAGAAATTTCCTAAAGCATTGGAAATAAATGATAAAGAGTTGGCAAATGAAGTTTATCATATGAGAGGATGCAATCAGTCAAATGATTTTAGAGGCAAATTTGAATTGTGGTTTTTTAAGAAAGTGATTGATGATTTAAGGTCAAAGAATAAAAATAACATGTATTTTAAAGAACATAGAGAGTGTGTAAAAATTGATCCCAATGTGGATACATTGTTACAATTAAGCTTGTGTGCAGATACACCAAGGTGCTTGAAAGAATTTTTGAGCCAATACAAGCGGGCAAGTTAAGGTATCAATATGTTGATGAATTATATAAAAATGGGCGATCATTTTGAGGATAATCAAAGTTTTTGAGGGTTTGCCAATCTAATTGAGGGTAAGCGCTAAATAATCTAGTGTATTGACAAAACTGGCATCCCTCAGGATGCCAG
>JAKSRW010000015.1 GCA_024403355.1 Lachnospiraceae bacterium
CGGGGCTTGAACCCCGCACCTCGCGAAAGCTTCACCCACCGCCTAAAGGCAGTGTGTTATCTTTCTATTTTATATATTCTACATCGGTAGAATTCAGTGTTTGCGCGTAATTAACCGTCTTGCCATCCATTACAACCTGCGCATTCACGTTCTTAAAGAAGACAACCATGCAGTTCCACTGATTGGTTTTCCTGCCCGAATATTCCTCAAGTCTGAAATCACTGTAGTAAACAGTACCCTTACAATCATAGCAGAAATATCCGTTATAAAGAGCAAGCTCATATTGGGTCTGATTTCCGCTGTCAAATTCAAAACTTAGCTCCTGCCAGTCAGTTCCGCTATAGCCATCAGAGCGGATATACGGAAGTACTCCGATATTAGCAGGTCCAATGCATGCACCCACATCATTTGTCCTGCCCGGTTCAAGCTTATAATCTGCATATTTAGCCATAACACTTACACGATAATGAGTGTTCTTTTTAACCTTAAAGGTCTTCTTCACATATGAAGTATTATAGTCATTATTGGTAATCTTTATCGAATAATCAGAGCCGCTGTATTTGACCTTCCTGTCAATATCAAACGTAGACGCATCCTTTTTATATACGTATGTACCATCCCATTTTGTTGTCGCAGCCAAAATCCTTTTATCAGATAAAAATGCACAAATCATCAATGCCGAAAAAATGAACAATAGATATTTCGCTGTGCGTTTCATCGTCCGTAAATTCTCCTACCGTTTTCTAATATTCTCATAATTACTTACCACCAGCGGCATATATACTTAAATATTTATACTCTTATACTCATAATCTCTTATACACCGCAATATGCTCCAAATCACTGCTTCGGTCCTTGAAGCTCGGATAAAGGAAGCCGCACTCGGGCTCCCCTGCCTCATAGTCTCCGTGAACAGGACAGACCGCACATATCAGGAAGTCATAAACCTCCTCCGAATCATCCATATATTCGTGATCCGCCGCCTTGATTTTAATATCATAGACTCCGTAAAAAACATATATTCCGAAGTCACCTGAAAGCCCGTTTTCGTCTCGCTCATTTTTCCATGCCAGATACTTCTCCCCTACAATATCATAGAGAATCTCCAGCATTGCATCATTTTTTAAACCACACTCACGCAGTCCCTCAAGAAGCTGCCTCATCTGTTTTGCTTCTGGCTCCCCGCTGTTAATCCGGTACTCCTTCAGCTCCTCATTAGTCTTTGCAAAGGGTATCGCCTTCGCAATAGCAAGATTAACATTCTTTTCATGCTGGCTAAGCTTCAAAAAGCTTGTATTAAATGAGCCATCCTCATAGCCTTCACTGTCGCAATAACGTCCTGCAATTCTCACAAAACAATTACGCTGCAGATTCATACGTCTGGTCAGTTCAAGCATATCCTCACGATTTATCAAAGCAATTCCTCCGAATCCTGATTCCTTTTCACTGATTATATCATATTTTCAATCAATATTCTATCAATAAATACAAGCAAAAAAGCCGGTCCGCAGCTATCCTCTGCCACTGACCGGCTCATCAAACCTCATAGCTTCTGCATAGCTTCCAGCCACTCTCCCACAATTCCGGTAAGCTTCATACGCTGGCCGATAAAGCTATGATTACTTTTAATCACCTTATAGTCAATATTCCCACCAAATTTCTCAAGCTTATCAGCAAGTGGTCTGAGCATTTTATCAGGCGGTGCAATTGTATCAAGTGCGGCCTCAACAAGCAGCACATTATGCTTCAAAAGCTCCTCATACCTGTTCAGAATACTGAGCTCCTGCTGATTAATAAGCGCATTCTCATAAACTTCACTCACAGAAGTCATCTTCAGGCACTGTCCCTCCGTTTCAATCATCAGGAACAGCTCCTTCTCCATATGATATCTGAACGCGGCTCCGATATCATACGCGGCCATCGCCACTACCCCCTTGATGAAAGGCAGGTCCTTCGCCGCATTCAGTACTGTCTGTCCGCCCATACTGTGACCTACCAGGAAGATATTATCAATATCAATCCCATACTGATCCGCAATTGCGGCATTATGCGCCCACTTTGTAATGGCAACCAGGTCCTCCTTAAGATTCGTAAAAAGATAATTACCCTCACTGCCCCATGCACCGCGATGATTCATATGTATAACCACACAGCCCATCCTCATAAGCGCAAGCTCAAGGTCATTATTTGTGGTATATCCCGGAAATCCATGTGACATAATAACCGTTGGATACGGTCCCTCAGTCCTCTTATCCGGTGCCAGCAGATATCCGTACAAATGGCATCCGCCACTTACTATATTCAGTTCAACTATTTCAGGAAATGAATCAACTTCATCCTCCTCATATTCAATAAAAGCATTCTTCGAATTCATACACTGCCCTCCCCGGAATATGATAAATATCATTCTTAAATCTTACGATTTTACCTCTTCTCGTTTATATCATACTCTCATAGTAGGTAAATGTAAATTTTCAATTTACTATAGCTGCTAATAGAATGGACATATAAGACACATTTCACCCTTTTTGTTAAACAAAATGCATCTGTTACTTGTAGTTCCTGCATCAAGTGCCATAATGTATTTTTCCGTAGAGCTTTTCCTTTTTCACATAAATTTATAAGATAACAATAGAACACTCTAAGCTTATTATCAATTAGATCAGACGCCATTAGATGCAAAGCTCCGGCCATTATCCAAATGACAACAGCCGGAGCTTCTAACTAAATATCCTGGTTATTTTTTCTTGATGCTTGAAATTTTGACTGTTTTAGGCACGCCTGAATTCCTAAGCATTTCTGTATACTTCTTAAACATTTTCTCAGGTACATAAATCTTTGCATTTTTACTAATACTGCTAAATACCTTTGAGCCTACATTTGACGTCTTAAGCTTGGTGCTGTTTATCACAATTTTATTTATTGCGCTGCAGCCTGCAAAAGCCTTTCCGGAAACAACAGTTAACTTAGACGGTAATGTAATACCTGTCAGCTTTTTACACTTATTAAATGCATACTTGCCAATGCTGATAAGATTTGCATTTAATGTTACCTTTTTCAGGTTTACACATCCACTAAACTGGTAATTTGCCAATTCAGTAATATACTTACCTAATACAACGCTCGTCAGCTTAGTATTCTTTCTGAATACCTTACTTCCGATGGAAGTAACTCTGAAGGTCTTTCCATTCAACTTAACAGTATCCGGAATTACAACCTTTGAAGTCTGCTTCTTCAATTCCACAAGGCTTACAGCATTAACCTTTGCTCCGTCCTTGCCCTTTACAGAAACAAATTTATATGTATTTCCATCTGCTCCTACAAACTTATTGCCTACCTTTATTACAATCTTTTCAGGTGCATCTGTTGAAGAATTCTCCTTGTCATCCTGATTATTATCAGGCTGAGCAGGTGTACCAGTCACAGTATTGTCATTCTTACCGGAACCTGACTCATCCGCAGGCTCCTGAGTAGGTGTTACAGCCGGTGTCACAATCACGCCCGGTGTCACTGTAGGTGTTGCTGTAGGCACATTTGTTACTCCGGGTGTTACTGTAGGAGTTGTTCCTCCGGGTGTTGAAGTAGGTGCATCTGTTACCCCGGGGGTTACCGTAGGAGTTGTTCCTCCGGGTGTTGAAGTAGGTGCATCTGTTACCCCGGGAGTTACTGTAGGAGTTGTTCCTCCGGGTGTTGAAGTAGGTGCATCTGTTACCTCAGGAGTTACTGTAGGTGTTTTTTCATCAATCTTTCTGAACTTAGCAGTAACTTTCATATCGCCCTTAACATTAATGCGATATGTCTCGTCTGTAGAAATTACAGCGCCATTCTGTTCCCAGGCAACAAATTCATATCCTTCATTTGCAATAGCACTTATACTGCAGATATTTCCATACAGATAATAGTCCTGGCCTGTTACTTCTCCCATCTCAAAATCATTTGCGTCAACATTAACAAAATATCTTTCAATATTTTCTCCACTCTGAGCTAATACAGGTGAAATGGTTTCAACATCATCATTTTTATAATTACATGATAAAACTACTTCAGAAATACCATCTGCGTTTGTTTTCTCATTTGCACATACGTATGAAGTTAATACATCTCCAACCTTAACATCCACTTCAGGATATACTATATGGTTAGTTACTACTCCATCAGGATCTGTAACTGTTGTGCATGAAAAATTAACCTTTCCATCATCATATGCTTTCATTTCAAAGCGATATGTCTTTTCAGTTGGCATAATGATAATCTTCTTATCATCCTCAACTCTTGTAATTAATCCGCCTTCAATCTCCTGTGATACATTATCCTTAATATATGCAACCAATTTGTCATCTTCATCATATACCTTGACATCAACAGGACACTTAACTGTTCCAATCGTATACGTATAACTACCTAACTGAGTTTGAGAATCAATCCAGGCAAGACATAATTCAGGGAAATGACCACACTGGATTACTTCCATATCAGATATTGCCCACTTAACAACCTTTGTGTTTTTAAAATATTTTTTATTCAAAAGAATTGATCCCCAACTACTCAAATCAATTGCTTTGTTATTTCCTAAAAATTCTCCCATGGCAACTATCATACTATCTTGCAATTTCGATACATATGTATCTCTATCTACGACATTATTTGCCATATTAATAAACACATTTTTATTATAATCCTCCTGACTGTTAAAATCTCCTATCCTTTCTCTAATATTTTTAGCTACCGCGGATGTATAATCGGTTGTATGCATCGGTTGAGCTTTAACTATATTTAAATATTGGCTTACCATTGACATATACTTGCTACTATAGTTTGGATCATTAAGTGATGTAGTAGTATACGTAATACCATATCTTTCAAATAACCAAGAAGCTCCATTATTCATAGGAACTAAAGGTACAAAATCAATAGGATTTACAATACATTTAATACCATTGTATTTCTTTGCACTACATGCAGGCGCAGTAGTAGTTCTTGGACATTCAAAGCAAAAGCCAAAAACATCTTCTGATGACACATCAAAAGCATCAATTCTGCCATTAATTATCTTTGAGCAAATAAGGTTAGTCGTTGCACCACCTCTACTATATCCAACTACCCAAAATTTTACTTCCTCACTAAATTCTTCCTTGTAAGTAGATATATACTTATTAAGGGCTAAAAGAACTTGATTTGCAGCATCATTAAACCCATCATGGTTAGTCGATGAATTATCACCAACATTAAAGTTGCCACCCCATTCAACTCCGTAACCACCGCCTCGTATTGCTACTAAAATCAGAGTACTCTCTTTTCCAGTACTACTATTAATAATTTTACGATTTCCGATGGCATATCCTATAGAATTATAACTAGGAGCAGGATACTGGAATTTCAGACTATTCACATCAAAATCCAAATCAGTCATCAACTTTTTAATATTATAAAATCCATCCAAAGAGCTGATAGAACTAATATCAAATGCAGATATAGCAGTCCTTATTGATGCTTTTATCAAACTATGCTGATAATTATAACTTGATTTAAAGAAATCATTAAAATCTATGCTGTAATCATATGAAGCAAGATTGTCATCATAAGTTCTATACGCGAAACTCATCGCTTTCTGTCCATAGTCACTTCCGTACTTCATGCGAATAGAATTTCTTACATATACATGACTCTGTGTTTGACCTGAAACTATCTGCTTAACATAGGTTTTCTTTGTACCATTCTCTATAAACCATGCGTTATCAGTATTGCTTTCTACAGGCAGGGATATATTACCGGTTCCTGTACTCTTAGGCGATACAACTTTATTTAAACTGTCACATCCCTCTAACATACGAACGGTCTTTGATACTTTCTTACAATTAAGAGTACTCATATCGATCTCTTCAAGGGAACTGCAGTTCAAAAACATACTCATGACATTTTCAACATTTGTCATTGTAAATCCCTTGAAGTCAACGGATTTAAGTTTTGAACATCCACTAAACATTGCCTCACAGTTAGTCAGCTGATATGAATAAAGTGTACTCATA
Source organism: Lachnospiraceae bacterium (assembly GCA_024403355.1). Classification (GTDB taxonomy): domain Bacteria; phylum Bacillota; class Clostridia; order Lachnospirales; family Lachnospiraceae; genus RUG11977. Next base: position 6,027 of record JAKSRW010000015.1, read on the forward strand.
TCAATGCTTGAAAGTAGAGAACAATCTTTAAACATTGCATACATAGTCTTGATCTTAGAAGTAGTAAACTTACTAAAATCTACAGAACGAAGTGCATTACATCCTTCAAACATCTTATATGCAACAGTGGTATCTTTTAAATCCACAATAGCCTTACTAATATGTCCAGCATACTGACACCAAGGAGCGCTTTTCCATGAACTAGTAGCATCTGGGTTAAGATAGTCTCCTGTTCCCTCAACATACAATGTAGAACCATCAATCCACCACTTAATATGACCCCATTCCTCATCAATTTCACCGTCTACACGGAATTTAACAGGCTTGGGATACTGACCAAATGTAACCTTTACACCAAGATTCTTGCCTTCAAGAGTCTGTATGCTCTTCTGAACAAGATTATAGTAAATAAGGTCTTCAGGATAGCTTACATTAACATTGGAAATCACTGTTTCAGTTGTATAGGTAGCATATAAGGCCTTGCCGGGAGCAAGCTCCTTAATTGCTACAGTCTTTCCGTCACAGCTTGAATATCCATAAACATCCTCTGCTGTTTCTTCAAAATCAACCTCTACAGAACCATCAGTATCTCTCATTTCAAATGAAAGGTTGTAGAATGAACGATCCTTTGACTCATTTACAATCGCATATCTGATTTTGTATTTCTCGCCGATTCTCAAACTACTTGCCGGCATTACATAAATATGCAGTCCCTCTCCGCCTAATACCTCAATAGAAGTATTAGCCACAAAATGTGCAGATACAGGTGCATTGAAAGGCATCAGAGTACCTAAGAAGTCAGCTGTAAGCTGATATTCACCGTTTTCATCACCCTTGACTATCCATGTGGTATACTTCTTCTGCTGGCCTGCAATAGAACCCATACCTACAGTAAGACTCTGCTTTCTGTTAGAAAGAGCTGCTAATGAAAGACCGCTGGGAAGATTAAGTCTTGCCACACTGTTCTGAATTACATACTGTGAATCAGCCTGGTTAAGTACACCCAGCTGAACCTCATACATCTCCTTAAGCCATGAAACAGTCTGTGTGGTATTTACATAAATAATTACAGGTAAATCAGGCTTAGGGGAAACATTTGTTACAGTAATGGATGAATGTCCGCCGTGACTGCCTGATACAGGCTTAGTTACGCTTTCATTACGTCCGACTACGAAATCATAGAAGAAAGTATCCTTTTCAAGCTTTACTGAAAGATTAAATACTAACTTATCATAGTTTGCAGGATTTGAGAAATCTACTCCTGCCTTTTCCATTTCCTCAAGAGTCATTCGACGAACGGTAAGCTCACCGACAATCAGATCATCTTTTTTCAGACTGATCTGATAATTATTCTGCTCGTACTGACTGAGATTTGCATCAATATCAGCAGGTAAGTAACCATTCTTATATGCTGCAATATTATAAGTTCCGGCCATACCCGATACTTCAATATAACCAAAAGCATCTGTTACTGCAGAATATACTTCGCCGTCACTCTTCTTGAAATAAATATATGCTCCGCCAAGACCGCTGCCGTAAGCATCAGTTACATGAATACTTGCACTACCACTGCTCTTCTGCTCGTAAATCATTACCTGCGCATTGGCACTTGCACTGTTTCCTGCTTCATCACTTACAGTTAATTTAACGCTGTGACTTCCTGCAGTATTAAAAATATATGTGCAGGTAGCTCCACTTAATGCAACTGAGCCATCAATAAGCCACTCATATGATACGATTCTCTTATTATCAGTAGAAGCTGTACCATCAAATCTTACCTCACGGCCAACCACACCGGTAATAACATCACCAAGAACTGCAACAGGTGCAATTACGTCAACATCATCCGCATATGCCTGAACAGTTTCAGACCATGACTTATTTCCGTTAATGTCAACAGCCGCTACTCTGTAGCTGTATGAAACATTGGAATCAACTGATTCATCACTGTATGTTTCTGTCTTTATGTCAAGTAACTTAACCTCAGATTCTCCTACCTTCTTACGGTAAATCTCATAATGATCAAAATCACCTGACTTATCACATGTAATTGTAAGATTAATCTTCATGTGATCAGTTTCTGCCTTAATCACAGGCTTTGCAGGTGCAGTTACATCGAGCTGATAGCTTGCTGTAAATACATCACTGGTATTTCCTGCCACATCAATGGCATAAACTCTCACATTGTACTCACCATCAGAGAGACCTTCTGTGTTCCAGTTAACACCTGCTAAAAGAACTCTCTCACTTGTGTTAACAGTATCAATTGTTACCCAGATATCAGGATCTTCTGCAGTACTATACTCAAAGAATACAGACTTAAGTGCATTCTTATCCTGAACACCGGCCTCGATTTTGGGATTCTGACCAAGGGTTGACCCGCTTATCGGATAAATACAAGAAACCAAAGGCTTATCTGTATCTGCCTTAATGCTTGCATTAACAGCCGTAGACTGTTCTCCGACATTTCCGGCAATATCAATAGCCGCAACCATGTAGAGATAATCCTTACCGCGTGTTACATTGTTATCTATGTAGTTAATAGTGTTTGTTTCTGCACAGATTACCTTATATGAACCGGTATTAGCATCAGCACGATAAATCTTGAAGCCGCGAATATCACTATCCTTTTTAGTCGCATCATCCCAGCCGAGCTGTACGTATCCGTCGTCTGATAATACCTTAAGTCCTGTTACCTGATGAGGTGCAGTTCTATCAATAATAACCTGACCGATGATTTCTTCACCTTCATTGGTTAAAACATTCTTGTTTCCTGCCTTATCATATACCTCATATTTAATGAATAAATCACCCTCTGCAAGTGAGGTAATATCATAGGTGTATCTTAATGTATTGCTTGTTGATGCATTTTCTGCAATAACTGTTGCAATCTCCTCGAAGGAAACTCCGTCTCGTGAAGCACTGAATACAGCCTTTGCAATCTCATGATCATCAACAGCAGATACATAGAGATTTAATGAATCTTTATAATATGACTTTGCGGGTCCGATAGCGGTAATCGCAGGTGCTGTTACATCATCAACAGTAGTAATCGTAACTGCCTCTGAAGGAATACCGCGATTTCCAAGATTATCATAACCTACTACTCTGAATGAGTATTCTGTATCAGGCTTAAGACCTACGGCATAGTAGCCAAGCTTGTTAGTTACCTTAGTAAGCTCTGTAAACTCAGTTCCGTTATACTTTTCTACAAGGAAATATGCAAAGTCAGTTTCTGTTGCATCATTCCAGTCAAGTCTTACAGAAACAGCAGTTATCTCACTTGCCTTAATATCAAGCTTTGCTATACCTGTATTGTCTATTTCATATCGACGTGTAAACTCTACAGTACTCTTATTTCCGCTTACATCCTCTGCATAAGCATTAATCAGGTAAATGCCATCGCTTACAGATGTTGAATCAAACCCGTAAACAGCCTTACCGTTGATATATTCTGCTGAACCTAAATCTGTCCAGCTGTCCGCTTCCTCTTCCCTAATCTGCAGATAAACTCTGGCAACTTCTCTGTTGTCCTTTGCCTCCACATTAAGGTTAATCAGACCATTCACGCGAACAGTTGAAGGTAAGATTGCCGTAACTACAGGTGCTTCCTTATCAACATCAGTAGTCACAACAACAGTTGCCTTTTCACTGGTATTGTTAAACTTATCAAAAGCCTCTATCTGATAGCTGTATTCTCTGTTCTCCTCTACAGATGAATCAGTATACATACTCTGCTTTCCGTTATTAATGCTGGTAATTAACTCATACTTGGCATCAGTACTGAGCTTTCTGTATACCCTGTATCCTGTACAATCAGCACTGATTGAAGGAACCCACTCAAGCTTAACCGTACTGTTCACTGAAAGTCCCTTGAACTGAGCTGGAACTGCAGGTGCAACTCTGTCAAGTTTGAAGGAAACCGTCTTTACGGCTGTACTTCCTTCTGAATCAGTCAGTGTATACTTAATCTTTACATTTTCAGGAAGTTCAAGAGTTCTGATATCCCAGTTATAGCTTACATATAATGTTGATGAATTATAGGCCTTCTGATTGAGCGCATTCTTTGTCACGCTCTTCCAGCTTTCACCATCATAATACTCTAACTTAACTGTATTTCCTGTGCTGTTACCTACATTCTTGAATCTGGCTACAATCTCAATACTGTCACTGCCGTATTCTGATTTGTCATCAGGGGACACGTAAACAAACTCAGGAAGCGCAACACTTGTCTCTACAACATTACCTGCTGAAGAAACATTGCCTGACTTATCATGGGCCAGAACAGTGTAAGAATAAGCCTTACCAACTTCAACATCACTATCCTTGTAGCTGGTTCCTGTAAGGTTCTCCGCTAAAACAGAGCCATTCTTGTATAAGGTATAACCAACCACACCTACATTATCGACTGAAGGCTTCCAGCTTAATGTAAGAGATTTTCCTGTACGTGTGTACAGTGAAAGGTCACTTACTGCAGCGGGTGCTTCAGTATCCTTAAGTGTCTTAACCTTTAATGCATCTGAAGGCTCTGAATAGTTGCCCTCATTATCAAAAGCATAAATTACATAGGCATATTCTTTATCTGGTTCAAGGTTCTTGTCTACATACTCTGTGGTACTTGACTGGTTAACCTTCACACCATCTCTGTAAATTGCATATGCACTAATTGCAATATTATCGGTTGACGCATCGAAGTTAAGAGTTATCTTAGCTGCTGTTACATCACTGGCAATAAGTCCTGTTACCTGTGTAGGTGCTTCGTCATCAACAATATCCTTTATTATCTCATTTGCAATCTTTTTAGCCTCAGGACTAAACTTATAATAATCATCAATCTTCTTTAAAATTAACTTGTTAAATCTGGTTGTTCCTGCATTATTACTGAATGTAATCTGCTGTACATAGGTTCTGTTACCTACAAGCTTCTTTGCAAGTACTGTCTGATGATTTTTTGTAGCAATAAAGTTAGTATAATTAGCCTGTGAGAAATTACCTCTAAGCTCAAGAACACCGTCTGTTAAATATCCTGAATGATTATTGTATGAAGTCATTGAAAAATTACCAATGACACGTACATACGCATTTGATTCAGTCATTATGAGTAAACCGTTGTTCTGAACCACCATATTACCGGAACAGTAAATGCTTGACTTGCCTGTGTCAAGCTTATCATTTACGGTAAGTGAGCTAACATTGATTACACCCTCACCTAATGTTAATGCTTTATCAATTGTAAGTGTGCCGTCAATAGTTAAATCACCACTGTAGCTGTTCACTGCATTTAATACAACATTACCGCTAAAGCTGCCTTCATTAAGGATGCTGAGCTTTGATACATTTACCGTACCTGTTACTTTTTTACCATTGTCCGCCATTGACTTTGTAACTGTAATAGCTGTAGACAATGTAAGACCTGATAAGTTGTTATTTACAACATTTGCAAAAACAGATACCAGACTTCCTGAAATACTCTGCTTTTCAAGACCTGATAATACAAGTGTTGAATCACCTGACATTGTAATAGGGTTAGAACCATACTGGACAATATTTCCCTTTACTTCAATTCTACCGTTAACAATATCAGCTGCCATGCTATCAACAGAATTTACGTTCCAATTACCGTTGATAATGACACTGTCATCAGCAGACTGCATAATAAGGTTTCCGAGACTTGCCTTATTTGTTACCGTTGCAGAAGCCTCATCATATAAAAGCATAGAATAGTTGCCCTCAACAATCAGGCTGCCGCCATTCACCTTTATATCACCGCCGACATGGATTAAATCACCCTTGATAACTAAGGTATGACCATTCAGATTCAGCTCGCCATCACCAAGAATAAGTGTATCCTCAACCGTCTCATCCTCAGTCAGAGTCCATCCGTAAACTGCGTTGTCAGAGCCAAAGAATACCTTATTTCCGTTTCTGATTAACTCAGTACATTTTACTGCTCCCGAGAAATGAACACCTTCGTTACTCTCGTTCTTTGTCTCAACAGTAATAAAGTTTGTTTCTTCAGGAATTACTACGTTCTGACGCTTATTACCACAGAAAATGATTTTTGCATTATTACTGAAATAGCCGGTATTTGTCATGGTAAGATTACCCTCTAATTCAATGGTTCCATACCACTGATAAAGATAGCCGTAATCCTTTCCAAGATTAATATTTCCATTTACATGTACAATTGATCCGTTTCCATATGTACCAAAACTTGCATATCGGTCTCTACTCTCTACATTTCCTTCTACAGTAAGTTTTCCCTTTACATATAAATTGCTGCTGTAATTAAGATATACATTTCCTGTAACAGTATGTGTACCATTTAAATAAACGCCTTCACTGATTATAAGGTCTCCATGATAAACATTATCTGTAAATGTAGCATTCTCCCCTAAATCAATGTATCCGCCTACCTCATGACCATTATCATTGATATTTCCTGTAACTATTACTACATCACTGCTTGTATCAAATGTAACCGCCTTATCAGTCTCATTTGTTATCTCTACGTTCTGAAGTCTTGAGTATGAATATGTCTTTCTGCTTGACTGAAAATATACCTTCTGTGCACCTTCACCACTAAGCTTTAATGTATGTGTACCTGATGCATTGAAGTTTTCGTCATGGTTATTGTATACATAGAAGTCTCCCTTGACCTCCATAATACCGGCTGTCAGATAACCTGCATGGCTGACATTTGACATGGTGTAGAATCCGCCATTTACAAGAACTCGGCCATCCTTATTTGTCATTGAAAGCCTACCACTGCTCTTGCTGTACTTATAGGGATCTGTCTCCTTTGTTGCCGCATCTGTATTCTCTGTTCTTTCCTGAATTCTGTAGTCTCCATTTACCACAAGACTGCCCGAACCCACCTTAACAGTGCCTGCATACTGAATCAGGTCTCCATTGACTATAAGTCTATGACCATTCAGGTCAAGTACTCCGTCCAGAAGTACCAAATCTCCTTCATATGTCTCATCATCAGTAAGTGTCCATCCGAATTCACCTGCCAGGCTGCCATATGTAAGCTTACCGCTTGTGATGATCAGACTATCCTTGGCAAATACTGTCTCTGAATATACTCCCTCTTCACTTGTATTTGCTATTTCAACTGTAATAAAATGAGTGGTATCAGGCACCTTAATTGTCTGTTTCTCTGCTCCACAAAATACGAGCTTTGCATCATTACTGAAAGAGCCTGTATTTGTCATGGTAAGATTACCCTCTAATTCAATGGTTCCATACCACTGATAAAGATAGCCGTAATCCTTTCCAAGATTAATATTTCCATTTACATGTACAATTGATCCGTTTCCATATGTACCAAAACTTGCATATCGGTCTCTACTCTCTACATTTCCTTCTACAGTAAGTTTTCCCTTTACATATAAATTGCTGCTGTAATTAAGATATACATTTCCTGTAACAGTATGTGTACCATTTAAATAAACGCCTTCACTGATTATAAGGTCTCCATGATAAACATTATCTGTAAATGTAGCATTCTCCCCTAAATCAATGTATCCGCCTACCTCATGACCATTATCATTGATATTTCCTGTAACTATTACTACATCACTGCTTGTATCAAATGTAACCGCCTTATCAGTCTCATTTGTTATCTCTACGTTCTGAAGTCTTGAGTATGAATATGTCTTTCTGCTTGACTGAAAATATACCTTCTGTGCACCTTCACCACTAAGCTTTAATGTATGTGTACCTGATGCATTGAAGTTTTCGTCATGGTTATTGTATACATAGAAGTCTCCCTTGACCTCCATAATACCGGCTGTCAGATAACCTGCATGGCTGTTTGATGAACGTGTGATAAAGCTACCGCCAACCTGAACCCGGTCATTAGCATTAGTCATTTTCAAAATACCGGTACTTACATCATAAGAATATGCCCCATTTACCATAGAACGAGAAGCAATAATGTAATCACCTGAAACATTCAGGCTTCCGCCATCAACGTAAACCATTCCGCCATACTGAACAAAATCACCATTAACAGTAAGTGAATGACCGTTCAGATCAAGAGTACCTGCACCAAGGATATAATCTCCTGTAATCTCTACATCCTCTGTCAGTGTATAACCCTGATTAACGATTTCTCCACCATAAGTAAATTTGCAGTTGTTTAAAATAAATGATGAAGCATTAATAGGTGCATTTGCATTTACACCCTCCTTGCTGGTATTCATCAGTTCAACATCCGCAAAAGTTCTGGTGTTACCAAGAATATTAATATTCTGTAAACCACTACCATTAAAAATCACTGCATTTGAACCCGCTGCGTAAAATCCCTGTGACGCATAAAGGTTACCCGCTAAATAAATAGTACCATTGGTAAAGCCCTGATAATATTCACTGGCATATGTATAAACATTAAAATCCCCATTAACGTTCAGAGTGTCATTCGCATTGTTCATCTGCACTCTACCACCATTTTCAATAGTGAATGAACCATAGTTGTTGAATTCACCACCATTTAAACTAACGAGGGTATTATACTTTAATGTTGTATTTTTGCATACATTAAGTACATGACCATTTAAATCGAGCGACCTTGAATTAACAGTCAAAGAAAAAACAGTCATATCTGATGTAAGCTTATAGTCCGAATTAATCACCAGCTCAGCTATGGTTGACTCAGAAATTACACTTCCTCTTCCGATAATCATCTCTTCAGCATCACTGGCAATAATACTATACTCATATGATGTAGACGCTGCAGTATTATAATCACAGTACTGTGTAGCCTCTCCACCTAAAGAAGCTACTTTAACTCCATTACGAAGTACATCATATCTTGAAGTGCCCTCCAATGAACTCCATGATACAACAATATTCTGGCTGTTCTGAATAATACTGCCTGATAACACCATATCAGCTACAGTTTCTGCCTCTCCGGCATAAATAATATAGGACCTGTCAATAAGCTCCTTAACTGCGGTATCAAAAACAGTTGAACTAAGTCGGTCTGCTGCACCTGCAGTTGATGCATTATTTCCATACATCCAATACTGGTCACTGCCGACATACCAGGTTCTTCCCATATGTTCAATTGTTTTAATGCTATTGAACACATTATTACCATAATTAGTTGTGTATGTTACTGCTTCCGCACTCTCATATGAAACAACCACCGGTCCTGAATATGTTCCATTATACATGTAGCCAACTACGGCATCACCATCATTGACCTTAGTAAAAGTTCTGCCACTGATAGTAGCCAAAAGTGTTCCGGCTTCACTCACATGACCCTTTCCAAGCTTGTAAACTATGGGTGCGTCCTTACCTGAAACATCTGATGAATCGCCATTATCTTCATTTAATTCATCAGCCCAGGCTGAGAAGAGATTTCCCTGCGGAAAATCACCTAATACAAGAACTAAAGCAATGATAATCGCAATAATTCGCTTTAACACCACTCTTCTCTTCCTCATCTTGCAATACCTCTTTCATAAAGATTAATTCAAAACTTCCATACGAAATCCCCGTTTTAGGCAAAAAAACAGCTGCAATACTCATTTAATAAATGAGCGTTGCAGCTGAACTATCATATCAGAGATGCATTCAAATCTCTTTACTTAGACTTCTCGCTTTGCGTCCAAACGTTTCCGTATGTTTGCCACGCAATATACTATCATAGACAATATGCATATGTCAACAAAATTGATTCGCATCCTAATTAACTAATTATTAACTTTTTATAAACCCACACTGTGTCCCTTAATCTACCCTGTAATCAGTAAATGCCATCAGTTAATTGCCTTTGCTGCTGCAATATGTGTCTTCACTTTCCAGAGGTTACCGTTTAAAAATTTTATCACACATAAGCTAATCATAGCAACTACTATCCTGCCCTGCGCCCTGCATGTGTCCGAGTACAATGTTTGAACCTTCGCTCAGTTATCTTAGGCCCGGCAGCCCCATTATCCGAGGCTAATCTAAGGAGGTGCGTTTGGTTCTCTTAGCCTTGCGCCCCTGTATATAAAGATCCGGGTGCAATATTGAGCCTTCGCTCAGTTATCTTAGGCCCGGCAGTCCCATTATCCGAGGCTAATCTAAGGAGGTGCGTTTGGTTCTCTTAGCCTTGCGCCCCTGTATATAAAAAACCGGGTGCGTCCCGCCGTCCATGGAGGGACGGCACGGTGCAGGGGCGGACACGGATGTCCGCCTTGCACCGCAGCACACGGATACGACGGGGACGCAAGGCTTAGTGAACCCGCACCCTCCGCCCGAATTTGCCTCGGACAATGGGGCTGCCGGGCCGTAACAAGGAGTCCCCTGAGGGGACCGGGTGGGGCGCCGTGCCGTAGCAAGGGGCTCTCAAAAAAATCCCCCGGCTGCATCAGCAGTCGGGGGACCAAAGTCCAAGGACCAAATTATTTATTAGCATCACGAAGAGCCACACGACGAATCTTACCACTGATAGTCTTAGGAAGCTCCTCAACAAACTCAACAATACGAGGATACTTGTAGGGAGCTGTATTAACCTTAACGTAGGTCTGAATCTCCTTCTTAAGCTCATCAGTACCAACAGTGCCCTTTGTAAGAACAATAGTAGCCTTAACAACCTGACCTCTGATAGGATCTGGAGCAGCGGTAACGGCACACTCAAGAATGTAAGGAAGCTCCATGATAACGCTCTCAATTTCGAACGGTCCGATTCTGTAGCCTGATGACTTAATAAGGTCATCTGTACGGCCTACATACCAGAAATAGCCATCCTCATCACGCCAAGCAGTATCACCTGTATGGTATACACCATTGTTCCATACATCAAGTGTCTTCTCATCATCACGGTAATATCCACGGAAAAGACCGCAGGGAACATTCTTGTCTGTCTTAATAACAATCTCACCAACCTCACCTACTGATGCGCTGGTACCGTCAGGAAGCTGAAGGTCAACATCATATAAAGGTGAAGGCTTACCCATTGAACCGGGCTTAATCTTGCTGCCTACGAGATTTGCAAGAACAAGTGTAGTCTCTGTCTGACCAAAGCCCTCCATAAGGCTGATACCTGTAGCCTCAAGGAACTTATCATAAACCTCACGGTTAAGAGCCTCACCGGCTGTTGTACCGTACTGGATAGAGCTCAGATCATACTTGGAAAGATCCTCTTTAATAAGGAATCTGAAAATAGTAGGCGGAGCACAGAAGGTTGTAATATTGTACTTAGCAAACATAGGAAGCATATCCGCAGCATTGAAACGCTCGAAGTCATATACCATAACTGCCGCTTCGTTCATCCATGCGCCGTAAAGCTTGCCCCAAAGAGCCTTGCCCCAGCCTGTATCCGAAATAGTGAGGTGGAGACCGTCACGCTTTACATTATGCCAGTACTTTGCTGTAATAAAATGACCAAGTGCATACTTGTAGCTGTGTGTAGCAATCTTGGGATAACCTGTAGTACCTGATGTGAAGAACATAAGCATAAGGTCATCACCGCATGCACCTGCACTGCCCTGAGGTCTTGCGAAATCCTTTGAGCACTGCTCCATCTCCTCATCGAAGTAATTCCAGCCTTCCTTATTGGGATAATCCCAGTTATCCTTATTAACCTTAACAATAATCTTCTTTACGAGTGTAGGACATGCAGGCTGTGCAAGATCTACCTGCTCAGGTACATTGTCCGAAGGTGTACAAACAATGGCCGATACACCTGCCGCATTGAAACGATATTCAAAGTCATGCTTAACAAGCTGGCTGGTTGCGGGAATTGCAATTGCACCAAGCTTGTGTAATGCAACGATAGAAACCCAGAACTGATAGTGTCTCTTAAGAACGAGCATTACTCTGTCGCCCTTCTGGATACCAAGGCTTCTGAAGTAGTTTGCAGCCTTGGATGAAAGCTCGCTGATATCCTTGAAAGTGAATCGTCTGTCGCTCTTGTCATCTGCTACGAAGAGCATTGCAAGTCTGTCGGGATCCTTCTCTGCAATCGCATCAACGATATCATATGCAAAGTTGAAGGTATTCTCATGCTTAAACTTAATTTCCTTAAGAAGACCGTTTCCGTCAATCTTTGTCTTAACATACTTCTCGCATACAACACCTGTCTCAGCCTCATCCTGAATAACATTCTCGGGAGTCCAGTTTGTCTCCTTCATGAAGATATCATCACTGAGAGACTCACCCTCGGGCTTCATAATTACTGTAAAGAATTCGCAGTCCTGTCCGTTTGCGGCAAGCTCACCGTGAGGTGTGGTACTGTCAAAGTAGATTACATCGCCTGCGCTGAGGGTTTCGATTCTGTTACCGAACTGATGCTTCATCATACCCTTTGTGATGATAGTAACCTCCTGTCCCTTATGAACATGAAGCGGGATAGGCTCATTTGCCTTCTCGGGATCATAGTGTAAGGTACAGAAGAAGGGCTCACCCATCTTATTCTTGAAGTTGGGAGCCATATTGAGGTAATTGTAAGCATCGCCGCCCGCAATCGGAACTCCCTTACCCTTACGAACTACAGAATAAGAAGTAAGCTTAGGGCTTGAACCCTGAAGAATATCTGCGATATCCACGCCGAACTTCTCGGCACATTTATAAATGAAGGAGAATGTGAAATCAATCTTGCCCTCTTCAAGTGCGAGGTACTCCTCGATTGACATATTTGTGCTCTCTGCCATTTCATGTACAGAAATGCCTGAAAGCTCTCTCATTTCCTTAACTCTTGATGCAACATCATTTAAAAGTGTATTTACATGCTCATTTGCACTCATTAATAAAACCTAACCTTTCTATAAACAATCACAGCATTTCAGCCATCTCAAAAATCAGCTGTTCTGTCTTCTCCCAGCCGATGCAGGGGTCAGTAATTGACTGACCGTATACACCGCCGCCTACCTTCTGAGCGCCATCCACAATATAGCTTTCCACCATAAAGCCCTTAACAAGCTTTCCGATTTCCTCATTGTGTCTCATTGAGTAAAGAACCTCTTTGATAATTCTGGGCTGCTCCAAAGGCTTCTTGCCTGAATTTGAGTGGTTTGTATCGATGATACAAGCCGGATTCTGAAGCTGCTTTTTAGCATACATGTCGCAAAGTCTTGTCAGATCCTCATAGTGATAATTAGACTGAGACTCGCCATGCTTATTTGTTGATCCACGTAAAATTGCATGTGCATAGGGGTTACCGTCGGACTGAACCTCCCATCCCCTGTAAATAAAGGTATGCGCATGCTGGGCGGCAAGAATGGCATTGAGCATAACCTCAAAGTCACCGCTGGTAGGATTCTTCATACCTACGGGTGAAATAATTCCGCTCGCCGTAAGACGATGCTGCTGGTCCTCAACGCTTCGTGCACCAACCGCTACATATGCCAGAAGATCATCAAGATACTGATAATTTTCAGGATAAAGCATCTCGTCCGCGCAGGCAAAGCCTGTCTCCGAAATTGCTCTCATATGAAGATGTCTGGTGGCAATAATTCCCTTGAAAAGGTCCGACTTTTCATTGGGGTTAGGCTGGTGAAGCATTCCCTTGTAGCCCTCGCCTGTTGTTCTGGGTTTGTTTGTATAGATTCTGGGAACGATTACAATCTTATCCTTAACCTTCTCCTGCACGGGACAAAGTCGTGAAATGTAGTCAATTACACTATCCTCATTGTCCGCGGAGCAAGGTCCGATTATAAGAATTTTTCTATTGTCTTTTCCTTCAAAAACTGCTTCCTGAGCTTTCTTACTTGCGCTTACGGCTTCATTCATATTACCGGTTAACGGACAAAGCTCTTTTACCTCGGCCGGCATTGCCAGTCTTCGAATAAACTCCATGCTCATTCTGATCTATACCTTTCTTTTATTCCTTTATCTATTATTTATGAGTAAATCCATAGCCCGGATGTACCCGTTCAGACCCTGTCCTGTGATTGTTGCGATACACGCCTGTCTGATATAGCTGATTTGTCTGAAATCTTCTCGCGAAGCAACATCGGAAATATGAACCTCGACCGTCGGAATACCGACCGCCTTAACTGCGTCCAGAATCGCCACACTGGTATGCGTATACGCACCCGGGTTAATAACAATTCCGTCCATTTTTCCGTAGGCTTCCTGGATCATATCGACCAGGTCACCCTCATGGTTGCTTTGTCTGATACTTACTTCACAATTAACAGCTTTCGCGTGTTCCTCAATCAGATTGCATAGGTCCTCGTACGTCTGCCTTCCGTAAACAGCTGGTTCTCTGATGCCCAACATGTTCAGGTTTGGCCCGTTGATTACTAAAATCTTCATCTGACTCCTCCTTTCGTAAGTAAAAACAAAAAATAGACGATGTGGTCAAACCACACCGCCTATACTTTATCACTTTGGATATACAAATGTCAAGGCTTAATAACTGTCATTCCACCCATATAAGGCTGAAGTGCCAGAGGAATGTTTACTGAGCCATCTGCATTAAGATTATTCTCAAGAAATGCAATAAGCATACGGGGAGGTGCAACTACCGTATTATTAAGAGTATGAGCAAAGTACTTTCCGTTCTCGCCTACTACTCTGATACGAAGACGTCTTGCCTGTGCATCTCCAAGGTTAGAACATGAACCAACCTCAAAATACTTCTTCTGACGGGGTGACCATGCCTCAACGTCACATGACTTAACCTTAAGGTCAGCCAGATCGCCTGAACAGCACTCAAGCTGACGAACGGGAATATCAAGTGAACGGAAAAGATCAACTGTGTTCTTCCAGAGCTTCTCATACCATTCCATACTGTCCTCAGGCTTACAGATAACGATCATCTCCTGCTTTTCGAACTGATGGATACGGTAAACACCACGCTCCTCAATACCGTGAGCGCCCTTCTCCTTACGGAAGCAGGGTGAGTAGCTTGTAAGTGTATGAGGAAGTGTATCCTCCTGAACCATCTGGTCAATGTACTTACCAATCATTGAATGCTCTGAAGTACCGATAAGATAAAGGTCCTCGCCTTCAATCTTGTACATCATTGCATCCATCTCCGCAAAGCTCATAACACCTGTAACAACCTCGCTTCTGATCATGAAGGGAGGTACACAGTATGTAAAGCCGCGATTAATCATGAAATCACGTGCATATGAAATAACTGCCGAATGAAGTCTTGCGATATCACCCATAAGGTAGTAGAAACCGTTACCTGCAACACGTCTTGCTGCGTCAAGGTCGATACCGTGAAGCTTCTCCATAATATCTGTATGATAAGGAATCTCGAAATCAGGAACTACGGGCTCACCGAATCTCTGAACCTCAACATTGAAGCTGTCATCCTTTCCGATGGGAACCGAAGGATCGATGATATTAGGGATAATCATCATTCTCTTCTTAACTTCCTCTTCAAGCTCTGCCTGCTTCTTCTCAAGCTCTGCAAGCTCGTTGCCGAAAGCCGCTACTTCCTTCTTTGCCTCTTCAGCCTCAGCCTTCTTGCCCTGACCCATAAGAGCACCGATCTGCTTTGAGATTGTATTTCTCTTTGCCTTCAGGTCATCAGCCTGCTGCTGTGTAGCACGTCTCTGTGTATCAAGTTCAATAACCTCGTCGACCAACGGAAGCTTATGATCCTGGAATTTGTTGCGGATATTCTGCTTTACGATTTCGGGGTTTTCTCTTAAAAATTTAAGGTCGATCATTAGTATCTCCTCCTACATAATGTCATCATTATATATTTTTACAACTAAACAGTTTTTTTTGCAAGTAAAATATTAACTTACAGGTAATTTATTTTACAGCTGTTTATTAGTGTTCACTTATTGCTCACAGCATAATTCTATGCCTAGCTTCTTAATATCCTCAAAAAATCCGGGATAACTCTTTCTTACCGCCTCTGCCTCCTCAAGGCTTCCGCCTGTAAGAGTCAGTAAAAGAGTAAGCGACATAACTATTCTGTGATCATTGTGTCCGTTTAATATCTCATTGGGAGCTATAAGCTCTGATTTAAAGATTTCAATCTGATTCTCTTCTATTTTGCTATCCACGCAGAATTTTGCAAGCTCCCTGCACATTACCTCGCCGCGGTCACTTTCCTTCATCTTTAAACGTCTGGTACCTGTAAACACTCCGCCCTCACAGGCTGCCGCCATTGCAAAGAGCACGGGGCCAAGGTCCGGACAATCCGAAATATCAAGACAGGCATTCGAATTACGAAGTGCTTCAAAGTATTCCTTGTATACTCTGTCACCCTGAAGACTCTTCTCGTTAAGTCCCTTCACCTCAACATTTCCGCCTATAAGGCTGAATGCGTCCAGAAACGCCGCATTTGAGTAATCACCCTCTACCGCAAAGGCTTTGTCTCCCGTGTTTTTGTAGTGCTGACCGCCGTGAATAATAAGCTCATTCTCATTCATCCAGCTAACCTCAACACCGAAATCCGCCATGGCCTGAATAGTAAGATTCAGGTATGAGCGGCTCTCTACAGGGGGAATCAGGCTGATTTTACTGTCCTTTTCAAATAATGGAAGCATAAAGAGCAGACCTGTTATAAACTGACTGCTTACGTTTCCCGCAATTTCATAATTGCCTGCCGAAAGCTTTCCGTTTACAAAAATGTGATCCTCATTTTTAATGAAATCAATATTATTATCGCGGCATAAATCCTCATATATACTGAAGGGACGCTTTCTTAAGGTCTCGCTTCCGTAGAATTTTGAGGCTACGCCGAAATACATAGCAAGTCCCATAAAGAAGCGCATGGTGCTTCCGCTCTCACGGCAGGGAAATTCAAGCAGACTCTTGTCTGTTTTTGCACCAACACCTGTAACTACCACGGTATTGTCACAAACCTCAACCTCTGCACCGAATACTCTTACGCAGTCAATTGTGGCCTTGATGTCCTCTGAAAAATCTACGTTTGTTATTGTACTTTTACCGGCAGCAAGCGCCGCACAGATTATGTATCTGTGGGCCAGACTCTTTGAAGGAGGTGCGAAAACGCTGCCCTTTGCAGTTGATTTATTTATCGTTACCAGCATACCAATAATACCTTTCTACATGCGTAGTATTGAGTGTTTCTTTATTTTATTCTGTCTTTCCTGCAAAATAATCGGTTCCGAAACGCTGTGCCAGCATGTCATAGATTACAAGTGCAGTCATACTGTCAACAACCACTCTTGCCCTGTGGATGATTGCAGGATCGTGACGGCCCTTAACCTGAAGGACAGCATCAGTACCCGAATATATTTCCACGCTGTCCTGCTCCTTGTAAATAGAAGGTGTAGGCTTTACCGCGCATCTGAAAACAACAGGCATACCGTTGGTTATACCGCCGTTTATACCGCCGTTGTTATTTGTTTTTGTGACAACTCTGCCGTCTACGGAACGGAAGCAGTCATTGAATTCACTGCCTCGGCCGTTAACCATATCAAAGCCCGCACCAAACTGTACGCCCTTGATTCCGGGAATTCCGAAAAGAGCATGTGCAAGCATACTTTCCACACTGTCAAAGAAGGGCTCACCTACGCCTGAAGGCATTCCGATAACCGCTGTTTCAAGTACACCGCCGACACTGTCTCCGTCTGCCGCTATCTCCTCGATAAGCTTTGTCATCTCAGCACCCTTTGCCTCATCAAGCACCGGGAAATGTTCATCCGCAAGCTTAACTATATCCTTTTCAAGCTCCATAAAGGCGGCATCCTTTATTCCGCCGAGGCTTTCGATATGTGTACCAATAAGGATACCCTTCTTTTTAAGGGCAGTCATTGCAATGGCACCCGCAGCTACAACGGCCGCAGTAATTCTTCCGCTGAAATGTCCGCCTCCGTGATAATCCTCAAAGCCGTGATACTTGCAGTAGGCCGCATAATCCGCATGACCGGGACGTGCGATTCTGCCTGTGGCATCGTAATCCGCACTGTGCTGCGCACTGTTCGGAATGATTATTACAAGCGGTGTTCCCGTGGTTTTTCCCTGATATGCACCGCTGACTATCTGATATTCATCAGCCTCTACTCTTTTGGTGGAAATCTTGCCCGCAGGTCTTCTCAGAGAAAGCTGATGCTTCATAAATTCCTCATCGATTTCAATGCCGGGAGCAAGGCCATCCATCACCGCACCGATATAGGGTCCGTGGCTCTCACCAAATATAGTGGTAAGCAGACTTGTACCAAATGTATTTTTCATTTGAATTATCCTCCGATAATACTATCCGTTAATTTCTCATTTCTATTCTGGGGCCGCCCTTGCCCTCGATATAATCGCGTGTGATAAACACACGTCCGATATTTGAATCCTTGGGAATTTCGTACATGATATCCAGCATGAAATCCTCAATAATCGAGCGCAGACCTCTTGCACCGGTCTTCTTCTCAAGAGCCTTTTCGGCTATCGTTACAAGTGCATCCTCATCAAACTGAAGGTCAACCTCATCAAGTGCAAGCAGCTTCTGATACTGCTTCAGAATCGCATTCTTCGGCTCCTTCATAATCTTTACGAGCATATCGGTATCAAGTCCGTGAAGTGCATAAATCACGGGCAAACGGCCGATAAACTCCGGAATAAAGCCGAATTCGCGAAGGTCCTCATTTGTAACCTTGTCGAGAAGCTCGGGGTCATTGTCAAACTTGTCCTTAAGGTCAGAATTAAAGCCGATAAGTGTGGCCTTCATCAGTCTCTTCTTAATTATATCCTCGATATCGGGGAATGCACCACCGCAGATAAAGAGAATGTTCTTTGTGTTGATGGTGGTCATGGGAACCATCGCATTCTTGCTGGTTGAACCTACCGGCACCTCGACATTTGCTCCTTCAAGGATTTTCAGAAGTCCCTGCTGAACCGACTCGCCCGAAACATCACGGTTGGTTGTATTCTTTTTCTTTGCAATCTTGTCAATTTCGTCGATAAATACGATTCCGTTCTCGGCACGCTCCACATCATTGTCTGCTGCCTTAAGAAGCTTTGAAAGTACACTCTCGACATCATCACCGATATAGCCTGCCTCTGTAAGAGAGGTCGCATCGGTTATCGCAAGGGGCACATTGAGAAGTCTGGCAAGAGTCTGCACAAGATAGGTCTTACCGCAGCCCGTAGGTCCGATCATCAGCATGTTTGACTTGCCGATTTCGATATCCCCTGCCGCATCCTTTGTGACTCTCTTGTAATGATTATAAACCGCTACGGAAATGATCTTCTTTGCACGGTTCTGACCGATAACATACTCATCCAGCTGCTCCTTAATCTTATGAGGAGGCGGAAGCTTCTTGTAATCAAGTACCGCAGGATCAACATCCGGACCGTTCTCCTTGTTTGTCTGCTCCACAGGCTTCTTCTTTTTAAGCTGCTGGCTCTTCGGAATCTCTGCCGCACCGTTTTTAAGGAAATCCGGGAAGCCCAGATTATCCATATTAAAGCCACCCTTTGTAAAATCAATAGGCGGCATTGCACCCATATCACCTGAATTCATCAGATCAAAGGTACGCTGCATACAATCGGGACAGATATACATATTCTTTGCCATCTGAATCATCTTTCCGGTTGTACTTTCCGTACGTCTGCACATATAACAGATTTTCTCGTACTCATCATTATTGTCATTATTTTCTGACATATATTATCCTGCCTTTCGCCTTAATAGGCATTCTTATTGATAAAGCCCTTGAATATGGTTAGAAACATAATCTTTATATCAAGTCCGATAGACCAGTTTTCTATATAATAAAGGTCATGCTCGATACGCTTCTTTATGGAGGTATCACCTCTGTAGCCGTTAACCTGCGCCCATCCCGTCATACCCGGACGCACCTGATGCTTAACCATATAACGGGGAATTTCTTCCTTGAATTTTTCTACAAAAAGAGGCCTTTCGGGACGGGGTCCTACAAGGCTCATGCTTCCTCCTATAACGTTAAAAATCTGCGGAAGCTCATCAAGACTTGTTTTTCTGATGAATTTGCCTACTCCGGTAACACGCTTGTCACCTCTGGTGGTCCACTCGCCCTTTTCCTTCTCGGGGTCTTCAAGTCTCATGGAACGGAATTTATACATTTTAAATTCCTTGCCGTGCTTTCCCACACGTATCTGCGAGAAAATGATAGGTCCCTTTGATGTACATTTGATAATAACAGCTATTATCAGCATCGGAACTGCCGCAAGTACAAGGGCAATCGTTCCGATAAAGAGGTCCATAATACGCTTTATAATCATATTTCCCGTATTGCTCAGCGGGACATTTCTGATATTGATTACAGGCAAGCCGTATAAATCCTCGATATAGGGAACCGTCGATACCATATTGTTGTAATCCGGCACAAACTTGGTATGGACACCTGATTTTTCACAGGCATTTACTATATCCTCAAGCTTTTCGTATTCGTCGAGGCTGAGGGTAATAACTATCTCGTCATACTTATTGTCGGAGAGAAAATTCTCCAAATCCATATCCGCACCGATGACACGGATTCCGCGGTATTCCGAGCCCTGAACCATATTGTCATCAAGAATACCGTGAATATAATAGCCCCAGTCCGGATTGCCTTTAACTCGGTCAATAAAGCCTTCCGTTGCACGGCTGTAACCGACCATAAGCACATGCTTCAGGTTTTTTCCGTGCTTTCTGAGCACACTCAGAATCTTCATTAATATGAGTCTGAATGAAACGCTGAATATAAAATTCAGCACACCAAACACAATGTAAAACCAACGCGAAATATTCGTATCCTTCTTAATAAAGATAAGGAAAGCAAAATAGAATATTCCGAGTATATTTGCCTCAAACAGATTACCGATCATCCTGATTTTACGGCGTCCGCGCTTGGGCCTGTAAAGACCGCAGATACTGTATATTACCAGATATCCGGGAATCAGGAATAATATATTCTGTGCGTAACGCTGGAAGGAAAGGAAGCTTTCCGCACCTGCAACCGCAAAGAGCTTAAAATACGGCAGTACATAGAATCTTAGCGGGTATGCCAGGAAATATGCTCCCAGTACCAGCACCGCATCAATTACTATGTGCAGTCTGTTTAGGTTCTGCTGATTATCCTTTATCATTAATTACTTTGCCTTTCCGCCGCAATGTCACTTTTTGTCGAACCATGCACGTCTTTCGGTAGAGGTTCTCATCATTTCACTCATTCCCTCTACATTTTCGTCCTCGAGATAGCCCTTCAGCCTTCCGAACTGCTCCATAAAAATATCCATCTGCTTCAGCAGCTGCTCCTTATTCATAAGGAAGAGCTCCGACCACATTTTTTCATTGATTCTGGCAATTCTTGTAAGGTCTCTGAAGGAATCTCCCGTATAGTCCACAAGATTGTGATTATCCGTGCAGTTCATAAGAGAAACAGCTATACAATGAGTAAGCTGTGAAACAAAACCTATGGTTTCATCATGCTCCTCGGGTGAGAGCACCGAAACTCTCTTAAAGCCCAGAAGTTTTCCGAGGCTCTTACACCATTCAATGGCCGCCTCAGTATTCTTATCTGTAGGTGTTACGATATAGTTTGCATTAAGGAAAATTCTATCATCGGAATTTCTTACTCCGTATACTTCCTTTCCTGCCATGGGATGTGCGGCAATAAATTCCACATCCTCACGCAGAATTTTCTGAATATCGTATACCACACTGCCCTTTACACCGGTAACATCGGTAATATAGATGCCGGGCTTAAAATACTGCTGATAATTTGCAATCCACTCCTTGAAGGTTTCAGGGTAAAGTCCGAAAATAACCGCATCCGCATTCTTAACCATCTCAGGCTCGACGCTTATGCTTCCTTTATCGATTATCCCCTCTTCAAGCGCATAATCAATAGTCGACTGACTGTGACTGATTGCATATACCTTATATCCGAGTCTCTTCAGGCCTCGTGCGTAGCTGCCGCCGATAAGACCCAGACCTACTATCAATATTTCACTGTCGCTAATCCATTTCATTTTATAATAACCATGCCTTTCTGCCCGCACCGTAAAAGCTTTACGTGACCTCTCAGCCTATTGCCGGCCAACATACTTATTTAATTGCATACAAAGTCATAATACATAATACACTAGAATTTGTATTTTTACAATATAAATGTTAATCTACACAATTCCTTCTCCGTTTATTCACATTATGAACACAAATCAATATTAAAATCAGCCTTGTAAATAAAACATCAATTGCTCGTTTTAAGCGAGAAAGGCAAGGCGTAAAAATGGAAGAAATTACAAATGTCAAAAACGAAAATGATGTCACCGAGGCTGATAACCGATATGACAAGTATCTAAACGGAGAAGTTCCCGCCGCGGACGCTTCGGACAAGGACAGTGAAAAGCCTGAAGAAGCAGTAACCGCAAATGACAATGCGGATACCGAAACTTCCGGCGAAGAAATCCTTACAAGCGATTCAACCGCTGCAGACAATGCCGAGGAAATAAGCGAAGCTTCTGCTTCTGCCGTAAAAAACGAAGGTCCCGATAATTCAGCACCCGTTAACGGCTTTAACAATATGGCTAATCCTTACAACGGATACCCTATGGCAGGCGGCTACGGCAATTCATATCCCGGCGCAGTTAACGGCTACCCCGGTGCGGTAAATCCCTATTTCAATGCTTATCCGAACGCAAATAACGGCTATGGCAATGCATATCCGAATGCAGGCGGCTATAACGGCTATCAGAATGCGGGCGCTTACGGCTATCCCAATATGAACGGATATAATCCCAACTACAATGCCCGCCCCAATATGCAGGGAAATATGGGCCCCGCCGCAGCTAATGTCAGCAGCAGTTTTGCAGGAAAAAATCAGTCAGAGGATCCCTACAGCAGATACAGCCGAAGCAACAGTACTGATATGTTCAACAGTTATAAGAACTACAACAGTACTGACGAGGAATCAAAGGACGAAAAAGAAGCCGCAGAGGAAAAGCCTAAAAAGCAAAAGAGCAAGGCCGCTAAATTCTTTACCGGCCTCGGTCTTGCCGCAGCCTTTGGTGCTGTTGCGGCAGCTGTCTTCATCGGCACCATTTTCCTCTATAATAAATATTCGGGCAACCCGCTCACCGCAAACGGTCCCGTACATGTGACAACGTCAAATGAAATATCCGTTCAGGACGGCTCACAGGCAGTGAACCTGGCCCCTGTAGGCAGCAGTGATTCATCTATTGCCACAACAGATATTATTTCTCATGTAAACAGTACCGCCACAGACGTTTCGACAGTAGTAGAAAACTGTATGCCTTCAATTGTATCCATTAAAGTCACAGGCACTACTTCTACTATTTGGGGCAGATATCCCACCGAAAGCGCCGGTTCAGGTATCATTATTGAAAAGACCGATAAAGAACTTATCATTGCTACCAATAACCATGTAGTAAGTGATGCAACAAGCATTACCATCACATTCAGTGATGAATCAACAGCATCCGCTACCATCAAGGGTACTGATTCAGTCGCAGACCTGGCCGTTGTCGCAGTAAAGCTTGAGGAACTCAGCGATGAATCACTTAAAGCAATCAGAGTGGCAACACTGGGTGATTCGGATGATATTAAGGTAGGCCAGATGGCGGTTGCAATCGGCAACTCACTCGGTTATGGCCAGTCGGTAACGGTAGGCTACATCAGTGCTAAGGACCGTGAGGTTACGGTTGACTCACAGAAAATGGTTCTTCTCCAGACAGATGCCGCCATCAATCCCGGTAATTCGGGCGGTGCCCTCATTAATCTTAACGGCGAGGTTATCGGTATCAACTCAGTAAAATATGCCGATTCTTCAGTAGAAGGAATGGGCTTTGCAATTCCCATTTCCCGAGCTCAGAATATTCTCGCAGAGCTTGCCACACGTGAGGTGTTAAGCGCTGAGGAACAAGGCTATCTCGGTATCTACTATAATGTTGTAAAGAAAGAAATTGCCGACAGCTACAACTGGCCTATGGGTATTTATGTTAAGGAAGCTATTCCCGACTGTCCTGCCGAAAATGCAGGCATCAAGACCGGCGATATTATTACAAAGCTGAATGATACTGAGGTTACTACAGACAAGCAGTTTATTGACAAGCTTTCATCACTCAGATCGGGTGTTGAAATCACACTTACCGTTCAGAGACTTGAAGAAGGCAGCTTTGTAGAATACACCTTTAAGGTTACTCTCGGCGAACGGCCCAAAAACGATTCAAAGACAGAGGAAAAGACCGAAGAAAAAACTGAGGACAAGCCCGATTCCGCTCCCTCAGAAAAGACTCCGGACGGCTCCGAAGGTTCAATAGTTGACCCTTACGACTACTACAATAATAATTCAGGCGATGCAGGAAATGGTTATTACACCAATCCTTACGAAGATGGTTACTTCGATCCCTTCGATTTCTTCTTCAATCCCTGATTTATAATACTCCCAAAAAAGAACTGCATCCGTACCCCCTCCCTCGGATGCAGTTCTTTTATAAAAAACTAATGGGCGCCTGTTACGGCGCCCATTTTATTTATTAATATTTTGAAATCTGATCGTTACTGTCGTCATTGGTATTAATTATTTTCTTAATAACAATGTAGTAACCCTCTCCTGTCTCACTCTCCACAAAGACTCTGTCGCCTTCCTTTTTGCCAAGGATAGCCTTGCCAAGAGGTGACTCTATGCTTATCAGATTGTGAAGAACATCGCAGCGGACCGAGGTTACAAGCCTGAAGGTATCCACCTCATTATCATCCTCGAAATAAATCTCGGCGGTATTGTTGATACCCATCTCATCTTCCTTCGAGCTGTCATCAATAACTGTAGCAGTCTTGATCATTCTTTCCAGATAACGGATTCTGCTCTCATTCTGATTCTTATCCTTCTTTGCGGCATGATACTCAAAATTTTCACTTAAATCACCATGCGCTCTGGCTTCCTTTACAGCCTCAATTGCCTCCTTGCGAACAACAAGCTTTCTGTATTCGATTTCTTCCTCAATTTTTTTAATATCACTTTTTGTTAATTCATTTGCCATATTTCTTTTCCTCTTCACTAGCCGATGCAGCAAACTACAGACGAAGCCGTCAGTTTTTGTGCATATTTCTGCTGAGATATTTTTCTACGGGATTCAATACACTTCCCGTATCATTTATTACATAATCCTTTGTTTTGCCGAAATAAAGCTGCCTGTGTGATAAATGAAGAATGTGATTTGAATACTTCATTGCCGCAGGCATATCATGTGTTACCATGATTATCGCAATACCCTGCTCGCTGTTGATTTTTGCAATCAGCTTATAGAGCTCGTCCATTGCCGCGGGATCAAGTCCCGCTACCGGCTCATCGAGAAGCAGAAGCTTCTTGGTTGCGCAAAGTGCACGCGCCAGAAGCACTCTCTGCTGCTGACCGCCCGAAAGCTCATGATAACACTTGCTGCGAAGCCCTGTAATACCCATAAGCTCCATGTTTTTTTCCGCCTCAACCTTGTCCTTTTTTGAGTAAAAGGGCTTTATTCCGAGGCTGTTGATTCTTCCTGAAAGTACCACCTCAAAGACACTTGCAGGGAAATCTCTCTGCACATCTGTCTGCTGGGGCAGATATCCGATTTCATTGCTTTTAAGTCCGTCTCCGGTCTCAATGCGGCCGCTCATCGGCTTAATCAGGCCAAGAATTCCCTTAATCAGAGTACTTTTTCCGGCGCCATTCTCACCGATGACACACATATATGTGTCCTGTCCCACCGCAAAATTGATATCCTTCAGAATCTCCACTCCGTCATATCCGAAGCTGGCATTATTGCATAATAAGATTGACATATATTACTCCGGTCACTTAATCATTCAATGTAGGCATCTTCATCATCATCGTCTGCGCTTACGAGCTCATCAGGATCATATTCTGTCTCATCGTCGTCAAAAATATCATCCGCAAGAGTTAATGAGCAGTAACTTTCTGTTTCATCCTGCATGAAATAAAATACAAGCTCTCTGTCATCCGCATTCTTTCCGGTAAAACCGTACATTCCCGCTTCTTTGAGATTTGATTCCCCGTTTTCCTCATCGTACTTGAAGCCGGCCGCCTTGAGCATCTGACCGTAGTCATACGCTGCCTGATAATCTACATCTGTAAATTCAATACTGATGTTGCCACCCATAACTACCGAACGTGAAACAGTGAAGGGAGCCTCGGGAATACCTGCTTCTGCCGCTTCAGCAGGCCAGTCCCCATTTGTGCTCATAAAGATTTCTTCTCCGTCAAACGAAGCATACATTGAACCGTCAGGATTTGCAACCATCTTAATCGAATCACCGCTAACCTGGGAAATTGTAATAGTTCCATCCTCAGCAAAATCTACAAGGGCATCTTCCTTAAGAGCCTCTGCCTTAATCTGCTCCTGCTCCTCGGCAGTAAAAATTCGGAACTCACCGTTGCCGATAAAAAGCTCCATTATAGCTGTTTCAAAAAGATTTACCGAAGCCTCTGTACCTTCTGAGTCTCCTCCGTCAACGGGAATGTCAATAACATCTCCATCATTGTTTAAGTCAGGAAGGGTTAATTCACCATTTTCAGACTTATCCTCATTTTCAACAGAATCTGCATCAGTTGAATTATCTGTCTCAGGCTTTTCCTCAGCGGGATTCTGATTCTCCTCTGTCGCAGCTGCTGCCGCCTCCTGTGTAGGCTCGGCTACAGGCTCTTCTGTAGGTGTTGCCTCAGGCTTAACCTCCTGCTGAATCACTGCCGCTGTGGGCTCTGCCGCAGGCTCTTCCTTCTTACTGCATGCAGCAAGCGCGAATACTGTGATTATAGTAATAATCATTACCAGTGTTTTTTTCATATTAATAAACCATACCTTTCTATGCGCGGTCGCCTATAAAAAACAAACTACCAAAGCTATATTATACCTATTTTCGGCAAATATGTCAAATTTGCCGAATGCACTCTCGCCCCGTCCAAACCCGATGAGCCAATGACCCCGTCCCCAAGAGACCATGAGCCAACAACCCCGTCCCCAAGAGACCACTCCCAAAGGCAGATTGTAAACCATGAGCAAATATGCTAAAATATCTCTCATCAACAGCAAAGGACAATTATTATCATGAATCACATTTCGATAAAATCATATGCGAAGATTAATCTCGGTCTGGATGTTACAGGAGTACTTGATAACGGCTATCATACAGTAAAAATGATTATGCAGAATATTTCACTCTATGACAGCCTCTATTTTGAGAAGCGCAGTTCGCCCAAAATCATCCTGCAGACGAACCTCAGCTATCTTCCGACAAACGAGAAAAATCTGGTTTATGCGGCGATAAAGCTTTTCCGTGAGACTTATCATATTTCAAACGGAGTATATGCAAATGTAGTTAAGAAAATCCCGGTTGCCGCGGGAATGGCCGGCGGCAGCGGTAATGCGGCAGCCACACTGATAACCCTCAATAAGCTTTTCGACAAAAATCTGTCGACAGAAGAGCTTATGGCTCTCGGACTTAAGCTCGGTGCTGATGTGCCCTACTGTATTCTAGGAGGAACCGCCCTGGCAGAAGGAATCGGAGAAAAGCTCACGCCCATACCTGCACCCCCTAAGGCTAAAATCCTTATTGTTAAGCCTGGCATCAGTATATCCACGCAGATGGTCTACCAGAACCTCATACTGGACGAGCAGACCGTGCATCCCGACATAGACTCGACGCTTGCCGCAATAAAGGCCGGCTCACTGAAGGATATGTGCGCATCCTTAGGCAATCTGCTGGAGGATGTAAGCATCAGTCTGCATCCCTGCATAGCAGAAATCAAGCAGCAGATGCTTGATAACGGTGCGGTTGCATCTCTTATGAGCGGCAGCGGCCCCACAGTTTTCGGCATTTACGATGATGAAAGTGCCGCAGCCAAGGCATACGATTATTTCAAGTCCGGTGAGTACGCTGCCGGCACCTTCCTTTGCGACTTCATCTGAGCGGTCATAGTTCTTTCACAGATTTTTAACTTGTATTATAGAGTGAAAAGAAGTAAAATATTATGAAGATAATTCAAAAGGAAATGGTAAGCTATGGAAAACGAAGATAATAAGCTCGAGGCAGCAGCAGAAAAGCCCGAAAAAAAGAAAAAAGAGAAAAAAGCAAAGGAACCTCTCACAAAGGAAAAAATCATCAAAGAGGCTCTCAGCTGGGTTATAATTTTGATAATGGCCTTCATTCTGGCTCAGATAATCACCACCTTCCTCATTATGAAGGCTGAGATTATTTCCGGCTCCATGATGAACGGCCTCATTAAGGATGACCATATGGTCGGCAACCGTCTCTCCTATGTTTTCGGAGACCCCAAGCGAGGCGATGTAGTATTTTTCGAGTATCCAAAATCGGATCTGTCGCTTGGCAAGGCCGGTGAAATAAGTACGGTATATGTAAAACGTATTATCGGTCTCCCCGGAGAAAAGGTAGAAATCATTGACGGAGAGGTTTATATCAATGATGCTCCGGTTCCTCTGGATGAGCCCTACCTGGCAGAACCGCCGGAGAAAAAGTCCTTCGGTCCCTACTATGTACCCGATGACTGCTACCTGATGCTGGGAGATAACAGAAACTACTCCCTCGACTCCCGTTACTGGAACAACGGAGGTAAGGATAAAGCCACTAATCCTGACAAATACCGTTTCGTCAGACGTGATGCCATCTACGCCAGAGCATCCTTCCGTTATATAAGAGAAGGCAGCATCTCCTTTGGCAGCGCCGGTCATTATGAATATAAATACGATGCGTATAGCAAGGACATGGTTCTTGAATAAAAAAACAACTCACCCCGTCAGCTGTCACAGCCTGTGGGGTGAGATTTTTTATGCCTCGAAACAATATTTATGACTCATAAAATGCTACGCCTACGGCACCCGGTCCGATATGGGTTCCGATTACCGCGCCAAGTCTCATGATGGGAAGCTCTTCTACCTTACTTTCCCACATATCCTTACTATTCTCGATATACTGCTGCAAAAGCTCATCCGAATTGCCGCTGTATATCAGACGGAAGGGTCTTCTAAAATCAATTCCGCCCATTTCCTCCACATACTTTCTTAAAAGGTTGTTCGCATTTTTTGAACCGCGAGCCTTTCCCAAAAGCATGATTGCACCATCTTCAATAGTGATAACAGGCTTAATCGATAAAAGTCCTCCCGCAAAAGCAACTGCCGCAGAAATACGTCCGCCTTTTTTGAGGAATTCCATCGTATCAAGTGAAGCAAGAAGTCTTATCCTTGTACGGTCATACTCAAGCTTAGCCACAATTTCTTCAATACCAAGACCCTGCTCAATGTATTCCATTGCAGTCTCAATAAGAACATGCTCGCCCACAGTTGCATTAAGACTGTCTACGACAAAAACCTTTCCTTCATAGTCCTCTGCTGCTATCATTGCGCTCTGGCAGGTACCCGAAAGCTTAGATGAAATCGTGATTACAATAAGCTGGTCGCCGTTGGCGGTAAGCTCCTCATATACACTTTCAAATGCAACAGGTGATACCTGCGAGGTAGTGGGGATAGTTGACGAATTAACCAGCCTGTCAAAAAACTGGTCATTGTTCATATCCACCGCATCACGATATTCTACTCCGTCCCAGAGAAGGGTCATTGGAATTATGGTAATTCCAAGTTTTTTTCCTTCCTCGGGTGTGTAATCGGAAGCAGAATCTGTTACTATTCTAATTGCCATTTTCTTATATTCCTTTCGCTGCGTATTATCATTAATCAATACACACTGATTGTGACTATATCACACGCAAAATCTAATGTCAAACGTATTGCCGCAAATATCCCCTGCGCATACAGCTTATCCGATAACTAACACGCTTACACTCATTGCGGGTAAAAGTACGCTTCCATCGAGTTCTACTCGTGTAGTCTTGCAGGTACACTCCTCAGGCTTTCTAAGCTCACAAAGTCTTGCATTAGTCATAACTTCACCGCGCACCGCCTTGCAGGGACCATCGGGGTCGATACCTTCAGTTTCAACGGTGGGCTTATAGGGATTTACACCCTTTAATACAGTCATATCTGCGCCGGCCTTAACTACGCTTCCGTCCTCATTAGTCAGTTCAAGCTTTACTTCCTCTTCATTGTCATTGACAATCTTCAGAACCACTTTATCATCCTTCTTCACGGCAGAGAGATAGATCTTTGAAGCCGCAAGCTCCTTCTCCTGTCCGTTCAGTTCAAAAGCCTCGCTTCCCGCATTTTCAGAGAAAATTTTCTGAGCATAATAGCTGGGGGTGAGAACCACCTTTTTCTCATCGAACCAGATCATATCAGGTGTCCAGTGTGAATGTCCGATACGGTTAAAAAGAGGTGCGTACGAAGCATATTTTACTACATCGCCGTTACGCTCCATACCTGTAATCATGGCCGCCTCAGCCAATGCCGCCTCAACCGAGTTATCGAGATTTGCATTGTGTGCCGCATATTCTCCGGCAAATACCGCTACATCTCTGGGATATTCGTCATAGAAATTAACATTATCAAAAAGCCACTGAGGTGCAACATAATAATGCTCATCTACCGCAAAGGCAAAATCAGGATTCTTTGCGCACTCACTGCGGTAATACTTCCATGCATCCGCATGAAGGTCATTATTTACGAAGGGACCTGCAGTTCCGAGACACTTTATTTTAGGATACTTTGCATGGATGGCCTTTTCAAAGCGGCGGTATCTCTCATCAAGGTCTACATGACGGCTGTTCCACTGCTCATTACCGATTGCGAGAAGAGTCATGTTAAAGCTCTCGGGATGACCCATTTTTGCTCTGAGTGCACCGTATTTCGAATCCACGGGACCGTTTGCAAATTCAATCAAATCAAGTGCATCCTGCACATATTCGTCAAATTCCTCGCTGTCAATAGCAACAACCTCGTATGACCTGAACTGACAAGCCACACCGATATTAAGTACCGGCAGAGGCAGACAGCGTCTCTGTTTGGTTGAAAGCAGCTCACAAAGCAGGAAATACTCATAGAAACCGATACCGTAGCTCTGCATATAATGTGAATCAGGCATCTCCCAGGCCGTAAGTGTATTACCGCCCTGGGTAGCCCAAAGATTTGTGTTAATCTTTCTGTCCTTAAGCTCGCCGACGGTATCCTTCCAGCGGTAGCGTCTCATAATGCTTGTACCCTCTACGATACAGCCGCCGGGGAAACGAAGGAAGCCGGGCTTTAATGCAGCCAGCGCCTCAAAGAGATCCTTTCTGAATATGCCCGCAACAGCGTCCTCGGGAATCATCGAGATAAGCTTAAATTCAACCACTCCGGGCTCGGTAAGTCTGAGTTCAAAGCGACAGCCCTCGATATCCTCTGCAATGTCCGCACTGATAACCGCTTCATATTTCTTCCAGACCTTTGCCTCACAGTTACCTATCATTTTATTGTAATCATCGGGCTCCTCGGGCTGTGCGGGAGTAAAAGCCACCCTGCCTGAAGCATATTCAGAGCCATCCTTTGTTATCGCAATTTCAAATTCACCCTTTAAATAGTGAACCTCTCTGGCATAAAATGAAATCTTATAATTCATTCCCTTTCTGAAATAAATTCCGTCATACGCCTTGTTAAAGAAAGCATCACCTGCATTGGCTGCAGTAAATCTGAGATAATGGGGATTCTTTTCATTGAGGGGCATATTCTCATTAATCTCAAGCTTCGCTCCCTCTGTAGCCGCACCCCAGGCATATAAATAATCACCCTCAAGCTGATATTCTCTTGTAACACCGCAGCTCTTCACCGCTTCAAAAGAGCAGTTTTCAAGAAGCTCGGCATAAAGTCCTCCGTCAGCCGCAAAGTTAATATCCTCAAAAAACAGACCGATCATATCAGGATTGATTGCATGGCTTGTCTTTTGCGAAATCTTTAGTGACTTATTCATTTTACTTCCTCCGTTTAAATATATTTTATAGCTTATTATATCATAGTATATAATAAATATATAGCCATAATTTCGGCTTATCCTGCAGCTTTTATATTATTTTTTCCAGTTCATGCAAATCTGCGATTTCAAAATCCGGTCGTAAATCCGATGTATTTTCCTTAGCCTTCGGATTATACCAGCAGCTGTCTATTCCCATTAAGGCCGCACCCTTAATGTCGCTTGTCAGTGAGTCTCCGATAATGAGTGCCTGCCCTAATTCCCCGATATTTAACTCCTCGATAACCCTCTCAAAAAACCTTCTGTCAGGCTTTTCAAAGCCCAGCTCCTCAGAAATAAATACCTTATCGAATATCAGCTCAAGGCCTGAATTTGCCAGCTCTTTGTCTGCGCGATTTTGGTACCGTTTGTTATTGCCGCCTTTTCAGCAGCGAGAAAGTCAAGTACCGTACCGTCAATATCCCACAATAAATACTTATATTTGCCCATATAAAGATTCCTTTCTGCCCACAAAGCAAATCTCTAAAATTAACCAAATAATGAAAGCAGATTCTCAACCGCCGAAATAATATACCAGACTAAAGAGAAGGCCTGCAATGCTATAGCCGTCAGACAAATGGCAGCCTCCTTTTTCAGTCCGTGCTTAAAATCCTTTACGGCAAAAGAAACTGAGGCAATAAAAACTGCTCCCAAAAAGAGAATCGCAGACCAGCCAAGAACGAGAGATTCACTCTTTCTTCCCCATAAAACCCATAAAAAGGCTATTATGGCTGCTATCAGAATCAGCAGCCAGTTAGATTTATAATTGTCCTGTTTTTTATCGTTAGTTTCTTTATTATCCATGCCATAACCTCATAAAATTTAAAACAGATCCAGCATACTGTCGAGATAAATTTCTTCACGCAGTCTGAGCATATATTCGGGCTTTGTCATGTAGTAGAGGATAAATTCAAGCAGAACTGCGTTTCCGAGTCCCCTGCCCTCTATTTTAAAATTCGAGAAGCCCATCGGAAGATATTTATTAGGAATATCTTCTCTTCCGATAAAGCCCGGACCCTCCATTGCCTTCGAAAAACGGTAGCCCTCATTTCCTCCCGGAGCCCTGCAAATATGGTCAGAACAGTCCTCACCGAGATTTTTGCGGCTGACATTTTCGTAGCAGGCCTTACGGTCATTGCAGCCGAAATAACAACACTCATTGCAGAGAAATTCCAGCTTATCCTTCTGCTCCTGCTTTAAGCCGGCAAGCCCTTCAACGGCGCGGTTCAGTCTGAAATCCGGCACGACATATCGAAATTCCTCGCGTTCCGCTTCTCTTCTCAAAGCCTCAAAATCAGTCAGTACCTTAGTTGTAGACGATACGAGATAAAGCCCCGGATATTCATTTTTTAAATAATCCGTAAGCAGCTCCGAGTGAACTATTACACCGTTTTGAACAGATGTATTTTTCTCAAAAATTTCGCAAATCTGATTGCATTTTTTATCCTTCAGATGCTCCGGCTCCAGCAAAGAATTACTGAAGGTAAGGCGGGCTGAAATCCCGTATTCACCAAGCAGGGAAAGGACCTCTTTGGGCCTGTATTCACCTATGCCTGTCCTGCCGCCGCCCCATATACAGTCCGCAGGTGCACCGTACACGGAGCCGATTTCACACCAGTCGTAAAAATAGTCCCTGTGCTCCCTGTACAGAGGCAGAAAGACCCTGTAAAATTCATAAAATTCAAAGAGCCCCGGCAAATGATAATATGCTTTATTATTCATCTTCATAATCCTAACCTGCCGGATATTTTCAAAGTACTCTTACTCTCGCCTTTTCTCTTCTTGCGGTTCTGTAATACTTCACGCCGGGATAGCCTATTACCAGGGTTGTAACGACCTTCTCACCGAGGCGCAGCTTCATAGCCTTACGAATTTTACTGCTGTGATTTGCGCACATTGTGAAGAAGCCGCTGTAGAGAACGCCCAGTCCGTTTGCTTCTGCCATGAAAGCCATGTTCTCGGCTGCGAGTGACGCATTTACCGCACTTCCTGTTATTACGATTACGAGGGGTGCCTTCTTAAAAAAGAAGTTCTCATCGATTACCATACTCTTTAAGAAGGGAACGAGCTTCTTTGCCGGTCCCATTACCTTATTGAACATTCCGACTGCTACGGCCTCAAGAGCCTTCTGCTTTGAGCCGAGAATTACATAGCCGGTGTTCTGGGCATTGCCTCCTGTAGGTGCCAGACGGCCTGCCTCAATAATCTGCTTTATTATCTTCTTAGATACCTCTTTTTCCTTAAAGACACGCACGGTACGGCGGGTCTTCATCGCCATCATAAGGGTCTTTGGATCAAGTCTTGTCTGTTCAGAAAACTCGACAGTTTCCTCAGCAAAGCCTGTAACTGTCACCGCATTTTTAGGGCACACCGCCTCACAGTGACCGCAGTAAATACAGCCCACCGCTTTCGCCTGAGCCTTACCGTCCACCAGCCTGATAGCACCTGAGACGCAGTCCTTCTCACAAATTCCGCAGCCTATACACTTGTCCGAATTAACCAGTACACTATGTTTTTTAGCCATATCACTCCTGCCTTTCCATTAAATCTTATAAAACTATTCGGCTTCCTCACCCAGCAGCTTCACTGTAATCATTTCATGCTTCATTGCTTTTAAGAGCGGACCGAAAATGTCCTTTGTGTAAAGCTTCAGACTGCTTGTATTGATGCAGGGATGACAGCCCACAAATTCTCCCTTCAGGACATCCTCATCCACCAGAAGCTGCACCTTATTCTCACTGTCGTTCATAAGCCCGAGAATACTCACTGAGCCCGGAGTTATATCGAGATATTTCTCCATATATTCCGGCTCTGCAAAGCTGAGTCTTGCGCAGCCGAGCTGACCGCTGAGCTCCTTTGTTTTAAAGACCTTATCGCCGGGCATCATCAGAAGATAAAACTGTGTATGCTGGCGGTTGCAAAGAAATAGGTTTTTGCATACTACCGCCTCGAGAATACTGTCGATTACCAGACAGTCCTCCATTGTATTTGCATTGGCATCCGGATGGTCACATCTCCAGTAATCAATCTTGAGACTGTCAAGCAGCTCATAGCATCTTTTTTCTTTGTCAAGACGTCCCGTAAGGTCTGCAGGACTTCCCTTTTCCAATTTATATCCCATTTTATTTATAGCGCGCAGGTCCCAATCCGCCCCGCACGCAATCCTTTCTGAAGCAAATTTGCTTATTTTTGTCAAACTCGTGACCGCTTCGCTTGTCACTCGTTATAAAATCACTGCTTTTTAATACAAATCACTGAAAAGCTTTAAGTTTTCTGCGCTGAGGGGAAGCTCACCTGCCTGCTCCTTCTTTACGACCTCGACAATGCGGTCGTTTACCGGAGTCGGAACGGAATTTTTACGTCCCCATTCACATACTACACCATTGATTGCATCTATCTCGCAGGGCTTTTTGTTCTTCAGATCCTGAAGCATCGAGGGCTCGATTGCCGCATGCTTTTTCATAGCAATCGG
The DNA here is from genome assembly GCA_024403355.1 of Lachnospiraceae bacterium. Classification (GTDB taxonomy): domain Bacteria; phylum Bacillota; class Clostridia; order Lachnospirales; family Lachnospiraceae; genus RUG11977. The sequence continues at coordinate 41,294 of JAKSRW010000015.1, forward strand.
AAGCAGAAATTTGGCAAAAGCGCGCTTGAAATTGTTTTTGTAATAAAAGAGCTTAGTAATGTCCTTGCCCTGTACCTTGGCAAATGTTGCACCTGCGGCGTGTCCGACATCGATGCATTCCTTCATGCAGCGAAGCGCCAGAAGCTTGCCCTCCTTTGTCGAATATACATCACCGAAGGTTCCGCCGATTACCGAACCAAGTCCTGAGAAGGTCGCATTTATCAGAAGCTTTGACCATCTCGCACCGATGAGATTTTCTTCAATGTCTACATGACACATTTTCTCCAGGATGTCCTTTACCATCTGCAGCTGCTCATCGGAAATTCCGTCCATCTTACCCATATGGAAAGAAAGGCTGTCAGGCTCACTTGTCAGTACACACTCACCGGGTGCGGACATTGTTGCACCCCACTCAACCACACAGCCGATTGTATGGTCATTGCCCACGATTTCCGCAATTCCCGGCTCAGGTATGCCGTTCTGGAAGGTAACGATTACGCCCTTTTCCGTAAGCTTCGGCTTAAGAAATGTCACAACATCTTTATTAAAAAGCTGCTTTGTCATCAAAAAAATACAGTCATAGCCATCCGTCATTTCGTCAGGACTAATCGCCTTCACCGGCACTGTCATTTCCACCGTTCCGGTAATATGCGCACCTTTCTCATTCAGGGCCTGCACATGCGCCTTATTTCTGTTTACAAGTTCAATATCTACGCCGTTCTTTGTCAGATACGCACCAAGCACCGTACCCAAAGAGCCTGCGCCGTAAATAGCAGATTTCATATATTCGTCCACCATACCTTTCACATAAATCTATGTAATGACGTCGGGGTCAAAAGCATTGCCCCCGACTTAATACACGCATTTCTTCGCACTTTGTGCTCCCGAAATGCTAAAAACATTCAAAATCCGCTCATTTTTCAATGAAAAATGGCTACTTTTTCATGTTTTTGCGTGTCATAAAGGCCTTCAATGCTCTTACAAGCAAGCTTGACGAGCATTTTTGACCTTTTGACCCTTGTATCATGTAATTATAGTATTACATATTCTTTGCTATGTCAAATGAGACCTCCCCCTCCCCAACTCCACCAGGAAATGCAAAAAAACTGCACCATGCCATGCACAATGCAGTTTTCAACGCTTATACTATTTTATGCAATTTCCTCAAGCTGTGCAGTGTAAAGGTGATAGTAAGCGCCCTTCTTCTGCATAAGCTCGTCATGGGTTCCGGCTTCAACGATTCCGCCGTCATCGATATACATGATTTTGTCGCAGTTTCTGATAGTTGAAAGACGGTGAGCAATGATAAATGATGTTCTGCCCTTCAGCATCTCGTTAAGTCCCTGCTGAAGTGCCTTTTCCGTCTGAACGTCAATGCTGGAGGTCGCCTCATCCAGGATAAGAATTGAGGGGTCCGAAAGCAGGGTTCTTGCAAATGAAATCAGCTGCTTCTGACCCTGACTCAGCAGTGAACCACGTTCCTTAACCTCTGTATCATAACCGTCAGGCATCTTCTCAATAAAGCTTGCGGCACATACTCTGCTGCTCGCATTTTTTATCTCCTCATCATTTGCATCAAGCTTTCCGTAGAGGATATTGTCCTTGATTGTACCGGAGAAAATGAAGCTGTCCTGCATCATGATACCCATCTGTGAACGAAGTGAATGAAGTGTAACCTTCGAAATATCCTGTCCGTCAATAAGCACCCTGCCCTCATTTACATTATAAAAACGTGAAAGCAGATTTACGATGGTACTCTTACCGGCACCTGTGGGGCCTACGAGAGCCACGCTCATACCGGGTTCAACCGTGAAGGATACGTTATGAAGTACGTTCTTATCCTCCTCGTAAGCAAAGGTAACATTCTCAAACTCAACCTTGCCCTTAATAGGTTTCATCTCTGTAGCATCCTCTGCATCATCAACAGTTACCTTCTCACCCATTGTCTCGAAAATTCTCTCAAGGTAAGCCATATTGTTCAGGAAATTGTTAAAGATATTTCCCATGTTCATAATAGGCTGCCAGAAACGGGCTGCATAGCTTGAAATCGCAATGATTGTACCTACGGTCTTGCTGCCCTGTGCGAAAACGACCATACCGAAGATGAATATAGCTGCTCTGATAAGCACTGAAATGGCATCAATACCGGGCCAGATAAGGTTATTGTAGCGAACCGCTGTCATCCAGGTTCCGCGGCAGTCATTCGCAAGCCCTGAGAAAATCTCAGCATTTTCATTCTCACGGGCAAAAATCTGTGTGATACGGGCACCGACAATATTCTCCTGAAGATATGCGTTCAGGTTTGAATTCTTGTTAGAAACCGCCTGCCATGCACGACGCTGTCTGTTTTTGATCCAGAACATAAATACCGCCAGAATCGGCACACCGCACATTACTACCAGTGACATCTGAACATCCACCGCCAGCATAAAGCCTACAATGAAAATCAGGTTTATAATCTCAAGAATGATATTAATCAGACCGTTCGAAAGCATATCCGAAACCGAATTGACATAATTTACAACTCGGATAAGAATCTTTCCGTGAGGACGGTCATCATAATACTGGAAGGAGAGCTTTTGCATATGTGCAAAAAGATCCTTTCTGATATCGTAAATGATATTCTGAGAGACCTTTATCATGATTCTTGAACGAACCGTCGTAAATATGATACTCAGGACAAAAACGCCCGACAGCAAAGCAACAAGCTCCCAAAGATAAGGAATATTTTTGTTGGGAATTGCATCGTCTATCGCCCATTTAGTGACAACGGGAGCCATAAGTGCGGTAGCTCCGCCGAGTGCGCTTAAGAATAATGCCAGCGCCATCTTTTTGATATATTTCTTAATGTATGCAGAAGCGAGCAGCAGATGCCTTAAGTCAAAGGGCTCTTCAAGCCGCTCATCCTGCCTGTATGTATTTTTACGTGCCATTTATAACACCGTACCTTTCACCAATCTGTAAATCCTATGCAATATCACCAATCTGGAGCTTAACAAGGTCCGCATAATAGCCACCCTTTGCCACAAGCTCATCGTGTGAACCCGACTCAATAATTCTGCCGTCCTGCAGAACCAGAATCTTGTCGGCAGCCTTTGTTGTTGAAATTCGCTGTGCAATAATGATCTTTGTACAGCTGAAATCAAGCTCCTTAAGTGCATGCTGAATCTTCTTTTCTGTCTCCATATCAACCGCAGAGGTTGTATCATCAAGTATCAGAATAGAAGGTCTGATTGCCAGAGCTCTTGCCAGTGAAATTCTCTGCTTCTGTCCGCCGGAAAGACCTACGCCACGCTCGCCTACGATAGTGTCATAGCCCTCAGGCATCTTTGAAATGAAATCAGCTGCAGCTGAATACTTTGCGTATTTTGTAACCTCATCCTGGGTCAGCTTTGAATCACCGTAAGCGATATTACCTTCGATGGTGTCCGAATAGAGCAGAACATCCTGAGTTGCAAGACCGATATTTTTACGAAGGTCCTCAAGCTTATAATTGCTTACATCTACATCATCCACGAAAACAGTACCCGATGTAGGCTCGAAGAATCTGGGAATCATCTGTATCAGTGAAGTTTTACCGCAGCCTGTTTCACCAATGATGGCTACTGTCTCACCGGGCTCTGCGATAAAGGAAATGTCCTTTAATACGGGATATATTCCATCATCGTACTTGAAGGATACGTTTCTGAACTCAACCTTTCCGTCAAATCTGTTCTTATGCTCAATTGCGTCAGGCTTATCAACAATTTCAGCCTCAGAATAGTAAATCTCCATAACCTTTGCAGATGCGGCTGAGAAACGCTGGAATTCATTCATGATATTACCCATCTGACGCATGGGGTTCGCAATCGCCCAGATAAGCCCTGAGAAGGATACATACTCACCCATCGAAATCTCTCCGTTGATAATAAAGAGACCTCCGACAATCAGAAGCACTACAGAGAGCGCATTCGCAATTGTTTCAATAAAAGGGAAATATTTAAGCCAGGTCATTGCCGTATCCATATTTGTCTCGGCGAAGTCCTTGTTACTCTTTTCAAACTTTTCCTTTTCGTATTCCTCACGGGCAAAGGCCTTTACTACCTTGTTACCCGAGATATTCTCCTGCGCATTTGTATTCATGCCCGCCAGCTTTTCACGCAGCAGAGCATGCTTAGGTTTAACCTTTGTTTTGAATCTGAAAATGATAATGAAAATGAAGGGTGAAAGCAGAAGCACCGCAAGTGCCAGTTTCCAGTTGATAATAAAGAAAAACACAGCCGATGCGGTAAAAAGCGTGAACGACTCAATAATAGAACGGATAACCCATGCTACATTGTGACGAACCGCATCAAGGTCACCTGTAACTCGTGTCATTAAATCGCCTGTTCTGTAGGTCGCGTAAAACTTCATATCCTGTCTTTGAATCTTGTTGTAAAGGAAATTTCTGATTCTGAACAGGGCAAACTGCGAAACATGCTCGTACGCCATACAGGACAGATATACAATCAGTACACGAAGCAGGGTCAGTCCGACCATTGCCCCGATTAACTTCAAAAAGGAAGCCTGCTCTGCCGCTACAGAACCGCCTTCCTCTTCTATCCTCAAAAATAAATCTACAATTTCTCCCGAGAAATAGGGCACAATCAGCTGCATAATATTGTAGGCTACCGTACCTACAACCGCTGCAACAAATAAGCCGCGTCTTCCCTCCATGTTCTCCCAAAGCCAGCTAAGTCTGGACTTCGGAAGCTTTTTTTCTGTTTGTTCCATAAGCTGATGCCTCCACTGAAACATAAATATACCAATAATCAGGTAAATATTAGCAAAACATACAAATGCAAACAATGTCCTTTTTTGCATTTATTAATGTAATATTTTAGCTTATGTCAGTTTCAGTGATGGGATATTTTGCCGAGTCAAACTCGTGACCGCTTCGCTTGTCACTCGTTATAAAATCGCTGCTACCGCAGCTTACGAGGTACGGGGCTTGAACCCCGCACCTCGCGAAAGCTTCACCCACCGCCTAAAGGCAGTGGGTTATCTTTCTATTTTATATATAAAAACTGCATCGCGTTCATTACCACGATGCAGTCCGTAATTTAATATTTTAAAGAAGGTCTGGCAATCAGCTTTGTTACTCCGAAGCTGGGATAGCCGCCCAGATAGACTCCGCCTCCGCCGCTGCCGGCATGTACCATTGTACCCGAAAGTGTATATCCGTCCAGTCCGTTTTCGGGGATTTCGATACCGTACATCTCGTAAAACCAATAATCATCTGCGGATAATGTCACAAGCTCTGAGCCTGAATATATTGCAACATGATCGATATTCAGATATCGTCCGTTATTGCCTCTCGAGCTGAATATCAGATCTCCCGGAAGCACATTCATAATATCAAAATCTCCGTCAGTAGCAATCACACAGCCCTTATCCTTGAGTGATTTTCCCAGATCGGCAGATGAGGGCGCATAACTCTTGCTGTCACCAAGATATACGCCTGCTGAAGCATAGCTTCTCCAGCAGAGCGAACTGCAGTCATAATAGCCCTCCTGCATACGCTTTTCCTGGCTGTAGCTTGCCTTGCCCACCTTGTCCATGGCATACTCAGCGGCCTTTATACCCATATCGGTGCCTACGGTCAGCAGGAACGCAAATTCCCTGTCAAGAAGCTTTATGGTAATAATCGTGTTTCCAAGACCTTTAGCTACAATCAGACCGGTCTTTGAAACCTTCGCAACCTTTTCATTTGATGAAGAATACTTCACCTTTATGTCCTCAGGCACCGAAATATCGCACTGGTAGCTTTCACCCTCCCTGAGAATTACTGTCTGATTGGGAACGCTTGTATTTAATACATTAATGGTATCCTCAAATTCTACACCGTCTACAGTGATATAAAGCTTGCATTTACCGGTCTTTTTAGGAATAATTGTGATTCCGTCATCTGTTACAACCGCCTCTGCAATTTTATCGTTTGACACTGTTATATCATACTCAGAGTACCTGCTGGCATTTGTAATATTCAGCATAAATGACTCGCCGGACCAAAGATATCCGTCAAAAGGCGTGTACTCGGGAGTCGTTGTATATACCACAAGCTCCTTTTGAACAAGCTTGTCTAAAGGTGTTTTATAGCTTAGCCAAAGATGAGTCTCACCCTTTGCAAAGCCTGTAATACTGCAGCTATCCTCATCAATGATAATGGGCATCAGATGCTCATCATCCTCATAGCTTATCCAGTTTCCGTTTGAATCATACCAGTAATTTACACTGACCGAATCAAACTTTGCGTTCAGAAACTCAAGCTCAATAGTATCATCCTTTGCCACCGCATAATTGTATTTTTCCAGACCGCAGGGCTTAACATTTATTACTCCTCTTTTTGAAAAACGCTTGCCCTCAGCAGTCATGAGTGCAAAATCCACATAGTATTTTCCGGGCTTTTTTGCAGAAAATGTGTATTTTCCCGCTTCATCAACAAATACATCCAGGGCATTATAACAGCCCTTCATAGTCTCTGCGTCAATCACGCTGTATTCATAGCTTACGGCCTTGTGTTTCGAACTTTTAAGCCTCAGCACTTCGCTTTCGCCTTCATAAATCGTGACCTTATCCTTCGATATTGTGCACTTGCCTGACTTTACCGTAACAGTCGTCTTCGCCAGAACATTTCCTTCCGCATCGCAGAAGCTGACTGTCGCCTTCCCTGTAGCCACCGCAATGAAATCTCCTACCTCGTTTACCATCAGAACGCTGGGTTTCGAACTCTTTACATATTCACCGTAAAACAAAATATCCCACGAATTACAGTAATCATCATAGCCCTTATATGAAACCGGCACATGCTGAACATTGCCCTCATACATCGTATATGATTTTTTCGGAAATGATGCCTTTTCCGCAGCTTTTACCTGAAACTGCATGCCTATGCACAAAAGCATCACAAGCATCAGAAACGATGATATTTTTATAATAATATTACTCTTATTGTTCATTCTACAGCAATCTCCTGATTTTCAAGATATACAACAATATTGTAATATTATTTATAGATTTAGTCAACATTTTTTATGGAAATGATGGGCATATACTTTATATAGCACCCTCACACTTGCCCATTAATCATAATACCTTACATCATTAGTATTACTGTAAATATAGATTACATTCTATCGAGACAATCCCTTCAAATATTCTTCTACATTGTCATAACTAATACCATTTGTAAGCCTCAAATGTTCCCCTCTATACAGCACACATTTTTTGACTATCTTTCCGTACTTTTTCTCCACAAAATCACACTCTTCCTTATCATTTAAAACATGATACTGGTTTGCAACCACCTGCTTACTGTGTTTGATTTCATAAAGTTCGCAAGTATCTGACTGTTCATCATAAATAACCATATCAAATTCACTTCGACTCATAGTTAATTTAAAAGCTTTGCGATTCTTTGGTAAGGCACGACTTGTTTCAAGCAACACTATATCTTCTAACATTCTGCCACTTACTTCCTCAAGAATACGATTCTGAATCAATTTCTTGATTCGTTCACTTTCTGCAGAAAATGTTTTATCCTTCATCAACACAAACACTAGTGCCTGTGCCTGACAAAATCTCATTCCCGGCTGTGTAAATAAAACATACTCCATTGAATCAGAATCAGGAATATATGTCTCTCTGGGACAATCAACTACTAAATCAAGAGCTGTCAGATATTCCTTAATTTCAGTAACATGGACATTTGTAATACCGATATTCATACTTTCCTTATTTTTTATCTGCAGAATATCCATCAATCTACTCGTAACTGCCTCACGGTCTATCATGTCAAGAATATCAGTCTGATCCTCTAAAGAAGTCTGTTTTCTCATTAATTCAGTAGCTGAACCCAAATCATGTGATTTAAACTTTGCAGTTAATATTTTCAGTAAAAACTGATGATTCATGCTCTCAATAATTCTGTTTATAGCCCCTGTAAGCTCACCTTCATCATATAATTCCTGCAAATGCCTAAAATAAATACCATTACGACAACAATTCAAAGAATGTTGAATATTCTGGCAAATAGCCGTATCAATATATCTACGTGTGGTCTCATCGTCTCTGAATGATGCATCTGATTCTATCGCATCTTCATCATCGAATGCTATTTCACCAGCCTTTAAAGTTCCACCATACCTTATATATGTATCTATTTCATCTATTCCCAGTAGTCTGCTAAACTCACTAAACGGAATATATGTAGTATGAATTGTGAAAGCTCGGTCATAAAGCTCCCCTTTCAAAGTAAACCAAAAACCAAGCGAATCCGTTCCGGACAATACTATTTTCACACCCATTGACGCATATATATCAGAGAATAATGCTGCTGAATCAATAAAATCATCTATCAATGTAACTTCATCTATAAATAAATATTGATAGCCTAATTGCTTTAAAGTCTTTAAATCCTTATTTATATCCGCCATAGTATTTGATGATTTTGCCTTTATATATGCAGCTTTTCTTTGTTGCTCTTTAGATAAATTCCCGATTGATTGCAATAGTAAAGTAGTTTTTCCTGTTCTTCTTAATCCATAAATAAGACATACCTTGCCGTTATATTCCTCATTAATGTACTTTTGAAGTTTCCAAAAGCAATCACGTTTTTCAAACCGTGAAACCTTATCCACCATAGAATCAAGATTTCTACCTATTACAACATTTGTAGCAAACTCGTATCCACTATTAACATCGTTCAAGTTATTTAACCATGCATGTATCCTATCACCAATGTCCATACCATAAGCACTTTCTTCATCCCTCACGGTCGAAATCTCCAGTTCTTTCAATTCATCCAAAAGTACTCTTTTTCTCTCTATTTTTTTAAGAACAGCTTCGCGTTCATCTATCCTCACATATTTTGTAAACGTTTTACCATTTTCATTCCATTGCAGGTACGGTTGAGCCTTGCCTTTTATATTTTTATATGTCAAATTTCCTGCAGGCAATAATGCCAGTTCTTTTTTGATTTCAATAATTCGCTCATAATTATTCATAATCATCACCTCAAAAACAATGATAACCATAGATAACTATTTTGTCAAGTTATCTATGGTTATCAATTCGGACGGGGCTTATTTTATTTACATGTCTAATTATTTCTTAACATAATTTACATTCTTCATGATATCGCAGAAATCAAAGGTTCTGAAGTAATCCTGTGCGGTCTCGGCACGTCTGATCATCTTCACACTGCCGTCCTCCTGAAGAAGAAGCTCTGCTGAACGAAGCATACCGTTGTAATTGTAGCCCATCGAGAAGCCATGAGCACCGGTATCGTGGATGCAGAGATAATCACCCATATCAATCTTAGGAAGCATACGCTCTACAGCGAACTTATCATTGTTCTCGCAGAGATTACCTACTACATCGTACTTGTGGTCACAGGGCTCGTTCTCCTTGCCGAGTACGGTTACATGGTGGTAAGCGCCGTACATTGCGGGACGCATAAGGTTTGCCGCACAGGCATTAACACCGATATACTCTCTGTAGGTGTGCTTCTCATGGATAGCCTTAACAACAAGATGTCCGTAAGGTGCAAGCATGAAACGTCCGAGCTCGGTAAAGATGGCTACCTCCATTCCTGCGGGAACGATAACCTCCTCGTAAGCCTTGCGAACGCCCTCGCCGATTTTAGCGATGTCACAGCCTTCCTGGTCGGGACGGTAAGGAATACCTACACCGCCTGAAAGGTTGATGTATTTAATATCTGCGCCGGTCTCGTTATGAAGCTCTACAGCGAGCTTGAAAAGATCCTTCGCAAGCATTGGATAATACTCATTTGTTACGGCACCGCTGCAAAGGAAAGCATGAATACCGAATTTCTTTGCGCCGAGCTTCATAAGCTTCTTGTATGCTTCTGAAATCTGTGCTCTTGTCATACCGTACTTTGCATCACCGGGGTTATCCATGATGCCGTTTGTTACATTATATACTCCGCCGGGATTGTAACGACAGAAAATGGTCTCGGGAACACCGCATTCCTCATTGAGGAAATCTACCATGGTGATATCATCAAGGTTGATATAGCCGCCAAGCTCACGGCACTTTGTGAATTCGCCTGAGGGAGTCTCATTTGATGAGAACATGATGTCGCCCTCCTGCATTCCGCATGCCTCTGCCATGTAAAGCTCCTGAATTGAAGCACAGTCTACACCGCAGCCTTCTTCCTTAAGAACATTGATAATAAAGGGATTGGGAGTAGCCTTTACTGCGAAAAACTCCTTAAAGCCCTTGTTCCATGAAAATGCGTCCTTAAGACGTCTTGCATTCTCACGAATGCCCTTTTCATCATAAATATGAAAGGGAGTGGGGTATGTCTTCTCGATTTCCTGAATCTGTTCCTTGCTTACAAAAGGTTTCTTCATTGCCTTTCCTCCTCGTGTGATTCGCTATTACTCGCTCTTTTTCTCATCCTGCTCAGCCTTTGTACCGCGAAGGTTGAGATCTTCCTTAATCTTAGTTGTTGAGATGCCCTCTGTTCTGGGGAGATATACTACCTCACAGTAATCCTTGAGGAAATCAAACTTTCCTGCCCAGTCATCACCCATTACAAACACATCAACATTGTTGTCGACTACATCCTTAATCTTCTGCTCCCAGGTATACTCGGGAAGTACCTCATCGACATACTTGATTGCTTCAAGAATCTTTTTTCTGTCCTCGAAGCTGTAATATGCCTTCTTACCCTTGATTGCATTAAATTCATCGGATGAAACAACTACGATAAGATAATCGCCGTATTCCTTTGCACGACGTAAAAGATTAATATGACCTACATGTAAAAGATCATATGTGCCGTATGTAATAACCTTTTTCATTATTTTACCAAACCTTTCCCCATATCCTTATTCCATATGCACGATTATTAGCCAAATTTCTAATAAATCTTTATTACAATAACATATCATTTTATGCTTTTCAAGAAAAAATTACAAAATATAAAGGCTATCGCTCAGCTCTTTTTGAACGATAGCCCTATACAACTCCATTATATATGTCAGCTTAAATCAGTCGGAAATTAATATTTTCAATATGCAATTTCCATCTTTGTGATGATAAATCCATTAGCAGACTTGCTTGATTTTTTAAGATACATTGTAATCGTTGCAATCTTAGTCAGTACTTCATCATAGGTATATGAATCATAACTAACCATATTCTGCTCAAATACTACCTTATATTTGTTGGTACCTGTCTTATATGCAGTCTTTTTTCCAATCTTAGGATACCCGTCACCCCAGTCTCCGCTGATTGATGCCGCTGCACCGCTTGTGCTCTTTCCAAAAAGATCGGTTGAAGCCTTTGATGTTGTTTTGCTGGAATAAAAGCTGCGGTAATCTAAGATTTTTTTTCTTGCAGCATTTTTGGAGAAATCAAGAACAACTGTAGTACCCTCCAAATCTCCGGAAATACAATATGCCGTATAATAAGGAACCGCAGTTGCTATATCCTTAAAGGTATCATCAAACTTACTGAGCTCCTTCGACGAAAGCTTTGTTTCCTTCGCCTCGACATCCTGTGTAAAAATCATAGCTGTTGCCAGAAGCATAAATGCAAAGGCAGCTAAAAATTTTGCAGCATTTTTAACTAATTTCATCCTTTTCCCTCCCTGTATAATATTAGCTGACACATTTTTATTCATATATGCCTATTGAATTTAATAGTTTATTATATTTTATCATTTTTACGATTCAGCTTCAATCCTAAGTTATATTTTTTATTAATTGTTTTATTTCTCCATAAAAGATATAATATCCTTAATACTTTTATTCTCAGGAAGGAACAGCAGACATTATGGACGGCTCCGATTCGGCCGACCGCTTTAGCGCAATCCGCGAAAGAATTCTTCTGGAGCAAAAGGCTCAAAACGGCATCGGCACCCTAAGTGAAAAAACAATACATGCAGTTTTGAAAAGCTATTACGCAGTTCTGCCCGAATACGAGGAACAGAAGTGCGCCGGTTTTGTTGCCGATATTTGCAATGGTTTTGAAATAAAGGAGATTCAGACCAGACAATTCTACAAGTGTAGACGCAAACTGGATGCCTTTCTTCCTGACTACGATGTGACCATGGTCTATCCCCTTGCGCAGCAGAAAACCGTACGCTGGATAGACCCTGAAAGCGGTGAGGTCTCAGCTGCCCGTAAATCTCCGAAAAAGCTCAGTCCCTACAATATTTTTACAGAGCTTTACGGAATTAAGGACTATTTAAAATCTCCTCACCTGCATTTCCTTATTACTATGCTCGAGGTTGAAGAATATAAGTACCTGGACGGTTACGGCCCGAAGCGCAAGATACGTGCCCACAGAAGCGACGGAATACCGATTCGCATTCTTGAAGAGTATGAGCTTAATGAACCCAAGGACTTCCTTATTTTTCTTCCGATAGAGCTCCCCGAAAAATTTACAAGCGCCGATCTGGGCAAGGTTGCGAAGATTCCGCGAGACCTCGCCGGGATGGCGCTCAATATACTTTACTATCTGGAAATTGTGGACCGTGTCGGTAAAAAAGGAAATTCCATCCTTTATACCGTCAGGGAATTTAATTAATTTTAAATTTAACTTTATCCTCTATTGCTTTATTTCTCCGGCTTTCTTCAGCGCAAGCTTTGTGATTACAGGTCCTGTAAGCTCGTAGATTACTGTTCCGCAAAGAATGATAGTTCTGATCTTCGGACCATAATCAGGTACTACAGACATGGCGGTTGTCGCCAGACCGATTGCTACACCGGCCTGCGGGATAAGTGTAAAGCCGAGGAATTTCTGCACATTTTTCTCTGCGTGGGAAATCTTTGCTCCCGACCATGCTCCGAGCATCTTGCCTGCAACTCTTGCCAGAACATACACGATTCCGATTACACCTACTTCAGGAATAATCGCTATATCAAGCTCCGCACCCGACAGGAAGAAAAACATCATAAAGACGGGCGGTGTCATTCTGTCTGTCTGCTCAAAGATGATATCCGATACCGAAGAAGTATTTACAAGTGTAGCACCGAGGGCCATACATGCAAGCAGTGATGAAAGACCAAACATCTCTCCGAGACCTATGCAGACAAATACCATGGCATAGGTTACCGCAAGTCTGTTGCCGCGTCCGGTGAACCACTTTACCGCAAATCTGAAAATCATTCCGAATATTACACCAAGTGCAAGTGCCGCGATTATTTCAAGAAGCGGTGATATAATAGTCATTACTATGCTCTCATCGCCCGCAGTGTGCTCAATGGCCTTTGCCACCGCAACAGAAATACCAAAGCACATAAGTGCTACCGCATCATCAAGTGCCACAACAGGAAGCAGAGTCTCTGTAACGGGACCCCTTGCCTTATACTGCTTTACTACCATCAGGGTAGCCGCAGGAGCGGTTGCCGCAGCAATTGCGCCCAGGCAAAGCGAGAATGCCACATCATATCCGAGTGCGATTAACACAATATCCACTACCGCTACCGCACCGACCGATTCAAATATTGCAATAATAATGGGAGCCTTACCGACCTTTTTCAGATAACTGAACTTAAATTCCGCACCGATTGAAAAGGCAATAAAGCCAAGAGCGACCTTTGGAATAATTCCAAGGCTCTCCACGATATCTGCCGGAATAAGATTAATACAGTAGGGTCCGACCAAAAGACCTACAAGCAGATAGCCCGTAACATTTGGAAGTTTTATGAGCTTCATTATCTTACTTGATAAAAGTGCACATGCAAGTGCTATTGCAAGATAAACAAGCATATTGACGTTCATTTTTATTCTTCTTTCTATACTTATTTTTTATATTTTATCAGCCTATTTTCCCAGTCCTTCAACATAGGTAATCGGAAGCACAAACATAATGCCGGTATTTGGTTCCTTCAGATTAACCATCCTTTTAACGGTTTCTCTGGCTTCCACCACCTGCTCGTCTCTGATTACAAACATTGCGACCTGGCAGCTCTCGCGCTCCTCATCCCTCATAATGCTTCTGAGTGTCGCAAACATGGGCACCTCTTCCATATTCATGAGCTCTTCACCCATACCCTTACCTGAAAGAATTGTACCACCCTTTACTCCTTCCTCCGCAAGCTGCTTCAGAATACTGTCCATAAGCTTTTCATTTTTCAGAATAACAACAAGTAACTGCATCTACTGCACCGTCCTTTCTTAAGCATTATTCCCTAATTAATATCGAAAATGGATTATATACCTAACAAATTTATTTTTCAACCACTTTTTTAAGGTTTTTCACGGTTTTTTCACCGATTTTACAAAGGTATTTATTGCTTTTACCGTTGAATAATGATAATATTTTTATTATTGTATTTTTTATTAATTATCAATAAATCAATATGAAAGGTACGAACATATATGGAAGAAAAATCATACGAGGGAATTCCCTCAATGGACGATTTTAAAACAGAGCTTGAACATTCCTTTAAAAAGATTAATCCCGGTGATATGATCCACGGAACCGTAATAGGTGTATCGGATTCAGAGGTTACCGTAGATTTGAACGCTTACGCCGAAGGTATCATTAAGCTTGAGGATTTAAGCAATGACCCCCGCTTCTCCATCAAAGCCGATATCCATGTCGGTGACGAGGTAGACTGCACAGTTCTTCGTGAAACACGCGAGGGCAATTTCCTGCTCTCGATGAAGGAGGCTGAAAACCTTCTTTCATGGGATAAGCTTGCAAGGGCAAAGGAAGATAAAAGCATTGTAAAGGTTAAGATTTCAGAAGCGGTTAATGCAGGTGTAAGTACATACTTATACGGAATAAGAGCCTTCATTCCCGCCTCACAGCTTTCACTTTCCTTTGTGGAGGATACTTCTGTTTTTGTGAATAAGGAGCTGGAATGCATCGTTACAGAGGTGAACAAGGATAAAGGAAAGCTCATCCTCTCAGCCAAGGAGCTTCTTCGTGACAGAGCCGAGCGTGACAGACGTTCAAGAATCTCACGTCTTCAGACAGGTCTCGTGACAGAAGGTACTGTAGAAAAGCTTATGCCCTTCGGTGCTTTTGTAAATATCGGCGAAGATTTAACCGGTCTTGTACACATTTCAAAAATCTGCAACAAGCGTCTTAAGTCCCCCGCTGAGGTACTTAAAGTAGGCGATACCGTCACCGTAAAGGTTATGGAAGTTAATGACGGAAAGATTTCCCTCTCCATGACAGCAGTTGATGAAAAGGAAGATGTTCTCGAGGATGTAGTCGAATCCGTTTCAGAAGAGTACAGTGACGGCGACTCACCTGCTACCGGTTTAGCTGCACTTTTAGCAAATATTAAATTATAATTTAACATACCAAAGGCAATAAAACATGAATTATAATGATCTCACCAAGGAACTTGGAATTAGTATTCCCTGTCTTTTACAGCTTGAAGCCGCAGGGCTGATTCCTTCCGCAAACGGTTCGTCCGGAGCGCACTCATATACAGACGAAGAAGTAAAGCTCATACGCCGCTTTGCTCTTTTACGAATGCTCAGCTTTTCGGTGCAGGACCTTGTCGATGTAAATACCGGGAAAACCGAGTTTACCGCTATGCTGACCCGACATGTTTCATCGATTCTGAATGACTCCGACAATATCAGCCAGGCCGCAATCGTTATGCAGAACATGAAGCGTGAGGGCGAGGACTTTTTCGAATTCGATCCGTTGCCCTACCTTACACATGTTAAGGAATTAAAGCATAACGGAGGTATCTTCTATGATGTGAATACCTCTCTTCTGCCGCGCGAGGGCTACACTAATTCCTATAATTACGGGCGTAAAAAGACACAGAACTCATGGTATGTTCAGGGCTCTGACGACCCCAATGCCCAAAAGCCCGATTCATCATACGGACCTACAGGAAGCTTCATGGGCGATGGTTCCGACAAAAAGCGCAGTGCGGACGATATATTAAAGAATTACGGTAAGGACGATTCAAAATCCGGCGGGACAGATACTCCGGAAGCAGAAAATGCCGAAGCTTCCAACGCATCCGACGGACAGGCGTCCGATAATGAAGCTAAAACAAAAGAAAATCCCTTCGGTAATCCCTTCATCAATCCCTACGGGCGCAGCTACGAGGAATATTCGGGAAATCCCTATTTCAAAACCGAGGAAGAAAAAAAGGAGGAAACTCCCGGCATATGTCCGCGTCCCTTCAGACGTTATCTGGCCCGTACCGTAGACATTGCAATCTGTTCCCTGCTTATTAACCTTATACTTGTCTTTGTATTTAAGACAAGCCTGTCCCTCACGGACATTACCATGCTTTCACTTTATCCGGTATATCTGCTGAATCTGGCCACAGAGCCTCTGATGATTTCCAAATTCGGCACCACCCCCGGAAAATGGCTCATGGGTATAAAAATTGTTAATCTCTCATCACAGGAAAAGCTGACCGTAAAGCAGGCCTACATCCGTTCACTGATGCTTACCTGGTACGGAATGGGCGCTTTCATCCCCATTTTCAGCCTTATCCGAGAGGTTCTCTGCTTCAGAATCTGTAAGGACGGCTACCAGCTTCCCTGGGATAGCGATATAGACATAAAGATGACTGACCAACGTGGCTGGAGAATTGCGGTAGCTATAATCACCGCCATAGTTCTTTCCGAATTTGAGTCAGTTATATCATATAACGTATATATTCCTTCAAATCGAGGAAAAATAACCGAAGCCCAGTTCTATGACAACTGTTATGAGCTTATTTACCGTCTCGGATATACAGGCGATATGCCTGACTTCAAGCTGACCAGCAGCGGCGGATACTTAAAAGAAGTAAGACTTGAATACGAACCCGGCAGCACGACAGTGAGCCGTGCAAACGAAATGGAGCTCGGCTACCTCGCATTTGCCGCGAGCGCCGAAGGTTCAAACTGCTTCACACTCGCAATAGACGATATGTTTTCAGCCCTTTATTCACCGGCTTCATCCTATGAATACAATTACAGCGGTGTTAACGTCAGAAATATAATTATAACCGACGAACTTCAGTCACCCCTGCAAAATAATTACGATGCACTGGTAAAAGCAATGCTTTCGAACTCAGCAATGCTGCAGCCCTATAACGGCAAACAGACCTATATACTGAGTAAACCATGATTAGGAAATAAATAAAAGTCGCTTCACACGGTATCCACAGTGAAAACTGACGATACAGTGTGAAGCGACTTTTTAGTTCTGCGACCGCAGATAATTAATCGATTTTAAGTGTTTCTCCTGCCTTTACACAATACTGCTTCTTTGCAGGCTCACCATATACATTGAACTCAAACCAGATATCATAAGCAGAAAGGTTCTGAACCCTGTCTGCCTTTGCCGAAAACTTAAGAGACTCAAATGCCTTAACATAATCATAAATTTCAATGTTTGTGGCATACCATACGTCCTCATGTCCTCCGGCTCTCTTTGCAAAGCTCTCAATAATGTTCCAGTTATCAAACTGCTCGAACTCATAGCTGTGACCCCAAAGATAGAAAAGCCATGAATTGCCCATAGGCTTCTCATTCAGGAACTTATCAAGAAGCTCGGGAAGTGCTCCGTCCGCATGATGACAGGTAGGACGAAGTCTCAGCCAGTCCTTGGGAATATCAAAGCTGTGTGATGAATCAACGCCACGGGAATAAACGATTCCGTTCTTGTCAAGAATATCAACAACCTCATCATTAAAGGTTCCGAAGGGATATGCACATCCGCGTACAACCTGCTCGAAATCACTTTCAAGATTTGCCCTGTCCTGTGAAACCTGATATGTACAAATATTCGCAGGAAGCTGGTCAAACCAGGGATGGTTCAGACCATGAACCGCAACCTCCATACCGCTGTCCTTATAAAGACTGATGCAGGCATTTCTTGTCATACGTCTGTGAACTCTGCCGGGTTCAAAAACAGTACCCTCAGGTGAATAATCACCTGAATTGATATTGAAGGTTCCCTTCAGTCCGTTCTTCTTCATAATATCCATTAATCGGATATCCTGCTCTACACCGTCATCATAGCTCAGTGTAAGCGCCTTTTTTCTTCCTCCGGGGAAGCACATGGAAATTGTCTGCATAAATACCTCCTGATATATTTTATAATACTATATATGTATTTCTACACCAGTAGTCTGTCAACATACTGTGCCTTTAGATTCATTGCCTTTAGATTATTTGCACGGCCTGCATACTCTGCCTTTATTTCTTTGCCTTGTCCGGATACTGCGACCTAGTATTCCTTGAAAAATATGTTATCATCTGTTTTGCAGCCTGTGGCTCTCAACCCTCAGTCCTGGGATTAATGCTTATAACTGTAAGAATTTCATCCCTTACAGAAAATTTAATTTCATGGCCCGCATAAGCCATTCCGTAAATCCTCTCGGGATCATTCTGGTAATGAGGTCTCGGATCGTTTTCTAAAATTTTTATAAGTGAGCCGATAAAATTCTCCGACTGCCCTCCTGCTTTAACAAAAGAATCCGCTTCGGGTCCGAATACTACCTTCAGCTTTTTATATTCCGTGCTGTCGGTAAAGCCGCCCTTTGTATCCGCAATCGCATCTGTATATCCGATGTATGGTTTGATATCGTAAATAGGGGTCATATCAAGCATATCTGCCCCCGATACATAAATCACAGGTCCTTCGGGACCGCTGTAGGATACCTCTTCTATTTTTACGGCAGACATACCTATCGGATTAGGTCTGAAGGGTGAGCGTGTAGCAAAAACCCCGAGCCGTTTATTTCCACCAAGTCTTGGAGGCCTAACAGTCGGGGACCATTTCGCTTCACCCGCCGCATCCAGATTCCCCGAAAACTGCCATAGCAGCCACAGATGAGAAAACTCATCTATTCCGCGAAGCATATCAGGATTTCTGAATTCCGGCTCGAACACGATTCTCCCCTTAAGCTCTGCCACCAGACCCGGCTGGCGCGGAATACCGAACTTTTCGGGGAAATCCGTCCTTATATGAGCAATTATTTTAAATTCCATTATTTCTGTGCATTCTTATACTTCTCCGAATGCTCTCTGATAAGAGCGTCATCATCAAAGTAATTAATCTTCATTGCAGCCTTAACCTCATTAAGTGTCTGTGCCGCAACAGCCTCTGCAACCTCACTGCCCTTTTTGAGAATCTCGTATACACCCTCAATATTCTGCTCCCACTTATGTCTTTCCTCACGGATAGGCGCAAGTGTCTCTTCAAGAATCTTGATAAGGAACTTCTTAACCTTAACATCACCGAGTCCGCCGCGCTTATAATGATCCTTGAGGGCATCAAGGTTCTCATACTCGGGAAGATACTTTTCAAAATGCTCGGGACGGCTGAAGGCATCAAGGTATGTAAATACCGCATTACCCTCTACCTTTCCGGGATCCTCGACACGGATATGGTCAGGGTCGGTGTACATAGACATAACCTTTGTCTTAACTTCCTTCTCATCATCTGAAAGATAAATACAGTTGCCGAGAGACTTGCTCATTTTAGCCTTTCCGTCTGTACCGGGAAGTCTGAGACAGGTCTGATTGCTGGGAAGCATAATCTTCGGCTCAACCAGAGTTTCACCGTAAATATTATTAAATCTGTTTACAATTTCCTGGCACTGCTCAAGCATGGGCATCTGATCCTCGCCTGCAGGAACCGTAGTAGCCTTGAAGGCAGTAATATCAGCTGTCTGGCTGATAGGATATGTTAAGAAGCCCGCAGGAATCGATGAACCGAAGCCCCTGAGCTGGATTTCAGCCTTAATGGTAGGGTTTCTCTCAAGTCTGGCCAGTGTAACAAGATTGCTGTAATAAAATGTCAGCTCTGTAAGCTCGGGCACCATTGACTGGATAAAAAGTGTAGACTTTGTGGGATCAAGGCCTACCGAAAGATAGTCAAGAGCAACCTCTATAATGTTCTGACGAACCTTCTCAGGGTTATCAGCATTGTCTGTTAACGCCTGTGCATCGGCAATCATAATAAAAATCTTATCATATTCTCCTGAATTCTGAAGCTCCACTCTTCTCTTAAGTGAACCAACATAATGACCAAGGTGAAGACGTCCTGTGGGACGGTCACCGGTTAAAATAATCTTACTCATTTACTTACCCTTTCATATCAGTTTATTTTATCTTTACTGTCTCAATTTCTACAGTAGAATCCTTCTTTTCATCAGAAATATAATCTCTGTAAATTCGGAAATAGGTATCCTTTCGGCCTTCATCCGTGATATACGAAATAGTATCGCTGGTCTTCTTATCGCGGCAGATTACACTCAGTATCGCCTGATTGTAACGGTTCTTCGTATCGTTTGAAAGCTCATCGGCCATATCCGGCACCCACTTCTTACAGCGGGTATAATTTCGTCCGAGTGTATCGGTAGCCGCATCAATACAGTCCGCAATCGTAATAATATCAATGATAATCTTAATCGGCGACTGCGTATTGTCAAAGCCAAAGGGATATCCGCCCTTGCCGTCAAAGCCCTTATGATGGCCAAGAATTACATCCCGGTATCTCGCACCGAGCTTTGTATCCTTCAAAAGGAAATCTCCGAAGGTGGGATGCATTCGGATAAGACCGAATTCCTCATCCGTCAGACGCCTTGTTTGAAGATTGATAACGTCGGAAATGTAAGCCTTTCCCACATCATGAAGCTGTGCACTGTTTTCCGTATAATCTATCAGGTACTTTTCCTTCGCCCTGACGTGACGCGGGTCACGGGTATTCAGCATATCAAAGAAAAGCTCGGGTGCCTTGTCTACAAGACACTTTGTAATCGTAACCGCAATGTTTGCAAGCATCAGCGAATGAATAAGCGTCATTGCGTTACGGTTAAGAATAACGTCTCGCACATAGGTCAGCGCTTCCGTTTCTTCGGTAGCGATTCGAAGCATCAGGCGTACTGTCTGACAAAGGTCATCATTTATATAATTGTTATTTGCAAGATAAGGAGTCGAAGTATAAATGTGCTTGAATTCCGTAGCAAGCTCGTAGAAAAGCTGCTCGCGTTCGTTAAGCGAAACCTCGGGAAGCGCAAGCACTCTGAAGCACTCCTGCATACAGGTTATCTTGCTCTCATAAGCATCATCGTAAAAAAGATTAATCTTTCTGTAATCAATCTCATCAGTCTGGGCACGGTAATAATCAAAAAGCATCGAAACCGCCAGATTTGCGGAAATCATACCGCTGTGAAGATTGCACCAGACATAGGTCACTGCATCGACTGAGGCCCTGGAATTCAAATTCTCACGGGTAATTCCATCGGGAAGAAGCTCTCTTACCACATACTCGATTACAGCTCTGTTAGGTACCGAATCCGAACGGATAAGCGCCCACATAAGGTTGATACGCATATCATCCCTGAACTTGTCAAAGTCGAGTCGTGTTCCGTCAAGCTCTCTAACGTCTGCTCGCGAAATCATTCTGTTCGCATTCTCATAAAGAACGATTCTTTCAAGCCTCTCCTCATTACTCTGCACATCCTTATCGGTAATACAGTTAAAGAAGGACTGGATGACTCTCTGACGGGCATCCCAGCTCTTTATATTGCAGTAGCGGTCACTTCGACGGGAAACCTCCTCGAAATAATCTCGCGCATTTTCTGCTGAAATATCATCACTTCGGTCGGCATATGTGAGGGCAAGCATATAGGTGGAATTAATCCACTCGTCCTCCATATCGTTCTCCATATAAAATTCCTTGAGAAGCTTCAGCATTTCTGTTGTAAGCAGCGAATCATTTTCCGCATTCATGGTCATGTCGCAGATGTTCTCGTAGAATTCCGTGGCAGTAACCAGGTCAAGTTTTTTCTCTTTTTTGACATAGGGATAAATGAGTACCGCAAGCTCATCCTCGTTCTCCTGGTAGGTTTTACGCAGGAAATCTGACTTCTGTCTAAGCTTCGCTACCCAGCCCTGTCTGTCATCGGCAATCATCAGATCCGCCTCAATTGCCATCGAATGTATTAAGTTTTCACGATATCGGTTATAAAATTCGGTAATTCTGCCTTTTTCTATAGCGTCCACTGATTAACTTCCTTCTTCTGAATGAAAACTCCATACCTACTGTTCCGTTATTAATGCCCAAAGACATTTACAATTCATATAATTATAACATTTTTTCGGCGATATAACAAGACTATAAAAATAAGATTTTTGCTTGAAAAAAAGCAATATATAATATATAATTAACAAAATGATATAATACAAGGGGCAAAAGGTCAAAAATGCTCGTCAAGCTTGCTTGTAAGAGCATTGAAGGCCTTTATGACACGCAAAAACATGAAAAAGTAGCCATTTTTCATTGAAAAATGAGCGGATTTTGAATGTTTTTAGCATTTCGGGAGCACAAAGTGCGAAGAAATGCGTGTATTAAGTCGGGGGCAATGCTTTTGACCCCGACGTCATGATATAATATGAAAATATGATTTGCAATTCAGCTGTAAAGGCATGATTATTAGTATGAAAGGAAGAAACTATGAGATTAATTACACGTTCTGATTTTGACGGACTTGCATGTGGTGCTCTGTTAAAGGAAGCAGGCATTATAGATTGCTGGAAATTTGCTCATCCGAAGGATCTTCAGGATGGTCTCGTTGAGGTTACAGAGGACGACTGTCTGGCTAATGTGCCCTTCGTTCCCGGCTGTGGTTTATGGTTCGACCACCACTCCAGCGAGTTCGAAAGAAATGAGCTCAAGGGTAAGTATAAGGGCGAGAGCCGTATCACTCCCTCATGCGCGAGAATTATCTACGAATATTATGGCGGACGCGAGCGTTTCCCCCAGTTTGACGATATGATGGAGGCCGTTGACAAGGTTGATTCGGGTCATCTTACAAGAGAGGAAATTCTGAACCCCACAGGCTGGATTCTTGTAGGCTTCCTTATGGATCCCAGAACAGGTCTCGGCCGCTGGCGTCAGTTCACCATTTCAAACTATCAGTTAATGGAAAAGCTCATCGATGCCTGCCGTACACTTACAACAGAAGAAATTCTTGAGCTTCCCGACGTTAAGGAGCGTATCGAGGTATACTTCGATCAGACCAAGAAGTTCAAAGAGATGGTTCTTAAGAATACCCGTACAGACGGCAACGTTATCATCACAGACCTTCGTGGTGTTGACCCTATTTACACAGGTAACCGTTTCCTGATTTACAGCCTCTATCCCGACCAGAACGTTTCAGCATGGATTGTAAACGGACGTGGAGGTCTCGGCTGTTCCGCAGCGGTAGGCTACAGCATTCTTAACCGCACCTGTACACTTGACGTAGGAAGCCTTATGCTCAAGTATAACGGCGGCGGACACAAGGCAGTAGGTACCTGTCAGTTCTCTCCCGAGAATATGGACACAGACCTTCCCAAGATGCTTGACGAGCTTTGTGACCTTGCAAATCACTGATAAAATATATCCCCTTTACCGTTACGGTGAAGGGGATTTTTATGTTATATTAGCCTGTATCTTGCAATCAGCGCTTCCGCTTCCTCTCTCATACGCTCCACAACCGTATCCGGACCTATTATCTTTGCTCCTCGTCCCAAAGAAAAAATCCATCCGAAAAACTGTCCGCTGACCGCGACCCTGACATTTACGGTAAAATGCTCCTCATCGGCCTTTATCATCATTACATCCTTGCCGAAGCGGTCCACTATTACATTTGACAGATAGTTTTCGCAAAGCAGCTTTACCGTTTCCTCCTTACCGTCAAACATACCGAAACGCTTCGCTGTATACACTGCCAGATTGAAATTTTCAAACATTTCCCGGCCTTCTCTTGCTTCATCGAGAATACTGATATTGAGCATCTTATCGGTCCTGAAATGCTTTATCTTTGCGTCCTCGGAATCATAACCTACCAGATAATAATTCTCATCATCAGACACGCAGGCCCAGGGGCTTACCCGGTACAGCCTGCCATTGTGACGAAGCTCCTGCTCCTTATTAATATTCCATGAGAAATAGTTAAAGCTGATTTGACAGTTTGAAGAAATAGCGGTATGAAGGGCATCAATATTGTAATAAATGCTCTCATTCATTGACTTTACACGGTCTGCTACATACACCTGTCTCTGCAGGCTTTTAGCCTCATGCTTTGATGCCAAATGCTCAATCTTCGAAATAAGTTCATCCGATTTTTTCCTGGTAATAAACCTTGCGGACTGGACCGAATCCACCAAAAGCTTCAGCTCCGCCAGCTCAAAGTCACGGCTCGCAACCGAATAATGGAAGTTTCTGTCCCACTTTTCACATATAATGTCAATTCCGAAGCTGCGCAGGCTTTCAATATCCAGGTACACTGCCTTTCGTTCAGCGCTTACTCCGCATCTGTGCAGCTCCCCAATGATTTCCTGCATGGTTACAGAGTGCTGCTCATCAGTTTTTTCAAGAAGTATTTTCATCAGATACAGAACACGAAGTCTTGTACTGTTTTCAGTTTCTGCCATATATTAACCGGGCCTTTCCATTTATTTAATACACATCCTACAGCTTAACCTGCTAAAATAAATTTATCAAATATTATAATTCCATGCAAGAAAAAACACCTGCATCAGTCTCCTGACACAGGTGCTTCATTAAGATTTATTATACCTCAAGGGTAAATGATTTCATCATCATGTAGCCTGAACCATTGTAGGTGAAGTAAAGTGCCTGAATACCATCAGGAACTGCAATGTCTGCGGAGTGGTCCATCCACTCATTTGAGGTGCTTACAGGAATGCTTCCGATAGGCTCGCCGTCCCACTTTGTACGTACCTCCATCTCACCGCCAATATAACCGCGTGTGGTAATCTTGATACGCTTTACACCCTTGCATTCAAAGTACTTGAAGCCGCATACATTTCCGGGACGGATATTTGTAATGTAGCCTACGCACTTTTCACCGTCGCCGCCGTCCTGAGTAATCTTCTGGTAGCTGTCCGACATCCAGCCCGACCAGGGAATGTAAGTAATATCATCAGGCGAAAAAAGATTGCATGCAAGATATCCGGGATATTCGCCCTCGCCCTTTAAGGGTGTTGAAATACCGCCGCAGGATGTTATCTCTACCTGGTCAAAAAGTCCGTCCTCACGCTCGATGAGCTTCTCAAAGCAGCCCTGACGGCTGTAATTTGTTCCGTTTGTATGTCTGTGGTAGAAAATATACCAGTCATCTTTAATCTTAACCATTCCGCCATGATTGTTTGCGCAGTAGCAGACAGGCTTCTCTGCGGGCTTGTAGGAATCAATATTCAGGTCACCGTTACTTACAAGAACTCCGCGATACTCAAAGCCCTCGGTAGGATTCTTACTTGTGGCATAGGCCATCTCATGGAAGAGCTGTGATGAATAAACAAAGAAATATGTATCACCCTTTTTACGGATTGAGGGAGCCTCGAAAAATGCATGTCCCTCAAAGCCTGTGCCCTCGCTGTAGCAGGAGCCGGGCACGATAAATTTGGGTGCCTCAATTACGGTGAGCATATCGGGTCCGAGTACGGTAGCCATAGCACCGTGACGAGAATAGTCTCCGCCGCCGCAGAAGCCTGTGTACATATAGGTCTTATCGCCCTCTGTGATTACGCCGGGATCAAACTGGGGCTCATCGCCCTCTGCCTGTCCGAGAAGAGTTCCGTCCTCATAATGAACATAGCCGTAGAACTCATACTTGCCCGCGGGCTCATCACATACCGCAACCGAAACAACGCCCCATTTACTGAGAACATAATATAAATAATATCTTCCGTCAGGTCCGACGGTTACATCGGGTGCATAAAGATTGCCCTGAAGGTCTCCGTTCTCGGGATCCTGATCCTTTCTGAAAATAACGCCCTCATATCTCCAGTCTCCGAGGTCATCCACCGAAGCCGACCAGCAGACATAATCCTTCATGCAGTAAAGAGCTCCGTTAAATCTGTCATGTGAACCGTATACATAAACCCTGTCTCCGAATACATGAGGCTCACCGTCCGGCACATATTCCCACGAAGGTAAATAAGGGTTTGTAATCTGTTTTAAATTATCCATTAGAATTATCCTTTCGTCTGCGCTTACTTAACTCTTCCCATAAGAAATCTCTGGTAAGGAGTAGGCTCTTCCTTGTGAATAACGGCGCCGTTCTTTCCGAAAATCATTGCGTAAGGATTCTCCTTTGTGTAAGGAGTCCACTCCTGCATGGGTGTGCCGTCATTATCGGGTCCGTTGGGATTTCCTGTCTTTATGAAATTAGCCCAGTAATTGCACATCTGTCTTGAAAGATCATAATGCTTACCCTTGAAAGGTCTCCAGCACTTGGCAAGTGTCTCAAAGAAGAACCAGAGGTCAACCGAATGGAAGGTTCCGGGATTGTCCCATCCGGGAATATCCGTATCGAATCTGTAA
This sequence comes from Lachnospiraceae bacterium, assembly GCA_024403355.1. Classification (GTDB taxonomy): domain Bacteria; phylum Bacillota; class Clostridia; order Lachnospirales; family Lachnospiraceae; genus RUG11977. Next base: position 67,611 of record JAKSRW010000015.1, read on the forward strand.
TAATAGCAGGGCTTTGTTCTGCCTGCCTCCTGAACCTTTTCAAAGGAATCCTTTACCGTCAGCTCAAGTCCGGAAATCGGTGTATATCCCATACCCTCTACATATCTGTGTGCTTCCTCAAAGCCAAGGAATTCGTCTGCCGCATCACCGAACATCTTCTTTGCCGCAGCAGCCAGCTCCTCCTCATTATTTGCGCGGATGCAGTTAAGGAACTCATCGGCGGTATTACCTGCCATCATAACTACATCAACGCCCTTGCCTGCCTTATATCTCTCAAGAGGATCGCCGAAATTAAATTTATTGTCCTGAACGCCCATAAACATAATGCCGTACTTGGCCTTATACTCATTATACTTTGAAAGTACATACTGTGCGTCCAGCTCTCTTGCTTCTTCTACGGTCTTTACGCCGAGAATTTCGAAAAGATTAACGCCTGCCTGCTCGCCCTCTTCCATAGACATAGGTGTTCCGAGTGAGAAATCGCCGAAGGCGCTCTTAATCATTGCACTCATAACCACTGCCTTATTGAAAAGTCCTTCATTTGCGGGATTTGCAATCTGACTGAGCACGCTTCCGCCGCCCGCCGACTGACCTGCAATGGTAACATTTGAAGGATCGCCGCCAAAGGCTGCAATATTTCTCTGAACCCACTTGAGTCCGGCCTGCTGGTCAAGACTTCCGAAGTTTGTGGGCGCCTCAGGTGCCTCCTTTGTTAAATCGGGATGTGCAAGGAAACCGAATACATTGATTCTGTAATTTACCGTTACAACGATGATGCCTCTTCTCGCAAGTCTCTCACCGTCAAATTCCATCTCTGCGGGATAGCCCCACTGAAGTGCGCCGCCAAAGAACCATACCAGAACCGGAAGCTTTTCATCAGCCTTCTTTGCAGGCGTCCATACATTCAGGAAAAGACAGTCCTCGCTCATTTCGATATCGGGATCGACATGCCATTCCCTGCAGTAAATATCCGTACCAACCGCAGGCTGATCCTGAACCGAAATCGCACCGAAGCGTGAACAGTCAAGCTCACCCTCCCACTTTTCACAGGGCTGAGGTGCACGCCATCTGTTCTTTCCCGATGCGGGTGCAGCAAAAGGAATTCCCTTAAATGCTGTAATTCTGGGATCTGCCGCAGGAATTCCGCGTACTCTTCCGCAGTCTGTATCAACCACTCTTAACATTTGTAAACCCTCCTGATAGTTTCATATTATCATTATAAAATTATACTATATTTTCGCTTTTTTTCCAAGCATATTTTGCGTTTCTGCTAATAGCTGTTGCCATTAATCAGATATAAAATTAGTTTTCTAATTCACCTGCACCGACAGATTATCCTTCTTCTGTTTTTCCTTGCAATTGTCCTTATAATATAGTATAGTTATTATGTATCTGTAATCACATTTAGTGATTAAAAATCCATTTAATTTTTAAGTGTTTTTTGCTATAATAATTAGGATTATAAGATACTGTTTCATATGGTATTCTTTATGGTTTTTTCAGGTAAATTACTTTCTGTTTTTTCCTGTTCGGTCATAAAGTTTTTCAACCGTGAGGCCGGTGTGAAAGCTTTGTTTTCACATGCGGATTTGCAGCTGCGGCCTCGGGTTGGCGGTTCAACCAGAAAGGCATGGTTATTTTATGAAGAAGAAGATAGCGGTATTCGCCAACGGCTGGAATTCCGAAAATCTATATCATTACATGACAGGTGTCACCGAAGCACTTCCCGAGAATGACGCTGATTTGTTTGTATTCCTGTCCCACGGTGCATACGGAATGGATGACGACTTCCGTGGTTCCGAAAAGTTAATATACAGTCTTCCGGATCTGACCACCTTTGACGGTGTACTTATATTCGGTGCCGGTCTGAATTTCCCGGATGCGATTAACGAGATCTGTACATACTGCGACGATGCGAAAATCCCGGTTGTAAGTATGGGAATCCGTCATCCCGGTTATAAATACATCGGAAATAACAACTATGTCGGAATGAAGGCTTTATGTGAGCATCTGATTACCGAACATAACGTAAAAAAGATTTTATGGGTTGCCGGCTCAAAGGAAAACGAGGACTCACAGGTTCGTGAACAGGCTGTACGCGACACCATGGCAAAGTATGGACTTCCCTTCGAGGATGATGACATCTACTACTCAAACTGGGAAACTCCCCGTACCATGGAATATGTTCAGAAGCTTTATCCGGACAAGTCAAATCTTCCCGGTGCCATTCTCTGTGCAAATGACCAGCTGGCCATTGCCGTCAGCCTCGGACTCGAGAAGAACGATATAGAGGTTCCTGATGACCTTATCATCACAGGCTTCGATTTTTCCGCCGAAAGCCAGATGTTCTTCCCTGCCATTTCAAGTGTTGACCAGCATTTTGATTTAATCGGACAAAAGTCCGTTCAGCTTTTATATGATTTATTCGAAGGAAAGGAAGTTCCCGACGAGACCATTCTTGACTGTGTGTTCGTTCCCGGTGAAAGCTGCGGCTGCTCAAAGTGCAGAAACGCAGACGTTTTAAGACGTACCTATACCCGTCACATTCCCACGCGAGATCGTCAGAATACTCTCAGGGAATCCCGTTTCAATTTCATCGAATGGACCATTCTCGGTGCTGATTATTACAGCCATCTTGCAGGAAAGATGCGTGAGCTTATTTATAAAAGTGACGGTGTGGAGGGTTCCAGCTTTGCCATGCTTGTAGACCCCCGTTTCGGCACTCTGGCTCTTAACGAGGTCAACGATCTTCCCAAGTTTGACCTCTGTGAAATCATGGATGTAATCGTAGCAAAGCATGAGGGTGTTCCCATCGATATCGATAAGTTCCCCACAAAGAATCTTTTCCCCGGCTACACCGGTGAGGGGCAAAATCACTGCTACGTTTTCACACCGCTTTATCTCAGTGCATTTAACTTCGGATACATTGTTATGTGCGATAATTTATCATATTTCGATGATATGTTCTTCCGCTCCATGAATGACCGCATCAGACGAGTTTTTGATTCCTACAGAAAGAATCTCAAGCTAAACGCCCTCAATGCTCAGCTTTCCGAGCTTATGCAGAAGGATGCACTCACATCGGCGCGTAACAGAATTGCTTTTGAAAACTACAAGGCAAACCTTATTGAGCGCTTCAAGCTCGGCGACCGTACTCCCTTCGCCGTTGCAATGTTTGATATCAACAATCTTAAAACCATCAATGATAAGCTCGGCCACGAATCCGGCGATATTTATATCAAGAACTCCTGCAAGCTTATCTGTGATGTTTTCAAGCACAGCCCGGTATTCCGTATCGGCGGTGATGAATTTGTTGCTATCGTCAGCAACTCTGACTACAGCAAACGCTGGGATCTTCTCCAGTCCATGCGTGACCATATAGAAGCCCTTGCGAAGTCAGATTTTCCTGATGTTAATAAGGTTTCCATTGCATCGGGTATGGCTGAGTACCAGGAGAATTTAGACAGCTCCATGGAGGATGTATTCAGACGTGCGGATGATATGATGTACAAAAATAAATACATTATGAAAAACGGTGAAATACGATAACTAAAGGTCACTGAAATAATGTTCAGGAACCGGAAAGGTGTTATTTTATGAGACTACGCGATTTTAAAATGAAAACCATCATACTGTCTATCATTGCGATTTCAGTAATAATAGGAATTTCAGTGCTTTGTACGCTGTCCGTAAGAAAAAGCCGTGCAATGATTGAGGAAAATGTTAACAATAACATGAATACCTACCTCAATGCGCAGGCCACCACAATCGAAAACTTCGTAAGGCAGAGTGAGGAAACTCTTCTCCTCTTCAGTAAAGCCGACATTGTGCGTGAATTTATCAAGAATCCCGACAGTGAAGAGCTTTTCGAAAAGGCTCAGGCATACACCGTAGAATATTATAATACCCTGGACCGTTGGGAAGGTCTTTATATCGCGGCTCCCACTACCAAGGTTCTGGCTTACAATGTAGTTCCCGTCATCGGCAAGATCTTAAGACCTCAGCCCGAACGTGTTCAGGAACTCCATGAATGCATGCGTGCAGCAAAGTCCGGCGTATATGATGCGGGTATCATTGTTTCACCCGGTACCGGCGAGCTTTGTCTTTCAATGTACTCTCCCATTTATGATGAGGATGGTACCACACTTTTAGGATATGTAGGCGGCGGCGTATTTAATACGGTTCTCGAGGATAAGCTTCGCGAAATCAATGTATCGGGTATTACAAACTCAAACTTCTATATGATTAATACCGATACAAACATCACTTACATTGCTACAGATGATTACAGTTCAGAACAGATTGCCCAGAAGATTACAGACTCAATGCTCAAGCAGGTAGCAACCAATGTTACAACAGGTTCTCCCGACGGCAGCTTTGAATGCAAGGACAGCAAGAAAACACTTATGACCGTAGGCTATAAGTCAAACACCGAAAGAAACTGGACCGTTATCCTCTCCGCTCCCAAGGATGAGATTTACGCTACTGTAGATTCAAATACAAAGGTTCTGATTCTTATCAGTATTATCTCATGTGTTTTGATTCTTGCTCTTGCAAGCATTACAATCATCATTCTCACAAAGCCTTTAACAAAGGTAGCAGAAGCCATTACAGAGCTTGGCAAGTTTAATCTCGAAGAGAATGAGACCGTTATTTCACGTATGGATGACCGTAATGAAATCGGTATTATTTCCCACGAAATAGAGACCCTGCGAAACGCAATGAGCGACATCATCACCACTCTCCAGAGCTGTTCCGACAATATGGATAAATCAGCTGAGAGCATTGATTACGATTCAAACAGCCTCGTAGAGTTTAACATCAACAACACCGCTACCACAGAAGAATTTGCGGCAGGAATCGTTTCCACACGAGAAATTATCATGCAGGTAAATTCAAATGTTCAGCAGCTCAATGAGATGATTAAGTCCTCCGAAATCGCAGTCAGCGAGGGCTCAAAGCTGAGCAATGCCATCATGACTACCGCTAACGAAATGGACTCTTCCGCTTCAAAGTCATTCAAGACATCTCAGAAAAAATACCAGCATAATGTTGAGACCATTACCGAGGTTACATCAAAGCTCCAGCAGATCAGTGAGATCAACTCCCTCATCGATGATATCCTCAGTATTTCAAGCCAGACCAAGCTTCTTTCACTCAATGCGGCTATCGAGGCTGCAAGAGCAGGCGAGCAGGGCCGCGGCTTCTCGGTAGTAGCAACAGAGATTGGTTCACTTGCCGCCAACACAGCGAGCACCGCTCAGAAGATTCAGAAGATATGTAAGATTACAAATGACAGTATCAAGAATGCAATCGACTGCTTCAATACTATCAATGATTATCTTGAAGGCGATGTAATCCCCGGCTTCGAGGATTTCAGCTACAAGGCACGTGAGAACAATGCTATCATAAAAGAGCTTAAGAATAATATCGAATCATTAGAGGATATGATTCAGCATTTCAGCAAATTCGCATCTGACCTTACCGTTCAGATGAACGCTATCGATGCTTCTTCACAGCAGAACAGCATCGGTATCGATGACATCATCGATAAAACCGTTCAGACCGGCCGTGTTGCCGAGGATATTGCTTCCGCTGCTGAAACAAATAAAAATGCAGTTAAGATGATAAGCAGTATTATCGAGCGCTTCTCCTTCAAGGACGGCAGCGAGGATGATTTAACCTCACCTGATACTCTCGGGGCTATCGAAGAAGCTGAGGCTGCCGAAATCTCAGATATTCCTGCAGAGACTGAAGATACAGATATTTCTGCTGCTCCCGAAGAAACAGAGGCCGTTGAAATCTCAGATATTCCTGCAGAGACTGAAGATACAGATATTTCTGCTGCTCCCGAAGAAACAGAGGCCGTTGAAATCTCAGATATTCCTGCAGAGACTGAAGATACAGATATTTCAGCTGCTCCCGCTGAAACAGAGGCCGTTGAAATCTCAGATATTCCTGCAGAAGCTGAGGCTGCTGATGAAGTATTTAATACAGAAAGCTTCGAAGCTTCAGCTGTTAATGATGAAGCAAACGATAATAATAATTCCGACACTGTAATAAATGCAGGCTACGAGGACAGCGCATTCAGTCAGGCTGAAGAGGCTGAACAGATTTTGGAAGCAGGCGCCGAAGCAATAGAAACCGGCTCGGATTCTTCCGAATCCGTTGCTGCCATAAGTGAAAGCAATAGTTCCGCAGAAGAAAATACAGAAGAGAAAAACACTAAACGTTCATCAAAGAAACGCAGGAAAAAATAAAAAATTCAGAGGTGTGTGATTGAATCAGTCACACACCTCTTTTTACATTGCAGGCTTAATATTTAATACCTATACATTACACGCTAATCATTCAGCACACTCTTATATCGTAACTAATTATCATGCAAATCATTTACATTGTAAGATCAACATGATTAACAGTACCCACACTTCCGCTCTCGCGAAGGTAAAGGCCTGTCTTTTGGATGATTCCGTTCGTCCTGTTGTCCTCACCCTTAAGGCTGAACTCGGTATCAGCACTGCCCAGATAAATCGCACCTACATCTGCCGATGCCAGGTCGAGCAGCTTCTCATTTCCGTCCTCATCCATCACCCACACACGAAGCTGATTAAATACCGAATCATTCTCATCAATCCACATATTTCCGTCTTCGTCGTACTCTGCCAAATCAGCAAAGCCATCACCGCTCTGAGTTCCGAAAAGCTCACGTCCGTCATCGATTTTTCCGTTGCCGTTTTTATCCAGCGCCAGGAATCCGCTGCCGGGACCTGCAAAGCTTATATTCTCCTTTTTACCGTCCGCGTCCAGATCAAAACGGAACTTCATATCGGATACCGAAGCAACATTTGAATCCATATTTATGATAAGCGGATCAGTCTTAATATAGGATACATCATTGATAATATCCACCTTCTCCATCAGCGAACGTGACATATTTACCTGAACGCCGAAGCTTATGCTTCTTCCGTCCTGAGTGGTAACCATTCCCTCTGTTTTAAAGGCGGTATCCTCCATCTCTGCATGAAAGCCGCTGGTAAAGGTCACTCTATGCCAGACCGAGCCGTTCACATTTGTTCCTATCTGCAATGCCGCACCTGCCTGCTGCGCCGCAGCCGCCTGGCCCTTTATCTGATTAGCTGCCGCAGACTGAGCGCCCTGCCCGTTTCCTCTGATGGCCGCCACCATTTCAGCCTTCTTGAAATTACTGCTGCGAAGGTCCAGAACATCGCCTTCCCTGTAATCCTCGAGCTCCTCAAGTCTGTCAAGCTTTTTTCCGTTTAATGCGGCCAGAAGCCTTCTGAGAAGCTTAATCTGAAGGTCTGATTCCTTCTTCGGATCAAACTGCGAACCCTCATTCTGAGACTTGCGCATACGCTCCATATATTCCATCATCGACTTCATCTGATTCTGCTGCCGCTGCTTTTCCTGAGCCGTCTTGTCATCCTTCACAAGCTGTTTATAGCTATCCACAAGATTCTTACCTGTTTCCTCGGAAATCTTGCTTACTTTTTCCGCCAGTCCCGCGCCATCGCGTGCTTCAACGGTAACAGACTCAAGATATGAACTCGAGGTATAAACTCTCTCCGAATTCATTGCAACCGTACTGCTGTTTATCTTCACCGATAATCACCGACCTTTCAAAAGCATAAATAATCTATTCATTATTTATATCGGCATTTATCAGGAATTATTAACCCTACTCCTCACCTGTCTGGGTTCTGTACATCAGCGCATATTTACCGTTCAGCGCCATCAGCTCATCATGTGTGCCCTGCTCGGCAATACAGCCGTCCTCTATCAGAATAATCATGTCCGAATCACGGATTGTAGACAAACGGTGGGCAATAATCAGAGATGTACGCCCCTTACAGATTTCCAGAAGTGCTCTTCTGATTTTCTGCTCAGTCACCGTATCTACCGAGCTGGTCGCCTCATCAAGTATCATAATCGGCGCATTGGTCAGCACCGCGCGCGCAATTGTAAGCAGCTGCCTTTCGCCCTGTGAAAGCTCCGCACCGCCCTGTTCCAATACCGTATCATAGCCCTTTGGCAGACGCTCAATAAAGCCGTTTGCGCCCGCTAATTCAGCAGCCCTTATTACTTGCTCCATTGTGGCATTTCCGCGTCCGTATGCTATGTTCTCGCGCACCGTAGCGGCAAAAAGCGCAGTGTCCTGAAGAACTACACCGAAAGCCTCACGCAGATCTGCCATTTTATAGTCACGAAGGTCATGCCCGTCCAGATAAACAGCGCCGCCGGTCACGTCATAGAAGCGGGTCAGCAGATTGATAATTGTGGTCTTACCCGAGCCTGTAGGTCCTACGATTGCCAGCTGCGTGCCTGCCGGAATCGACAATGAAATATCCTTCAAAATAGTCTTCTCCGGATTATAGCCGAAGCTGACGTGCTCCATTACTATATCTCCGCGGGGATTCTTGAGCTCAAACGCACCCGGTTTATCCTCCGGTTCAGCCGCCTCATCAATAATTTCAAATACTCGCTCCGCACCTGCCACTGCAGTCTGGAAATTATTGTAAATATTGGCAATCTCCACAAAGGGTCTGGTAAACTGGCGCACATAGAGAAGAAAGCTTGTAATGAGACCAATATCCGAAATATAACCCTTTACCGCCAGTACACCGCTGAATACCGCGATAGAAAGGTAGCTGAGATTATTGATTACATTCATCAGAGGCATAAGGTAGCCCGACCAGATAAGCGCCCTGATTGAAACCTCACAGAGCCTGTCATTCTTTTCCTCAAACTCCTTTTCCATCTCGTTCTCACGACAGAAGGCCTTAACTACCGAAAGTCCGGATATTCCCTCCTCGATATGTCCGTTCAGAACGCCAAGGTCCTTTTGTCTCTTTGCAAAGAGCTTTTTTGTATGTGTGGTGACAATTTTAGTAAGCAGCACTATCAGCACCACCGCCACAAGCGATACAAGCGTCAGAACGGGGCTTAACAGCAGCATCATGGTAAGAATACCGACGATGGTAAAGGCATAGGTTAAAAGCAGCGTTAATGAGTTTGAAATGGTAGTACTTATATTGTCTACATCATTTGTCAGTCGGCTCATCAGCTCACCATGCTGATGACGGTCAAAAAACGAAAGAGGAAGCGTCTTTATCTTTGAAAAGAGCACAATCCTGATATGATTTATAACACGCTGTCCGATAGAGGCCATCAGAAACTGCTGTAGGAACTTAATCAGCCATTCTGCCAGGTAAAGTCCTATCAGCATCAGTAAAACCGTAGTTATGGGGTCACCGCCCTTTACGGCCGATATAACATTTCCGGTGACATAGGGTGAAAGAATGCTTGTGGCCGAAGCAAGTCCAGACAAAAGAAGAATCCATCCGAGACCGTTTCTGTGACCCTTTGTAAGCTCCCATAAACGCAGAAGTGTTCCCTTCAGATTTTTGGGCTTAACGACAACCATGCCTCTTCCCGGGCGCTGGATGCCGTTTGTATTCATAGGGGGAGGTGTTCCGTTACCTGCCATATTCAGACACCCCCTTCTCATCAAAATTCTTTTTATCAGCAGTGCTCTCAGCTGCCTCTACTGCACCTATCTGAGACTCATAGATTTCACGGTAGAGTCTGCAGCCCTGCATCAGTTCGGCATGCGTACCGTAGCCCTGCACTCTGCCGTCTCCCATGCAAAGTATTATATCGGCCCTCATTACGGTAGAAATCCTCTGACTGATAAGCAGTACAGTCGCACCTGCCTGCTTCTCACGAAGACCTCTCAGCACGCTGTATTCCGTCTGCGCATCAAGAGCGCTCGTACAGTCATCAAGCACCAGAATCTTCGGCTTTCTGATAAGTGCACGGGCCAGTGAAACACGCTGCTTCTGTCCTCCGGACAGATTTACACCGCCCTGCCCGAGTCTGGTATCATAGCCGTTTTCGGCCGCACGGATAAATTCATCCGCGCATGCGGTACGGGCTGCCTCATAAATTTCTTCATCTCCCGCATCACTGCTGCCCCAGCGCAGATTTTCCATAATCGTACCCGTAAAGAGCAGGGACTTCTGCGGAACTACCGCAATAGCAGTCCTCAGAAGGCTCTCGTCAATCTGTGTAACATCACAGCCGTCCACCAGTATCCTGCCCTTTCCCGCATCATAAAAACGCGGCACAAGATTTACCAGCGTAGTCTTTCCCGAACCCGTAGGGCCGATAATTCCCACAGTCTTGCCCGCAGGAATATGGATATTTATATTCTTCAGCGATTCATTTGCCGCACCGCTGTAAGTAAATGATACATTCTCAAATACGATATCTCCGGTAATTTCAGGTCTTAAGGGATTCTCCGGCTGCTTCTGTGCAGGTGTTTCCGAAAGTACCTCGGTAATACGCTCAGCAGAAGCCATGGCACGCACCGCATTGTTTATGACATTTGATATCATAACAACCGCAAAAAGAACATGCGTCATATAGTTAATCGATGCCATCAGTCTTCCGATATGCTCACTGTCCTGGCTTTTCGAAATCCACAAAAGCATTACAATACCAAAGTTCACCGTCAGGCTCACAAAGGGGATAAATACCGCCATAACACGCATGGCAGAGGTATTTGCGGCCGCAAGCTCTCCCGACGCAGCCTCAAACTTTTCGGATTCCTCATCCTCCGCGCGGAAAGCCTTAACCACACGCACCGAAGAGAGAAATTCACGGGTAACTCCGTTCAGCTTGTCAAGCTTCCTCTGAACCAGTCCGAAACGCGGGTATCCGACTCTGATATTACAGTAAATAAGTATCGATGCAATTATCAGTATCACAAGCATTACAGGGGCCTGGCGGGGTGTCTGAACGATAATAAGCACTATCGCGCCGATACAGGTAATGGGCGCCTTAGCCATAATTCGCATCAGACCGTTGATAAAGTCCTGCAGCTGGGTAACATCATTTGTAATTCTGGTTATAATGGATGCCGGCTGCAGTCTGTCAATATTTTCAAGTGAGAGCTGCTGAACATTATGATAAATGTCACGGCGCAGCTCCTTGCCTATTATCTGCGAGGTTTTACTTGCAAAACGGCTTCTCATAACTGCCGAAAACGCACCTGCTGCCGCTATTCCCAGCATTATCGCACCGTAAAGCATGATTCTTCCTATATCCTTATTTTCCACGCCCTCATCCACTATGTAAGACATAAATGTCGGCTGTAAAAGGTCCGCCACCGCTTCCATCGTAAGAAAGGTCGTTGAAATCAGAAATATCCAGATATGCTTTTTCAAATATTTCAGTATCAGCCTCATAATCGTATCCTGTCCTTAATTTATTAAACTCGTGAACTACATCGGCAATAGAATTACCGAGCATCAGGTGCGCGCGGCTTTCGCCG
>JAKSRW010000016.1 GCA_024403355.1 Lachnospiraceae bacterium
GGTAGCAGCGATTTTATAACGAGTGACAAGCGAAGCGGTCACGAGTTTGACTACAGTGCATAGTCATAATATTAATAGACTGTAACGGAGGAGTTGCTTATTGTATGAAAGAGGATTTACTTTTTTATGATGCATATGAGGATTTTTATAAAATGGCCTCGACATCGGATGCCTTCAGAGACTTTTGTATTGAGGCTTATGGTGCTGACTTTTCGCAGGATGGTTTCAGTGATGTTAAGCAGATAAACATGATACTGCCGTTTGTTAGAAACAGCGGTGCTGATCTTCTGGATATCGGTTGTGGCAACGGAAAGATGATCAAGTATTTAGGTGATAAGACAGGGGCACATGTACATGGCTTTGATTATTCTGAAAATGCAATAAAATATGCAAAGCTAAACGACGGTATGGCTGATTTTCGTGTGGGAGTAATCGGGGAAACGGATTATCCCAAGGAGTCATTTGATTTGATAGTCTCGATGGATAGTATGTATTTTGCGGCTGACATGGCCTCATTTATCCGTCAGATCAGAGGCTGGCTTAAGCCGGGCGGAGTCTTCTTTGCAGCATATCAGGAAGGCGATGTTATGGAAAAAACAAAAGATGAGAGTACTACGGTTTTTGCCAAAGCAATGCGAGATATCGGCTGGGAGTATGAGGTGAAGGATATTTCTTTAGATTCATATGACATGCTGGTGAAAAAACGCGAGGCTGCCCTTGCATATAAGGAAAGATTCGAGCGTGAAGGCAACGCTGTGTGGGGCGATATGCTGATAGAACAGACAGATTATGTTCTTCAGGGAAAGGAAGAATACCTGAAGAACCTGGCAAGATATATTTATATTTGCAGAAAATGATGGTCTCTTGGGGACGGGGTCGTTGGCTCATGGTCTCTTGGGGACGGGGTCGTTGGTTCATTCATTCGGGGCTCGCAGGGCTTATACAGAGAAGAAAAGAAAGATTTATATTGACTTGTTTGGAAAAAATGTTAGTATTTAGATAGCGTTTTATGTATTTATTAAGGAAAAGTCAATGGATGAATTAAGAATAGTGAGCCTTAAGGAGCTTGCGGAGTATAAGGAAAGAGCGGCCGAATGGTTCCATGAAAAATGGGGTGTGCCGACGGAGGCGTACCTTGAGTGCATTGAGGCATATATTAATGACGAGACCCAAAACAGCTGGTTTATTTGTCTTGACAAGGATAAAATAGTAGCAGGCCTCGGTGTTATTGATAATGATTTTCATGACAGGAAGGACCTCGCACCGAATGTATGTGCAGTCTATACTGACGAGGATTACAGAGGTAAGGGAATCGCAGGACGTCTGCTCGATACCGTAGTAGAGGATATGAGAGGAAAAGGAGTTTCACCCATCTATCTCATAACCGACCATATCGGATTTTATGAAAAATACGGCTGGGAATTTCTCTGTATGGTACAGGGTGACGGTGAATCTGAGTTGAGCAGAATGTATATACACAAGTAAAATGATTACAGGAGGATAAAAAATGGCAGTAAATTCAATTGATGCTGAGGACGATCAGTTTGCGTACCGTTACGATACTCAGCTTTTAATCGACAGACGCGATGAGGACCTTGATGAGGATAAAATCGCTGATTACGTAACAGAGCATTTTGAGGGCAACAGCCTTATTGTTGCAGGTGATGAGGACCTGATTAAGGTTCATTTTCATACAAATGAGCCCTGGAAGCTTTTGGAATATCTCAATACCGTAGGCGAAATCTATGATATCGTAATTGAGGATATGATTAGACAGTCAAGCGGTCTTCAGGGATAAAACAAACCCGGTAATTGTAAACACCTGTCCTTGGACGGGTGTTTTTTTACACCTGCAAATATTTTTGACTGATAAGAGGACTTGCATATGATAAAAGCGGTAATATTTGATATGGACGGAACGATTCTCAATACCTTGGACGATCTGGCTGATGCGATAAATTATGCTCTGGAACGCCGCGGGCACAGCTGCGACTATAATCCGGAGCTTGTGCGCATGTTTTTCGGAAGCGGTATAAGAACTGCCTTTGAACGTGCACTGGCAGCGGAGCGCGGCTGCCCGGTTGATGAGCTGGAATTTATAGGAACAGAAGGATATTCGGGCAAATATCGTGCAAATGATGCTGACAGAGCCGAAATCGATGAACTTATGAAGCTGTACATGCCCTATTATAATGAGCACTGCAATGATAAAACTGCTGCATATGAGGGAATCTATGAGCTGCTTGACGGACTTAGAAAAAGCGGAATAAAGACTGCGGTGGTTTCAAATAAGCCGGACAGTGCAGTAAAGATATTATGTGAAAAGCTTTTTGACGGCTGCTTCGATTATAATCTGGGTGAGAGTGCCGCAGCAGCCAGAAAGCCTGCGAGGGACATGGTTGATATGTCGCTGAAGGCTCTTGGGGTAAGTGCATCGGAGGCAGTATACGTAGGTGATTCGGAAATCGACCTGCAGACGGCCGAAAATGCCGAAATGCCCTGCATTGCGGTAACTTGGGGCTTCAGAGGCAGAGAATTTCTGGAACGTCACGGGGCAAAAATGATTATAGATAAGCCGCAGGAAATGCATTTTAATTAGAATCTTCTTGAAAAATTCAGGAAAATGTATTATTTTATAAATACTAATACTGACCGGGGAAGTAGGTGAACATTAATGCAGCAGTATAATGTAACGGGAATGAGCTGTGCGGCATGTCAGACCAGAGTTGAAAAGGCTGTGAATGCGGTGGATGGCGTGGAAAGCTGTGCTGTCAGCCTTCTGACAAATTCCATGGGTGTGGAAGGAAGCGCATCTCCCGAGGAGGTAATAAAGGCTGTTGAGGCAGCAGGTTATGGGGCGAGTCTCAAGGGAAAGGCTGCAGAAAAAGCATCTCAGCCGGCAGAGGATTCGCTTAAGGATACGGAAACACCCAAAATGAAAAAAAGGCTGATAGCTTCCGTGGCGGTTCTCATTCCGTTAATGTACGTTTCAATGGGACATATGCTCTTTGGCTGGCCTTTGCCCGGATTTTTGGACAAAAATCATATCGCAATGGGCCTTTATGAGATGATTCTTTCTGCTTTGATAATGGTCATCAATCAGAAGTTTTTCATAAATGGATTTAAGGGACTTTTGCATCGTTCGCCGAATATGGATACACTTGTGGCATTAGGTGCAACAGCATCCTTTTCATACAGTGTTTATGCGCTTTTTGCAATGTCATGGGCCGTAATGGACGGAAATATGGAGCAGGTATCCTACTATATGGATCAGTTCTATTTCGAATCCGCGGCTACGATTCTTACCCTTATCACCGTAGGAAAAATGCTTGAGGCGATGTCAAAGGGAAAGACTACAAATGCTTTGAAGGCATTAATGAAGCTGGCCCCGAAGACCGCTGTGCTGCTGGTAAACGGTGCAGAGCAGACTGTCCCTATCGAGGAGGTAAAGGTTGGAGACCGGTTTGTGGTACGTCCCGGCGATAACATCCCGGTGGACGGTGTCGTAACCGAGGGTGAGAGCGCGGTAAATGAATCGGCACTCACAGGTGAAAGCGTGCCTGTAGAAAAACAGCCGGGAAGCAGGGTTTCTGCGGCTACAATAAATACCTCGGGCTATATGGTATGCGAGGCAACCGGAGTAGGTGAGGATACTACCCTTTCAGGAATTATCAGAATGGTAAGCGATGCGGCGGCCACCAAGGCACCCATTGCGAAGATTGCAGATAAGGTTTCGGGAGTTTTTGTGCCTGTGGTAATTGCGATTGCCCTTCTGACGCTGGCTGTATGGCTTTTAGTGGGTCAGAACTTTGGCTATGCGATAGCAAGAGCGGTTTCGGTGCTGGTAATAAGCTGTCCCTGCGCACTCGGCTTGGCAACCCCTGTGGCTATCATGGTGGGAAACGGTGTTGCGGCAAAAGCGGGAATACTTTTCAAAACCGCTGCTTCACTTGAGCAGGCAGGAAAGACCGAAATAGTTGCGCTGGATAAAACAGGAACAATCACAAGCGGAAATATGAGGGTGACGGATATTATTCCTGCCAAGGGCTGCAGCGAGGCCGAGCTTCTTCGGCTGGCATATGCGCTTGAAGTTAAAAGTGAGCACCCTATTTCAAGGGCTGTAACGGCATACGCAGAGGAAAAATCGGTCAGCCTTGCTGAGACCACGGATTTTGAGGTTCTTTCGGGAAACGGTCTTCGTGCGAAGGTTGACGGTGAGCCGGTTGCCGGAGGCAATGCGGAATTTATCGGTAAAATGCTTGGAAAAGCCGCAGTTTCGGGACTTTCTGAAATAAATGAGCTGGCTAAGGCCGGCAAGACACCTATTCTCTTCGCTAAAAAGGATAAGCTTCTCGGAATTATTGCGGTGGCGGATACTATTAAAGCAGATTCGGCAGAGGCAATCGAACAGCTGAAAAACATGGGTATTTATGTTGTGATGCTGACCGGAGACAATGAACTTACTGCAAAGGCCATAGCCGCGCAGGCAGGTGTGGATGAGGTTGTAGCTTCTGTAAAGCCGGACGGCAAGGAGGCAGTCATCAGAGAGCTGAAGGAGCACGGACGGGTGACTATGGTCGGTGACGGTATAAACGATGCACCGGCGCTTACAAGGGCGGACCTCGGTATTGCAATAGGTGCGGGAACTGATATCGCCATAGATGCGGCAGACCTTGTAGTTATGAAAAACAGTATCATGGACGTAGCTGCGGCAATCAGAATTTCGCGTGAGACTCTTAAAAATATCCGTCAGAATTTATTCTGGGCATTTTTCTATAATGTAATCGGTATACCCTTGGCAGCAGGCTGCTATGTAGCTCTCTTCGGCTGGACGCTTAATCCTATGTTTGGAGCGGCGGCAATGGGTCTGTCCAGTTTCTGCGTAGTAACAAATGCATTGCGTCTGAACCTGATAAAGGTATATAATAGTTCAGGAGATTCCCGAAATTCAAAGTTCAGGGAAAAAATAGCAAATGATTCCTCAGAGGGGAATTTAATAAAGAGTAGAAGAAAGGATAATAACGAAATGAAAATTAAGGTTGTTGGAATGATGTGCGGAAACTGTGAAAGACATGTAACTAAGGCACTTGAGGCAATTGACGGAATCGAGACAGTAGTGGCTTCACATGAGGAGAATCTTGTTACAATTACATGCTCAAAGGATGTAGATGAGGCTGTAATCAGGGCTGCGATTGAGGAAGAGGGCTACAAGTACGAGGGCGTTATAGCATAATCAGAGCTTTATAATGGAAAAAAACAATCAACAGTTTATAAAAATGACCACAAAACCGATAGGCAGCCTGCTTTTGGGGCTGTCTATCCCGACCATTCTCAGTATGATGGTCACAAATATTTACAATATCGTTGACACCGCTTTTATCGGTACTCTGGGTACGAGTGAAAGCGGTGCGACCGGCATTGTATTCAGCTTCATGGCAATACTGCAGGCGGTGGCCTTTATGTGCGGTCAGGGCGCGGGCAGTATAATGTCACGAAGACTTGGTGCGAAGGATTTAAAGGAAGCCACCAAATTTGCGTCGACAGGCTTTTTTATGTCCTTTACGCTCGGTGCGATAATTGCGGTGTTAAGCTATATTTTTATTGAGCCGCTGCTTTCGGTAATGGGAAGCACACCGACCATTGCCCCCTATGCTAAAACCTATATTATATATCTGCTTATTGCGGCACCTTTCTTTACCTCGAGCTTTACGATGAATAATCTGCTCAGATATGAGGGTAAGGCAAAGCTGGGAACCATAGGCATGATGACAGGTGCGATTCTGAATATTTCGGGTGACGCACTGTTTATTTTTGTATTAGACATGGGCATAGCGGGTGCCGGTTTATCGACCGCTATTTCGCAGATTGTAAGCTTTATCATACTTATCAGTATGTTTTTAAGGGGCAAGACCGAAACAAGAATTTCCTTTAAGAACGTGGATTTCGGGATGAAGACCCTTTGGGAGGTATTTGCGACAGGCTTTCCCAGTCTGCTCAGACAGGGACTGAATTCTGTGGCTACCATGCTATTGAACAATCAGGCAAAGCTGTACGGAGACCCGGCAGTTTCTGCAATGAGCATCGTCTCGCGTGTTGCTTTCTTTTCAATGGCCATTGCGATAGGTATAGGACAGGGCTTCCAGCCTATAAGCAGCTACAATTACGGTGCGAAGCTTAAGCCCCGTGTAAGAGAGGCCTTCTGGAAGGCACTTTTGGCATCTGAGCTGGTGCTGCTGCTTGCTTCGATACCTATTTTTGTTTTCCCGCAGCCCATTATCAGGCTTTTAAGAGATGATGCGGATGTAATAGAAATTGCTACACGTGCACTCAGACTTATGTGTATCGGACAGCTGTTCATACCATTTACGATGATGGTGGAAATGGGCTTCCAAAGTACCGGTGCGAAGCTTCTGGCAACGATTTCCTCGAGTCTCAGAAGCGGTATCATATTGATTCCGACCCTTTTGATTATTACAAATCTTAGGGGACTTGCAGGAATACAGGAGGCACAGCCGGTATCCTTTGTACTGACTTTTGTAATATGTCTGGGCCTTTGCAGGCTGTTCTTAAACAGGCTGAAGGAATAGATTTGTTATTATTTGGAAATACTTCGAAAAACGCGAAAATATGCAGGCAGAAAGGCATGGTGACGGATATGATTTCAACACGAGGCAGATACGGATTAAGAGTCATGCTTGATTTGGCACAGTATCAGGGAGATGGTTTTGTGCCGATGAAGGATGTGGCGGACAGACAGAATCTTTCATTAAAATATCTGGAGCAGATTTTGCCGGCACTGAAGAAGAACAAGCTGGTAAAGGGCGTTCAGGGAAAAGGCGGCGGATACCGACTTACGCGTGAACCAAAGGACTATGTTATCGGTGATATTCTCAGGATTACCGAGAAGGAGCTTGCACCGGTAGGCTGTCTTGCAGAGGGTGCGGAAGAGTGTGCTTTAAGAAGCCAATGTAAAACCATAGGCTTCTGGGAAGGTCTGAATGATGTAATAAATGACTACCTGAATTCGAAGACCCTGGCGGACCTTATGTAAGCAGGAGTCGAAGCAGGTACGAGTTTGACGTTATCGAATAAATGAAAGGTAAGGCAGAGCATTGAATATTCTGGCAATTATTCCCGCTCGAAGCGGTTCGAAATCAGTTATAGATAAAAATATCAGGGATATGAACGGTAAACCCATGCTTGCCTGGTCTATTGAGCATGCGTTAAAAAGCAGCCGGATTAACCGTGTAATACTTTCAACCGACAGCGAAAAATATGCAGAAATCGGGCGCCTCTACGGAGCGGAAACGCCCTTTATCAGGCCTGCGGAGTATGCTACGGATACCGCACTGGACCTTGATGTGTTTAAGCATGCACTTAACTGGCTGAAGGAAAATGAGGACTATGAGGCGGACATTGTGGTTCAGCTTCGCCCTACCTATCCGAAAAGAAATATAGAGGATATCGACAGGATGATTGACATGCTTATAGCCGATCCCGAAGCTGATTCGGTCAGGAGCGTATCAAAAGCGGGTGAGGTTCCGCACAAAATGTGGCTGAGGACAGAAAACAGCAGGGAATGGTGTGAGGGTGAGATTGGTGTTATGGAGCCGCTGATTAAGGATATCCCCGAATGCTACAATATGCCCAGACAGGAGCTCCCGAAGGCCTATTATCAGAATGCCTGCATCGATGTGATGCGCGCGGCGACCGTTCTGGAAAAGAATTCCATGACCGGTGATAAAATTCTGGGCTACTATATGGATGAAAATCTGGATATAGATACCGAAACAGAGCTTCTGAAGGCTGAAATAGAGCTTTTGAAGGAAAAGCTGGCGAACAAAAATGTAATCGAAGGCCTGCTTAAGGGGAAAAAGCGACTTGTATTTGACATTGACGGAGTCATAGCAAAGCTGCAGCCGAAGAATGATTATGCTCTTTCTGAGCCTGCAACCGACATGATTTCGGCAATAAACAAACTTTATGATGCGGGAAATTATATTGTTTTAAATACTGCACGGGGCTATGTTACCGGCATTGACTGGAGCGAAACAACGAAAAAGCAGCTTGAAAAATGGGGACTTAAATATCACGAGCTTCATTTCGGAAAGCCAAACGCAGACTATTATATTGACGATAAATCACTTGATATGGAAGTGATTAGGAGTATTTCAACTCTCTAAAAAGCAAAAGGACCGGGGAATTTGCGTTTCTTAAGGATATTATGTTATAATATTTAAGATAAATGCCGATAAATATTGTACATATAGAAAATATTGCGGCGGCTGAGCCGTCTGCGGCTATTATGGGGGTCGTGTGTATGACTACAAAAGAATTATTCGATAATTTATTCATATTTGAAATGGCAAATTCGCATCAGGGCAGCGTGGAGCATGGCTGTGACATCATAAGAGCGATGGCGAAAATTGCCAGAAAATACAATATAAAGGCTGCGGTAAAGCTGCAGTACAGAGAGCTTGACAGCTTTATTCACCCTGATTTCAAGGGCAGAACAGACATTAAGCATATCCCGAGATTTGAATCCACCAGGCTCAGCTTTGAGCAGTTCGGACAGCTTGTTGAATGCATTCGTGAGGAAGGACTTATTGCGATGAGTACGCCCTTTGATGAGGCAGGTGTGGACCTTTGCATGGACCAGGGACTTGAGATAATCAAGATAGCGAGCTGCAGCTCAATGGACTGGCCGCTTATGGCAAAGGCTGCGTCAACACGCAAGCCGCTCATTGTCTCCACAGGCGGCAAGAGCCTTTCCGATATTGATAAAATTTACAATTTTCTTACACATAAGGGTGTGGAATTCGCTTTTCTTCATTGTGTTGCGGAATATCCGGCACCGGAGGAGAGGCTTCAGCTCGATTTCATTCAGAAGATGAAAAAGAGATACCCTGATGTGGTAATCGGATATTCGGGTCATGAGGATCCGGACAATAATATCCCTGCCATGCTTGCAGTGGCAAAGGGTGCGAGAATTCTTGAGAGGCATGTGGGACTTCCTACTGAAAGCATTAAGCTTAATGCATATTCTATGAACCCCGAACAGGCTGAAAACTGGGTAAAATCAGTTCTGCAGGCCGAAAATATGTGTTCATGCAAGAAGAATTCTTATCATGGAGCCACAAAATATATCAGTCAGGCTGAGGTTGATTCACTTCGCTCACTTATGCGCGGTGTATTTGCAAAGCGTGACATAAATGAGGGTGAGGTGCTTTCTGCAGAGGATGTATTTTTCGCAATGCCCTGTGCGGAGCGCCAGCTTACTTCCGGTGAATTCAGCACCGGTATGATTGCAAGCAAAAGCTATAAGGCAAATGAGGCCCTTCACGAAAAGAAAAAGCAGACTGACATTAACATCATGCGAAGCGTGGTACATGACGCAAAGGGTATGCTTTACGAGGCAGGAATTGCCCTTGGCAATGATTTCGAGGTTGAGCTTTCGCATCATTACGGAATGCAGCATTTCCGCCAGTTCGGCGCAATTATCATCAGTATTGTAAACCGTGAATACTGCAAGAAGCTGATAATTGTTTTACCCGGTCAGAAGCATCCCTCACATCTTCATAAGGTGAAGGAGGAGACCTTCCAGCTCCTTTACGGAGACCTTACCGTGGATTTGGACGGAGAAAAGTCATATATGCATCCCGGTGACATAAAAACCGTGCTTCGCGGAACACCGCATGCATTTACCTCTGATACAGGAGCTATTTTTGAGGAAATTTCGACTACACATGTGCGCAATGACTCATTCTATGATGATCCCAAAATTGCCGCACTTGACCCTCTTGAGAGGAAATCAATACTTCGTGACTGGTAAATTGCCAAAAAATGCTTGACAAGCATCATTTTTGGTGATAAAAAATAATAAACCGATGAGGGAGAGAAGTAAGTTCAGCCAATTCACATTTCAGAGAGCCGCAGCTGGTGGGATTGCGGTATGAAAACTGAACCGAATGGACTCCTGAGGGCAATCAGAAAGGGCAACCGAGTATGTGAGACGGAGGTCGAATCTTCGTAAACAAAGTTCGGCATATGATAGTATGCAACGAGAGGACATAGTGATATGTCAAGCAGGGTGGCACCGCAGGATTTGAAATTATCCTGTCCCGGCAGAAATGCAGGGACAGGTTTTTTTATTGTTTTGGCAAAGAATGATAAATACAGCCGATTCTGCACCCGATACTATCGAAAACAAATATGCTTCATGCAGATTAACTGCAGATGGGGCAAATAAAAAAAGAGGAGAAAAAACATGAAAAACACAAAAAGAATTATTGCATTTTTACTTGCAATGGTAATGGCTTTCGCACTTGCAGCCTGCAAGAGTGAGACCAAGGAGGAGACAAAGACAGACAGCAGCGCAGCTGCAACAACAGACAGCACAGCAACAGCGGACAGCACAAAGACAGAGGCTGCAAAGACCTTCAAGGTAGGTATCTGTAACTATGTTGATGACGCATCACTCAATCAGATTTGCGATAACATCAAGGCTACTCTTGAGGAAATCGGCAAGAAGGAAAACGTAAGCTTCGATGTAAGATACGATAACTGTAATGCAGATGCAAACGTAATGTCACAGATTATTGCAAACTTTATCGCTGATAAGGTAGACTTAATGGTAGGTGTTGCCACACCTGTTGCAATGGCTATGCAGTCAGCAACTGAGAGCAACAAGATTCCCGTAGTATTTGCAGCAGTTTCAGATCCCCTTGGCTGTGGTATTGTAAACAGCCTTGAGGCACCCGGCGCAAACATCACAGGTACATCTGATTACCTTGATACAACGGCAATCATGAACCTCATTTTCGCAGCTAATCCCGATGCAAAGAGGATTGGTCTTCTTTATGACTTAGGACAGGATGCATCAACAACAGCCATCAACGATGCAAAGGCATACCTTGAGTCAAAGGGCGTTGAAATTATCGAGCGTACAGGTACAAACGTTTCAGAGGTACAGCTTGCGGCAGGTGAGCTTGCGGCAGATAAGGTTGATGCAATCTTCACACCCAGCGATAACACAATCATGCAGGCAGAGCTTTCAATCTACGAGACACTTGCAGATGCAGGTATCCCTCATTACACAGGCGCTGACTCATTCGCACTTAACGGTGCTTTCCTCGGATACGGTGTTGACTATGCTAACCTTGGTGTTCAGACAGCTAACATGGTAGCCAAGATTCTCGTTGAGAAGGCAGACCCCGCAACAACAGCAGTTCTTACATTTGACAACGGTACTGCAACAATCAACACAGAAATCTGTGAAAAGCTTGGATATGATTTCGCAAAGCTTCAGGAGACCTTCGGACCTCTTTGCACAAAGATTGCTGAAATCAAGACAGCTGAGAGTTTTGACAAATAAGAAGAAAATTGTTAGAATATAACTGAATATTTTGCATGTTTATTCGCAGGCAGAAGTGTCTGCGAATATGTGTTTGTGAGATATGCAGATGGAAATGGGTTTACGGTGAAAGGTATGGATTTTTATGGATTTTAATTCAGTAATGTCGTTACTGCAGACAGCGCTGGAGCTGGGACTTATCGGTTCGCTTACAGTATTGTCATTGTTTTTGAGCTATTCGATGCTCAATGTATGTGATCTTTCTACCGACGGTTGCTTCACCTTGGGAGCAGCCGTTGGCGGTGTTGTAGCCATTTCGGGTCATCCGATACTTGCCATATTTGCGGCAATGGGTGCCGGCATGCTTTCGGGTCTGGTGGTTTCCTTCCTTCAGACAAAGATGGGAATCGACAGCCTGCTTGCAGGTATCATAGTGAATACGGCTCTTTATTCGGTAAATATCGCGGTTATGGGTTCTTCACTGCTGAACATGAACAAAACAGAGACAGTTTTCACCATGATGCAGGGCTGGCTCAAGGGCACCTTCCTTGAGAATCAGTATAAGCTTGTTGTGATTCTGATTTTTGTAACCTTGGCGGTAGTATTCCTTGCGGTATTTTTAAGAACAAGGCTTGGTCTGGCAATAAGAGCTACCGGTGACAATCCCGCGATGGTAAAGTCATCATCCATTAACCCCGTAATCACAACTATTATCGGCCTCTGCTTATCAAATGCGCTGACAGGACTTTCGGGCTGTCTGCTTGCACAGTCACAGAAGTCGGTAAATATTGACATTGGTTCAGGTATGGTTACAATCGCCCTCGCATCACTGCTTATCGGTAACGCCTTCTTCGGAAGGGGCAGCATTACAAAGCGTGCCATCGGTGCGGTTGTGGGTGCCTTTGTATTCCGTCTTGTTTATACAATCGCACTGAGATTTAATATGCCGGCATTTATGCTTAAGCTTGTATCCTCAGTCATTGTTATCATAGCAATCGCAGGACCTTATCTTCGTTCAAGACTTCCGATTCTGCAGAGGAAGCTGCAGCTGAAGTCGGGAAAGGGGGACAAATAATATGTTAAAGCTTACACATATCAGTAAAACCTTTAATCCCGGTACGGTTAATGAAAAACGTGCGATTTCAGACCTTTCCCTTCATGTAAATAAGGGCGATTTTATTACAATCATCGGTTCAAACGGTGCAGGTAAGTCCACTCTTTTTAATGCAATTGCGGGAAGCTTTTTGACAGATTCGGGACGCATAGAGCTGGATGGTCAGGATATTACGCTGATGGCGGAGCATGTCCGTTCAAGACAGATTGGACGTCTCTTTCAGGATACGAGAGTCGGTACCGCTCCGGGTATGACAATAGAGGAAAACCTTGCACTTTCAGCAGGCAGAGGCGGCTGGCTCAGCCCGATTTCAAAGGCTGACAAGAAGCTTTTCAGGGAAAAGCTGGCAGAGCTTCAGATGGGTCTCGAGGACAGAATGAAGCAGCCCGTAGGCCTTCTTTCAGGCGGTCAGCGTCAGGTAATCGCACTTTTAATGTCTACACTTACCACCCCTAAGCTTCTGCTTTTGGATGAGCATACCGCAGCACTTGACCCCGCAACAGCGGAAAAGGTGCTTGCACTTACCGAATCTATCGTAAATGAGCGTAAGCTGACATGTATGATGATTACTCACAATATGGAGTCTGCGCTTAAGCTCGGAAACAGAACCTTTATGATGGAGAACGGCAATATTGTTCTGGATGTGGCAGGTGAAAAGAGAAGCGGTCTTACGGTGGATGACCTTTTGGATGAATTCAGAAAGGTTTCCGGACACAGACTGGATAATGACAGAATTCTTTTGAGCTGACAGATAATCAAACTAAGCTTCACTGCCGCATACAGCAGCGGATCCGGATGTCCGGTTCAGAAAGGACATAACATTTATGGGAAAGATAATGGAGGCGGTTTTTTGCGTATTTTATCTGATTTTCACTGCGATTATCGGAATTAAATAAGAACGAGAGGCGAGAAGAAATATAAGCTTATGTTAAGCAAAAGCCTCGGAACAGGATATGGAGCTATGGCATATAAGGTAAAAATCGGAGAGCACGGAGACGGCAGTTTTTATGGACTGAATAAAGAAGAGTATGAGCCCGGGGAGAGAGTGGATTTTTTTCTTCCAAGGGTAAGTGACGCAGATTGCAGGGTCTTTTCCGACCAGGTAGTAGTTAAATCTGATTCTGAAAAATCACGGACGGCGGGAAGCTGCTGCTATTATTTTATTATGCCCGAAGCTGATGTGTTTATTGATTATGCTATTGAGTTCTCGATGGCGTATAATCCGAACAGTGCACCGCCGGCGATGGGAATGATGGGAATGATGGCAGGAGCCGATATGGCAACAATGCAGAAGATGATGATGCAGCAGGCAGGCTGCGTCCCGGAAAACACTCAGCCCGCCGATAACGGCAAGCCGAAGTATTGTCCGGAATGCGGCTATAAAAACACATCTGCAGCCAAATTCTGCGGAGCCTGCGGCAATAAACTTTAAGGTTCAATAATATTGAAAAATCTGTAATCGGTTAATACCGTGACAGCGTCCATCAGCTTTGTAAGGCACTCGGTATTACCCTCCTGGCTTATAAGCTTTGCAACAGCATCGGTATTCTTCTGAACAATTGATAAAAGACCGGCACGGTTTGTAGTCCATGTAACATCTGCCTTATCGTCCAGGCTGTCAGTCTGATAAAGAAGTATTCCGTTTACCACACGTAAAACATAATTGCCCTCGGGGAGAATAATGTTAGCGGTAAAGCTTAGGTCTGAAAGCTTTGTGGTATCGGCAAGTATTCCGAGATAATCAAAAATCATTTCCGGTGTCATGTGTGCAATGGCATCGCCTACACCGCTGGCTCTGGTCGCGGGATCGGAATTTGTACCGTTTCGAAGCTCCTGAGCCGCACATAAATAAGCATTTCTCCAGGGGCCTGATTCGGCTCTGTAGCCTAACTGCTCAAGAGCATCGGCGCAGAGATAACGGGCTTCTTTATTGTTTGGATCGGCATATACAAGTGTGTTTGTAATCTGTGCGACCCACTGATATTCACCCTTCTCAAAATCCTTCTTTGCCATTTCCATAACGGCTGCTGTATCGCCCAGATATGATACAAGCTTCTTTGCGTAATCTGAAGGAGTAAGCTCAGCAAGGTGTACAGGATTAGCATCATACCAGCCCATGTATTTTTCGTAAACTGCCTTTGAATTATGAGCCACGGTGCCGTAATACTGGCGGGTATACCAGACCTTCTCGAGTGTCTCCGGTAATTTAATCATATTTGCAATCTCGGTCTCGGTATAGCCCTGATTGATGTAGAGCAGTGTCTGGTCATTGATGAACTTGTATACCGCTGCGGTATTTACCAGATAATCGTTGATTACGGAATTGCCCCAGTGAGGCCAGTTGTGAGACTGGAATACGACCTCTGCTCTGCTTCCGAAAAGCTTTACGGATTCCATAATATATTCAGCCCAGGCATTACCGTCACGAACCTGTGCACCGCGGAGGGTATAAAGATTATGCAGGGTACCGGTGCAGTTTTCGGCCATCCAGAGTGCCTTCTTGTCATTAATCCAGAAGTTCATCTCAACAGGTGCTTCTGTGCCGGGGGTGAGCTGGAATTCAATTTCGATACCGTCGATGGTCATTTTTTCACCGGTTTTACAAATATCAACCGTAGGGGAAATATAGCTGGCGGTACCTCTTGACTGGCCCATTCCTATACCGATGGACAGGGAGCCTGTTTCTCCGCCCTCAAGCAGGGTGCCGTACTGGTAGCTGGCTCTTCTGCCCATACCGTTGCCTGCGTAAACATTTTCGCTTACGGCATGCTTTTCGAAGCCTTCGGGGGCGATTACCGCAATGTCACCCGAAAGGACATCCTCTTCGTTTACGATACCCTTTACTCCGCCGAAATGATCGACGTGAGAGTGGCTGAAGATTACTGCCTTTACCGGGTAATCGCCGAGATTTTCCTTAACAAGTGAAAAGGCGGCGGAAGCACATTCGGTGCTCATCAGCGGGTCAACCACTATCCAGCCGCTCTCGCCTTTGATAAAGGTAACATTGGTCATATCGTAGCCACGCACCTGATAAATGCCGTCGGTTACCTCGAAGAGACCGTATATATGGTTCAGCTGTGTATTTCTCCAAAGACTCGGATTGGCCGTATCGGGCGCATCCTTATCAAGGAAGGAATATGCGGTCTGGCTCCATACGGGCTTACCGTCCTTATCGTAGATATCCAGTGTTTCGGGGGCAGCAATCAGGCCCCTGGTGGCGTTATCAAACTCTGTTTTGTCATTGAAATCAAGTGTTGCATATACCTGCTTATTTACATCAATTGTGTACTGACTGGCAGGCTTTGAATCTGCGGTCAACTGCAGATCTGATTTCTTTTCACTGCTGCAGGCTGTTAGCGACAATAGCATTGCAGCCGCTAAAATAATAGATTTTCCTTTGTTTTTCTTCATACATTCTCCATTTCATACTGTTTTTTCTGTAGCTTTTCTTTTCAGGGGAGGCTTGTCCTCCTTGAGATAAATGCCGTCCTCCTTGATTGTCAGCAGACCATCCTTGTACAAATGTCCGATGGCACGCTTGAAGGAATTCTTTGACATATTGAATTTTGTCTTGATAACCAGGCTGTCCGATTTGTCATGGTAGGGCAGGAAGCCGTGCTTGGAAGCCTTAAGCTCTGCGAGTACGCGTTCACAGTCTGCGTTTATCTGGAGGTAACCGGGTTCACGGGCAGAGAGCTCGAGCTTGCCGTCCTCAAGTACACGCATGATACGAAGTGAGAGCTTTTCTCCGACCCTGACATCCCTCATAAGTTCTTTCTTCGGAATAAGTCCGCTGAAAATATTATCGACAGCAACGAAAGCACCGAAGTTATCCGACAGCTCGTATACGAGACCGTTTACCTGATCGCCGGCCTTGTATTCCGAATCACTGCGAAGAAGCTTGTAGACCTTCATGGACGCACAGAGTCGGTTAGACTTGTCGAGGTAAAGAGTAACGAGTACGTCGTCTCCCGGATTCACCTTGCCTGTCTGCTGCTTAAAGGGCAGGAAAAGGTCCTTGAGCAGGCCCCAGTCGAGGAAGGCGCCGATTTTGGTTACGTCCTTTACCTTTAATAAGGCAAGACCGCCGAGTGTAAGTGCGGGCGTTTTGAGAGTTGCGACCGGTCTGTCCTCTGAATCGAGGTAAATGAATGCATCAACAAGGTCATCCTTGTCCAGCTTACGTGCATTCGGTCCAAGCTTAAATTCGTTGTTGGGAAGAAGTACCTCATTTGAGGCGCGGTCGAAGCTCTTTGAATACAGGGCATCATCTCTGTCGCCTGATTCATTTGAAAAGCTGAGAGTTGAGGTTTTTGTGAGATATACTCCGATAGGAGTTACACGGGCAACCTGAAGCCTTTGGATTTGTCCTAAATTAAACATATGTTTCTCCGTTCTTTGGTGTAGGGATTCACGCGGAATCCAATTAACAGTAACTTGGTAAAGGTAATATAGCACGCATACTGTAAAAAATCAAGAAAAAGCGGCTATTTGTGAAAAGGATGGTCTCTTGGGGACGGGGTCAGTGGCTCATTAAAAAAGAAAATCGATTTCATAATTGTACTTGAAAAAAACAATAAAATGCGTATAATATATAAGAAGGTGATGCACAGCCTTATAAATGAGCGAGTTACAAGTGGGTGATGCACAGCCCGATAAATGAGCGAGTTAACCGCAGGGACAAGTATTCTTGTCCCTGTTTTATTACGAGGAGGTACATGAGGGGACTAAAGATTTATGAGGTAAATCCTCAATACATAAAGTATTTATTAAACGTACAGGACCATTTATTCATTTCTGATGGAGATAAGGTGAGCCGAAAGGATATATGGACCCTAATCCATATATAGATCCTGAGATGGAGACAAGACCGTTTACTTTCAAATCCATTTATCAGGTTGATATCGAAGAAGGGTATGATGGTACTATTATTGTGAGTCCTAAGTAAATTTTATAAAAATTATAAATAAGTTACTAAGGTTAAAAGTATTGTAAAATATTACTATGATGATAAAAGGAAGATAGTCTTATATATAGAGATTATCTTCCTTTTTCTATGTAAATTACTGATTTTATATTAAACAGCCAGGCTGGGGCAGAAATGCAGGCGGTGCGAATAGTAGGAAGTTTTGCGTCGCGAGCCGAGCATAGTTGCCGGCCGGGTGACAAAAGGAGGGTCTTTTTTTGTCAGAGGCCGGCTTAATAAACGGCGCAGGCGAGCAGCAAAACTGACGTGTTCGCATGCCTGTATTACTGCCCAACCTGGCGTCAAAAAGCCAAATAACCAGAGTCAATAAAAAAAATTGCAAAATTTGACATTTGTGTTATAATACTGCATAAGGAAAATTATGCAATTACTTTGAAAGGACACAAACAAAATGGAACGTTTTTATAATCCTAAAGAAATAGAGCCTAAGTGGCAGAGCTATTGGGAAAAGAATGAGACTTTTAAAACTGATGTATGGGACTTCAGCAAGCCTAAGTACTACGCACTTGATATGTTCCCCTATCCTTCAGGAGTAGGTCTTCATGCAGGACATCCCGAGGGCTATACAGCTACAGATATTATGTCACGTATGAAGAGAATGCAGGGCTACAATGTCCTTCATCCCATGGGATATGACTCATTCGGACTTCCTGCTGAGCAGTACGCTATTAATACAGGAAATCATCCCGAGGGCTTCACACAGAAGAACATCCAGACCTTCTCAAAGCAGCTTAAGGAATTAGGCTTCGACTATGACTGGTCAAAGCAGGTAGCGACTTCGGATGCAAAGTTCTATCACTGGACACAGTGGATTTTCAAGCAGCTTTACCTTGACGGTTATGCTCAGTATATCGATATGCCCGTTAACTGGTGTGAGGAGCTCGGAACAGTTCTCTCAAACGATGAGGTTATTGATGGTAAGTCAGAGCGTGGCGGCTTCCCCGTAGTACGTAAGAATATGAAGCAGTGGGTAATCAATCAGCCCGCATTTGCCGAGAAGCTTCTTGAGGGCTTAAATGAAATCGACTGGCCCGAGTCTACAAAGGACATGCAGAGACACTGGATCGGAAAATCAGAAGGTGTAGAGGTTAAGTTTCAGATAGTAGGCGGTGGAGAGTTCTCTATTTTCACAACCTGTATCGAGACAATTTACGGTATTACATTCATGGTACTTGCTCCCGACGGACAGCTTGTTCAGGACCTTATGCCCAGAATCAAGAACCAGGAGGAAGTAAAGGCATATATTGAAGAGACAAAGAAGAAGAACGATATGGACCGTACCGAGCTTAACAAGGGCAAGACCGGCTGCCGTCTTGAGGGAGTAAAGTGTATCAACCCTGTAAACGGCAAGGAGGCGGAGCTCTTCATCGGTGACTTCGTTCTTGCAAATTACGGAACAGGTGCCGTTATGGCGGTTCCTTCACATGACCAGCGTGACTTTGAGTATGCCATTGCTCATAACATTGATATGATTCAGGTTATCGACGGTAATGAGAAGAGCGGTCATCTTGATGTAAGCGAGAAGGCACTTGAGAAATATGATTATCTTGGAAAGGGCTACAAGCTTATCAATTCAGAGGAGTTCACAGGACTCACAGTTGAGGAGGCAAAGGAGGCTATTACCCAGAAGCTTGAGAAGATGGGTGTAGCTAAGCGTACTGTAAATTACCACTTCCGTGAGTGGATCTTCGCACGTCAGCGTTACTGGGGCGAGCCCGTTCCCGTGGTTCATACAGAGGATGGAAATATTCATGTACTTGATGATGAGGAGCTTCCTCTTATCCTTCCCGAGCTTGAGGATTACAAGTCACAGAACGGAAAGGCACCTCTTGAGAACGCAACAGAGTGGAAGCAGTATGATCATAACGGTGTAAAGGGTACCCGTGAGACCTCTACCATGCCCGGTTCAGCAGGCTCAAGCTGGTATTACTTCAGATATATCGATCCCGATAATGAGAAGGAATTCGCTAATCAGGAGCTTCTTAAGCACTGGCTTCCCGTTGACCTTTATATCGGCGGACCCGAGCATGCGGTTGGCCATCTTATGTATTCAAGAATCTGGAACCGTTACCTCTACGACAAGGGTCTTTCACCTGTTAAGGAGCCCTTCAAGAAGCTCGTTCATCAGGGTATGATTCTGGGTGAGAACGGTATCAAGATGGGTAAGCGTTTCCCTGAATTTGTAGTAAATCCTTCGGATATCGTTAATGAATTCGGCGCTGATACCTTAAGACTCTATGAGATGTTCATGGGACCTCTTGAGGTTTCAAAGCCCTGGTCAAAGCAGGGTGTTGAGGGTGCAAGACGTTTCCTTAACAGAGTATGGGCATTCTTCACAAATGAGGATAATCTTACAGCTGAGGATGACGGACAGCTTACAAAGGTTTACCATCAGACAGTTAAGAAGGTTACTTCAGACTTTGAACAGCTCGGCTTCAATACTGCTATCAGCCAGATGATGATTTTTGTTAATGCTGCATACAAGGCAGGCAAGTGTCCCAAGACATTTGCAGAGGGCTTTGTAAAGATGATTTCATGTATCGCACCTCATATCGGCGAGGAAATCTGGAGCATTCTCGGACATGAAGGCACTATCGCTTTTGAGAGCTGGCCCGTATATGATGAAGAGGCAATCAAGGAGGATACAATTGAGATTGCCGTTCAGATTAACGGTAAGGTTAAGGCTACCATTGAGGTTGGCGTTGATGAGGAAAGCGAGTCTGCAATCGCAAAGGCTAATGATAACAAGTATGTTCAGGCCGCTATTGCAGGTAAGACAGTAGTAAAAGAAATCTACGTTAAGGGCAGAATTGTTAATATTGTAGTAAAATAATTTATGATAAATAAGAAAAGTTTATTTGGAATATTTCCGCTGATATGCCTTGTATTCTGTGTGCTATTCGCTGATGTGGGAAGTGTGCATGCAGAGGCTGAAGCGCCGGCAGAAACAGAGGCGAATGAAGCTTTAGTTCCTGAAAAGAGCTTTGAAGCATATATCGATTATGTGAATATTGATGCTTCAATAATGTCAAATACAGGGGCAGCAGCTGTGAGAACAGAGCTGAAGGGCGACGGCAGCTATACCGTGACCCTGCCTGCTTCTGCGCTTTCAGACCCGGGAAAATGCAACGGTGCGCAGCGCCTGAGAGTTATCATTTCGGGACTTTCCGATGCGGTTGCCGATATTTCTCAGCTTAAGGTTACGGATGTAAGCGTCAGATGTGATGAGAAGCTGTTAAAGGCTGACGATGCGGCATTGTTCTGTGATATGGCAGAGAACAGAGCCGATTATGCCATTGAGCTTATCAACGAATTCGGAATCAGCGGGGATGAGCCCGCAGTTAATTCCATTGATATTGATTTCACAAAGGAGCTTTCGATAAGCTTCACTATTACCGGTATTTCGGACGGTGTTGCAGAGCAGGAGCAGATGAAGCAGGATGCGATAGAAGACGGTTCTGCATTTGTAAATCCGGAGGGTGAGCCTGCGGATGATACGGAGGATGAATATCCGGCCGGTGACCAGACCTTTGATGATGCTTCGTCAGATTCATCTGCATCGAAGGGTAATATCGGTTCCTTTACAATGATTGAAGGAAAAGAGCTTACCGTGACTTCTTCTACCAATAACGGCGAAGCGGCAGTGTCCGATAAAACAGACAATAATCTTTGGAAGATTTTACTGGGAGCAGGCATTGTTCTGGTGTTAGGCGTAGGAATATTCTTTGCGGTAAGAAAGAAAGGTTAAAAATAAATATTTTAGCATATAGTCTGAGCGGCGTTTTTGGCTGCTCAGATTTTTTTTGTATTGTAATTTGTTGCAGGATTGATATTAACATTTGACCGGCTTAGACCGATAAATAAACTAAGAGGTTTGTATCGCGAGCAAAACATCTGAATAAATATTTCGCAGCTGCAATTTGCGGCTGTTACACGGAGGTGTAAGTGTATGGTAATACAGAACACGGCACTGAGCATGAGCGCGGCTTCGGCTGCAGTCAGCTACAGTGGCAGGGCTGTAAGCTATACCGGCTGGGGTGACCTGATGGATTCAAAGGTCCTTGAAACAGCTTCAGAAACACCCCATGCTAAGGATGGCTTACAAAAGAATCTAAATGAAACAACTTCCGATGAAAAGGAAAAAACATCGGTAAATGACAACCGCGATCTGATTAACAGTCTCTGGCAGATGGATATGTCAGGCAAAAGCAGTATCACGGAAATGCTGAAAAATCAGTCAATGGAATTTAATAATGACCTGGAGTTTGCTGCCGATTGGCCCAAAGTCGAACAGGATTCATTAAATAATCTGCTCGGTTTAATGTCTAACCGAGTTCCGGAAGGTCCGAAAAAGATGTCAACATACGACTTTTTCGAACTGCTCATGCGTAATTTCAGAGAACGCCTAAACAATTTATATTCAAATCTCGGGCGAAGTTCAAGGATGAACACTGATCCGAATGCAGGGATGCAGCTTGGATTGACGAAAACAGAATATAGAGAACTAAAGCCAAGTCAGGACTGGACGCAGGAATACTATTCAGGCTCCTATAATTATGAGAGTGAAATGATGACCTATTCCACGAACGGGACCGTAGTAACCTCGGACGGCAGTGAAATCAATATCAACATTGATGCGGTGATGACCCGAAGCTTCGAGGAGTATACCGAGCTGCAGATTAATTACAAGGACTACAGGCTGGTCGATCCGCTGGTAATTAATTACGAAGGCGGAATGTGCGGGCTGAGTGATCAGAAGTTCCTCTTCGACATAGACATGGACGGCGAGGAAGACAACATATCGCTTCTGGCAAAGGGCTGTGGCTTTTTGGCACTGGACAGAAACGGAGACGGAATAATCAACGATGGTTCTGAGCTCTTCGGGACGGGGTCGATGGCTCATGGTCTCTTGGGGACGGGGTCGACAGGTCATTCCGTGGATGGGGGCGTAAACGCAAGCGAAAATGCTTCATCGGAGAAGAGCTCTGACGGTTTCGCAGAGCTTGCCGTATTTGATATGGATGGAAACGGCTGGATTGATGAAAATGATGAGGTTTTCAACCATCTTCGAATCTGGACTAAGGACGATGCCGGCAATGACAAGCTTATAGCGCTCGGCGTGGCAGGCATAGGTGCCATATATCTCGGAAATGCGGCAGCAGAGTTTACACATAAGTCTATGTCAGATAATTCTACGCTTGGAAAGCTTGTGAGTACGGGGATTTTCCTGAAGGAAAACGGCGAAGCAGGCATTATTCAGCAGATAGATTTAGCGGTAGAAAACTAGTAAAAATATTTAAAAATAAAGAAAATAAAATTTCCTTTGAAAAATTCTGAATATGAGTATATAATAAAATGTGTATGTGCATTTTTAGGGTGGGAGACTATATCCGAAATTATCCATCCCTAAGGCATATGCCTGTGGCCCAAAGTATGAGGTGCAGTTAGAAAGGCATGGTTATTATTACGAAGAGACGGTAAAGCCGTCTGCGAGTTTGAATACATTATTCAGAAGAATTTGAAGGGAGAGAGAAAATGTTCAGTACAGACATTGGAATTGATTTAGGAACAGCCAGCGTGCTGGTTTATATAAAGGGAAAGGGCGTAGTGTTAAAGGAGCCCTCGGTAGTTGCATTTGACCGTGAGACTAATAAAATCAAGGCCATCGGTGAAGAGGCAAGACTTATGCTTGGCCGTACACCCGGCAATATCGTTGCGGTAAGACCTTTAAGACAGGGCGTTATTTCAAATTATACAGTTACAGAGAAGATGCTTAAGTACTTCATTCAGAAGGCAGTAGGCAAGAGCCGTTTCAGAAAGCCCATCATCAGCGTATGTGTACCCAGCGGTGTTACAGAGGTTGAGAAGAAGGCGGTTGAGGATGCTACCTATCAGGCAGGTGCACGTGAGGTTGCCATTATCGAGGAGCCTATCGCTGCAGCTATCGGTGCAGGTATCGATATTTCAAAGCCCCAGGGCAATATGATCGTTGATATCGGCGGCGGTACAACAGATATCGCAGTAATTTCACTTGGCGGAAATGTAGTAAGTACTTCAATCAAGACTGCAGGTGATGATTTTGATGAGGCCATTGTAAAGTATATGCGTCAGAAGCATAATCTTCTCATTGGTGACAGAACAGCAGAAGATATTAAGATAAAGATTGGTTCTGCATACCGCAGACCTGAATCAGTTTCAATGGATGTACGCGGAAGAAACCTTGTTACAGGTCTTCCCAAGACCATTTCGGTTACATCAGAGGAGACAGAGGAAGCACTCAGAGCTTCCACACAGCAGATAGTTGAAGCAATTCACAGCGTACTTGAGAAAACTCCCCCCGAGCTTGCTGCAGATATTGCAGACCGTGGTATCGTTCTTACCGGCGGTGGCTGCAAGCTTTGCGGACTTGAGGAGCTTATCGAGGAGAAGACCGGTATTACCACCATGACAGCAGATGACCCGCTTACAGCAGTAGCCATCGGTACCGGTAAGTATGTGGAATTCCTTAGCAGCAAGAAATAATCAGACCGTTATGCGGTCGTAGAGGAAGGAATGATAACGGATGCTCAGAAGCTTATACACAGGTTGGACAGGAATGTACAACCAGCAGAAACGCCTGGATGTTATTTCAAACAATATGGCCAATTCAACAACGGTTGGTTTTAAAAAGGAAGGCGCTACAAGCCAGACCTTCGATGACGTGCTTGCGATAAAGATTCGCGACAGTTCTGAAGCCTGGCGTCAGCGTTCGGTGGGAAACCTTGAGTTAGGTGTAAAAATCGGCGAGGTTTATACGGATTTTTCTCAGGGCTCACTTCGTGAAACCTCAAATGATTACGATCTGGGACTGGACGGCAAGGGCTTTTTTACAGTCAATGTTACGGACAGTGCCGGAAATACTTATGAGAGATATACCAGAGCAGGCAGCTTCCATATTACAAATGACGGCTTTATCGTAGATGCTGAGGGCAATCACCTTCAGGGCGAGTCGGGAGACCTTCAGGTACCTGTAGATGCGGGTACGGTGGTTATCGATACCGACGGAACGGTTTATGCCGACAGGGAGCGTGTGGACAAGGTAACAATTAAGGACTTTGAAGACTATAATTACCTGAAAAAATACAGAGATACCTATTATCAGCCCGTTGCGGGTGCCAGGGAAAAGGAGCCCGATGCGATGCTTCGCCAGGGCTATCTGGAGCAGGCAAATGTGCAGGTTGTTAATGAAATGGTAGACCTTATCGCAACGACCAGAGCCTATGAGGCTGCACAGAAGGTTGTAAAGACCGCAGACTCAACTCTCGAGCTTGCGGCATCTTCAGTAGGTCGTGTTCAGTAATTTTTGTTCATACCGGCTGTATGAGTCACGGAAAGGAATGGTATATTTATGGTTAGAGCATTATGGACAGGCGCTTCGGGTATGAATGCCCAGCAGATAAGCCTGGATAATATAGCAAATAACCTGTCAAATGTTAATACGACAGGCTACAAGAAACAGACAACAGAATTTTCATCACTGCTTTATCAGAAGCTTCAGACAAAGCAGACCGACAATAACGGCGATCCCAAGCCCGTAATCGCACAGGTTGGTTCGGGTGTACGCGTGTCGGGACTTACCTCTGTGTTTACCCAGGGTAATATTCTCGAAACCGGCAATAAGACTGATTTCTGTATCGAGGGTGAGGGCTTCTTCCGAGTTGAGATGCCGGACGGTTCCGAGGCATACACCAGAAACGGTGCATTCCAGCTGGCTGTTGATAATGAAGGCGGCGTAACCGTTGCGACTGCCGAGGGCTATGCGGTGCTTGATTCACTGGGCCAGAGAATTCATTTCGGACCCGAATATGATACCTCAAAGCTTGAGGTGGATCAGTTCGGTAATTTCACTTATCCCGATGATGAGTCCGGTTCTCAGATGGGTCTGGGTGTAAAGTTCGGTCTGGCACAGTTTAATAACCCCTCAGGTCTTGACAAGCTTTCCAACAGCTATTTAAGGGAAACAGCCAATTCAGGTGAGGTTCGCTACGAGGATAATGATACGGCACTCAAGGCCAGCAAGATTCACTCACGTTACCTTGAGGGATCAAATGTTCAGACGGTTGATGAAATCGTAAATATGATTGTTACTCAGCGTGCTTACGAGATGAATTCAAAGGTTATCACTGCTGCGGATGAAATGATGCAGCAGGCCAATAATTTAAGAAGCTGATATATAAAATAAAAGATAACCCACTGCAATAGCAGCAATTTTATATCTGTTCGTGACAAGCGGAGAAGTCACGAATTTGACAAAGAAGCGGTCATGGGTTTGTCTGTAAAATGCAGCTTTTGGCGGACACGGTTCAGATATTATTACAAAGGAGGCAGCTATGGGAATTTCGATAGGAAATGACTATTCATCGGCAATTTTACAGGTGCAGAATGAAGCACGTACAAAGAATACCGGGGCTGCCGCCCTTGAAGGAAAGCTTAGCGCTTCAAAGCTTGAAAATGCAAGTGATGAAGAGCTGATGGATGTCTGCAAAAGCTTTGAGGCATATCTTCTTGAGCAGGTACTGACCAAAACAAAGAAGTCTATTGTCGGAGAAACCGAGGAGGATAAGAACCCGTACATGGCTATGTTCGGTGACAGACTTTATCAGTCATATGCTGAGCAGATAGCGGACAGGGGTGATATCGGCATTGCCCAAAAGCTTTACGAGGCAATGAAGCGTGACTACGGTCATCAGATAAAGGAACAGGAGTAAATGACAGTTGAGCTTAACGGCTGTGTAGACAGCATTGTTTATAGAAACGAAGAAAATGGATATACTGTATTTGAGCTTGCCACAAAGGGTGATACGGAGCTTTGTACCTGTGTGGGAAGCTTTTCCTATATTTCTGAGGGAGAATATCTGAAGCTCGAGTGCAGTGAAACCAATCATCCGGCATACGGAAAGCAGTATAAAATCATAACGGCTGAGGTGGTTGAACCCGAGGATGCGGTGGCTATGGAGCGTTATCTTGGCTCAGGTGCCATAAAGGGTGTTGGAAAGGCTCTGGCAGCCAGAATTGTGAAATACTTCGGGGATGACACCTTCAGGGTAATAGAGGAGGAGCCTGAGCGTCTGGCAGATATTAAAGGCATCAGCGAAAAGATGGCGCGCTCTATAGGCAGTCTTTTTTACGAGAAGCGTGAAATGCGAAATGCAATGATGTTTCTCCAAAAGTACGGTGTTTCCTCAAATTTGGCCGTGAAAATCTATAAGCAGTACGGAATGGGGCTCTACGAGGTGCTTCGAAAGAATCCTTACAGACTTGCTGAAGAAGTGTCGGGTGTGGGCTTTAAGACTGCGGATGATATTGCAATACGCGGCGGCGGAAGCATTGACAGTGAGTTCAGAAACCGTGCGGGCCTGCTTTATGTACTCTCTGAGGCTGTGGGGCAGGGACATACCTATTTGCCCGAGGAAAGGCTTATTTACGATGCTACACAGCTGCTTGGCGTGGAGGCGGTGGAGCTTACGGCGCCTCTTGATAAGCTTCTTATTGAGCGAAAGATTATCTACGACAGACATGACGAGGAGCTGAGAGTATATCTGGCGGCTTTTTATTATATGGAGCTTGGAGTGGCGCGAATGCTGCTTGATCTGAACACTCCTTACAGTGTATCGAAAATGGAGCTTGATGAGGATATAGCCGAGGTGGAGGAAAGTCTGTCGGTTCAGCTTGATGAGCTGCAGCGTGAGGCGATAGCAGGGGCTGTAACAAATGGTGTGTTTGTCCTTACAGGAGGCCCCGGTACAGGTAAAACTACCACAATCAATGCAATTATCCGCTATTTTGAAAATAAAGGCTGTGATATTCTGCTGGCGGCACCTACGGGGCGTGCTGCGAAGCGAATAAGTGAAACGAGCGGTCGTGAGGCCTCAACCATTCACAGAATGCTTCAGTTAAAGGTTTCGGAGGGCTTTGATGACCAGCCGGGTTCAAAGGATATGGCCTCAAAAAAGGTCAATTTTGAAAAAAATGAGGATAATCCCCTTGAGGCGGACGTTATTATTATAGATGAGATGTCCATGGTCGATATTTCTCTTATGAATTCCCTGTTAAAGGCGGTTTCGCAGGATACCAGACTCATTATGGTAGGGGATGCGAACCAGCTTCCGCCTGTGGGTGCAGGAAATGTTCTGCGAGATGTAATAGCCTCAAAGCGTTTTAAAACCGTGTGTCTTACAAGGATTTTCCGTCAGGCGGCACAGAGCAATATTGTCGTAAATGCCCATAAAATAAATGACGGGCAGCAGATTGACCTTGACGTAAAGAACAAGGACTTTTTCCTTATGGAGCGTGATAATCCAAATGATGTGGCGATGGTTACCGTGGCCCTAATACGCGATTATCTTCCGAAAAATCTGCACATTAATTCCTCTGATATCCAGATTCTGACACCCATGAGAAAGGGTGAGCTCGGAGTGGAGAGACTTAACAATGTGCTCCAGCAGTTCCTGAATCCTCCGTCCCCGGACAAGAAGGAAAAGGAATACAGGGACTATATTTTCCGCGAGGGTGATAAGGTAATGCAGAATAAGAACAATTACCAGCTTGAGTGGGAAACGCGTAATAAGAAGGGCTTTCTTATTGCGAGCGGCACAGGCATTTTTAACGGTGACTGTGGCATAATCAAAGAGATTAATAACTATGCGTCGGAAATTACAATAGTCTTCGATGAGGATAAAACCGTACATTATCCCTTCGGCTGTCTGGATGAGCTGGAGCTGGCATATTGTATGACGGTTCATAAATCACAGGGAAGTGAGTATACTGCGGTAATTATGCCGCTTCTTACAGGTCCCATACAGTTATTTAACAGGAACCTGCTTTACACGGCGGTAACGCGTGCAAAGACCTGCGTATCGATTGTAGGCAGCAAGGCTGCAGTCAACCGAATGATTAATAATACTAACGAGCAGAAGCGTTATTCCTCGCTGGCAAAACAGCTCACATCTATGGAATAAAATTCGTGCTTTTTTCTGCATATTGAGGTATAATAATGACAGATATTCTTTTATCAGTTCTTTATCCGCCCAGATGTCCTGCATGCCGCAGGCTTATGGAAAATGACGGTTCGTTGATACATAGTGAATGCAGGGGGCTGTTCAGGCTCATACGTGAGCCACGCTGCCTTAAATGCGGACGTAATGTTGAGGCAGAGGACATAGCAGTGTGTCCGGAGTGCGCGAAGAAAAAGCACCGCTATGACTACGGACTTGCCGTGATGGAATATAATTCTACAGCCAGGCAGGCGATGACAGATTATAAGTTTAGCGGCTGGCGGGCGAATGCGGATTTTTTTGCAGAGGAAGCAGTAAATAAATTTGAAGAAATACTAAAGCTTTATGGACCGGAGGCGCTTATCCCCGTTCCGGTAACCCGTCGCAGGCTGCATGAGAGAGGCTTTAATCAGGCAGAACTGCTGGCGGTGAAAATAAGTGAAAGAACAGGCATACCGGTAGATACGGCGCTTTTGTTCAAGAGGTCGGGGCTGAATGTCCAGCAGAAAAAGCTCTCGGCCAGAGAGCGAAAGGAAAATGCCCGGCTGGCTTTTACTGCGGCGAAATCCGAATATAAGAAGGTCTGTATTGTTGATGATATTTACACAACGGGCAGTACTCTTGATGCATGTGCCGGGGTATTAAAGCAGGCAGGTGCAGAGGAAGTGGGTTTTCTGGTGATTTGCGCGGGAAGCCCGTACTGATATTTTTATGAATTAAAAAGAAATAATAATAGAAAAAGGAGGAATGCCGTCAGGCGGCATATTTAGACTATGGAAGTAAAAACATGTAAAAATTGTGGCAGAATTTACAATTATCTTGGTGCAATTACCCCCTTCTGTCCACCCTGTATGAAGCTTCTTGAGGAGAAGTACCAGATCTGCAAGCAGTACATTAAGGACAATCCCGGAGCAAATATTCAGCAGGTTTCAGAGGCTACAGAGTGCTCACTGAAGATGCTTAAGCAGTGGGTACGAGAGGAGCGTCTTTCATTTGCGGAGGGTTCAGCTGTAGGTATCGAATGCGAGAGCTGCGGTGCGAATATTCTTACAGGAAGATTCTGTAACGATTGTAAGGGCAGACTTCAGCAGGGACTTCAGAATGCTTATAAGCCTAAGGCTCCCGAGCCTGTACAGAAGAAGACTCCTACAAGCGCACAGATGAGATTCTTAAAATAAATCTTACAAAACTCTTAAAAATTGAATTAGTACCAATAAAAATGGGAATGTGAAATTTCACATTCCCGTTTTTGTATATTGTTTTAAATTAAATATCAAATCTGTCAACCAGGTTCATCAGGCTTGATACACTGCCGAGTGCGTCATTTGCCTCATTTGAAACGGAATCACTGGAGAAGGATATTCTCTGAAGATTAGTGTTTGCACTCTGGATTACGCTGTTAAGCTGCTTCTGAGAAGCTGTAATGGTATCGAGAATGCCTGTGATGTTCTGGATAGAAACATTAAGCTGTTCTGCGCCTGCACCAAGTGAGCTGCTGACCTCTGCATAGTAGTTTGCATCATCACGGTAGTTGTCTGCGAGCTCTTCGATTTTATCATAATCGGCAAGGACTGTATCATCGAGGAAGAGAAGTACCGAATGACACTCTGCTGAAAGTACACGAACGCTGTCCATAACCTTTTCTGTTAACTCATTAACCTTGGCAATCTCATCACCGATAATCTTTGAAAGGCCACTGATTTCATCTGCAACTACGGCAAAGCCGCGTCCGGATTCACCGGCTCTGGCTGCCTCGATTGAGGCGTTAAGTGCAAGAAGGCTTGTCTGGTCTGCGATAGCACTGATTGCTTCGGAAACCTCAACGATTTCTTCGATAACCTTTGTATTCTCAAGCGCAAGCTCAAGTCTCTTACGGCTGGACTGTGTAACCTTAACTGCATTCTTTTTGCCTTCGATAATCTCAGGCACGATATTGCCTACCTTTTCAATGATTACCGAAGCCTTTTCAGCCATATTTCTGGTCTCATTTGAAAGCATATCAACCGCACCGGATACATCGTTACAGCTGTTGTCAATATCAGCAATGCTGGTAGTCTGTGTCTGGATACCTGCGCTGGTCTCCTCCATTGTAGTACCGATATCGGAGATATTTTTGTTGATTTCGTTCATCTGCTTTGAAGTATCGGTAATCTTTGTAAAGATAACCATGGATTCTTCCTTGGTCTTCTCAATTGTTGTAAGGAACTTTTCCTGGAGCTCATTAAGCAGGAATTCGTTTTCCTCGGGCTCGTTTTTGAACTTATGCTTGGAGCTGTTGCTTACAATCTTTTCTTTAATGAAGGTCTTAACATCAGCCAGTGAAGAAAGTCTTCTCTTAATCGAACCGCTGAGAATGAATAAGCAGATAACGAAAATGACAAGTCCGGCAAGAAGGGGACCGCCTGAGTAAACCATAATTACATAATCGATAGAATGCTGGGGAATGGTGGCGATGATTTTCCAGCCGTTCTCCTGAATGCGGGCCGTGTAGGCTCTCATTTTAACACCGTCTTCCTTGTACTGGAAAATGGTCTCTGTGCTGAATTCAACACCGTACTCCTCTGCGAGATTAATATTGGCCGCATAAGAAGTGTTATCGTGAAGAATATTTCTTGAAGCACTGTCAACCACGAAGAAGGAAAGATCCTCATGACCGCTTAAATCCTTCATGGTCTTTATATAAACCGAAAGCTTTTCATAGGGGATTGATTTACTCTCATCCACCTGACCGCCCAGAAAATAAGCCGTGGTTTCGGCATTTGTTTTAAGTAATCTGTCTGTATCATCATATATTGCGTTACGCAGGCACAGAGAACTGAACATTACTATCGTAATGATAATAATCATACAGCTGAGTGTAGTGTAGAACAATAATGCACCCTTAATGGTTCTGAGTTTAGAGTAACCCTTGGTTTTTTCGTGATTTGCTGCCATAAAACGTACCTCCCGCCATGGATTCTATACGAACAGGCTTCCTTTCCCACTGAAAATTATAGTATATTGTAAATCCTAATGAGCATAAAATACCACATTTATTATACAACAAAAAAACAGATTTGTGAAGTATTTTATCCGGAAATATATAAAATTAGCTGTCTTAACATTCTTTTGTATTTATGCCTGACTTGTGTTAAGATATAAAACAGAAATCAGGAACATCAGCGGTTAAAAAATATTATTTTACAGGCAGAAAGGCATGGTTATTATAATGCAGGATATAAAAAGAGTTAATATTATTTTACTGATAATAATTCTTCTGGAAGAGCTTGTTACGTCAACGGGAGTGATGCGGTTAGTTCATGGAATTCCGCTTCAGATGCTGGCTTCGCAGCTGATTCTTTGCGGACCGATGCTCTTATTCCCCTTTGTTTTCAAAAAGAACTTTTTCAAATGCGTAGGGCTTAATAAAATAAGGTTTTCGGATATAATGCTGAGTGTACTTTTTTATTTTTGCATAAACAAGGTACTTTCATTCATAAACGGAATTTCTATGCTTATCTCACCCAATAAAATCGGCTCGCTGATTACCAATATGAGCGATTCTACCCCTTATCTGCTGGCCGTTCTGGTAGTGGGAATAATTCCTGCTTTTTGTGAGGAATGCATGAACCGTGGCATTATTTACAATACCTACAAGCAGGCGGATCCTCTTCGCGCAATGCTTATGAGTGCGCTTGTGTTCGGACTTATGCAC
This sequence comes from Lachnospiraceae bacterium, assembly GCA_024403355.1. Taxonomy (GTDB): domain Bacteria; phylum Bacillota; class Clostridia; order Lachnospirales; family Lachnospiraceae; genus RUG11977. Next base: position 32,182 of record JAKSRW010000016.1, read on the forward strand.
GGAAATCTCAACCAGTTTTCGTATGCTTTTTTCATGGGCTTTATATTTATACTCCTGAATGAGGCTACCGGTTCACTGGCATCTTCGATGACGGTCCATATGTTGGCAAATGTTGTTTCGACGACACTTGTATATCTGCTGCCTAAGCTTACGTCAACGATTAAGGAGCTTGTGGGGGCTGTTACGGATGGCAAAAGCTCTGTATCCGGTCTCGAGCAGACTACTGAGAGCCTCTCCCAATTATTTAAAAATGTTGATAAGAAAAGTATCCTTTCAAGTCTTCCTTCTATTACAATAGAGGCGGTTTTAGGTGGACTGGGTGCATTTTTTATCTTCCGCTGGATCGCGAAAAGAAACGGAAGATGGGATTATATTAAGGGCATATTCTCGAAAAAGCACAGAAATATGATGAGCGAAGAGAAGAAGGAAAATGTACCGGGACCGGTAATTGAATGCGAAGCGATGCATATCATTACAACTCCGCTTATCATTGTTCTTGCGATTCTTACATTTAATATAATAGTGGACGGACTTGTAGATTTTGGCGTAATCAGCCGTAAATAATGGGAATGTGCAGGCTTGCACATCCCCGGAATTTTGAAAAGTATTTGATTTTGAATTATTTTATTAAGCCTGCGGCAAATTCCTGTGCAGCGGCAAGATCCTGCTCGTTGGGTCTGCCCTTATGCATGGGACCGAAGGAACCTCTGCAGTGAAATTCCTCGTCAAGTAAAATAATATCCATGTCGTTTATAAGCTTTTTCATGGGCTTCTTCATGGACTTCATCATTGCCGATGTTCCGAAGCAGGCGAGAAAAAGGAGCTTTAAATTCTTTAGCTGTTCATCATCATATTAAGAAGGTGTACCGGATGGATGTTATAAGCTTTTCCGTCAGCGGCTTCGTATATATATGTTATGCTGCTGTCAGGTTCAGTGACAGTTACATTACTGATGTGGCCTATGCTTATTCCATCGGAATCGGTGTAATCGAAAGCAGATGTTTCTGAAGCATAGCTTGCATAGTCCGCATAACGAACTTCCGCTGTAGTCATACCTTCGCGAAGCTCTGAAATATTTACAAGAGGACTTGTAAAGCAGTCAAAGGATTCGGTAGGGTTTACAAGTCTGGCTGCAATATTGTAGTCTTTTACAAGCTTTCCGTTTTTAATTGAGTAAGCTACGTTTGCAAATACATTATCCACTGTATATTCAGAGCCGGGATAAATATCTTCACCGTTTATTGTAACAATGTGGTCTGTATCATTATAAAACGATAAAGTTGTCTTTTCATTTCTGCAATAATCTGCCATATAGTAATAGCAGGGAATGTCGGCACCCTGACCGTCGTAGCGAAGCTTAATATATGTAGAGGGAAGGAAGAAGGTCGCATCATTTGTAATAAGTGCTGCCCTTCGAATGTATAATGTGGCACCGTCTACCAGCGCCTTTTCCTTCTTGGCTACAGAGCTTTTGATTGTTTTCCACTGGGTCGGATTGCCGTTTGAATCAAGTACGGTGTACTCATATGCGTTGTTTGTATCGGCATCCATTATTGTGATAAAACCGGTCTCAAGAACGATTGAATTATTGGAGGTTGAAGCACCGGTATCGAAAACAGGCTGCTCATTTATGTAAATAGTCTTTATATGAGAATCAGGCTTGTTTCCCTTGGGAATTGAAACTGCTTCAATATATGCACCCTCAAAGGCATTGAGGTTCTGGCTGTCTGTAATATTTACAAGGTCTGCGATTGTAACGGGAGCCTTTTTGCCGGGACCGCCGGTGTAAAGATAGAAGCCGGGATCTCCGGTTGAGAAATACTCATCCGGTACATGAAGCAGGTATTTATCGCCGAATATTGCCTCACTGCCCTTGGTAAGCTTATCGGGAAGGTCAATGTAGTTGTCATCATTTCCGCATAATCTGATTGCGGTTTCCCCGGCCTTCAGGCCTTTTATATAATCGACTCCTTCTTTAGTTACGAAGAGAATCTTCGGAGCCTTGCTTCTGGCAGGAATCTTAACTTTGACAGTAGTTGTGGGCTTGTTTGCATCACAGAAGTAGAGGGTTGCACCGTAATCAAGGAAGATGTCAACCGGTACGTCTGTGTTGATGGTTTCGGGAGTTGTATAGTAATGTGTTGTAGCGCTTCCGGGCCACCATTCTATAAGCTCACCGTTAAAGTTTTCGGGTAATGATACAATATTTGTATCATGAATCCAGCTGACATCGGTATTTCTGGTGATGCCGCTCACGGTAAAGCCCTCACTGAATTTATATTTTACTGAGAACTTGGCATTGTTTTTTGTAAATCTGTAGTTTTCTTTGGTGACGGCAGCTTTATGGATATCTTTTATATAAATATCCATGTCCTTTCCATTGGCTTTGATTTCATTGGTGTCAATTACATAGCATTCAATGTCCTTGTAAAAATGAACGGTTTCATTGACGGAGGTTACCGGACAGTCCGAATATACGGGGTAAACGTTTCCGCTTCTGAAATCCTTTACATTAGTTGTGAAATACTCATCCGTAGAATATGCATCCCAATAGCCGCTGCCACAGCTGATTCTGTTGCTGTTTGAACGGGCATAATTAATAACCCAGTTATTAGAAATAGTGTGGCTGTGATCAATAAGAACATGGGTGGTTTTACCGGTGGTATCATAGTAGGATGAATAAATCGAATCCGAACCCATGATTTTCTGTGAGAGGCTGCCCTGGGTTAAAGGAACAAGTCTTGTGTAGCTGTATTCGGCCTCGAGTCTGACCGTAGTCTTGTTGCGGCCGAGAATATAGTTGATTGAGGAAGCCTTTGCATCCGGCTTTGTAACCGCATATTCGAGCTTAACATTGTCATCACTGTAAACGATAACATCTTCACCCTGTACATTTGTGGCGAATTCGAGCTCTTCGCAGGGAATGAGGATTGCATTCCCGGTGTAGTTGACTTTATAAGTAAGGATTTCCTTTTTGGTTGCTACCGAAGGAATTGTATATACATCTCCGCCGGCATTTGTGGTTTTCCAGACATTATAATTTCCTTTGCCGGTATCAAGTACAACTGAATCGGCCTTGTCACCGAGGTTCCGTAAAACACCGGCTGAAAGAAGCGTAGAAATATAATCGCTGTTAGAGCCGCAGTGTGCGGTATTGAAGGGCATACCATATCCGTTATAGTACACGGGTTCACCCGGATGAGTAGGATAGGTATAGGAAAAATTGATAGGAACGGAATAGGTCGGAATTCGTACTGTCTGTTCCTCTGTTCCTTCATCGAAACGCCAGTAAAGAATACTATTTTCGTTATAAACCGTGTCCTTTGCAGAAGCTTTTGCTGCAGGAGCTGCACAGATTATAATGGTAAACAGCGCAATTATGAGCTTTTTGGCTGATAAATACTGTCTAAAATGCATAGAAATACCTCCGTGTATGTCTTTAAATATATATCGGCAGTATATTAAAAAAATTTAACCATAAATATAAAATCTAAAGAAATATTAAAGAATAAGTCCATTATATTTACATAAAAACAGAAGTATAATATAATACTATCAGTATAATGGAATAATGTCGGAAGACGAATGTATGAAGAGAATAATGGAGGAGGAGACTTATTTATGGCAAGACTTAAGGAACTTGAAGCAGCAGAGCGCGAGGCTAATAAAATCGGTGAAAAATTTGCACATAGCAGCGATGTAATGGGCGATATGAGCAGAGCGTACGGAGCAGACTTTTCAGGGATTCATATTCATAATGACGGGGCAGCGGATGCTAAGGTAAGAGCAGCGGGAAAGGATGCAATTGCTTCGGGAAATGACATATTCTTCGGCAAGGGAATTTACGAAAGCAGTGATCCGGCCAGCAGAGGGCTTGTAGCCCACGAGCTTGCGCACACCATGCAGCAGGGCATTGCGGGGGAGGTGCAGGCAGGCGTTCAGGAGTCGGTTCCCGCAGGTGTTGAACAGGGTGGTATTCTTGACTGGTTTAAGGGATTATTTGGCGGAAATAAAAAGAAGAAAAATAATGAAATAGTAGTAACCGGCGGTGATTTCACGACAGATGCCGATTCTATGGCATATATGCGGGCAATGCGACAGCATGAAGTAGGTCAGTACAATGCATCAAAGGCTCCGATCAGAGCTGCACTGGCGCCTATTATAGGAAGACAGGCTGACGTGTCTGATGCTTCGGCAGAGACTAAAGCTGCAAATGACACGGCGGTGGCTGCGGCAGTACAGGCCTCCAATAAATCCTGGACAGAAAAAAATGGTGAAGGGGAGCTTGATGTTTCGAAGGCATTTCAGAAACTGGGCTTCAGAAACGGTGGAGATACCTCAAAGACAGACCGTAATCTCAGGTCTGAAATGTTTGGAAAGGTAACAGAAACGGATGCATCAAAAATGACCGGTTTCAGCAAACAGCTTTTAGATTACAATCTGGCACTGATGGACAGCGGTGTTGATTTCACACAGCAGGCCGAACGTCTTAAGATCATGAATAAGGACGCGGTAGGAATGAAATACGGCGGACTTGATTTGGATATTTCAGGCGATTTCCTTCAGATGCTGGAGGGATATCTGAGCAGCGAGCAGGGGCTTGATTATATGCAGAATTTTCAAACACAGATGGGTGGAGCGGAGGTATTTAAGGATTCGGCAGACCCTATGAATTTTATGCTTCAGACAGTACTTAACAGTGAAATTGCGAGACTTGGTCTTACGGCAAGGGCCGCAATGGCGTCCAGAGGAAGCAATGCTGTAGAAAGTTCGGCCGGTTCTACAATGATGCAGCAGGGCAGCGGTGCGGTTCTTATGAAGCTTCCCGTTCTTGCGCAGAATAAGGAACGCTATGATATGGCGGCACCTGAGATTAAGGCTCTTGTTGACCAGTATAAACAGCTTGAACTGAGATTACAGCAGAAGCTTGCAGCCCGTAAAACGGCATAAACTATCATTGACTAATACAGGAAGGTGATATTGATGAAAAGACTGGCCGGTATGGGTGCATACCGTTTGTCGTTTTACTTAAAAAAACATGACGGAGACAGCTTTCTGGAGAAATATAAGGGTGTTTTAAATTCGGATGTTGACGATGAAGAAATAACAGACATAGAAAAAAACTATCTCGATTCGTTATTGTTTGAGCTGAGTCCGATAAACAGAGTTATCAGACTGCTGATTCAGAATCCGAACCGCTTTTCGAATGCCGTCGGACTTTCTGAAGCAGCCTGTCTGCCGGAAAACAGAATAGCCATAGCCACTCTTGAATTAAGTCTTTTACTTCATATGAGCGAGGAATTTGGCGAATTATTCAGAATATTGTATCCGAAAGGAAACGGGGCTGTCACGGTAGGACTGACAAGTAAGCTTTTGTACGGTGAGGATTTCTGCATTGATAATCCGGCTGCTGTCGGCAAGGCTTATAAGGCATTGAGCTTCATATTCAATCTGAGGGCAACGGCAACGGATATTCTTTCCGAAGCGATTATCGTTGATAACCGCATGATTGATTATCTGGGCTTTGGAGATGACATTTTGTTACTGGGAAATTCGTTTATCGAGGTTCCGGAATTAACAGGGGCGGAAAGCTTTGAGCGCGTCTTTAGGGATGAGGCTATGCAGAATGTTTCGAGGCAGCTTGAAGCATATGAGAAAATCGGAGCTGAGAATAACGTTCCTGTGGTAACGGCAATCGGTGAAATAAAAAGCGGAAGAAAGTATCTGTTAAAGAAAATAGCGGAGCAAAATAACCATGAACTGCTGCTGGTACCGTTTTTTGAATTCAGTGACTTTGCAAATGTGCTTTATAAGTGCAGACGAATTTTCCGTGAGGCGCTTTTGACGGAAAGAGCCTTATGTATAACCGATATTGAGACAGATGAACATACGGGCATGCTGATTGATATTGTTGTCAGGGAGTACGAACGTGTCCTGGAGTATGCGCATAAATGCGGTGTAAGCGGTCCGGCCAAAAGCAGGCCTCTTTATCTTTCGGGCGACTTAAGGATGAAGATTGCACCGTATATTGACAGGCTTGTCTGTCAGGTGGAATGTAAAACGCCCACTATGACCGAGGCGGCGAATGCCTGGGATTATTTTTCGGAAAAATATCTTGACGGGAAAAAGCTTAACAGCCGTGAGCTTGCTGTCAAAATGAAGCTTCCCTACGGCAAAATCGAGCAGATTGTCAGGAAGCTCAGATATTCACCTGCAGGTGATTTTTATGACAGTAAATATATTTTCAAATGCTGTTATGAGCTGCTGGATGACGGCAGATATGACAATATAAAGCGTGTCGAGGCAAGGTACACCATTGATGACCTTAAGCTTGATGACAGCCAGAAATCCGTAATAATGGATATCTGTAATCAGGTGGAATATCGAAGAAAGGTTATGGATGACTGGAAGCTTCGCAGCAGGTATTCCTACGGAACCTGTGTCAGCGCACTTTTTTCGGGACCTCCCGGTACCGGTAAAACAATGGCGGTCCATGTTATGGCAGGTATTCTGGGGCTTGAATTATATAAGGTGGATGTATCTCAGCTTGTGGATAAATATGTCGGAGAGACGGAAAAACGTCTTGAGGAGGTATTTAAAAGAGCTGAAAAGAGCAATATGATTCTTTTCTTTGATGAGGCGGATTCCATTATCGGAAAACGCAGCGAGGTAAAGGATTCAAATGATAAATATGCAAATACAGAGGTGTCTTATCTTCTTCAGAGGATGGAGGAGTATGACGGAATAGTTATTCTCGCATCCAATTACAGTCAGAATATTGATTCAGCCATTATGCGTAGAATCCGATATACCGTACATTTCCCGCTTCCTTCGGAGGAGACAAGAAGAGAAATCTGGGAATCCGCGTTTTCATCATCTGTGCCGCTTGACAGGATTGATTTCGATTACCTGGCGGGACAGTTTGAATTCTCGGGCGGACAGATTAAAAACGTTGTACTTAATACCGTATTTATGGCCGCGGCGGAGGATAAGCCCGTATCGATGAAGCACATTATCAGGGCTATTTCGCTTGATCTGACAAAGGATAAAAAGGTCGCATTTCATGCGGAGGACCTTGGAAAATACTCTTATTTGCTGGATTATCCAATTGAGTAAAATTTACACAGAAAGCACTTGACATATTTGGTTTACAATGATAAACTAACAATGAGGTTTATGATTGTAAACCAATTTTTGTTTGGAGATGAACAGCTATGGATGAGATTTCATTATGTGACAGCGAGATGAGACTTATGAACGTTATCTGGGATGAGGCACCGGTTGAGTCAGGCCGACTGGTTAAGCTTTCAAAGGAGAGACTGGATTGGAGTAAATCTACCACATATACGATTCTTCGCAAGCTGGTGGGCAAGGGCCTTGCAGCGAACGAGGACTCATTGGTGACTGTTCTTATCCCCAGAGAAAATGTCCAGGTAATGGAAAGCAATAAGGTCGTTGAGAAGAGCTTTGGGGGCTCGCTTCCTAAGTTTGTTGCGGCATTTTTGGGCAACAAATCACTCAGTGATGAGGAGGCGGACGAGCTGATAAAGCTGATTAACCGACACAAGGAATAATTACGGAGGGCTGGTTATGATAGGCTTATTTAAAAAAATAATAGAAATGTCATTGTACGGCAGTATTGTTATTCTTTTTGTCGTTTTGATCAGATTTATTCTGCGCAAAAGCTCAAAAAGACTCATGATGATTTTATGGGCAGCGGTAGCGTTAAGGCTTCTTGTGCCTGTAAATATTGAGTCCCCGATGAGCCTTTTTAATCACATTCCTTACGGGGCAGCGTCTATAAAGGAACAGCTTTTCGTGTCCGGGGAAAGCTGCGCAGAGCCTGACAACAGCGGAGTATTTCCCGTAAAAACAGGTGAAAATGCTGTTCTAAGCTATAGTGAAGCAATAATTCAGAATCATACAGAGGATACTGCGGCGTCGGTTAATGCCTACCGGGAGCCTGCAGACAATACAATAAATAAAGAGCTGATACTTTTTTATTTATGGGCTGCGGGAGCAGCGGCAGTCGCTGTTTACTGCGTAGTACGCTATATTATGCTCAGGAAGAGCCTGACCGGATCGGTTGAAACAGAACACAATGTTTTTGTTTCGGATAAGGTTGACTCACCCTTTGTGTTTGGTTTTCTCAGGCCTGCGATATACCTGCCTGATACTCTTTGCGAAGCGGAGAGAGAGTATATTCTATTGCATGAGAGAACACATATCAGACGCGGGGACTGGCTCAGCAAAATGGCGGGTATGGCAGCAGTGGCGCTTCATTGGTTCAATCCCTGTGTATGGCTGGCTTATATGCTTTTTGAACGCGACCTTGAAATGAGCTGTGATGAGAAAACCATTGAAAACATGGACGAGGATCTTAAGAAGGCCTACAGTCTTTCTATAGTATCATTCGCCAGCAAAAAGCACTCGAAGCGATACATTATTACACCTCTGGCCTTCAGTAAGATTAATTTCAGCAAATCGGAGGTAACGAACAGAGTGAAGAATATATTAAATTATAAAAAGGGTTCAAAGGCTGTGCTTGTTCTGACAGCGGTATTGCTGCTGGTCTTTTCGACAGCATGCTCATTGAACGCAAAGACGGAAAATAAGGAAGCTGCCAATACAGAAGCAAATGCGAATACAAATGCAGCGGATGCGGCAGAAGCTGATAAGGATTCAGTTAATACCAATGCAGACGACAAGACCGTTGCTGCAGGCTCGAACAAGGTTATATTAAATGATTCGAGTGTTTATGTTTTAGACAAAAATTCAAATATGGCGGTAGATACCGAAGCCTTTGTTACAAATATTCCGGATACACTTACTGCCGCAGGCTATGAGAATACCGAAATTACCAAAAAGGATCTGGAGGGCTTTGTTCAGTATTCATTTAACAGCATTAAGCGTGAGGATGAGCTCCATAAGAACTGTCTGCAGGGCTGTGCTGAGGTATATGAATCGGCGGATTTGGCAAAGGATGTATTTGTGTCAAGGGTAAAGGGTTACACCGGAGCTGTTCCTGAGGAAACAAACGGAATCAGTGTTTCGTATTATCAGAAGCTTGATTCATACGGAACATGTAATTATACAACCATCTGCAGGAAGGATAATTGTGTCATAGTTCTCAGCTCAGCCATGGTTGTGGGACCTACCGGCAGTTCAGAGTCTGTCAACAGTGATATTTCGGTTGATTTAGTGAACTATGAGAAGATTCTGAACGATAACGGAATCGCCTACAGTATTGTGGATTTAAGCTAAGTATTTGACATATGCTCACGGCGGATATATTATAAAAACAGGCAGGCTTGTACTCACCGGCTTTAGCTGATGGGTATAGGCCTTTTTGATTTTGGAACGGCTCAAGGTTTTCGCTACAGCCGGAAAGGAAAGATTTATTTATATGACAAAGATTTTAGTAATAGACGCACAGGGCGGCGGTATAGGAAAGCAGATTATTAATGAGATTAGCACCAGAAATCTTGATGTGGATATTCTTGCGGTGGGAACAAATTCCACGGCTACGGCAGCCATGTTAAAGGCAGGTGCACAGCATGCCGCAACGGGAGAAAATTCCGTTAAGGTGGGCTGCAGGACGGCGGACTTTATTATGGGCCCGATAGGTATCACCATAGCGGATTCGATGTACGGAGAGATAACGCCGGATATGGCCACTGCGGTAGGACAGAGCAGCGGACAGAGAATTTTTATTCCTGTAAATCACTGCAGTAATTATGTGGTCGGTGTGTCGAATCTTAATCTGAAGCTTCTGATTAAGGAGGCGGTGGATTATCTGGTGACTCAGATGAGCTGAGCCTGCATTAAATTGATATTGACACTGTATCTTTTGGTATGGTAAAATAACCGACAGACATGAAGTTCGCGGAAAGCATGAAGTTTTCCCTGGTCCCTGTGACGGGGATTGATTAATTAATTTATTTAACAAACAGCAGCATATATGCATATCATGAAGATGTGTATTTTTCCTTGTGGGAAAAGTATGCATTTTTTTTATGTTTGTTAGCTTTGAAAGGAAAACTATGAAAAAAATTATTTCTTTGTTTGTCGTTTTTATTATGCTTTTAGGGCTTTCGGCCTGTTCGGCTGACAACGCAAAAAAGACTTCCGACACAATTATTTACGGCTCGGGTGATTACACAAGAATCAATCCGGCTATGGATGAGCATGGTGAAATCAATGTTCTTATTTTTGACGGACTGACAGACCATGACGGTAAAAATGAAATTATTCCAAGACTTGCCGAAAGCTGGGAATATGACGAGACTTCGATGACCTATACCTTCCATCTGGCTAAAAATGTTAAATGGCATGATGGTGTGCCCTTCAGTGCGGAGGATGTAAAGTTCACTATTGAAGCGATTATGGACGAGCAAAACGGCTCTGAAAACGCACCGAATTATGAGGATGTGGAGGAAATCAGGGTAATTGATGAGCATACGGTTTCCTTCAGGCTCTCGGCTCCCAACTATGCGTTTTTGGAGTATATGACAATGGCTATCCTTCCCAAGCATCTGCTTGAGGGCAGGAATATGCAGGAGGATGAATTCTTCCGCGCACCTGTCGGAACAGGTCCTTATAAGTTTGTGAGTTGGGAAAAGGGACAGTCTATTGTACTTGAGAAGAACAATGAGTATTTTGCGGGTCCCGCGAAGATTAATAAAATCATTTTCAAGATTGTTGAGGATGACAATGCTAAGGCGCTTCAGCTTCAGTCCGGAGAACTGAATTTGGCGCAGGTTACACCCAAGGATTCGGAGAATTTTAAAAATAAAGACGGTTACAGGCTTTACGATATGAAGACCTCTGATTACCGCGGTATTCTCTATAATTTTTGGAATGAATACTGGCAGAAGAATGCCGATATTATTCCCGCAATCAACTATGCGGTAAATCGTGAGGAGATATTAAATGCGGTAATTCTCGGCTACGGTGAACTGGGCTATGGTCCGCTGCAGCGTAATGTTTATAATTATGACGGCGTAGAAAAGTACAGCTTTGATTTGGCCAAGTCTGCGGCGGCCTTTGAGGCGGCAGGCTGTACAAAGGATTCGGAGGGCTTCTGGACCAGAAACGGCGAAAGAATTTCCTTCACAATTAATGCAACTCCTTCAGACCAGGTTCGTATCGATATGGCTCAGATAGTAGCACAGCAGCTGCGTGCGGCAGGTCTTGATGTTAAGGCAAATGTACCCGCGGGCGGTATAGACTGGGGCGGACAGGAGTGCTGCATCATCGGATGGGGCTCACCCTTTGATGCGGATGACCATACCTATAAGGTATTCGGTACAGACAAGGGTGCGAATTATTCAGGCTACTCGAACGAGCTTGTAGATAGCTATCTGACAGCTGCCAGACAGACAAATGTTCCCGCAGAACGGGCTGAGGCTTATAAGCAGTTCCAGCTTGAGCTTGCAAAGACTCCCGCATATACCTTCTTCTGCTATATTGATGCAATGTATGTGGCAAATGCAGGTATTAAGGGTATTAACGCAGATACAGTTCTCGGTCACCACGGTGTAGGTATCTTCTGGAATGTATGTGACTGGGTTATTGAATGATGAACTAAGATTTGCGGACCATGTATGATTTTTTTGAGAAGGGATGATATGTTATGGGCAATATCCTTGAAATTAAAAACTTGTCTGTGAAAATTCCTGCTCATGGAGGGACTGTTTCTGCAGTCCGTGATGTAAGTTTAGAATTAAAGAAGGGCGAAACGCTTGCCATAGTCGGTGAATCCGGCTGCGGCAAGAGCATGCTCTGTAAAAGTATAATGAAGCTGCTTCCTGAAAGGGCAGTCATTGAAAGCGGACAGATTATCGTAAACGGAACGGATATAACCGGTTTGTCTGACCGCGAAATGACGAAGCTCAGAGGACAGCTTTTTTCTTATGTTTTTCAGGATCCGCTGTCAGCTTTAGATCCGACAATGACCATAGGACGGCAGATAGCGGAGTCAATTCTGATTCATCAGCGAAATCTCGGTAAGGAGGAGATTTTGGCAAGAATTAATGAGCTTTTAACTCTGGTCGGGATAAAAAATCCCGAGGAACGAAGCAGGCTTCATTCCTACGAGCTTTCGGGAGGTATGAGGCAGCGCTGCGTACTGGCGATTGTTCTGGCCTCGAATCCCCGTATTCTGCTGGCTGATGAACCGACAACCGCACTTGATGTTACCATTCAGGCGCAGATACTTGATCTTTTAAAGGATATTCAGAAAAAACGCAATATGTCGACTGTCCTTGTATCACATGATATGGGAGTTGTGGCGCGTGTCGCAGACCGTGTTGCTATTATGTATGCAGGTAAAATAGTGGAAACGGGGACTGCGGAGGATATATTTTACAGTCCGGCACATCCCTATACACAGGGGCTTTTGAAATCACTGCCGATTAATTCGAGGGGGAAGGATGTGCTGGAAACCATTCCCGGGATGCCGCCATCTCTTATGAGACTTCCGAAGGGGGATGCCTTTGCCTGCAGGAATCCGAAGGCACTGCCGATAGATTTTATTGAGGAGCCGCCCATGTTCAAAATATCGGACAGTCATTTTGCGGCAAGCTGGACGCTGGATAAGAGATATAAAAACAGTAATTTGGAGTGATGTTTGAACTATGCAGGATATAATAGCGGGAGTCAGAAATCTGACACATGAATTTCAACTGAATAAAAAGCTGAAAATCCGGGCAATAGACGGACTCTCACTCGATATCCGCAGGGGAGAAATTCTGGGCGTGGTAGGAGAATCGGGGTCAGGTAAATCGACTCTTGCCCGGTGTATGATGAACATTTACAGGCCGACCGAGGGCGAGGTGTTTTTCAAAAATATAAAATGCAGTGACAGAGCCGAGTATAAAAAGCATGCCTTTGAACTGCAGACGAAGAGACAGATAATATTTCAGGATTCCGCATCGAGCCTGAATCCGAGGATGAGGGTTATCGATATAATTGCGGAACCCTTTAGGATAAATCACATTGTTCCGATCAGGGGCAGTATAGAGAATGAGGCGCGTTTTCAGCTGAAATATACGGGCCTGGATGAAGAACTGCTCTATAAGTATCCGGGAGAGCTTTCGGGAGGACAAAGGCAGCGTGTGGCGATAGCCAGGGCGCTTGCCATGGAGCCGGAGCTTTTGGTGGCGGATGAACCTATATCGGCAGTTGATGTGTCTATACAGGCCCAGCTGGTGAATCTTTTTAAGCATCTTCGTAATGAACACGGATTTTCTATCATGTTTATTGCCCATGATTTGGCGATGGTGGAATTCTTATGTGACAGAGTGGCAATTATGTATAGGGGACGTCTGGTGGAGCTTGCGGAAACTAAGGAACTCTTTGCAAATCCCTTACATCCCTATACGAAGCTTCTTTTGTCCTGTATCCCGATACCGGACCCGAGAGCGGAAAGAGAAAGAAAGCATCCGGATTTTGATGAAACGGAATTTGACACTTCAGGATGTCTGACGGAGATATCAGAGGGACACCTGCTTTTATGCGGCGGAGAAAAAAGCAATAATAAGAAAGGCAGTTTAGCTATCGGATGAGCAAAAAAATATGGTATTATTTGCGTAAAACAGCCATTTTTATTGCCGGCGTATTTATATTAACCCTGGTGGTTTTCTTTATTTCGAGGCTTGCGCCAATCGACCCTCTTCAGTCTTATTACGGGGAGCGCGTTGAGAAAATGAGTGTCGAAGAGAAGAATATTGCAAGGGATAGGCTGGGTCTGAATGAACCCGTTTTTACGCAGTATTTCAAATGGCTGGATAACGCATTTCACGGAGATTTCGGAATCTCGTATAAATATAAACAGGATGCTCTCGAACTGATAGGGGAGAGGATAGGGAATACGCTTATTCTGGGGGGCATCGGCTTTATCATAATATTTTTGGGCTCGCTCGGGCTGGGACTTTGGTGTGCACGAAGGGAGAACAGTCTCTTTGACAGAATTGTCTGTAAGCTGGGAACCATACTATCGTGCGTGCCTGAATTCTGGCTGGCACTGGTGCTGATACTTGTCTTTTGTGTAATGCTGAGAATTCTGCCAAGCAGCGGAGCATATTCGGTTACTGCGGCAAATGAGAGCGGTCTTGCGGCCCTTGGGGACAGGATAGCGCATCTGATTCTGCCCCTGACCGTTGTGGTGCTTGAGCACCTATGGTACTATGCGTACATTGTGCGTAATAAGTGTCTGGAGGAAATCAGGGCTGACTATGTTCTTCTCGGAAGGGCGATAGGACTTACAAAGCGCAGGGTTGTGTACAGGCATTGCCTGAGAAATCTTATGCCCTCGTATCTTAGCATAATGGCGATTGCTGTGCCGCATATTCTGGGCGGAACCTATATTGTGGAAACGGTATTTTCTTATCCCGGGATAGGTAGTCTCGCCTATGAAAGTGCACGCTTTGCGGACTATAATATGCTGATGCTTCTGTGCGTTCTGACAGGTATTGTCGTGATTTTCTTTAATATGCTGGCACAGATTCTGAACGAACATATAGACCCGAGAATCAGGGCGGAGCAGACAGTGTCAGGGCGCAGGACGGCAGATTTCAGACAGGAGCCTAAATAAAAAAGCAGGCTGTCTGTACGCTTTGCATAATGTAAGGATTAGTTGACTTGAAAGGTATGGAAAATAAATTTTGAAAAAGAAAAACAGGCTTCCGATAGCCTCACTTGTGATTCTGGGCCTGATAGTGCTGGGGTGTCTGATGGCAGACATGATATCCGTAAAGGACCCTTCATATCTGGACCTTGCGAATTATACAAAGGCGCCTTCAAAAGAATTTATATTTGGAACGGATACGCTGGGACGCGATATTTTCTCATGTATATGGCATGGCGGCAGGGTATCGATTTTAATTGGACTGTTCGCAACGCTGATATCGACCTTTATCGCAGTTGTCTATGGTTCAGTCAGCGGTATGGCTTCGGATTTTATTGACACGATTATGATGCGGATAACAGAGATTATTCTGAGCATTCCGTCACTTTTAATAATTATTTTTCTGCAGGCAATTCTGGGGGCATCGAATATTTTATCAATATCGATAGTTATCGGAGTTACAAGCTGGTGCAGTATCGCAAAGCTTGTGCGTACAGAGGTCAGACAGCTTAGAAAAAGTGAATATATCATTGCATCAAAAAGCATGGGCGGAGGCTTTTTCTTCATACTTTTTCATCATTTACTGCCGAATTTCATGTCTTCGGTGATGTTTATGATTGTAATGAATATCCGCTCGGCTATCGTGACAGAGTCAACGCTGAGCTTTATAGGTCTCGGACTTCCGCTTGAAATCATTTCCTGGGGCAGTATGCTTTCAAATGCGGAGAAGGCACTGATGACGAATGCCTGGTGGATTATTCTGATACCCGGTGTATTTCTGGTCGCGGTGCTTTTATGTGTAAGCGATCTCGGAAACTGGCTTCGCGGCAGGCTTAATCCGACGGATAAGAAGGTTTGAAAATAACTCTTAATCTATCATTGAAATCTAAATGGCGGGCAGATAATAATCTGCTTGCCTTTTTTGAATCCAGGAAGTATAATAAATATGTATCGGCTTTTTTGCGGATGTGTGAAAAAGTATTTTACATGCATATATGTGACTGCAAAATGTGAACACGGTGTATTTCCGTGATATGCGGTGCAGGCAGAAAAGCATGGTTATTAATATGAGGGCTTCGCTCTTAGCATGAGGTTATAGATGTACAGAATTATAACTAAGGATGGAAACGCCAAGCGTGGTGAAATGGTTACGGTTCATGGAACGATACAGACACCTGTATTCATGAATGTAGGAACCGTCGGTGCCATAAAGGGTGCGGTTTCCACTATGGATTTAAAGGAAATCGGGACACAGGTTGAACTGTCGAACACATATCATTTACATGTGCGTCCCGGTGACGAGATTGTCAAAAAAATGGGCGGTCTTCATAAATTTATGAACTGGGACAGACCTATTTTGACAGACTCCGGCGGGTTTCAGGTATTTTCGCTTGCGAAGCTGCGTAAAATAAAGGAGGAGGGTGTTTCCTTCAATTCGCATATTGACGGACGCCGAATCTTCATGGGACCGGAGGAGAGTATACAGATTCAGTCAAATCTGGGTTCGACCATTGCCATGGCATTTGATGAGTGTCCTTCGAGCGTGGCAGAGCGTTCATACATTCAGAAGTCGGTTGAGCGTACAAGCAGATGGCTGGAGCGCTGCAAAAAGAAGCTGGCTGAGCTGAACAGTTTAGAGGATACCGTGAATAAGCAGCAGCTGCTCTTTGGTATCAACCAGGGCGGTGTTTACGAGGATATTCGTATTGAGCATGCCAAGGTGATCCGTGAACTGGACCTTCCGGGATATGCGATAGGCGGTCTTGCGGTAGGCGAATCACATGCGGAGATGTACAGAGTACTTGAAGCAGTGGTACCGTATCTCCCCGAGGAAAAGCCCGTATATCTTATGGGTGTCGGAACTCCCGCAAATATTCTTGAGGGTGTGGAGCGCGGCGTTGATTTCTTTGACTGCGTTTATCCGGCACGAAACGGACGTCATGGTCATGCCTACACGAAGCATGGTAAGATTAATCTTCTAAATGCAAAATTTGAGACAGACGACAGACCTATCGAAGAGGGCTGTAAATGTCCCACCTGTAAAAATTATTCCAGAGCATATATCAGACATCTTCTTAAGGCAAATGAAATGCTTGGAATGAGACTTATGGTTACTCATAACCTCTGTTTCTATAACAATCTTATGACTGAAATACGAGAGGCAATTGAGGAACACAGATTTGCGGAGTATAAGCGTCAGACTCTTGCAGGCTTTGAAGAAAACGACGGATAAGCCGCTATGGTACAGATTATAGCTCGTGAGCAGAGGTGCACAGCGAGTTTGAATAAAAGATAATAAAGGAGAATAAACATGAACTTAATTTTTATGGAACAGACCGCTCAGGGTTCAGGCTCAATCATTATGCTGGTTGTATACATCGTAGTTATCGTTGCAGCCTTCTATTTCCTGGCAATCAGACCTCAGAAGAAGCAGCAGAAGCAGATGGATGCCATGATTTCATCACTTGAGGTTGGTGACAGCGTATTAACAACAGGCGGTTTCTACGGCGTAGTAATCGATGTTATGGATGAGGTAGTTATCGTAGAGTTCGGTTCAAACAAGAACTGCCGTATCCCCATGAAGAAGACAGCTATCACAGAGGTTGAGAAGCCTTCAGCAGCTGAGAACTAAAATTATTCAAGTAAATATGGCAATAAAAAAGGACATCCGCGGATGTCCTTTTATTGTACCTAATAAAGCTTTCAGTTATTCTTTGCAACTGAGGCAGGTTCAGCCTCATCGGCATCATCTTCCCTGTTGTCTGTGTTGTCCTCTGTCTTCTGTGAATCAGAACTGTCTGAATCTGCAGGAGAGTAATCGGGAATAATTCCTTCAAGGCTTTCGCTTTCGATGTAGGAAGCATAATCCTCATCATCAAGAACATAAACCTTACACTCTGCTGACTGACCATTCTCAAGGAATGCAAAAACTACTGCTTCTCCCACATGCTTAGCCTTAACGCGGCCGATTGAGGTAACGGAAGCGATGTTCTTATCAGAAGAATAGAAAACGGGTTTTTCAACGGTATTAAGAGGAGAAACGATAGTTTTCAGTGTCTTTTTCATACCGGTAGAAAGAACCAGCTCGGTTTTAGTAAGTTTTACACTAATTGCTGCCGGTCCTATAAGAACCTTGCACTGCAGAGTAGCGGTCGGAACACTTCCCTCGATTACGGTAGCTGTTACAACGCATTCACCGTTCGAAATACCGGTGATATAACCGCGCTGGTCAACATAAGCAATCATCGGAGCGCTGGAGCGGAAGATTATCTTCGCTCTGGACGAAATATTATAGGCACGCAGCCTGAAGCTTCCGTCCTTGGCAATCGACACCTCTGAAACATTCAGCTTCATGTCGCCTGCCGCCTTAACCTCAACACCTCTGCAAAGCATGATCATACACAAACCAAAGAAAAGCAATAAACCGGAAAATTTTATTAATGCACTGATTTTTTCTTTCACGGCAACAACCTCCTTTGTGTATTTTTCATGCGTCACATCCTGCCGTCAAAATACAATAAGTCTGTGACAGATTTACGCCAAAAGTGTAACAAAATTGTGAAATCTTCGATTGGCCTTGTGCACACTGTGGCCACTGAGTACAAGATGTTGGGTTGTAATGCTTCGAGGGCTTTCTTTTTCTTGAAAATCTGATATAATCTGGTATATAATCATATTAAAGTAAAGGATAACCCACTGCCTTTAGGTGTTGGGTGCAAGCCTTATTCGGTGCGGGGTACAATACCCGTACCGAATAAGGCGAAGCAGTATTGAATGTATTCTGAAAGAAATGGAGAATCTATGCAGTATATTTTAGTTGCCGATGACAATCCGGATATCACTGATGTATTGGAGAACTACGTAAAAAAGGAAGGCTACGAGCCCATCATTGCAGGTGACGGCGAGGAAGCACTTAATAAGTTTTTTGAGTATAAGCCCTCGGTGGTACTTTTGGATGTTATGATGCCCAAAATGGACGGCTATGAGGTCTGCAGACGAATTCGTGAAAAGTCTGATGTGCCGGTTATTCTTGTTACGGCGCGCGGAGAGGATTTTGAGAGAATCATGGGCCTTGACATAGGAGCGGATGATTATATTGTAAAGCCTTTCAGTCCCAGCGAGGTTATGGCAAGAGTCCGCGCAGTGCTTCGAAGAATGAGCAAAAACGACCGTGCGGATGAGGGCGGACGTACACGTATCACAATAGGAAACCTGACTGTGGATATAAAGGAGTACGCTCTTTACATGAATAATGAGCAGGTAAGCATGACAAAGAAGGAGCTTGAAACGGTTTGGACACTTATGAACAATCCGGAGAAGCTTTTCACACGCGATAATCTGCTGAACAGCATCTGGGGCTATGATTATTACGGTGAGACGAGAACCGTTGATACCCATATAAAGCGTATCCGCGGCAAGCTTGATGCCTACGACCATCCCGATTGGGATATTAAAACGGTATGGGGTGCCGGTTATAAATTTGTGATTAATAAAAGCTGATGCATAGTTAAGCTCGGGAATAAATTTTCAAGCTATGAGATTGGTGCAAAAACGCACCAATCTTAAAACATTAGCTAACGCTTCGCTCTTAGCATGAGGGGAATTATGAAAAATGATGCTAAAAAAAAGCATACAGGCATTTTTTTAAGGGTATTCGGCTACTATGTAGCTGTAGTACTCTTATTTGCGTTAGCACTTGGCTTCATTTTTATTTCACTCTTCAATAATTCGAATAAAGAGCATAAAAGAGCTCAGATTGAGAAGATGGCTGAGACCGCTTCAAAACGAATGCGCCAGTATATTCTCGACAGTGATTATGCTGAGGCCATGAGCTATATTGAGATTTTCAATGAGCAGGAGGGAGCGGATATCTGGACCATTTCCAATCCCGATGCCGAAAATCCAATGAATTCCATGCTTGAAAGCGTAAATATCAGGGATGTACAGCTGCAGCCGGAATTTACTAATCTTCTAAAAGCTGCCTATTCAGGCGAGGACAGGCTGGAGTTCTTTTACAGTAATATCCACGGTTCAACGGCCATGGCGATAGGTGTGCCCATCAGAGGACAGTCGAATGAGGTCTGCGGTGCACTGATTATCATCATGTCAATGGAGGAGCTGGATGAGAATATTGCGACCGGTATTAAACTGATTGTAATTAGCTCGATTATTGCCCTTATGCTGGCTACTATTATTGCCATGCTTTTTGCCCGTCAGCTCGTAAAGCCCATCATGAGGATTAAGAAGGTTACGACCGCGCTGAGTGAGGGTGATTATTCGACAAAAACTGAAATTATCCGTGCCGATGAAATCGGTGAAGTGGCCGAAAGTATTGATAAACTGGCCGAAAAGCTTTGCGAAAACGACGAAGAACGTAAAAATATGGAGCAGACGCGACTGGATTTCTTTGCAAACGTTTCTCATGAGATGCGTACACCCATTGCGGTGGTAAGAGCCTATACCGAAAGTCTGGTGGACGGTGTTGTTACCGATGAGGAAAAGGTCAGCCAGTATTATGCGAGAATTCTTGCGGAATGTAAAAGTATGGAGCGTCTGGTAGGCGATCTTCTGACTCTGTCAAAAATGCAGAATCCTGCTTTTAAGATAGAGAAGGAGCCAGTAAATCTCGTACATATTTTTGATGAAATAGTCCGTTCAGCCCTGGCATTAAGCAATGAGAAGGGCATACAGATTGTTATGCACCGCGAGAGCAGTGTGTATATGATTATGGGTGATTACGACCGTCTGCGGCAGATGTTTATTGTCATTCTGGATAATGCAATTAAGTTCTCGGAGAGCGGTTCGAGCATTTATCTGACCCTGACCTCCGAAAAACGTAAGATTGTCTGCAGTATTCGTGACGAGGGCGCCGGAATCAGCGACGAGGAGCTTCCGAATATTTTTGATAAATTCTATAAATCAAAGCTCAGGCAGAATGCAAAGGGTACGGGACTTGGACTTCCCATTGCGAAATATATCTGCTTAAAGCATGACGGAAGCATAGAAGTAAAGAGTAAGGTCGGAGAGGGTACGGAGTTCATCTTTACCTTCGATGAGGTATTTGAGGAAGATTTATAAATATTTGACGTAGCGCCGGGCTCTGTTAACAGATACAGTCGGAAGCCGGCAATTATCTGCCAAAAGTCTAAGGGCTGCGAGGCGTTAAAGCGTGATAATAAAATTTTAAACTATGAGATAGGTGCTAAGAGCGAAAAAATTAAAATACCAGCTAACGCGTGGCTCTTAGGATGAGATAAGTTTGAAAATAAATTTTCAAACATGAAGATTGGTGCAAAGAGCGGCACCAATCTTAAACCATTAGCTAATCGCTTCGCTCTTAGCATGAGGTTAAAAATGGAAAGTAGGTGCAATTATGTGGGTTGCTGACGGATGGAAGGATTATGAGGTGCTTGACTGCTCTGAAGGGGAGAAGCTTGAGCGCTGGGGAAAATATAAATTGCTCAGACCCGATCCCCAGGTTATCTGGAGTACGGAAAAAAATAAGAGCCTCTGGGGAAAGCTGAATGCTCATTATCACAGAAGTGCAAAGGGCGGCGGTGAATGGGAGTTTTTTGATTTGCCGGAGCAGTGGGAGATTTCCTATAAGGATCTGAACTTTAATCTGAAGCCCTTCAGCTTCAAGCATACAGGACTTTTTCCCGAACAGGCCGTAAACTGGGACTGGATGCGTGATAAGCTCACGGCAGCCATGGAGGCGGAGCCTGAGAGAAGCTTCAAGGTTTTGAACCTTTTCGCCTATACGGGCGGTGCAACCGCGGCCTGTGCTAAGGCAGGAGCTGTTGAAGCTGCAAAGCGTAACGGCGGCGCTGCAGGCAGAAGGGAGACTGCTGCTGACGGAAGAACCGTACCGACTATGGACAGCAGAATCAGCGTGACTCATGTGGACGCTTCAAAGGGAATGGTCGGCTGGGCCAAGGAAAATGCGGTTCTTTCGGGACTTGCTGAGGCGCCTGTCAGGTATATTGTTGATGACTGTAAAAAGTTTGTGGAGCGTGAAATCAGACGCGAGAGCTTTTATGATGCAATCATAATGGACCCGCCCTCATACGGACGCGGACCCAAGGGAGAAATATGGAAGCTTGAGGAGAGCCTTTATCCTTTTGTGGAGCTTTGTACAAAGGTGCTTACAAAGAAGCCTGTGTTTTTATTAATCAATTCCTACACAACAGGCCTTCAGCCCGCAGTACTTTCATATATGCTTAATACATTGGTGGCAAAGCATTTCGGCGGAACCGTACGTGCGGAGGAAATCGGACTTCCCGTTACGGCATCAGGCCTGGTGCTTCCCTGCGGTGCATCCGGCAGATGGGAAGCATAAAGAAAATTAGGAAGGCTAATACTGCAGACTTTCCTGAATAAATCCTTCTAAATTGCGCTGTTAATAGTGTTATTTCTAAAATAATCTGCTAAAATTTATAAAGAGATGCGGAATGGCCGCATTCGTGAAATGTGCTTTGGACAGTAGTTTTTTAGCTGTCGGAAAGGAGTAGAAATGGGAATTATTACAAGCTTAATCATCGGCGGCGTTGTCGGATGGCTTGCCAGCATGATTATGGGAACTAAGAAAAGCCTTTTCTGGTATGTGGTTTTTGGTGTACTCGGAGGTATTATCGGTTCGGTGCTTCATTTCTTCATACCGATTGGAGGCGACGGCTTCCTGATGGATCTGGTATTCGGTGTTATCGGTACCTGCCTTCTTATTTTCGGCTTCCGTATTTATCTGGGGAAGCAATAAAACACAATAAAAATATAAGCCGGGACTGTAGTTTATCACAGTCTCGGCTTTTTGTTTTGAAAATACAGTTTTGAATATTCAAGCAGTCTTTCTGCCAGTTTATTGTCTTTTCTGATGGCAGTTACTAATGCAAATAGTTCGGGTTCTTTTTCTTCGGAAACGGTAATTGTATCAGATGAAGGAATGTCTGAAAGGCTGTATAAAAAATCGCTGGTTGTTCCGAATACTTCGGCAATATAGCTGACTGTTTGAAATGAAGGTTCCCTGTCTCCTTTTTCGTATCTGCCGTATCCCATAGCAGACATATTGAGCCGTCTGGCAGCTTCGGCCTTGTTGATTCCAAGACTTTCTCGGGCTTGTATAAGTCTTTCTTTTGAAAATTTCATATTGATATCTACACCTTTCAGTAAGAACGTTAAGTATATTATCGGCGCCGGCCATTATTATAACGAGAGACAAGCGAAGTAGTCAGAAGTTTGACATTGACAAATAACCGTTGGTTATTATATAAAATAGAAAGATAACCCACTGCCTTTAGGCGGTGGGTGAAGCTTTCGCGAGGTGCGGGGTTCAAGCCCCGTACCTCGTAAGCTGCGGTAGCAGCGATTTTATAACGAGTGACAAGCGAAGCGGTCACGAGTTTGACTATTTATTAACCGATGGTTATATTATAAAAAATAATTTTACTTATTGCAAGTGAAATTGTGGTATCAAAAATAGTTGCAAAAAAAGCTGCTTTGTAGTAAAATAATGAAAGGAAGAATATGGCACGCTGGAAAACTATAGAGGAAAAATTTAAAAATCTAAGTAAAGACATAACCTTTTCGGATGCAGTTACTTTGTTGGAGCATTACGGGTATACGCAGGATAATAAGGGGAGAACAAGTGGTTCACGAGTCAGATTTATATCAGATAAACATTGTGACATATTATTACATAAACCGCATCCGCAGAAGGAACTTAAAGGGTATGTTATAAGGGATTTACATAACATATTTGAACAGGAGGGCTTTTGGAATGAGTAATGTGTTGGAATATAAAGGTTATATTGGCAGTATTGAGTTTTCTGAAGAGGATGAAGTTTTTTATGGAAAGGTGCAGGGAATCAGGTCTTTAATATCCTATGAGGGTGAAAATGCAAGGGCGTTGATTGAAGATTTTCATAATGCCGTAGATGATTATCTGGCATTATGCAAGGCGCGTGAGACTGAACCGGAAAAGGCATATAAAGGGACCTTTAACATTAGAATTTCGCCGGAACTTCATAAGTCTGCAGCAATATATGCATATGAACATAAAGTATCCTTGAATTCTGTTGTTGAGAGCGCTCTTTCAGGATTTATGTCACAGCAAAAGCAGATATTTTCAATATAATACATCACAAGCGACTTGCGGCAAAGCTATATTTTTAGTATAATTTATTTATACTTACTGTTTACTGAGTCGGATGTAAATTTGATGTGATTAACGATAGTCAGAAGACTGTCATTGTCTGTCAGTAGGCGGATAATGGCAGTTTTTTATTTGGAGTAGTGGCAATGACATTAGAGGAATTTTTTAAAGAGAATAAGCGGCTTGCACTGGCATTTTCGGGCGGAGTTGATTCAGCGTATTTGCTTTATGCCGGTATAAAATACGGCTGTGACATTTGTGCTTTTTATGTAAAATCCGAGTTTCAGCCTCAGTTTGAATATGAGGATGCCCTGAGACTGGCGCGTGAGCTGGGCGCAAAAATGAAGGTTATAGAGCTTTCTGTGCTTGATGATGATTTGGTATGCGAAAACGGACCAAAGCGCTGCTACTTCTGTAAAAAAAGAATTTTCAACAGTATTGCGGAGGCGGCAAAAGAGGCCGGCTACGGACTTCTTGCGGATGGAACGAATGCATCGGATGATGCGGGAGACCGCCCCGGAATGCAGGCGCTTAAGGAGCTTATGGTGAGGTCTCCTCTTCGTGAGTGCAATCTTACCAAACAGGAAATCAGGGATTTATCAAAGGAGGCCGGGCTTTTTACCTGGGATAAGCCCGCCTATGCATGTCTTGCCACAAGAATTCCCGTCGGAAGCAGAATTACGGGCGAAGACCTTACGGTTACCGAGCAGGCGGAGGGTGTACTTTTTGATATGGGCTTTTCGGATTTTCGAATCCGCAAAACAGGCGATACGGCAAAGCTGCAGCTGAAAAAGGACCAGCTGGCAAAGCTTTTGGAGCAAAGAGAAGAAGTTATCAGGCGATTAAAGCCTTATTATAAAAATATAACGGTTGATTTGGAGGTCAGAAATGGATGATATTCGAAGCATCCTTTCAAAGGTAAAAACAGGTGAGGTTTCGGTAGATGAGGCCCTTTTACAGATAAAAAAGGCCCCCTTTGAGGATATTGATTATGCTAAAATAGATCTGCACCGCGGCGTGCGTCAGGGCGTTCCGGAGGTTATCTACGGGGCAGGGAAAACGGCTGAGCAGATAATCGGAATAGCTGATGTGATGCTGAAGAACGGTCAGACTACCATTCTGATAACACGTCTTAGCGAGGAATCGGCAAAAATTGTAGCCGCTTCACATGAACTGACCTATTTTTCACAGGCCCGTCTCGGAATTATAGGAACTATTCCCGAGAAAAACGGTGTAGGAAAAATCGTGGTTGCGAGCGGCGGAACAAGCGATATGCCCGTGGCTGAGGAGGCCGCACTTACCGCTGAGGCATTTGGCAATGAGGTAGTGAGACTCTATGATGTGGGCGTAGCGGGCCTTCACAGGCTGCTTGCTCATCTTGATGAATTAATGAGCGCCAATGTGGTTATTGCGGTAGCGGGAATGGAGGGAGCCCTCGCCAGCGTGGTAGGCGGGCTTGTGGATTGCCCGGTAATCGCGGTCCCCACAAGCGTGGGATACGGCGCATCCTTTAACGGGCTTTCGGCTCTTTTATCGATGCTGAATTCCTGTGCGAGCGGTGTTTCTGTTGTGAATATTGACAATGGCTTTGGTGCAGGCTTCCTTGCGAGCCGCATAAATCATCGTTAATCTGATTTGGATAAAGAGAAAGGCTGGGTAGCTAATATGAAAACTCTGTACTTGGATCTTGGAATGGGGGCTGCCGGTGATATGCTTTCGGCGGCGCTTCTGGAGTTATGTCCTGAACCTGAAAGAATTCTGGAAAAGCTTAATGCCCTGAATATTCCGGGCGTCAGTTTTAAGAATGAAAGCGTGAAGAAGTGCGGAATCGGCGGCACACATATGACTGTTACCGTAAACGGTGAAGAGGAGGAGTCGCATGACCATCATCATGAGCATGGTCATGAGCACAGCCACGAGCATGAGCATAGTCATGAACATGAGCACGAACATGAGCATGAGCACAGTCATGAGCATACACACAGTCACCATCACAGCAGTATGCATGATATTGAGCACATTGTCTGCGGCCATCTTGACCTTCCGGACAAGGTAAAAGCGGACGTTATGGCCGTATACAAGCTCATTGCAGAGGCTGAAAGTGCAGTGCATGGAGTGCCTGTTACGGAGATTCATTTCCATGAAGTCGGTACAATGGATGCCATCGCGGACATAACAGCGGCCTGTCTGATTATGAACGAGCTGGCACCTGATGAGGTCATAGCATCGCCGGTACACGTAGGCAGCGGTCACGTTAAATGTGCTCACGGAATTATTCCGGTTCCGGCACCTGCCACCGCGAATATTCTGACAGATATTCCCATTTACGGAGGAAAAATACAGGGCGAGCTCTGTACACCTACCGGAGCTGCACTACTGAAGCATTTCGTAAATAAATTCGGCGATATGCCTGTAATGAAGGTAAAAAATATCGGCTACGGAATGGGTAAAAAGGACTTTGAAATTGCTAATTGCGTGCGTGCGATAATCGGAGAAACAGAGGATAAAACCGATGTAATATATGAGCTTTCCGCCAATGTTGACGATATGAGCGGCGAGAAAATCGGCTTTGCCATGGAGCGCCTTTTTGAAGCGGGCGCGACGGAAGTGTATACTGTGCCTGTGGGTATGAAGAAGTCCCGTCCCGGCATTCTCATGCGTGCGATGTGTCATGAGAGCGAGAAAGAAGCAGTTATCAGCACATTTTTCAGGCACACAACAACCATTGGCATCCGTGAGCAGAAGATGGAGCGATACATCCTGAAGCGTGAGATAGAGAACGTTGAAACAGCCTACGGAACCATCAGAAGAAAAAATGTCAGCGGCTACGGGGTCAGCAGATCAAAGTATGAGTACGATGACCTTGCTAAGGCGGCTGTAAAGAACGGATTGAGCATTGCGGAAATTGAAGCAAATATCTGATGAGCTATCGACCCCGTCCCCAAGGGACCATGGCTGGTGGCAAAATATTTTATTGCAATTTGTTTTATATCGTGATAATATACAAAAATACAAATATTGTTGACAAAGGCGTCACCGTTTCGGTGGCGCTTTTTGGCTTAAATCCTTTTTGGGATTTGCGGAGGCACGGAGTATATGGCAATTGAATTAATCCGATTGATTGAAAAAGTAAGTCATATGGATATTAAGCTTATGGCAGGTGAAGGGGGAACTCACTGCCTTGTAAGGTGGGTCCATATGGTGGAGGCAACAGAGTCGAGTGATTTTGTGGATGACGGACAGCTGGTTTTTACAACGGGTATCGGCATCGGTTCGCCGGACAGGCTTATAGACCTGGTAAAGGCGGTCAGACGTAGAGGTGCGGTCGGGGTGATTGTGAATATCGGTCCGTACATTGAAAAAATACCGGAGGAAGTAATTCAATACTGCAATGAGAATGATTATCCGCTTTATGAAGTGCCCTGGAAAATTCATCTTGCGGAGATTATGAGCATCTGTTATATGGCAATAACGCGTGAGGACCAGCGCAGCCTTGAGACCTCTGCCGCCGTAAAGAACGCAATATTCTTCCCCAAGCAGGAAGAGCTTTATGTGGTACCTCTTTCGCAGCGCTCCTTCAAGGTCAATTGGCGCTACAGCGTAACGGTTATGCGCTTAAATTCTATTACAGGCAGCAATTATGAGGACAGACTCGAAAAGCTTTGTATAACTCTCGATAATCTGATCAGGCATCATAATAAAAGCTTCTCAATTTTTGTTAATGATATGGAGATAATCCTGGTCTTTGCAAATCTGAACGAGGCAGAACTGAAAAAAGAAATTGAAGGACTTCAGGAGGTCATCAAATCTCTTTTGATGAGGGATGAGGAGATATCAATAGGTGTAGGCCGGCTTACGAAAAGTGTGCGTTGTCTGTATAAAAGCTATAACCAGGCGCTTTCCATTGAAAAACTATCAAGGAACAAGAAAATACCCAAGGACAAGGTGTTTTATTCAGAGCTTGGCATTTACAGACTTTTGATGGGAATAGATGACCGTGAGATTATGACCGAGTATTACAGTCATACTTTAAAGCCTCTGCTGGACTATGATGCCGTAAATAACTCAGACCTTTGCGGAACTCTTAGGTGTTATCTGCATAATAACGGAAGCGTCAAGGAAACTGCCGATGAGCTTTTTGTTCATAGAAATACGATTAATTATAAGCTGAATAAAATAGAGGAGCTTTTGAATATAGAGGTCTCCTCGGTTGCGGCAAGAACGGAGCTGATGATGGCCTTCTATCTTCAGGACATTCTCTAGCCTGCAAACTATATTAGATAAATATTTTAACCGTCGTGTCATGGCTATTCATGATGCGGCGATTTTTTATGCGTTGCATTAAATATATTCTTTGTGCTGGCGCACAATCTGATTTGTGTCACGGCTCATTGTTTATAAAAATGATGACATTATAATAAAGCCATCAAGTAAAAAGCCTGCACTAAAACAGGTAAAACAATCAGGATGCAGTCGCCGGATAAAGACCGGGACTGTACATTACGAGAAAGGTAAGGTGGATTTATATGGGAATGACAGGAACAGAAATCAGAGACAAGCAGAAGCAGTATGTATTACAGTCATGGAGCAAGCAGGGGGCAATAAACCCTATTGCGGTTGAGAAGGCTGAAGGAATTTATTACTACGATTTTGACGGAAACCGTTACACGGATATGGCTTCACAGCTTGTAAATCTTAATCTCGGATACGGCAATAAGGATATTGCGGATGCAATTAAGGAACAGGTAGATAAATACTGCTATATCGGACCTTCACTCGGTTCAGAGCCCAGAGCAGAGCTTGCGGAGATGATTATTAAGCTTCTGCCCGAAAGCTTTGGTAAGGTATTTTTCACAAATGCAGGTGCAGATGCCAATGAAAATGCAATCAAGATTGCAAGAATGTACACAGGACGCAAGAAGATTTTCAGCCGTTACAGAAGCTACCATGGTTCATCCTTCGGTGCGGGAAATCTTACCGGCGAGCCCAGAAGATATCCTCTTGAGCCCGGTATTCCCGGCTTTGTTAAATTCTTTGATCCCTATATTTACAGAGAGCCTATTGAGTTTAAGTCTGAGGAAGAAGCTACAAAGTATTATCTTACAAAGCTTCGCGAGCAGATTATTTATGAAGGACCTGACAGCGTGGCAGCCATCGTTATGGAGACAATTACCGGTTCAAACGGTATTATCATTCCTCCTAAGGGATATCTTCCCGGCGTCAGAAAAATCTGTGATGAATTCGGTATTGTAATGATTTGTGATGAGGTAATGGCAGGCTGGTGCAGAACAGGCAAGATGTTTGCTTTTGAAAATTTTGATGTTGTACCCGATATTGTAACCTTTGCGAAGGGTGTTACCTGCGGTTATGTTCAGCTGGGCGGTGCTGCGGTTTCAAAGAAGATTGCAGAATATTTTGATGATCATCTTCTTTCCTGTGGCCTTACCTACAGCGGACATCCTCTTGCATGTGCAGCAGGTGTAGCCTGTGTTAAGTATTATGAGAAGGCAAAGATTCTTGATAATGTGGCAGCAGTGGGCAAGGTTCTTGCAGATACACTTGATGTATTAAAGGAAAAGCATCCCTGTGTAGGTGATGTTCGTCACATTGGTCTGTTCTCATGTGTCGAACTTGTAAAGGATAAGGCAACCAAGGAGCCTCTTGTTGAGTACGGTAAGGATCCGGAAGGCCTGATGTCTAAGGTAATCGGTCTTCTTAAGGAGCGCAAATTCATGACATATTCACATGAAAATATGGTATTTGTATGTCCTCCACTTATCATTACCGAGGCACAGCTTAAAGAGGAGCTGGCAAAGCTTGATGAAGTATTATCAATTGTAGATGAGAAGTTTATTTAATTTGTATTTGTAATATACAGGGAAGGTTCGGTAATCAATATGGCACATTTTTCAATTCCTTCGCATACGCTGATCGGCAGGGAAGCCCTGCAGGAGGCGGTAGCTTATATGAAAAACTACGGAAACAGGGCGCTGATAGTAACAGGCCCCCATGTGGCCAAATCACCGATGGTGGATTTTCTGAAAAATCTTTTGGGTGAAAATGAGATAGCCTACTATGTTTTTGACGGCATTACAGGAGAGCCCACAGACCTGATGATTCAGGAGGGCGTTAATGCTTATTTGAAGAGCATGAGCCGTTTTATCATTGGTATCGGCGGCGGAAGTCCTCTGGACAGCGCCAAGGCCATAGCGGTAATGGCCGGTTCAAAGGGCTCGATTTCGGACTATATGGGAAAGGAGATAACAGTATCCGTCCCTCCCATAGTAGCAATTCCGACTACGTCGGGAACAGGCTCGGAGGCAACGAAATTTACCGTAATAACCGATTCGAAGAAGGATATCAAGATGCTGCTGAAGGGCGATTGTCTTATACCCGACCTCGCTGTTTTAAATTACGAGTTTACCATGGATATGCCTAAAAGTGTAACAGCCTCTACAGGACTTGATGCGCTTACTCATGCCATAGAGGCTTACACTTCAAAAAAGGCAATACCTCTGACCGATATATATGCTGTTTCGGCAGTTAAGCGAATTATGAAATATCTGCCCATAGCATATGAAAACGGAAGGGATTCTAAGGCACGCGAGCAGATGACCCTTGCAGCCTATGAGGCAGGTATCTGCATAAATAATTCAAGTGTAACAATTGTGCATGGAATGAGCCGCCCGATAGGAGCACTTTTCCATGTGCCTCACGGAAGAAGCAATGCAATGCTCTTAGCAGAATGTCTGGGCTTTGCCGCAGATGGAGCCTATGACAGATTTGCACTGCTTGGCCGCGAATGCGGAGCCGCAGACCCTAAGGATGATGACAGGACCGCGACCGAAAAGTTTTTGAAGGCCGTGGGAGAGCTGGTTAAGCTCTGTGAGATACCTACTCTTCGTGAGGCGGGGATATCAGCAGAACAGTTCAAATCGCTTATTCCGAAGATGGCGAAAGATGCGATTGCCTCGGGAAGCCCCGCAAATACTGTTAAAAATGTTAGTGTCGAAGACTGCGTAAGAATATACGAAAAGCTGATTGAAGACTGATGTGCTCGAGCACAATTCAATTTGTGTTTCGACACATTGTATATAGATATCGAGGTCAGTATACTAGCATCAATGAAACACAGCAATGGCGCTGACAAAAGCAGACCGGCTGTGTTTTTTTACAAAATCAGGAAGAAAAGAGGGGTCAGTTATGGACGAGAAAAGAGCAGTAGAAATCAGGACAAGAAACCTTGGCGTAACCTTTAAGGACAATCAGGGCAGAGATGTCTTGGCCCTGACGAATGTAAACCTTGAGATATACAAGGGAGAATTCATCGCCCTGCTTGGTCCTTCGGGATGCGGAAAGACAACCCTTCTCAGATGTGTTGCAGATTTGCAGCAGCCCACGGAAGGTGATCTTCATATTCAGGGCATGACACCCAAGGAGGTAAGACTTCAGAAGAAGTTCGGATTTGTATTTCAGCAGCCGGTACTTTTCGACTGGAGAACGGTAAAGAAGAATGTAGAACTTCCCCTGGAAATAATGGGATATACAAAAAAGGAACGCTCCGAGCTGGCGGACGAAATGCTCGAGATGGTTGGACTTAAGGACTTTGCAAAGCATTATCCCAAGCAGCTTTCGGGTGGTATGCAGCAAAGAGCAAACATCGCCAGAGCGCTTGGCTTAAAGCCTGATATCCTTTTGATGGACGAGCCGTTTTCAGCTCTTGATGAGTTCACAAAGGAAAAGCTTCATGAGGACCTGCTTCGTATATGGAGAGAAACCAATAAAACCATTCTCTTTGTTACACACAGTATTCAGGAAAGTGTATTTCTTTCTGACAGGGTTTGTGTATTATCTCCTCACCCGGGACGTCTTTCAGCCGTTGTAGATATTGATCTTCCCAGACCCAGATCATTAGATATGAGAGACGAACCTCACTTTAATGAACTTGTTGCAAAGGTTCGCAACAGCTTTGAAGGGGGAAGTGTTTAATGAAAAATGTTATAGACAGGATAACGAGACAGAAATGGTTTTCCTCTGTTTTGTGGATATTAATACTGATTGGAATCTGGGAAATAGGAGCGTTTATGGTGGCAGGTTCGAAGCGAACCCCCGAAAATGTTCTTCCGCATTTACATCAGATTATACAGGCAGTTTTTTCAGGCAAAAAGGTTTCGGGAGATATGACAGCAATCGGGCTGGTTCTCTCAAGTGCAGGACTGACACTGTTCAGGGCGCTGCTGGGATTTGTTGTAGGTGCCGTATCGGGCTTCATACTTGCACTGCTGATGAAGCTTTCGGGCTTTGTCGAGAAGCTTCTCTTTCCGTACCTGATGCTTATTCAGCTTATTCCGGTACTTGGACTGGCACCCATTATTTTATCCGTAACAGGTGACATCAATGTCAGTCGAGTAGTTATCGCCGGTATCTTAAGCTTTTACCCGGTAGCAACCAACACACTTTCAGGCTTTAAGGCAGTTGAAAAGGACAAATACGATTTAATGTTTGTATATGCTTCAAAGCCCCGCGAGCTTTACACCAAGGTTTTGATTCCTTCATCGCTTCCCTACTTTTTTACGGGACTGAAGATTGCGGCACCCATGGCGGTTACTGCATCCATCCTTGTGGATACACTTCAGGGTGACGGCGGACTCGGATGTATTCTTTCACAGTCATTAAAGCATGCGATGAGCATTTATGTATTCTGGATTATCGTATTTGTAAGTGCACTGATCGGAATTTTGAGCAGTAAGGTTATCGGTTGGATTGAAATAGGTGTTTCACCCTGGAAGAGAACGGGAAAGCGAAGCAGGAAAGTGAGGACCTGAGTATGGCAGCAGTAAAGAAAAAAATAGGACGTCCGAAGCCGTTGAGGCAACGAATCGGAGAAAATAAAAGCTGGCAGAAGGCTTCGGCAATTGTTCTTCCTTTGGCACTGGGGCTGTTGATAGTTCTTATCTGGCAGACAGAGCTGCTTCACTCCTGGCTTGATACAGATACATTTACACTTCCGCTGATGGATAAAATCGGAAGCATTATGTATGACAACAGCGACAAAATCTGGGCCAATGCAGTTGATACTCTGAAGGTTGCCGGAATCGGTCTTGCAGCAGGAAGTCTTTTGGGATATCTGGTTGCGATATTTGCGGCACTGCTTCCGAGACTTGGACAGGGAAGCTTATATGTCATAGGTGCATTTGCTTCCATTCCGGTAGTAGCAATGGCTCCGGTTCTCAACAACTGGACCAAGGATGTTTCTTCAGATGCTGCTGTAAGAAGCATGGTATCAAAGATACTGGTTGTAACCCTTATATGTGCGGCGGATATGGGATTAAATGCATACAGAGGACTTACGGAAATCAAGCTCTATTCTGAAGATATGATGTCAATATATGCAGCAAAAAAGCGGGTTGTACTTTGGAAGCTTCGTATTCCGAACTCTATTCCATATGTATTTACCGCATTAAAGGTATCGGTTCCCGCAAGCATTATGACAGCGATTGTCAGCGAATATTTCGCTGAAAAGATAACGGGCGTAGGCAGACAGATCAGGGAAAATATCGTGCTTGCCCAGTATTCGACCGCATGGGCATATATTGCAACAGCCTGTGTAATCGGTATTTTGGCCTATGTACTATTAATGGCAGCTCAGACAATTCTGCTGAAGAGATATCACTGATATCCGACAGCTGAAAATACAACTTTAATAGTGTAACAAATTTACACATAAAAGAAAGGTAAGGTGGTTTTATGAAAAACAGAACCAAAAGAATGATGTGTGCAATTACAATTGCAGCGATGACAATCGGCTCACTTGCGGCTTGTTCAAAGAGCGACAGCAATGCAGCGGCTACAACTACTGCACCGGCAGCAACTGAAACAACAGCCTCAACACCCGCAGCAGAGACCTCTGTATTGACCTCAGGTGATATTATCACCAGGGCAGCCAAGTCAGGACAGGTAGGAAACTGGGGACTTGGTAATGAATATGAGGTTCTTGCACTTCTTGCAAAGTACGGACTTCCCAGTGAATATCTCAGCCAGGATTTCACAATGGATGGTTTTGATGACAACTCGATTCTTTTAGCATCGGCAATGACCTATAATGAGCTCGGTCTTGTAAAGAACTCATATGACGGCGGTTATAAGTACGGTGATTCTGTAAATATCATTGATATGAACGATGAGGGCGTAGCAATGATGGAGGATAATATTTTCTGTACAAAGACCTTTGCAAAGGCAAATCCCGAGACAGTTGCAGCCTTCCTTTATGCTTCATTAAAGGGCTGGGAGTACGCAGTGGCAAATCCCGAGGAAGCAGCAAAAATCTGTTATGAATACGGTTCATCTGTTTCACCCGAGCATCAGGAGTATATGGCTAAGGAAGTAGCTAAGCTTGTATCAACAAATACAAAGGGCGAGAAGGTTACCGAGGTTGGTCTTATGGATGATGCGGCAATGCAGCAGACACTTGATATTGCAAAGCAGTACGTAACTCTTGCGGATGCATCTGCAAATGCAGCATTTCAGGCTATGACACTTGATGATATCAGAGATGCAAGCTTCTATACAAAGGCTAAGGCCTCCGATGGTAAGTTTGCGGTTGAGAAGCCCGAGGTTTCAATCCAGCTTAAGTGGCTGCCCGATGCACAGTTCGCAGGTTACTATTGTGCACTTAAGCTTGGCTACTACACAGAGGCAGGCTTTACCGATGTAAAGATTGTATCAGGCGGTGGTGATATCGCTGAGACAACAGCGGTAAATAACGGTACTGTTGATTTTGGCGTAACATGGGAAACAAACCTTGCTTCAGCTGATGCAAGCGGTATGGATCTTGTAGAGATCGCTCAGATTTTCCAGAGATCCGGACTTGTACTTGTATACAAGCCTGAAAACTTCAAGTAAGAATTAAGTGCACTAATCTGCTCAATGAGCAACTCATTGCATTAGTCTGGAAAATGGGAAATGTATATCGAGGGGGACCGACGGACACCGTCGCTCCTCTCGATAATTGATGGTAATTAACAGGAAAGGTATGGTGGTTATTATGGATTTACTTATAAAGAACGGTACGGTTGTTACTGCTACCGAGAGCTACATGGCAGATGTAGCGGTTGAAGGTGGAAAAATCGTTGCTATCGGTAAGAATCTGGATGTGTCTGCCAAAACTACGGTAGATGCTGCAGGAAAGCTCGTTCTTCCCGGTGCGCTTGATGCACATACACATATGGCAATGCCCTTTGGCGGCACTGTTTCGGCAGACAGTTATCTGTCGGGAACAAGAGCTGCTGTATGCGGCGGCGTTACTACTATTTTTGATTACCCTGTTCAGCACAAGGGTGAAACTATTTTGGGTCTTGTAAATTCAAAGAAGGCGGTGCTTGAGAAGGAAGCATGCTGTGATTATGCATTTCACTGCTGTATCACAAATCTTAATGACGGTGAAATTCTTGATGAAATGGAGCAGGCGGTAGAGGCAGGTATTACCTCCTTTAAATGTTTCCTCGTATACAAGAAGGAAGGCATGATGGTTGATGACGGAACACTTGCGACTCTGCTTCTTAGGGCGAAGGAGCTTGGCGCGATGATTAATGTTCACGCGGAAAATCCCGACCTTATTGACCTTCGTGTGGCTAAGTACCTTGAAGAGGGCAAGACAGATGCCTGGTATCATTACATGAGCAGACCCGAATTTGTAGAAGCTGAGGCAGATAAGCGAGTTGTACACTGGTCAAAGCACCTGGATGCACCCGTTTATATAGTTCATATGGCTGATAAGGAAGGCCTTGAGGAATGTATAAAAGCGAAGGTTGAGGGACATGAGCTTTATGTTGAGACCTGTCCTCAGTACCTTGAATTTACCTGTGATGTATACAAGAGAGAGGATGGAAGAAACTTCGTATGTTCACCACCCATGAAGGGACAGGAAAGTCTGGATGCCCTTTGGAAGGCATTAAAGGCCGGCTTTATTGACACTGTTGCGACAGATCATTGTCCTTTCCAGAGCTATGAAAAGGATTGGGGTAAGGATAATTTTACAAAGATTCCCAACGGTTGTGCGGGTGTTGAGAACCTTTACCCCTATATGCTTGATGCGGCAAATGCCGGAAAGATTTCTTTTGAAAAGGTTGTTGAGGTATGCTCAACGAATGTTGCTAAAATTTTCGGCTGTGACAGTAAGGGTGCGATAGCTGTGGGAAAGGATGCGGATATCGTAATTTACGATAAGGATAAGGACTATACAATCAGTGTAACAAATATGCATTCTGATTATGACCATACAATCTGGGAGGGCAAGAAGCTTCACGGATATCCCGTTCAGACTTATCTTCGCGGTGAACTTGTATACGATAACGGCGAATTTGTGGGAACACCCGGCAGCGGAAATTATGTAAAGAGAAGTCCCAGAAAATAAAACAGATTTGAATGGAGGCGGTTTGGATTGGCATACGAGGATATCAGATTAAAATGCGAGACCAGTCGCTGTCTCTTATGTAATGATGCAGAATGTACAAAGGCCTGCCCTGTGGGGCTGGAGGTGGCGGATATTATCAGGTCGGTGAGATTTGACAATATGACCGGTGCCTCGAGAAAGCTTGGGAAATATGACTTTTGTGCAGAATGTACCGCACCATGCATGAGCAGCTGCAGCAGAAAGAAGATTGACTGGCCGATTGATATTCCTGAGGTATTCAGGGAAATAAGAGCCATGAATATAGAGGCGCCGGAGACAAAAGCAGATTTGTCTGTTGACTTCTGCGGGGTTCATTTTGAAAATCCGTTTTTATTATCTTCCTCGGTTGTGGGAAGTAATTATGAGATGGTTGCGAAAGCCTTTGATATGGGCTGGGCAGGTGTAGCCTTTAAGACAATAGGACTTTTCACACCAAATGAGGTTTCACCCCGTTTCAGTGCTCTTGAAAAGGAAAGTAATCCCTTTATCGGTTTCAAAAACATAGAGCAGACCTCAGACCACAGTCTCGAGGAAAATCTTGCTTATCTGAAAAGGCTTAAGGAGGATTATCCGAATAAGGTCATTATTGCTTCAATAATGGGGCAGAATGAGGAAGAGTGGACTAAGCTTGCAAGCCTTATGGAAGGTGCGGGAGCGGATATTATTGAATGTAATTTTTCATGTCCTCAGATGGTTGGCGAAGGGCTAGGCAGCGATGTTGGAACAAATATCGAGCTGGTGAAAAGGTACACGGCAGCGACAAAGAGAGGAACAAAGCTTCCGGTGCTGGCGAAAATGACTCCGAATATCACAAAAATGGAGGAGCCTGCGGCAGCGGCCCTTGAAGCGGGAGCTGATGGACTTGCAGCTATTAACACTATTAAAAGCATTATGAATTTAGATCTTAAGGGCTTTGGCAGTGCTCCGAATGTCAACGGGAAATGTTCTATCGGCGGATATTCGGGTAAATCGGTTAAGCCGATTGCCCTAAGATTTATAAATGATATGCGTAAGGACAAAAGGACCGCAAATGTGCCTGTTTCAGGTATGGGTGGTATAGAAAGCTGGCGTGACTGTGCGGAGTTCATCGCGATGGGCTGCGGCACGATTCAGGTCACAACGGCAGTAATGCAGTACGGTTACAGAATTATCGATGATATGCTCGAAGGCTTTTCTGATTATATGGTCGGGCAGGGCATTTCCTCGGTAAATGAGTTAATCGGAAGAGCGGTAGATAATATAATTGATGCCGGTGAGCTTGACAGGGACACTATAGAATTCCCGAAATTTGACAGGGCAAAATGTGTGGGCTGCGGACGCTGCTATATTTCATGCTATGACGGCGGACATCAGGCGCTGACAATTGATGAAGGCAGCAAAAAGCCGAAGCTGGATGCGGCAAAATGTGTAGGCTGTCAGCTGTGCAGGCTGGTATGTCCCGCAGGGGCTGTCGGAACGTCAGGCAAGAGAGTTCCGAAGAAGAAATAAATTAATTAAATATAACTGAAAGGTATGGTGTTTATTATGTTTAAGTGCAGTTTGGAAAGAATGACAGATAAGATTAAGACTTTTTCTAAATACGGTGATGCGGGACACGGCGGAATCACAAGATACTCTCTTTCACCCGCCGCTATTCAGGCCAGAAACGAGTTTGTAAGCAGAATGAAGGCTATCGGTGCAACAATTGAGGTGGATGATGTTGCTAATATTTATGCGACACTTGAGGGCACAGACCCTTCTGCAAAGCGTATTGTAATGGCTTCCCACTGCGATTCCGTAAAGAACGGCGGTAACTATGACGGAATCCTTGGCGTTATGTCTGCGATGGAGGTTCTTGAGACAGTGGCGGAGCAGAAGATTCCTCATAAGCACCCTCTCACTGCAATGATCTGGACCAATGAGGAGGGTTCACTTTATCCGCCGGCCATGATGTGTTCGGGTATCGTTTGTTATGATTATCTTCCTGAGGATATCAGAGGTAAGTTTAAGTATGAGGATATGATGAGTTCAAAGAGTATCCTTGATAATAAGAGTACCTTCGGTGAAGCACTGAAGGCATCGGGTTTTTTGGGTGACAGGAAATATCGTCTTTCACCTGAAAACTATGAATATATGTTTGAAACTCATATCGAGCAGGGGCCTATTCTTGAGGATGCAGGAAATGATATCGGTGTGGTTGACTGTGTACTTGGTATGTTTAACTACAGGCTTAAGTTCTACGGTCAGACAACACATGCCGGAACCTTCCCTATGCCTAAGAGAAGAGATGCATTTCTTGCAGCCTCACAGGCCCTCTGCTACCTGCATGAGGAAATTGATAAACTT
Source organism: Lachnospiraceae bacterium (assembly GCA_024403355.1). Lineage (GTDB taxonomy): Bacteria > Bacillota > Clostridia > Lachnospirales > Lachnospiraceae > RUG11977. The sequence goes on from JAKSRW010000016.1 coordinate 70,735, forward strand.
GGCTACAGCGACCTGGTTTACACAACAGGCGAGGTAGTATGTCACCCCTGTGTTCATACATGTGTACCTGATTTCTTTGATTTCTCATTTGATGCGCGTCATGAGGATCCCAAGGTTTTAGACAAGGTTCTTGCAATTGTTAAGAGCTGTGCGGAAAAGACCTGGGCAGGCTGCAGCTGCGAGGTAGTAAAGGCATGGAACAGAGATACGGTATACTGGGACAAGAAGCTTGTAGGCTATGTTAAGGAGGCTGCTGAGGAGCTTGGCGTATCACATCAGTATATCCACTCGGGTGCCGGACATGATGCACAGTTTGCCGCATACATGCTTCCCACTACAATGATTTTTGTTCAGTCAAAGGATGGTCTCAGCCATTGTGAGCCTGAGTACTCATCACCCGAGCATTGTACAGAGGGTGCAACTGTTATGCTTAATGCGGTTCTTAAGGCTGATGCGGAATAATCTTTTAATGAGGTGCATATGAATTACGTTATTACAATTGCCAGAGGCTTTGGAAGCGGAGGCAAGGATATAGGTATGAGATTGTCAAAGGAGCTGGGAATTCCCTGCTATGAGCGTCAGCTTCTTACTATGGCATCGGATTACAGCGGCATCGAAGAGAGTATTTTCGTTGAAAACGATGAACGGCTTCGCGGTCTGAAAATAGCAAATTTTCTCCGCAGGGTTCCTACCACGGGTGTGGTTGAGCCTAATGAGAAAGCCTTCATTTCAGATGTAAATGTATTTAATATTCAGGCGGAAATCATCAGAACTCTTGCGGATACGGAAAGCTGCATTATCGTAGGAAAATGCGCGGATGATATTTTAAGGGACAGGGATAATGTTATCAGTCTTTATATTGAGGCTCCGAGAGCCGCATGTGTGAAATCGATTTGCGAGCGAATGAAGGTTAATGAAAAGCGTGCTCACAAGCTGATTGAAAGTACCGATAAGTACAGGGCAAATTACTACAGCTATTATACGGGCGGTAAATCCTGGACCAATCCCACAAATTATGATCTGGTGCTTAACAGTGACCGTATCGGCAGAGAACAGTGTGTTCAGCTGATTAAGGAGTTTATTAAAATCAGGTTCGGCGAGGATGTCCTTAATAAAGCTTAAAATCTTCTTCTTAATAACTTGTAAATGCAAAAAAGGTTCGCGGATGAATAATCCCGGGCCTTTTTTGCGCGGCTGCGGGTGATGAAATAGATGAAGCCGATTGACCCCGTCCCCAAGAGACCACCATGAGCTGATTGACCCCGTCCCCAAGAGACCATGTCCGCATCTTTACTAAAGTGTGATTCTGTGCTATTATATTTTGGGTTGGTTTATTTTGATTTATGAGGGAGAGATAGTGACCTTTGAATTATAGAGAGGCGCAGATAAAGTGAAGAAGGAAAAAAGCTTTACAATGAATATGTGTGAGGGACCCATACTCATTAATATGCTTAAATTTACGATCCCTTTGATGCTGTCCAGCATCCTGCAGCTGCTTTTTAATGCGGCGGATGTAGTGGTGGTCGGCAAGTTCGCAGGCGATAATTCGCTCGGAGCGGTGGGCTGTACGGGTTCGTTGATCAACCTGCTGACGAATCTTTTTGTGGGACTGTCTGTTGGTGCAAATGTTATGGCAGCCAGACATTACGGGGCAAAACAGGAGGATGAGCTTACAAAAAGTGTGCATACCTCGATGGTCATTGCGGTAATAGGAGGCGCCCTGCTCACTCTGGTCGGAGTATTGTTTGCTGAGCCTATTCTGAGGCTGATGGATACCCCGGAGCTGCAGCTTCCGCTTGCGGCTACATATCTCAGAATTTATTTCTGCGGTATGATTGCGAGCATGGTATATAACTTCGGAAGCGCAATCCTTCGTGCCATCGGTGACACAAAGCGTCCCATGTACTACCTTACTCTGGCAGGTGTGGTAAATGTCATTCTCAATATGATATTTGTCATTGTCCTGAAGATGGATGTGGCAGGTGTAGCTATTGCGACAGTTACTTCACAGTGCATTTCTGCGGTACTTGTTGTACGCTGTATGATAAAGGAAAAGGGACCGATAGGTCTGGACCTGAAAAAGCTGAAAGTTGATAAAAAAGAGCTGGGCTATATTGTGAGAATCGGCCTTCCGGCAGGTCTGCAGGGCTGTATATTCTCGCTTTCAAATGTAGTAATCCAGTCATCCATAAACGGTTTCGGCGAAACAGTCGTATCAGGAAGCTCGGCCTGTTCGAACCTTGAGGGATTCGTATATGTTTCAATGAATGCCTTCCATCACGCGACTTTGTCCTTTATGAGTCAGAATTACGGTGCGGGCAGATTTGACAGAATGAAGAAAATAATGCTCTGCGGTCTGGGCTGTGTCTGCGTGACAGGCCTTGTACTCGGTAATCTGGAGGTATTTTTGGGGGAAACCCTGCTGGGAATATATACAGACAGCCCTGCGGTCGTGGCAGCCGGAATGATCAGAATGAGATATGTCTGCACCATATACTGCTTCTGCGGAATGATGGATGTAATGGTAGGCGTAATGCGAGGCATCGGATATTCGATTATGCCTATGATAGTATCACTCTGCGGAGCCTGCGGACTTCGTCTTATCTGGATTGCGACTGTCTTTCAGATTGCGGAGTATCATGTGATAGATACGGTTTATGTTTCATATCCCATGTCATGGATTTTGACATTTTTAACGCATATTGGCTGTTATCTGATAGTAAGAAAAAAGGTATTTGGCAGAGCTGCTGCAGAAAAATGTTAGAAAAGGTTAGCTAATCGCAACAATTTTAGCATGAGGTTAAGTTTGAAACTCATTGCGTTCGTTGCATTAGGAGGAAGTTTGAAAATAAATTTTCAAACTGAAAGATTGGTGCAAAAATCGCACCAATCTACTCCATGAGCAACTCATTACATTCGTTGCATTAGGAGGAAAAATGGAAAAGCTTATAGTTGTAGCGGGCACGAATGCCTCGGGCAAAAGCGGTCTGGGCATTGAGCTGGCATTAAAATACGGTGCGGAGATAGTTTCTGCGGATTCGAGGCAGGTTTTTGAAGGACTTGACCTTGGAAGCGGAAAGGTTACGAAGGAGGAAATGAAGGGCGTGCCTCATCATCTTCTTGATGTTGCAAAGCCTAATGATTTCTTCTCTCTTAAGGATTTCCAGCAGCTGGCATATGATGCGATAGACGATATTATTGTCAGAGAAAAGCAGCCGTTTCTTGTGGGAGGAACAGGTCTTTACGTGAATGCGGTTGTCGACGGCTATAATCTTTCAGAGGCTGAACCGGAGCCCGAATTAAGAAAAAGCGTAGAGGCAAAATCTCTTGGGGAGCTTAGGGAAATCGTCAGTACTAAGGCACCGGAGGCCTATGCAAATATGGATCCGTATAATAAGCGCAGACTTGAGCGTGCCGCAGAAAAGCTTCTGATGGGTTATCCGCTTCAGCAGGAGAGTATAAAGAAGTATGACACTCTGCTTTTAGGTGTGACCTGGGACAGGGAAGTTTTATATAAACGTATCGAGGAACGTCTGGACAGGCGCTTTGAAGAGGGCATGATAAAGGAGGTCGAGGACCTTCGCAGGAATGGTGCGACGGATGATTTTCTTTATAAGCTTGGCCTTGAGTATCGATATATTCTGCTTTATCTTCAGGGAAAATACAATAGCTTTGATGAGTTCAGGGATGAGCTTTTTAAGGAAATCCGCCACCTGGCAAAGGAGCAGATGACCTGGTTTCGAAAGCGTAAGGACATTCACTGGCTGAATATGGCGGGAGATCCCTTTGACGAGGCAGTTAAGCTTATTGATAAATTCCTTAATAATTAAGCACAGAAGGGGAGGATTGCTGCATAAACCGCACCAATCGGCTCCATGAGCAACTCATTGCATTAGGAGGAAGTTTGAAAATAAATTTTCAAACTGAAAGATTGGTGCAAAA
>JAKSRW010000017.1 GCA_024403355.1 Lachnospiraceae bacterium
ACAATGAAGTTCAGAATGGTTAAGTTTGCTCGTATTCCTGCATACAACCAGCTCTTCTCAGGTGATCCTACATGGGCTACACTTGAAGTTGGTGGTATCGGTATGGACGGTCGTCATATGGTTACAAAGACTGACTATCGTTTCCTTCATACTCTTGAGAACATGGGACCTTCACCCGAGCCCAACCTTACAGTTCTTTACTCATCTGCACTTCCTAAGGTATTCAAGCAGTATGCAGCAAAGATTTCTGTAGATACAAGCTCAATCCAGTACGAGAATGATGATGTAATGAAGCCTGTATGGGGCGATGATTACTCAATCTGCTGCTGTGTATCAGCTACACAGACAGGTAAGGAGATTCAGTTCTTCGGTGCTCGTGCTAACCTTGGTAAGGCTCTTCTTTACGCATTCAACGGTGGTTTCGATGAGAAGCACAGAATTCAGTGCGGTCCTAAGATGGAGCGTATCACCAGCGAGTATGCTGATTACGATGAGGTTATCGCAAAGTATGAGGTATGGCTTGATTGGTTAGCTGATATTTATGTTAACGTTCTTAACGTTATCCACTTCATGCATGATAAGTACTACTATGAGGCAGCTGAGATGGCTCTTATCGATACAGATGTACGTCGTACATTCGCTACAGGTATCGCAGGCTTCTCACATGTAGTTGACTCACTCAGCGCTATCAAGTATGCAAAGGTTAAGATCATTCGTGACGAAGAGGGTATCACAAAGGATTTCGAAATCGAGGGTGACTTCCCTAAGTATGGTAACGATGATGACAGAGCAGACGAGATCGGTGTATGGTTACTTAAGACCTTCGTTGAGAAGATTAAGAGAAGACATACATATCGTAATGCAGAGCCTACAACTTCACTCCTTACAATTACATCTAACGTAGTTTACGGTGAGGCTACAGGTGCTATGCCTAACGGTCGTCCTGCATTTACACCTTTCTCACCCGGAGCTTCACCTTCATACGGCGCAGAGCAGAATGGTCTTCTTGCATCACTTAACTCAGTTGCTAAGATTCCTTACCACTGGTCACTTGATGGTATTTCAAATACACAGACCATCAATCCTGATGCTATCGGACATACAGAGGATGAGCGTAAGAACAACCTTGTACAGGTTCTTGACGGATATTTTGATCAGGGTGCTCATCACCTTAACGTTAACGTATTCGGTACAGAGAAGCTCATCGATGCTATGGAGCATCCTGAGAAGGAAGAGTACGCAAACTTCACAGTTCGTGTATCCGGTTATGCTGTTAAGTTCATCGACCTTACACGTAAGCAGCAGGAAGATGTTATCGCTCGTACATGCCATAAGGTAATGTAATTTATTGCGAAGCAAACGAATTGATTTATTTATCGGGCAGGCGAATAACCTGCCCGATTTTTTACTATAATGAGGTTAGTGTGAAAAATCAATTTTTCACATGCAAATTTGTGCCTTATGGTCAAAATTTTGCGGTACAGGTGGAAAGGCAAGGTTATTTTTATGGATACAAACAATAAAATAGGACGTGTTCATTCGATAGAAACATTTGGTCTTGTAGACGGACCCGGTGTGCGTTGTGTAGTATTTCTTCAGGGCTGTAAGCTTCGCTGTAAATACTGCCATAATCCTGAGACCTGGACTATGCAGGGCGGTAAGGATTGGGAAGTTAATGATTTATTTGATTTTGTTTACAAATTTCATAACTACTGGAAGAATAACGGAGGCGTAACATTCAGCGGAGGTGAACCGCTTCTTCAGGTCGACTTCCTGATTGAATTCTTTAAGCTTGCGAAGGAAAAGGGTGTAAATACCGCTATTGATACTGCGGGACAGCCTTTTTCACTGGAGGAGCCGTTTATTTCTAAATTCAATGAATTAATGGAGCTGACAGACCTTTTTATTCTTGACTTTAAAACCTTTTATTCTGACAGACATAAGGAGCTTACCGGTCAGAATAATGAGAATATTCTTCAGATGGCCCGCTATCTGTCCGATCACGGTAAAAAGATGTGGATTCGTCACGTTCTTGTTCCAGGACTTACGGATGATGAGCAGGAGCTTAAGGAGATGAAGTCATTCATTGATTCTCTTTCGGGAGTAGACCGTGTGGAGATTTTACCTTATCATACTCTTGGTCTGTTCAAATGGGAGAAAATCGGTGTAAAGTATCCTCTTGAGGATGCACGCACACCCAATATGGATGAAGTGGAGAAGGCTGAGCATATTCTGGGAATAAGGTAAAAACTATATTTGGAGGGTATACGGGTGTTAAATAAGGAATTTGACAGTAAAAGAGAGGATATGCTTTCCTATCTGGAGAATAATGTTTACGGAAAATGGAGAACAGGAGAAAAAGTCAGCTACGAAAAGCTCGAAGACAATAAGCTGAAAATCACTGTAGAAGCTAACGGAAGAACGGCCGCCTTTGAAGCAGGCTATCTGCTTCCTGAAAAGACTGAAGAGCGTCACTGCGGTAAATTCCCCTTCTTCATTTGCCTGCATCCTATTATGGATTATATGGCTGCGATAGAAAAGGGCTACGCGTATTTTTACCTGAACAGTCTTCAGGTAGCTTCTGATGATTATAAGCATAACGGAGCCTTTTATGAGCTTTATCCCTATACAGAAGAGGCGGACTCACAGACAGGCGTGCTTATGGCCTGGGGCTGGGCGGCATCTAAGCTGCTGGATGCGGTGTATAACGGGCTCGGAAGAGAGCTTAACCTTGATTGTGCAAATTCTCTTGTTACCGGTGTTTCCAGATGGGGAAAGGCTGTAGCGGTTTTAGGTGTATTCGATAAGCGTTTCAGAATGGTAATTCCTGCATGTTCAGGTGCTGGAGGACTGGCCTTATATAGCTATAAATCGACAGGCAGGAGCTACGACCTCACAATGGTAGGCGGTCCCGCAGATTATGTATACGGAGAGAATGAACCCTTATCCTGTCTGCAGTCTGATGGAGAACGAGGCTGGTTTGTTGATAAATTCCTTGATTACAAATCAGAAGCAGATTTTCCTTATGACCAGGACATTCTTCCGAAGCTTGCGGCCGGCGGTAACAGAAGCTATTTTATAGTTGCGGCCCATATGGGTGAGGACTGGGTAAATGCACCTTCTATGTGGGAATGCTATTTATTGGCAAAGGATTACTATGAGAGCGAGCTGCTTGGAAACAGACTCTTTACCAACTTCCATAAGGCGGGTCACGCTGTATTGGCAGAGGATTTTGAAAAAATAACCGCTGCATTTGATTCGCTCTATTATCAGGACTGGTGGATTGAAAAATATAAGCTGCTGGAAGAATATCGAAAGGCAAATAAGTCCGTGAAAAAGGGCGGAGTGATATTTACCGGTTCCTCGCTTATGGAAATGTTTCCTGTAGAAAAATTTGCCAAAGAGGATGGACTGGAGCTTAATATTTACAATCGTGCGGTGAGCGGATATGTTACTGATGATTTGATGGCGGTTCTTGATTTGTGTGTCATCGAGCCGGAACCTTCTAAGATTTATATTAATATCGGAACCAATGATTTAAGCAACGACCTGCTCAGTCTTGAAGAGGTAATGGCAAAATACGAGACCATCTTAACAGAGATTATTTCAAAGCTTCCGAAGGCTACTATTACTCTGATGGCTTATTATCCGATTAACTTTTCAGCGGCGATAGACAAGGGAATGGAACGTACTCTGACTATTCGTTCCAATGAAAAGATTCTTGCAGCCAATGAAAGAGTAAAAGCTCTGGCGGCTAAGCTTGGACTTAGATATATCGATGTTAATGCACCGTTAACCGATGCTGACGGAAATCTGAAAAAAGAATTCTGTATTGATGGAATGCATATTACAGAAGAGGGATACCGTTCAATCTGGCCTTTGATTAAAGAAGACCTGAGAAATATTTGTATTTGAGAGGAGTATTTATGCAGACTGTTAATATTGCAAACGGAATAAATGATGCTTCAAGACTTGTACTTGGATGTATGCGTATGCCTGCACTTTCCGTCACGGATGCGGCAAAAATAATTCAGACAGCATATGAGCTCGGTATAAATTATATTGACCATGCGACCTGCTATGGCGGCGGTGAGGCAGAGACAAGATTCGGCGATGCAATAAAGCTTACCGATATTAAAAGAGAAGAGCTGATAATTCAGTCAAAATGCGGTCTTCGTTTTGAAAATCAGACCTTTGACTGGAGCAGGGACTATATTGTTGAATCGGTTGACGGTATTCTTAAGAGACTTAAAATGGAATATCTTGATGTCCTTCTTCTTCACAGACCGGACCTGCTTTTCGAGCCGGAGGAAGTGGCAGAGGCCTTCGATATGCTTGAGGCGGCCGGAAAGGTTCGAAATTTCGGTGTAAGTAATACCATGCCTATGCAGATTGAGCTCTTAAAAAAGTATGTTAAGCAGCCTATCAAGATTAATCAGCTTCAGCTTTCACTTGAGCAGTCACAGCTTATTGACCAGGCACTTTACATGAATAATTCTACCACTGCCATGTCATATATGCGTGATGACAGTGCACTTGATTACTGCAGACTTAATGATATTACCATTCAGGCCTGGTCGCCCCTTCAGCACGGAATGTTCAAGGGCATGTTCATCGATAACCCTGATTTCCCTGAGCTGAATAAGGCTCTTGCTGAGCTTGCGGAGCAGTACGGTGTAACAAAGGCAGCTATTGCGATTGCGTGGATACTTCGTCATCCCGCTAAAATGCAGGTTATTGCAGGTACAATGAGTCAGACGCATCTTACCGAAATGGCTGAGGCAACTAATGTAAATCTTACCCGTCAGGAATGGTATAAGCTCTATCTGGCTTCAGGTAAGTTTTTACCCTAAATATGTGTGAGGTTAGTGTAAGAAATAAATTTTTTATCCGCAAATTTGTGCCTGACAGTAATTCAGATACAAATATTTGAATGAAAGTTTGCGGCGCAGCCTGAAAGGTATGGTTATTTTTATGAAAAGAAGAAATTCAGAACGTAAAGCTATATTAAAGATTACGGTTTTGCCTGTTACAGAGATGTAATCTATCGTTCTTCATTTTCGAATATCATGTCAAACAAATAAAATAAGCAGTCGTGTTAGCAGAATTATATTGACCGTAAATGAGTCGATATATAGCTGATAACACGGCTGTTTTCGTTATTTTACAGCATTATACAACAATAATTACAGCTTTGTTGGTTGACGCTTAATTGCCGAAATGGTAAAATCATTATGAAGATGTATACCCAAAATATTAAAACAGTTACAATCCGCTATGGAATAAAATAGTGGGAAAGGCATGGTAGTTAATATGGGAATGGTTTTATGTAATCAGATAGGAAAAGACATTCTCGGCTTTAGATTTGTCGGAAATATGGACGAGCAGAAAAGAGCTTATCAGAATATGATAAAGTACGGAGTTCTGCCGATTGGTCTTAACGGTCACCTGATTCAGTATAATTATGGGGGAATTATTGACCGCCCCGGTTATAAAAAAATTCTGGATAATATGGCGCAGTTCGGAGAAGTGATTTCGGTAGAGAAGCTTTCCCGTGATCAGGTCCTTAAGTTTATTAAGGAGAACCCGGACCAGCGTTTTTATATGGCAAGTGAGCGTGTAAACAAGTCTGTTTCTGCCGCAATTCTGAAAAAAGACGAGATAGTAGGACTTATGTATGCATGCAGCTTCGGCGATTCGCATATATCGATTCCCTATGGTTACATCTCACCCGATATAAAATATGAGCTTGCCGTACCTGCACTTTTCGTAAAGGTGATTTCTCTTTTCGGAGAACATTTTGAAAAGCCTGCAAATGTGCTTCTTTTTCCTTCATATGAGAGCGGCTATCAGGGGATAAAAGCAATTCTCGGCGAACCGGATGAGGAGTGTCTGGTAAATGAATACTATACAATTTGCGAATCCGGGGAAAAGCTTGAACGTCTGCGTAAGGATGTGGAAAAATATAATTCCATGCGTAATATAGATATATCTGAAAGTACACTTCTTTCCGGATATTTCCGATACCCCGAAAGCAACTGGATTACCTCGGCTACGGCGTCCAGAATCCCCTTCCTTGATAATCTGTCGGTTATGCCGAAGACTCAGCTGGCTCAGTATACATCCTTTTTAAAGGACCGTCTCAATTCCTGGGGCTTTAATGTGGAGAATGAAATAAACAGAATCCTGAAGGCTTCCATGAGACGTAAGAAAAGAATAGATTTTGACCTCATCGAATATTTTGACCACGATGAGTGTAAAAAAATATATGAGGATTATCGTAACGGCGGCAGTCTTGAAATGCCAAAGCTTAAGCATTTTGATATATCGGAATTAAGCTTCTGTCTGGCGGACAGCCTCGGAAATCCTGTATTCGATGTAATTCCCGAATACCTTAAAAGGGAGCTTCATAACAGAGAATTTATTATTGTATGCGTACTGACACCCGACAATGACTTTATAGGTTTATCGATGATGGGATGCAGCGAGCAGTATAATGATGTAGTAAATCTCGAGTTCATATATATCGTGAAGGAGTATCAGACAAAGGAGCTTTTAAACGAACTGATTCTCAGAACTATGTCTGCCGCACATATGCAGGGTATGGAATATTTCTATATCAGAAATATTATGAATTTAGAGGACGAGAGCTTTATCATTCCCGATGAATCCAACAGGGAATATATGGTGGGATATCCTTTGGGACGTCTTATTACAGAGCAGAAAACGCTTGATATCAGTAAGGTTGTAAGCTGCGACAACCGTTATTCGTCATTGCCTTATCAGGCGGATGAAATACATGAGTCAGAGGGGCTGATATTTTTCTCTGATGCTTACGATACGGATTTTCAGATGTTTGTTGCATACGGACAGAATCTGATGGGAACTCTTTGTGCAAAACGTATTACGGAAAATGAGCTTGCAATATTTGATTACTGGATATCTGAGAAGAACAGGGATTCAGCACTTATGAATAAGCTGTTTTACGCGCTTTGTATGAAGGCTTCTGAAATGATGGGACCCGATACAAGAGTTCTGATAAGATTGGAAAATGAAGAAGCCCTGAACAAAATAACAGAGATTCTCGGAAAAGAAGAAAGTCGTCTGGTATATCTTGAACAGATATATACTCTTGAAAACTGCAGCTCGGAGCTTGAAGAAAAAAGAGTGCAGCAGGAGATTTCAAATGATGTAAATGTTATTCCGGGCTTTATAGAAAAGTTAAGAATCAGTGAAGAAAAGAGAAGTCCTGAGCTTACGCTCGCATTTAAGGATTTACTGCTTCTTAATTCTATTCCGGGACTTTTCAGTAAAAAAATATTAGAAGTTATAGATTAATTCGGCTGTTCGGATTATCCGAAACGGGCAGAAAGGCATGGATATTAATATGGAAGATTTATTTGGTAACCAGCAAAAACAGATTCAGGAGCAGAAAATGGCGCCTGCATCCATTACTATAAATGAACAGCAGCAGGAGCTTCAGTTTCAGGAGAACCAGCAGGATACGCTTCGTAAAATGCAGGAAGTAGGTGCACCGGTACCCGGAGAATTAAGACAGGCAGAGCAGAAAAATGCACTCGCACAGCAGCTGGCTGAGGTTCAGAATGAAATCCAGCAGGAGCAGCTGGAGCAGCAGTCTGAAATAAATGTTGAGCAAACTGCAAAGAAGGAGCTCTCACTGGGCGGGCAGGAGCTTAATCTCAGTGAGGAGGTTAAGGAAAGACTTAACCAGCAGCATCTTAAGGAGCGTACTCTTTCAGCGAACCTTATCAGCAGTACTAAAATTCTTCGTGACAGTAAGGAAATGACACGAGTAAAGAATTCCGTAATGCAGATAGAGGCTGCGCTTCAGGAACAGCTTGCCGAGGGTACGAATTTAACCGAATACAGTGAAAGACTTGAAAATTTATACTCAAAGGCTATCAGCTATTGCCAGTATTATCTCGCAAATAAGACTACTATGCTCGGAAATACCCGTTATCTTCTTGTTCGTGATAAGATGACTTCACTTTTACGTGAAATGAGCCTTATCAGCAGCTTTAAGCAGAAGTGTGCAGGTTTGTCGGATGAAGTTAAAAACAGTATTCCCGACGGTATGGCAATTTTACGACTTACAAATATCGAAAGACAGATTCCTCAGGTAAGCGAAGAGAAGGCTGCGTATAAAGAGCTTAGTACAGAAGAAAAGCTTGCGCAGGATGCAACCATTGAATCATTCAACGGCCCCGCAAAGATGATACTGGATCTTTTACTCGGCAAGACCACGCCCATGAACGTAAGTAAGGAAATGGGTGTAGACGGTATGAATATTGCCAAGGCTATCTGTTCACTTCTTCAGAGCTACCCGGGCGGTGCACATACAGAGTACATTCATACAGCTACCTTTGCATATAAGGCATCTGATAAGGTGCGTAAAACAAAGGATTCTAAGGGAAAGACCATTACCTGTAACGGACTTCTTGGCATCAGTCAGGAAGCTGACGGAACTATGGCTCTTAGCCATGTTTCCGGCAAAAATATTAAGAAGATTAACATTCCTTTCAGGAAGGAACATATCATTATGTCCCTTCAGCAGAATATGATTGAGAATGAGTCGGTATTTGGCGAGGATTATACAAATCAGGCTCTTTCCTGGATTAAAAAAGACCTTGAAGATATGCCTGCAGAGGATGTGACAAGACTTCGCAGAGCCTGTGTGGAATTGCTTGCAAAGCGTTCGGGGCTTCCTGTTACAGAATTCAGGGATGTTCCTTTAAGACAGCTGCAGAAGGTTGCAGTAGATATAATCAATAATAAAACCGACCCTCAGTTTATCAGTGTTGAGGTACTTTCGGAGAAAACTCAGACGGTAAAGCTTGACTCTGATGCTGCAGGTGATAATGCAGATGATGAAATGCTGGAGTATATGAGGACCCATAATTCGGAATGGACTTTGATTGAAAAGGCTGATGATTCAAAGAAGCTTATAAACAATCTTACTGTTATGGAGTCACTCGAATTTGCCGAGAAGCATAAGGAGCTTAAGAAGGAGCTCGTTACCATGGAGCTTGCACCCCAGCAGAAGAAGGAAGAAGCTGCGGATGGTGAGGAACCCGAGGAGATTGAGGAATGGAGCGAGGAAGAGATTGTAATCAAGAATTTCATCGCTGATCTGATATATTCAAAGGATACCTGGAATGCGGACAATCTAGTTAAGGCAGGGGCATCAAAGGGTGAAAGAGTTAAGAAGGTACTTAGTGAACATTCAGCTGCGATTGCGCTTATTGTTAAGAACAGAGAGCTTGTAAACAATATGTTTGACCGTATGCCTATTCCCGTCGGTATCGAGGAGATGAAGGCCGAAATTAATAAGGCTATTGACGGACTTTTACCTACAGGTGCAATTGAAAAGGCTGCAATTATGATTCTTTCACAGGAAAAAATTGCAGAGCAGATTAAGGATACGATTAATGAATTATCTCCGGAGGAACTGGCTTCTATCGAGGAGAATATCGACAGTACCGTAGAGGAAGGTACCGAGATGATTCAGGCAGAAGTTGAGGCTGCGGTTTCTGAGCTTTTTAAAAAGGATGACAATGAGCCGACTATCGGCAAAGTAGGAGATCCCGATGCGCCCGGCATTACGCCTGAAGAAAAGGCTAAAAGAATTTCGCTCGGCGAACAAAAGCTTAACCAGATGATGCAGGAAGCAATGACAGGTGATTCGGGTCCCGGTCTTTTTACGAAGAATGTATTATCACATTATTTTACAGAGGTTTCGCTGCTTGACAAGAGATCAATGCTTGCATCTGCCATGAGAAGTGTGAAGCCTGTATCCAAGGAACAGACTGAGATGCTTAAGCTAATCAGGGAAAAAGAAAAGGATATTGCGGAGCGTGAGAAAAAGCTCAAGGATGAGAAGGAAGGCAAAGAGGAAGATAAGGGACTTTTGGGAGGCTTCTTCAGCGGTTTTGCCAACTTGTTTGCAAAAAAGGATCCTGAGGCTGAGAAGAAGGCCAAGGAAGAAGAAATTGCTCAAAAGGAAAAGAAGCTTAACCTTGATAAGAATATTCAAAAACACAGACAGGAGGTCTATGAGAAGCAGGTTAAGGATCAGGCCGGAAGCTTCGTAGGAGGCTTCTTAAAGGGTGCCGGACCCCTTCTTCAAAAGCTTCTTCAGGGTATTCCCATGAATGACAGTGCACCTCAGTTTTTACAGGATGCATTAAAGGATGTAAAGTCCAGACTTTTACCTATTCCTCAGGAAATCGTTGATGCCCAGCTTCTTGATATGGTTCAGAGCTCAAAGGGAGAGGTAACAAAGATTACCATTACAAGGATGCTCGGTGCGGCTTCCGTCGGACAGGCATTTATGTGTAAAATTTACGGTCCTTCGATTCCCGAGGACGGTCGTGAGGTAGTAGTAAAAATCCTTCGTCCCGATGTACAAAACAGAATGGCCCGTGAAAAGGAAATTCTGCTCAGATGCGCAGAGATGACCAATGCAGGTATGCGTGAAACATATCTTGGCCAGCTTAAAAGAATTGAAGAAGAGCTGGATCTTAAAATTGAGGCAAGAAATGTTAAGCTTGGTGCTATATATGACAAGACAGGAAATGAAGACGGCAGCCCCGATAATGTAGAGGCTATGAAGCTTTGTCCGCTTATCGAGCCTACAGCGGGATATATGGTTATCGAGAAATCGGAAGGTGATACGGTCGATCATTATCTTGAGGATATTGATGAGCAGACAGTGAAGGATTTAAAGCCTTTCCTTCAGGAGGTTGAATCAAAGAACGAGAATAAAGAGGAAAAGGATAAAAAGAAGCAGAAGAAAAAGCCTGAGTATGTTAAGGATGATGGCATTTACAAGCTTAATATTAATGAGAATAACAGAGGCGATGTTACCAAGGCGATACAGAAGATTGATGCTATGATTACAGAATCCGTTGCCCGTCAGGAGCATCTTATCAGACTTTCGGAAAAATGGGTTACTGAGGGTCTTTTCGGAGAAGGCTTCTATCATGGTGACCTTCATGCCGGTAATATTATGGTCAGCAGATACGGAGCTACCTTCATTGACTTCGGTAATGCTACAAAGCTCAGCGAAGAGGATAAGGTTCAGATTACAAGAATGATGGTAGGAGCTACCATAGGCGATGTAAAGCTTTTCCGTAACGGCTTCCATGAGCTGATGGAGAAGACTCCGGATTCGGAGGCTACCTTCAAGAAGGAGCTTAAGAGGTTTGATGCAAAGATTAAGGAGGTTTTCAGTCTGGGTTCTCCTGAACACGCAGGTCTTCGAATCGGTGCTGTACTTCTGAAGGCGCAGGAGCTCGGTCTTGCTCTGCCTTCGTCAATTCAGAACTTCTCGAACTGTCAGATTCGTCTTGAGAATACTGTAACAAATATGAATAAGCATATTGAGGACCTGAAGAAGCTCAAGAATAAGCTTCTTGAAGCGTCTACACGTTCAACCGTAACTGTTGACCCGGCTTCAATGACTGCGATGGCGTTCAGAGAAGATAAGAAGCATGCAGAGGGTATTCGAGAAACCTCAAAGCGTACTATTATTGACAGATTTATGGGTTCCGATAAGGAGGAATTTATCAATCGTATGCTTGAATTTGATTATACAAACCAGGCTACATACAGTGATTTAACGGATGCTTTCAATTCCAGATATTTTTTCGAGTATGGTACAAAGACTGTTATTAAAAATTATATGGAAGCAGTTGAAGATGATGAAGAGGTTCCGCCTTTTGAGGAGTCTTCAGCTAAAATAGAGATAGACCATTTCCTTGCTAAAAAGGAATCCATGCATTCACCTGATTATCCTGATAAGGAAGCGGTTTATGAGCTTATAAAGAATCCTACCGAAGAAAATCGTGAGGCCAGAGAAAAGCTGCTTGAAGATATTGCTAATACTTATACAAATGCGGCTAATGATGATCTTCTCCGCGATGCTGTAATGGATTGTATTACCGAAGCCACAGACTTTAAGGAAGCACATCCTGAAGGCGGTAAGTTTGAATTTTCTCAGAAGGCCAGGGATAAGTGGGGCAAATTCTTTGATATTTACAGAGAATTTATCAAACGAACCGATTATAATGTTGTAGCTCCGAGCAACAGTTCTACCAACAGTGCTTTTGAAAAAGCCGGTCTTGTTAATCTTTGCAGCAGCTTCCATAAGGCAGGCAGCATTGAAAGGTTTAAAGAAGATTACAAGGCTATTTTCGAGGATCCGAAGTACGGAGCCAAATACGGAGCAATCCTGGATAAGCAGGCTGAGGCATATTATACATATAAGAACAGCAAGGATGTAAATACATTAAATGATAAGGAAAAAGAGGCATTTTTTGCCGAACTTACCGCGCTTGCCAATAAAATGGCTTATACGGTTCAGCTGGTTTCACTTCTGATGGTTGAAAACATGAAGACCATTGCGGAAGGCTTCCAGAAGGAGCATAAGGATGACAGCGGAAGCAGTTCACTTGATAATTTCATTGC
Source organism: Lachnospiraceae bacterium (assembly GCA_024403355.1). Lineage (GTDB taxonomy): Bacteria > Bacillota > Clostridia > Lachnospirales > Lachnospiraceae > RUG11977. The sequence goes on from JAKSRW010000017.1 coordinate 12,490, forward strand.
TGTAATGGGCAGGGTTATCAGAAGGAATGTTCCGAAGGCAGTCAAGAGACTTGGTGTTATATGGACATTGTTCCATAAGAGCAAGATTGAGGGTATGGCTATTGAATAAAATATTAACGGGAGAGAGACTGATTAATGAAGGTTATTATCCTAAACAAAGAAGAACAGAAGTATTTTATAGAAATGGATCCTATGATGCTTTTGGCACGCGGAAGTTTTGGAAGAAACTTTGTGCTCGGAGCAGTTGAAGAGGAGGGAGGAAACGATATTCCCGTAGGCCTTGCCATTTGCTCGGAAAACGAGGATTCACTGTATATTTTATGGCTGTGTATTGCCTCCAGATTTCGTAAAAAGGGCTATGGCAGTGAGCTTCTGGATATGATAGTAAGTCTTTCCCAAAAGCGCAAAAAGAAATTTGTCGGTGCATATTTTGAGGAATCTTTTCTTAGAAAATCAATTTGTCTGGGTGAAAAGGAGTACTTCAGGGAGCATGGCTTTGATAGAGAATATAAGCTTCCGGGTGAATGGTATTCTGATGTAAAGACTTACCTTAAACAGCCCTGCTTTGCTGAGGCGGATAAAAACATTCATACAAATGCGCTGGGTGATTTCCCGAAAAATTACCTGTACGGATATATGCAGGAGCTTATAAATGACGGTAAAACCTCTTTTGTTTCCCAGATAGAGGACCGAAGCAAGGAATTTGATGAGGATGTAAGCCGCTTTATCATTGATAAAAACAACCATGTACGCGGAGCGATTCTGGTGGATGTACTTGATGATGTTCTTTACCCCGTAGCATTTCTTGCAGGCAGCAAGGAGGAGCAGCTTGCACTTATGAGTTCGGCTCTTAATGCTGCAGAGAAGAAATACGGTAAGGACATGCCTGTTCATATTATTCTTCTCAGAGACAGCTGTGCGGAAATGATGAACAGTATCTTCCCGGGCAACAGAATTGAGAACTGTCTGATGCTGGCAGAGGTTGAAAGGTTACTTGATTTTTCTAAGGACGATGACAGTTATGCGGATCCCTTTGCGGATATATCCGATGCCGGGTTGTCCGAGATGGCGGAAATAGAGGATGTGGAGCCTTATCTTAAGGCAGGTGAGGACAGAGAGATAAGTCTTAAGGAATTCAGTGAAATATCATTTATAAAGACTGATGAGCTTCCCTCACAGGTTGAATCAATCGGTTCACTTAATTTGCGTCGTTTTATTGAGGTTATCGTTGACTGCGCATATTATGGATATTCGGGTGCATTTGAATGCAGCTCACAGCAGCTCAGACTTGAGTGGTTTGAACCGGAGCTTTCCTGCTGTATGTTAGATAACGGCAGGGTGACAAACCTTCTTCTGATTCACGAAACAGCAGACGGAGAGCTTCGTCCGCTTATGCTTTTCTCAAAAGGAACAGAGTATCAGCAGAATCTTTTGTATCTTATGCAGTACGCGGCAATCAGAGCGCAGGAGCAGTATCCTGATGATACTGTAATTAAGTTCAGGTGTCATGATGCAATGTCTACCGCTATCTGTGAGAGAATCATCGGAAAGAGAAAGTAGTGTGAAAAGGCAGTCATTATTGACTGTCTTTTTGATTTTTAGTATAATTATAATTTAGATATGTATGAATATTTGTAGTATTTATATGCTTGGGAATATGAATACCGGAGGAGTTATGGGATTATTTGGTTTCGGAAATAAAAATACAAATGTTCTTCGCGGAACTGCAGGCGAGAATATCATTTGGGAGTATGAGAAGCGTTCATGCAGGCTTAAGTTTTCAGGAAGCGGAGAAATGAGCCTTGAAAATCATTTTTTTAAGGATTATAAGGTAAAGCATGTGGAGTTTGATGATGAAATAACCTCCATCGGTCGTAATCTGTTAAGCTGGCATAACGAGCTTATCGGTGAGCTGAAGCTGCCTGCGAAGCTAAAGAAAATAGAGGAATTTGCCTTTTATTCCTGCAAAGGACTTAAGGGTGCCCTGAAAATTCCCGAAGGGGTCAGTGTAATTGAAGATTATGCTTTTACGGGCTGTGAGGGCCTGGATAAAGAGCTTGATTTACCGGAAGGACTGGAATATATAGGTGTTGAAGCCTTTGCCGGCTGTAAATTATTAAAGGGCAGGCTGAACCTTCCAAAAGGTCTGAAAAAGCTTGAAAGGCAGGCTTTTTATGGATGCTCTTCATTTGACGGAGACCTGATAATACCCGAGGCAGTGACAGAGCTGAAATCATATACCTTCGCAGAATGCAGCGGATTGAACGGGATTTTGAGGCTTCCCGAAAAGCTTGAGGCAATTGGTGATGCGTGTTTTGTTTTATGTAAGAACCTGAAGGGGGATCTTTTGATTCCCGAAAATGTTAAAGCTATCGGAAAACAGGCCTTTCAGTGCAATGGATTTGAAGGAAAACTCCAGCTTCCCAAAGGGCTTCGCAGCATAGGTGCAAGTGCATTTTACGGCTGTAAGTTTACCGGAAGGCTGGAGCTTCCTGACGAAATAGAGGTTCTTCCGTATAGCGTGTTTTATCAGTGCAGGAATTTTGAAAGCTTAAAGCTTCCTGCAAAAATTAAATATATCTGTGAAAATGCTTTCGCAGAATCCACCGGATTTTCAAATGCTCTTAGTTTACCCGAAGGACTTGAAATCATAGGAAATATGGCATTTCTTCGCTGTGAGGGCATGACGGGAGATTTAAGGCTTCCAAAGAGCCTTAAATCAATCGGAATTTCAGCATTTATGGGCTGCAAAAATATCAGTTCACTGATTTTTGGTGAAGAACTGTTAAATATTAAGGAGAGGGCTTTTTATGAATGTGAAAAGCTCTCAGGAGAGCTAATTTTACCTAAAAAGCTGGCTTATATCGGAGAGCGGGCTTTTGCAGGCTGTAAAGAAATAAGCGGGGTAAGGACCGGTGAAGAAATAATGAGCATCGGATCTGCTGCATTTAGTTACTGTGATAATCTGAAGCAGATATGTTTTGACGGCAGGCCTGCAGACTATTACAGGGAGGATGAAAATCAGCCTTCGTTTCCTGAAAAATGTCAGCTATTGGCCAAAGAAGCATCCTTATCTGATTCAACGATTAAGGCTGAAAAAATCCTCACTGCCTTTGATTCATGGAAGGATATTGCGGATAAAAAGGCAGCTTCCGAAGAGGCTTCTTTTAATGCGAATCCCATGATAAAGGCCTATGACTGGACCTCGGCGATAGATGACTGCTTTTGGGGACTTGGAAAATATGCGGATATTACCCTTAAGTTTGCGGATTCCGGCGTAAATGTTTTGATTAACGGCAGAGAATTTACTACAGGCAGCTATACGGCTGACAGGAATTCAGAGGAGCACCTGATAAAGACAGACAGACTCTATATCAGAAGCGGTCGTATATCTGAGCTTAAGCTTATAGATAAATTCAATGAAGGAAAATTTTTAAAAGCAGAGATTGAACTCTTTGACGGCGGAACTGAGGATATAGTATTCTCGATTTGTTCAGAGGAGAAATGGTACATATGATTTTACTGGGATATTGTGAAAAGGATATTACACCTGAGCGGCCTATGGCACTGGTTGGCTTTTACAGAGAAGATAATATGTCTAAGGGAGTGCTGAATCCGCTTCTTGCACAGCTTGCGGTATTCGAGGATGACGGTAAAAAAGTCTGCCTTATTACGATTGACAGCCTTGGCTTTACAAAGGAACTTTCAGACAAGCTCAGAACCCGCATTGCGGCAAAACTGAATATAACTACGGAGCAGGTAATGCTTTGCTTTTCACATACTCATTCAGCACCGAATGCAGACCTGGAGCGGGATTATTTCGAGGATATCTGCGAGAAGCTTGAATGGTCTGCGGGAGTGGCTTCAAACAGCATGAGACCGGTTCTTTTGGGCTGGAAAAACACCTATGCAAAGATAGGTGTAAACAGAAGAACGGTTTCAAAGGATACAGATGACAGAGTAGGTATTCTGAAAATCTGTGATGAAGTAAGCGGAATGCCAAGGCTTCTGATTTTACGACTTACCGCTCATGCAAATGTTTTAAAGCGTGATAATTATATGATTTCGTCCGATTATTTCGGTGCGGTAAGAGAGCTTGTTCAGAAGAATTACAGCTGCCCTGTAATGATTATTCAGGGTTCGGCGGGAAATACCGCGCCCAAATATTTTTGGTCCGAGGAGACTCCGGTAGATGCTGCAACACCCGAGTATATTCGCAGTCAGAATGCACTATATGATATGGCGCAGGCAGTAAATCGCAGTATTTCTTCAGTGATTCAGAATATTAATCTTAAACGTGATGCTAATGTAAAGATGTATTCTGAGTATATTGAACTTGAATCTAAGGTACCCTCTGATGATGAAGCAAAAAGTCTGGCTGATGAAGCACTTGAGATGAGCGGCATAGAGGATTCAGGCTGGCTTCAAAAGGTAGCCGAGCTTAACAGCAGGGGCATTCACAGGCAGACTGAAAAGGTAGAGCTGGCTTATCTGAAAATAGGTGACTGGTGCATCTGCGGTGCACCCTATGAGCTGATGGTAGGCTTTGCTCTTGAAACGAGTAAAAAACTTAATAATGAGTTCTTCTATATGAACGGATATACAAACGGATGTCTGCTGTATTTCCCTACGGAAGACGAATTTGACCGCGGAGGCTATGAGGTTTTCTGGTCAATGCTGATTTATTATGTTTATATTGACAGAGTATATCCCTTTAACAGAGATGCGGCTTCAAAACTTATAGATTTTGCAGTGGAAAAGTATTCCGGAGCAATAAAGCAGAGAGCGATTTTCTGTTGGGCCTGCGGGGCAAAACTGCTTGGCAAATTCTGTACGGAATGCGGAACAAAGGCAGATACTTTTCCTTCAGCTACGGATAGCAGCAAAAAAGACCGTGAGAGTAAATTTGCGGGTAAAAAAATAATAGGTCTTAAATATCACAGAAGCGGAACTGCAAACAGTAAATACCTGACTATAAAGCCCGATGGTGACGGCTTTGAATTAATAGAGAGTACGGTGGATAATCCCTGGCCAAAGCCCGAAACTGCGGTAGATAAGATGCTGAGGGGGAGTGCTGAGCCGGAAGAAAACCGGGCACATATCTCTAAAGAAGAAGGAGAAAAGCTGTTTTCGGCGCTGGTTGGTCAGGGTGTATTGGACTGGGACGGTTTTTCAGGCAAAAATCTGTCGGCGGCATCCATGCTTGACGGACGTGACGGTTTCAGCTTCAGTCTGGTTTTTGAGAGCGATGAACAGCTTCGCGCTTCAGGCACAAATGCATATCCGCCTATGTATTTTAATGTGGTGGCAAATATTACAGGCTTATTTGCCATTCATTTAAAATATAACAGATATTATCCTTCACAGTTTCCGAATGAAGAGCCAAAGCTTTTGCAGATTACTGTAGGAAGGCAGATATCAGCGGAAATCAAGGTATCTGTTGAGCTAAGTAAGGATTCAAATAAATGGTGGCTGACCTTAAAGGATGTTAAAGGTAAATTTCTTGCCGAAAATACCATGGAAATAGACTCGGGAGAGCTTAATGAGGATGATTTTGGGGCAGAAGCTTTTATTAATCTGTTAAAAAAATACGGATTTGATAAGCTTAACGGAAAATCTGAGGGTGATTCCTATAATGAGGGCTTCGAGCCGTTCAATTCATATATCGTATGGGATAACAGAAGAGCTTTTAACATTAAAATGAATATTAACGTAAAGGAATATGAGGCATTTATCAGCGAACTGATAGACGAAGCAATAAAATTTAGAGAAAGAATAAAAAAGTGATGAAACTTGGACTTGTAATGGAAGGCGGTGCGATGCGCGGACTTTTTACCGCGGGCGTCATCGACGTATTTATGGAAAAAGGAATAGATTTTGACGGAGCGGTCGGAGTATCCGCGGGGGCAACCTTTGGTTGTAATTTTAAGTCCCGTCAGATAGGCAGAGCACTGCGTTACAACTGTAAATACAGTAAGGATCCTCGCTACGGAACCTTTCGTTCTTATTTGAAAACAGGCAATTTCTTTGACGTAGATTTTTGCTATCATGAACTGCCTGATAAGCTCGATGTATTTGATGCGGATACATTCCTTAAGAATCCGCTGGAATTTTATGTTGTTGCAACGGATTTGGAAAGCGGAGAGCCTGTATATCATAAGTGTTATGACGGCAAGGAGAAGGATTTATCCTGGATATGTGCGTCTGCTTCGATTCCCATTGTAAGTAAAATGGTGGAAATAGACGGTAAAAAGCTTCTGGATGGTGGAATAGCGGATTCTGTTCCCCTGAAATTCTTTGAAAGAACAGGCTATGAGCGTAATGTTGTAATTCTTACTCAGCCGGACAGCTACAGGAAAAAGCCGCAGAAATCGAGATGGCTCTGTAAAATCCTTTACCGAAAGTTCCCGCGCTTTGTAGCAAGCTTTTCCGGACGATATATTATGTACAATGATACTATTGATTATGTACGGGAGGCTGAGAAAAAGGGCAGTGCCTTTGTAATCAGGCCTGCGGCGGCACTTGATGTAAAAAGTGCCGAGAAGGCCCCTGAAAAGCTGAAAAAGGCCTATGAAGAGGGCCGGGCTGCTGCACTTGAGGCGATAAATGAAAGAGGCCTTAACGACTGGATTTCGAAAGTAAAGAATTCGTAGAAGCTGAAGGGAGAATGAGGAGATGAGTAAACGCTTTAAAGATAATATTATTATTTTTCTGGTTTCAACTGTCGTAGCTTATCTGTATATCATTATCTGGAACAGTCTGGCTGACGGGGGATTATCACTGGTTTTTAATCCGATGATACTGCTGGTCTGCGTAGTATTCGGAGGCTACAGTCTGGGACTGCTGAACCTTAGAAAGGTCAATAGGGGATTTAATATAGCGGCAACAGTTTTGCTTGTACTGACTGTGCTTATAGCAATGGGCTGGCTTGGTTTTGTATCTGCACTGGCAGGATAAGAGAAGGAGGCAGTTGTCTCTGTGTTAGTTTTGGTTGAATTTTGCACAGTTATTGTGTATTATTAGTATAAGGGTGCATTTGGGGCACTTAATTTGAAAGGAGAAGGAAATGTTTAATTTTAAGTATTATACACCTACAAAGGTTGTATTCGGAAAGGATACCGAAACTAAGGTTGCAGAGCTTATTAAGGAGTTCGGAGGCAAGAAGGTTCTCATTCATTACGGCGGAGGAAGTGTTATCCGTTCAGGACTTATGAAGAGAGTAACCGATACTCTTGATGCAGCAGGAATTAACTATATTATGCTGGGCGGTGCGGTTCCCAACCCCAGACTCGGACTCGTATATGAGGGTATTGAGTTATGTAAGAAAGAGAATGTTGATTTCCTTCTTGCTGTAGGCGGCGGCAGCGCAATTGACTCAGCTAAGGCTATCGGATACGGTGTAACCAATGAGGGTGATGTTTGGGATTTCTATGATTATAAGAGAGAGGCTAAGGCCTGCCTTCCCATTGGTGTAATCCTTACACTTTCCGCTACAGGCAGCGAGATGAGTGATTCTTCTGTTATCACAAAGGAAGAGGGTCTGGTAAAGAGAGGCTACAGCAGTGATTATTCACGTCCTAAATTTGCTATCATGAATCCTGAACTTACAATGACTCTTCCCGATTATCAGACAGCATGCGGATGTACAGATATTATGATGCATACCATGGAGAGATACTTCACACAGGGCGGTAATATGGAGCTTACAGACTCTATCGCAGAAGGTCTTTTACGTACAGTTATGAATAATGCCAAGATTCTTGTAAAGGATCCCAAGAATTATGAGGCCAGAGCAGAGGTTATGTGGGCAGGAAGCCTTGCACATAATGACCTTACAGGCTGCGGTAATGACGGCGGTGACTGGATGGCTCATAAGCTTGAGCATGAGCTGGGCGGTCTTTACGATGTAGCTCACGGTGCCGGACTTGCGGCAGTATGGGGCAGCTGGGCAAGATATGTATACAAGAACTGCCTTCCCCGTTTTAAGAAGTTCGCTATTAATGTAATGGGTGTAGAGAACTCAGGTACTGATGAGGAGATTGCAGTAAAGGGTATTGAGGCACTTGAGGCTTTCTATCGTGAAATCAATATGCCTACAAATCTCAGAGAGCTTGGTGTAAATGCTACAGACGAGGAGCTTGCAGAGATGGCTCACAAGTGTGCCGTAGGTGTAGGCGGGGCCATGGGTTCTGCCAAGCTTCTTAATGAGGATGATATGCTTGCAATTTTCAGAGCCTGCAAGTAAGCTGAATTGACAAAATTAAGACATTGATGCTCATATTTTGCGTCAATGTCTTTTTGTATGGAAATCCCGTGACAGATGTAGTATGATATATAAAATAGAAAGCTAATCCGCTGCCTTTTGGCGGTGGGTGAAAGTTAAAAAATAGCTAATCGCTTCGTTCTTAGTATGGAGGTTAAAAATGAGTACTGCGGATGTAGTAACATCTTTTTTAAATCTTTTGGCAGGTATCGGTGTATTCCTTGTGGCTTGTTCGATGATGAGTTCAAATCTGGAGGCATTGAGCAGTGTTAAGCTCAGGAGTCTGTTTTCTAAGGCTGCAAAAAGCAAGCTGGTAGGAGTCGGAATAGGTACTGTCGGTACTGCTGCAATTCAGAGCTCCGGTGCTACAACCGTCATGGTAATCGGTTTCGTTAATGCGGGTATTATGACCTTAGAACAGGCGGCTACCATAATATACGGTGCTAATATCGGTACCACAGTAACTGGTCAGCTGGTTGCTTTTGGTATGTCGGGCGGCGGAGGAGTATCAACCACCATTATTTTCTCAGCATTTGCCGGTGTCGGTGGATTTATCAGTATTTTCGCTAAAAAAGATGTTATTAAGCATGTCGGCGGTATTCTTTCAGGTTTTGGTATGCTCTTTGCCGCACTCAGTATGATGTCGGGTGCGATGAACAGCTTTGCAAAGCTTGACAGCGTGAAGGAGTTCCTTGCTTCTATTGACAATGTCATTCTGCTTATTTTAATCGGTGCATTACTTACAGCCATTGTACAGAGTTCATCGGTTATGACCTCTGTAGCAATTACCATGGTAGTTGCAGGACTTATTACTCTTAATCAGGGTATTTACCTTACCATGGGTTCTAACATCGGTTCCTGTGTTGTTGCGCTTATTGCAGGTCTTTCAAGCAGCAAGAGTGCAAAGAGAACCTCTATTGTGCACCTTCTTTTTAACGTAGGCGGTGTAGTTGTATTTGCTATTCTCGGCGTTGTTCTTGAACTTGTAAGCGGCGGAAGTTTGGGCTACGGAAGTATTTTCGGCAAAATGTTTACAGAATCACCTCAGATACAGCTTGCGATGTTCCATACGGTATTCAACCTTACTACGGTTATCATTATGCTTCCCTTGACCAAGCAGCTTATTAAGCTGGTAATGAAGATCATTCCCGAGACTGCCGATGATAAAAACAAGGAGGAATTCAAGCTTCATTATGTTGATGAAAACATGATAAAGACTCCTCCTATCATGGTTGCGCAGGTTAAGAATGAGATTGTAAATATGTCTAAGCTTGCAATGAAGAATTTTAATTCCTCGCTGAAGATAATCTGTGATCTTGATTTTTCAAAGGAAAAGGAATTTGCCGATACAGAGAGGGAGATTGACTTTATTAATAAAAAGCTTGTCGAAATGGTAGTTAAGCTTTCTCGTACACCGCTTTCAGAGGCGGACTATAAATATGTTACAACGACCTTCCATACCATAAGTGACATCGAGCGTATCGGTGACTATGCAGAGAATATAGTTGAATATGCTCAGATTCTAAAAAATGAGGGAAGGGGCTTTTCTCAATCAGCACTTACTGAAACCGCCTATGTACAGGAAAAGGTTAATTATCTTTATGATAAGGTCATGGATGCCTATATAAATCATAATAAGGCATCATTTGATGAGGCATCCGATATAGAAAATGAAATCGACAGAATTACAGAAAGAATGGAGCAGAATCATATTATCAGACTTAATGAGGGTATATGTACAGCTGTAGTTGGTGCGCAGTATATGTCACTTGCATCAAATGCAGAACGTATTGCAGACCATATTTTCAATATCGGAAAAATGGCGCAGATGAATAAAAGAGTATAACTGCAGCAGAAAGGCATGGTTATTATGTCAGAGAAAAATAAAGCATACGCGTTATTTTCTGATAGGGATTTTTGGAAGAAGCTGGTGAAGATTACACTTCCCATAGCTTTTCAGTATCTGATGCTTGCCTCAGTAGCGGCATCGGATGCGTTAATGCTGGTAAATGTTGAACAAAATGCGATGTCAGCGGTTTCACTGGCTACGCAGGTACAGTTTGTACAGAATATGTTCATTTCTTCCATTGCCACGGCCGGCTCGATTTTGGGTGCCCAGTATTGGGGAAAGAAGGATAATGAGACTGTAGGGAAGATATTCAGCCTGCTTATAAGATTTAATGTGGTCATATCCGCGCTTTTCTTCGTTGGCTGTATAGTATTCCCGAGAGAGCTGATGCTGATATTTACGAATGAAGAGTCACTCATTTCGATTGGCATTCAGTATCTTAGAATTGCAGGCTGGTCATATCTTCTGACGGGTATTTCACAGTGCTATCTGACAGTCATGAAGGTTTCCGACCATGTGGCGCAGACCGCTGTTATAAGCTCATCTGCGGTAATAATTAATATTTTCCTTAACGCGGTATTTATCTACGGGCTCTTCAAAATACCTGCCATGAGCGTTGAAGGCGCTGCAATTGCGACTCTTATCGCCAGAATTTATGAGCTTATTGTATGTGTGCTTGTTTCCTTAAAAAAAGGCTATATCAGGCTTAAGCTGACACAGCTGTTTGCTAAAATGGGTGTGCTTACCAAGGATTTTATTAAATGTATGTGGCCGCTTCTGGGGGCATATCTTTTCTGGGGAGTAGGCTTTACTTCATACACAGCTTTTATGGGTCATTTGGGAGAGGATGCAGCCGCAGCCAATTCCATAACGGCCGTTATCAGAGACCTGGTATGCTGTGTATGCGATGGTCTTGCGGGCGGTGCAGGAATTATTGTCGGAAATGCGCTTGGTGCGGGCAAGCTCGAGGATGGCAAACGCTACGGAATAAAAATAGCGAAGCTGGCATTTATTATAGGTATAGGCTCTGCACTTGTTATGTATATACTCACACCTGTAATAATTAATACGGTGGATGTTACTGAACAGGCAAGAGAGTATCTTTTACAGATGATGCTTGTAATGGGCTTCTATATGATCGGCAGATGTGTAAATACCATCGTTATAAACGGTGTGTTTTCCGCAGGAGGAGATACCCTGTTTGATATGTATTCACTGGCTATATGCATGTGGGGCATAGCAGTTCCGCTGGCCGCACTCGGTACATTTGTACTGGACTGGCCGGTATTCGTTGTATATGCCTGTACATGTCTTGATGAGGTAGGTAAGATACCCTGGGTTATGTATCATTTCAGAAAATACAGGTGGGTTAAGGATTTGACAAGATAGTTGTCAGTAAGCCTACTTTGTACATTGATAAACAATGCAATATATAAAATAGAAAGATAACCCACTGCCTTTAGGCGGTGGGTGAAGCTTTCGCGAGGTGCGGGGTTCAAGCCCCGTACCTCGTAAGCTGCGGTAGCAGCGATTTTATAACGAGTGACAAGCGAAGCGGTCACGAGTTTGACTTTACTATTAGTATACTTTATAATATTTTGAAAGGTTGGAATCAGAATGGAAGTATTGAAAAAAGGCAAAAATCCGATTATAACAAACATTTATACTGCAGATCCGGCACCTATGGTTTACGGGGATACTCTTTATCTTTTCACAACACATGATGAGGATCAGCTGATTAATGATTTTTATACTATGTTTGACTGGAGATGTTTTTCAACAAAGGATATGGTTAATTGGACCGATCACGGAAAAATTTTCTCGTTGGATGATATTGAATGGGCTGATGACAGAGCCTGGGCACCTCAGGCAGTAGCACGCAACAGTAAGTTCTACCTTTATTGTCCGGTACATAAAAAGGACGGTGGAATGGCTATAGCGGTAGGTGTTTCGGATAAGCCCGAAGGTCCCTATAAGGATTTAGGATATCCCCTGGTAGATGAGGGTGACTGGAATGATATTGACCCTACGGTATTTATTGATGATGACGGTCAGGCATATCTTTATTTTGGAAATCCGGAGCTTCGTTATGTTCTTCTTAATGAAGATATGATTTCATATAATGAAGAGGTAGGTATTGTTAAAATCCCCATGACTGAGGAAGCATTTGCAAAGGGTGGTCATATGACCGGTACAAGCTATGGTGAGGGTCCCTGGTTCTATAAGAGAAACGGACTTTACTATATGGTATTTGCAGGCTTTAGTGAGGGTGAACACAGGAATGAGCATCTGGCATATTCTACTTCGCTTTCGCCTATAGGACCCTGGGTTTACGGCGGAATTCTGATGGAAGAGGGCAAGTGCTTCACAAATCATCCCGGAATCGCAGATTTTAAGGGTCATTCATATCTCTTTTATCATACTGATGAGCTTCCCGGAGGAAGTCTTTTCCATCGTTCGGTATGTGTTGCGGAATTCAAATATAATGAGGACGGTTCAATCACTACTGTAAGTAAAGCTGACGGAGTAGATGCAGTCTGATTATTAATTACGGAAAGGCATTTAAATTATGGAAGTAAAGGAAGCATTGCTTAAGAGAAGAAGTGTTAGAAAATATACTGATGAGAAGGTTTCTGCAAGTGATACAGATATACTTCTTCATGCAGCTATGTCAGGTCCTAGTGCCTGCAATAAAAGACCCTGGGAGTTTTTCGTGGTAACTGATGAAGCGGTTCTTGAAAAGCTTCGCAGCGCAACTAAGTTTTCCGGTATTACGGCACCTATGGCGATAATTGTATGCGGAAATCTTTCAAGAGCGCTGCCTTTGGAAATGAAGGATTACTGGATTCAGGACTGCAGCGCAGCTACTGAAAATATTCTTCTGTCAGCTGTAGACTTAGGTCTCGGAACTGTATGGTGCGGTGTATATCCTCAAAAACGTGGTTCTGAAAGAGTATCCGAAATTTTAGGGCTTAATGAAGAGCAGATTCCCTTAAATATTATATATGTCGGACATCCTGCAGAGGAGCCTGAACCCAGAGACTGGTACACCGATAAATGTATTCATTTTATCTGAGATATTGCTGCCTCATTTATCTGAAACGGCAGCTAAAGGATTGCCACGAGTTTGACAACGAAGCGGTTATGAGTTTGAATAATAAAAGAGAAAAAACGACCTCCCGTGAAAAAAATAATCACGGGAGGTCGTTTTGCCAGGTATATACAAATTTTATTAAACAGTAACCGGTATAAGGTTTTCAGAAAGAAAATCAAATGAAAATTTTTTAATAATATCAAGGAGCGATAAGAGCGCTGCCGATAAGCTTTCATGACTTCCTTCAAGCTCACGATTTTTACCGAGGAAGAAGAGTGCTACAGTATCAGGTCCAACGTGGCTTCCTGTACAGAAATCATATGATGTATTGATAAATCCGCGTACCTTTATCTTTTCCTGAATCTGCTCCATCACATAAAGAGAATCCTCGTAAGCATCCGCATGTGCGATACCGATTATCTGGTTCTCGGGATCAACTATATTCTCACATACGAGATTAACAAGAGCGTTAAGAGCGGATTTTCTGCCGCGGCACTTCTTATATGAAACAATATGTCCTTCCTTGTCACCGCGAAGGATAGGCTTAAGATTAAGAGTATTTCCGATAAGGGCGGTAGCCTTGCTGATACGTCCGGTATGAGCGAGGTACTTTAAATCACCTACGGTAAATATACCGTTCATACAGCCTACGAGTGCTTCAAGCTTATCTGCGGTCTCGTTTGTGGAATAGCCCTGGTCACGCATTTCTGCGGCATAGATAGCCAGGATTCCCTGTGCGAGAGAAGCATTAAGAGTATCGATAACTCTGATGACTCTTCCTTCGGGTGCATCCTCCATAACATCCTCTGCAGCCAGTCTGGCAGAATTACGGGTTCCGCTGATGCCTGAGCTTAATGTAAAGTAAATAACGTCAAGTCCTTCATTAATTGCCTGACTGAAATGATCTGTAAATTCAGCGATGCTGATAAGTCCTGTCTTAATAGACATACCCGCACGCATCTCATCATAGTATCTTTTGCCTGCCTCACGCTCCTGTTCGGGAGAGAGAGCAGGGTCATAACAGGTAACCTCTTTACCTTCAATATTATTTATAAATGATATAACATCAATTCCGTATTTTTCGGCTATAACTGCGGGAATATTGGCCGCAGAGTCTACAATAACTTTAAACATAGAAATTAACTCCTTTCTTGTAAAGTCTACAATATCAGTATAAGTGGTTTTTAATACTATTTCAAGAAGTATATGTTAACATTTTGTTAAAATTCTTTATTAATTTTATTAAAAAGATTTGTTGACAAAACGATACAAAGTAATTATACTATAATGGATATGAAGCAAAGGCGCTTTGACATTTGTCAGGGCGTCTTTTTTCTTTATTGCGGCTAAAGGCCCAAATCTTACAACACAGAGGTATACTATGAAGAAGAAGATTATACTTGAGGATGGCGCTGTTTTTACCGGTAACGGCTTTGGAAGCGACAGCAACAAAATGGTTGAACTTGTTTTTAATACATCTATGGTAGGATATCAGGAAATAATATCAGATCCGTCATATACAGACCAGGCGGTGGTTATGACATATCCCACAATCGGTAATTATGGTATCTGTGACGAGGATTATGAAACACTTCGCCCCTCTGTTTCGGGACTTGTGGTACGTGAGTACTGTGACGAGCCATCGAATTTCAGATGCAAAAATACCCTTTCGGAGATAATGATTAAATACGATATATCAGGCGTTGAAGGCATTGATACAAGAATGCTTACCAGACATATCAGAGATTACGGAAGCTGTAAGGCATATATTGTAGATGAAAGCTATGATACGGAGAAGGCACTTTCTGAGCTGAAGAGCTGGGTTCCCAAAACAGACCAGGTATCGAGAGTCAGTACGAAGCAGAGCTTTGTATACAAGACTGATGAAATCGGTAAGGAAACAGTTCCTGCCGACAAAAATATTGTGGCGATTGACTGCGGTATGAAGCTTAATATTCTTCGTGAATTTGTAAATCATGGCTATAATGTAACGGTAGTTCCCTGGAATACCTCTGCAGAGGAAATACTTGCAAAGAAGCCTGACGGAGTTTTCGTTTCAAACGGTCCCGGTAATCCCGAGGACTGCAGGGAAACAATTAATACGATAAAAGGACTGATCGGCAAATGCCCGATATTCGGCATCTGTCTCGGACATCAGATAATTTCTCTTGCTTACGGTGCTAAAACCTATAAGCTTAAATTCGGTCACAGAGGCGGAAACCATCCTGTATTGTACAAAAAGACAGGAAAGCTGGAAATGACCTCACAGAATCATTCATACGCTGTTGTAAATGATTCTCTTGAAAGCACAGGTCTTTGTGCAACTCATATGAACATTCTTGATAATACCATTGAGGGTGTAGAGTGCAAAAAAGACTTTGTTTTCTCGGTTCAGTATCATCCCGAGAGTGCACCCGGTCCGAAGGACAGTGCTTATCTGTTTGATGTGTTCAGCGAAAACATTAAGAGCTTTAAGGAGGTAAAGTAAAATGCCGAAGAGAACAGACTTAAAGAAAATACTTGTAATCGGTTCGGGTCCTATCGTAATCGGTCAGGCCGCCGAATTTGATTATGCCGGCACACAGGCCTGCCTGGCACTTCGAGAAGAGGGCTATGAGGTTGTATTATGTAATTCAAACCCCGCAACAATCATGACGGACAGTGTTATTGCGGATAAGACCTATATGGAGCCTCTTAACATAGAATTCCTGACAGAGATTATTAAAAATGAGCGTCCCGACGCGCTGCTTCCCGGACTCGGCGGACAGACAGGTCTCAACCTTGCCATGCAGCTTGAAAGAAAGGGTGTATTAAAGGAATATAACGTAGAGCTCTTAGGAACAAAAATCGAGAGTATTGAGCGTGCTGAGGACAGAGAGATGTTTAAGGAGCTCTGTATCAGCATCGGTGAGCCGATTCTTCCCTCTGAAATTGCAAGCTCTATGGAGGAGGGTCTGGTTGCAGCTGAAAAAATAGGTTATCCTCTGGTACTCAGACCTGCGTTTACACTTGGCGGAACCGGCGGCGGATTTGTTGAAAACGAGGCTGAATTTCTTGAAACAATGAAGAATGCTCTTTCTCTTTCACCCGTACATCAGGTACTTGTTGAAAAGAGCGTAAAGGGCTATAAGGAAATAGAGTACGAGGTAATGCGTGATTCGAATGATTCCGCAATTACCATCTGTAATATGGAAAATATTGATCCTGTAGGTATTCATACAGGTGATTCGATAGTAGTATGTCCTTCACAGACACTTACAAACAAGGATTATCAGATGCTCAGAAGCAGCGCACTGAAGATTATCAGAGCCCTTGAAATTGAAGGTGGCTGTAACGTTCAGTTTGCACTTGATCCCAAGTCATTTGATTATTACTTAATCGAAGTTAATCCCCGTGTATCACGTTCGTCTGCACTTGCTTCAAAGGCCAGCGGATATCCCATTGCCCGTGTATCTGCCAAAATCAGCGTAGGTATGCGACTTGAGGAAATTGCGCTTGCAAATACGCCTGCATTATTTGAGCCCTCACTTGACTATGTGGTTACTAAGATGCCCCGTTTCCCCTTTGATAAGTTCAATGATGCGGATAATACCCTCGGCACTCAGATGAAGGCTACCGGTGAGGTAATGAGCATCGGACGTACCATTGAGGAAAGCCTTCTGAAGGCCATCAGAAGCCTTGAAATCGGCGCTTACCATTTATATAATGCGAAATTCAACGAAATTGATACAGACGAATTAAAGGCCTATATTAAGCGCGGTACGGACGACAGAATATACGCAATCGCAGAGCTGCTCAGACGCGGCGTAACTACAGAGGAGATTGCAAAGCTTTCAACAATTGATATTTTCTTTGTCAGAAAGTTCAGAAATATTGTTGAGATGGAGAAGGAGCTTACCGAGAAGAAGGGCGATATTGAGCTTCTTCGTAAGGCTAAGGACATGGGCTTCTCAGATATCGAAATCGGTGTGCTTTGGGATATGAGCGCACATCAGGTATTTGACCTTCGTCAGGAGCAGAAGGTGCTTCCCGTTTATAAAATGATTGATACCTGTGCTTCTGAGTTTAAGTCTTATGTTCCTTACTTCTATTCAACCTATGAGCAGGAGAATGAATCTGTTCTTTCGGACAGAAAAAAGATTGTGGTTCTTGGTTCGGGACCTATCAGAATCGGTCAGGGTATTGAGTTCGATTATTCGACCGTACATGCCGTAATGACTATTAAAGAACTTGGCTATGAGGCTATTATTATTAATAATAATCCGGAAACGGTTTCTACAGACTATACTACTGCGGACAAGCTCTACTTCGAGCCTCTCTGCGTGGAGGATGTAGTAAATATTATTTCAATGGAGAAGCCCGACGGCGTAATCGCTATCCTTGGCGGACAGACTGCCATCAACCTGGCTGACCCGCTTCTTGAATACGGTGTAAAGATTATCGGTACCGACAGTGCCGCAATTGACCGTGCTGAGAACAGAGACCTCTTTGAAAAGCTTCTTGAGGACCTTAATATTCCTGAACCTGCCGGAAGAGCGGTAACAAATATTGAGGACGGTGTTAAGGCTGCTTCTGAAATCGGATATCCCGTACTTGTTCGTCCCAGCTTCGTACTGGGCGGCCGTGCAATGCAGATTGTATCAAAAGAAAAGGATATGCGTCACTACCTGAGAACAGCCGTAGAGGTGGATACCGATAAGCCTGTACTTGTAGATAAATATATTTCAGGTAAAGAGGTAGAGGTAGATGCCGTATGTGACGGCAGGGATGTATTTGTACCCGGTATAATGGAGCTTGTAGAGCGTACAGGTATTCATTCCGGTGACTCAATCAGTGTATATCCTCCTTATACAATTTCAAATAAGGTAAAGGAAACAATCCTTGATTATACACAGAGACTTGGTCTGGGAATCGGTATTGTAGGCCTATATAATATTCAGTTTATCGTGGCTCCGGATGAGAGTGTATATATTATTGAGGTAAATCCCAGATCCTCAAGAACAGTACCTTTCCTTTCAAAGGCTACGGGATATTCGCTTGCGGATATTGCGACTAAGTGTATTCTCGGAATCAGTCTGAAGGATCAGGGCATTAATGTGATTTATCCTGAGGAGAGTAAAACCTGGGCTGTAAAGGTTCCTGCGTTCTCGTTCTCGAAGCTTAAGGGTATGGATTCATATCTTTCACCTGAGATGAAGTCTACAGGTGAGGCCATCGGCCGTGATGAGACCCTTCATAAGGCTTTGTATAAGGCATTTACCGCATCAGGCTTCAAGATGAGGAGCGAGGGTAAGGTTATTGTTTCTCTTGCAGATGAGGATAAGATTGAGGCTATGCCCCTGATTAAGCGTTTCTATGATATGGGCTATAAAATTGAAGCTACCTCACTTACCGGTGAATATCTTACAAAATACGGTGTGCCTAATACTATCAGACGAAAGCTTAGCGAGGGCAGTGAGGAGATTCTTGATGCCATTAAAGCAGATGATGTGGCATATCTCATTAATACTCGTGCGATTCTTTCCGGAATCCACTATGTAGACGGTGCAGCCATCAGAAAGTGTGCTACTGAGCATAACGTAACAATGTTCACTTCACTCGATACCGTAAAGGCGGTTCTCGAGGTGCTTGAGGACCAGAAGGTAGTTGACAGATAAGTATAATAAAAGGGTCGTGTCTGATATAGAATGACACGACCCGGTTTTTTTTATGAATATTTTTGTATGATGTCTTTTGCGACCGCAATCTTACTGATGCACATATCCATAGCTGTTTTTTCAATATGGCGGTGGGCTTCTGTTTCAGACATGCCCTGCTGCTCAATAAGGAGCCATTTAGCCCTGTTTACGACACGAATCTCTTCCATCTTATCCTCGATGGACATAGCCTTCTTCTCGAGGCTTCTGAGGCGTTCACGGGCGGTAAAGAGGAAATCAAGTGCATACTGCATTGCTACATTCGGAGTAGGCTTGGCAAGGGTAAAAACACCGTGCGGAGCAACCTTGCTGTGTATTTCATCATGGAGCTCAGCTTTTACGATTAATAGACAAACCGTATTTTTATTGGTTGATATATCAATTGCAAGCTTTATTCCGGGTTCCTCGGGAGGCATCGAATTGATGATAACAAAGTCAAATGAATTCTCGAGAAGCTGCCTTCTGGCTGAATTAATGCTGTCTGCATGTACTACCGTTTCGGACTGAAGGGTAGTAAGATAGGGGGCTATAAAAGCATTAAATTTGTCTGAAGGGGATACTATAAGTGTACGATAGCTTCGCTCAAGAAAAAACATTTTTATCCCCCTTTCCGATAGTATCTGTATTTTGAAATATAAAAGTAAGTTTTTTCTGATTTAGAAATTACAGTAAACCTGTAATAATGATTCGGGAATATGCTTTGCAACAAATTCGCTGGTAAGCGCCTTTTCCCTTGCTTCATTGAGTGACATGGGAAGTCTCTTATAATGCTTTAAGAGGTCCTCAGAGCTAATGTTAGCTGTGTCCGTTGCGGGCGGAAGCTGTAAATTATTAGTGATTCCGTAAAGTCCTGCATAAATAAGTAATGCATATGCAATGTAGGGATTAGCCGTAGAATCGGGTGAATTTACTACCGCACGCTTTAAATTACCGTATGATGAAGGTATGCGGATAAGAGGGTAGCAGTTTCTGCTGGACCATGAGATATACTCGGGCGCTTTGAAACTTCCGAAACGTCTGTATGAGGATTCACTGGGATTAAGGAAAAGGGTGATATCCTCGATTTTACTGAGTATTCCGGCAATCATAGACTCTAAAGGCACCGAACCGTCTTTTCCCTTAACTGAGATATTAAGGTGCATTCCGTTTCCGGGCTTATCATCAAGAGGCTTGGGAGAGAAGTCAGCATATACTCCGTTTCTGGTGGCCATAGCCTTAACTACGGTAGTGAAGGCCATCGCATTGTCTGCGGAGGTCAATGCGTCTGCGTAACAGAAATCAATCTCGTTCTGGCCGGGACCTTCTTCATGGTGGGAGCTTTCGGGGTGAATTCCCATCTGCTCAAGTGTAAGACAGATCTCACGACGAACATTTTCACCCTTGTCCTCCGGTGCAATATCAAGATAACCTGCTTTGTCATAAGGGATTTTTGTGGGTTCGCCGTTCTCATCCAGCTTAAAAAGATAAAATTCCATTTCGGTTCCGAAGGTAAAATGATAGCCTGCGTTCTTTGCAGCTTCGATTGCATTTATCAGAATACTTCGTGTATCATTTTCAAATAATTCACCATCAGGATAGTGTATGGTACAAAACATACGAACAACACGTCCGTGCTCGGGACGCCAGGGGAGGATAGCGAGTGTATCGGGATCGGGAATAAGTACCAGCTGTGAATAGTGCATGCATCCGAAGCCGCGGATGGCTTCCGCATCGATAGGAATACCCTGTGTGAATGCGCGATCAAGCTCTGTCGGCAGGATTGAGATGTTTTTCTGCTTACCAAACACATCACAGAATGCAAGACGTACAAATGCTACGTCTTCCTCCCTTACAAACTGTATAACCTCTTGTCTCGAATATTTCATAACTTACCTGTTCCTTTCTGTAAAACCACAAACAAAGCTTACGCCTAAACGCAAGCTTTGTCTGCAGGTGAACATTTTAATTTCTATTAATCTGAGGGTCAAATAACCATCATTTTAATTTGCTACGTACATCTGCTTGTACGGATTCTTACTGTCGGGAACAACCTTGGTGAAGGTTGCATTAAGAATCTCGTCGGTATTATATCCGAACAGACCGCAGAATTCATTGATATAACCTTTTACCGCATCAAGATCCTCGGCTGAAGCCTCAGCAGCAGATACGTTTGAAGGAAAATCAATATTTTTAGCATCGGAGCGGAGATAGAGGACACCGCCGTGCATACCTGTACAGGGGAAATTGCTGACAATTTCACGCTCATCGTCCGAAAGTCCGAGAACGATGATAATACCGCCTGCCTGATACTCACCAAGGAAGCTTCCGCACTTACCGCCGATAACGATTACGGGGCGCTTCTCCTTATATTCCTTCATATGAATGCCTGCTCTGTAGCCTGCATCACCCTGAACATAAATCTCGCCGCCACGCATAGCGTATCCTGCTGCATCACCGATACTTCCGTGAATAATGATTTTTCCTGCATTCATGGTATCGCCGACCGCATCCTGGGCATTACCGTTTACATTAATGGTAGCACCGTTAAGGTAAGCACCGAGTGCATTACCGGGAATACCGCTGATGTCAATCTTCTTGTCAGAAAAACCTGCTGCGATAAAACGCTGGCCGCAGCAGCCTGTAATCTGAATATCATCTGAACCGGCACGAAGCTGTTCGTTTATTTCATTATATTGTAAATCTTTAACATCTAATACCATATTATACCACACCTCCAAACATTTTTCTACGTGTTTCTTGCGAAAATGCAGCGCTTGTGGGTGTTTCCTTAAGCATATCGAAATTTACAGAGCTAAGAGGTGTCTTTTCACGAATCATAGCGGTGTAAATACCCGCACGACAGGTCTCTCCTACAAGCATAAAGCCTGTGAGTGTATCGTTACGGTAGAAGAGCTTCTTTATATGCTTTTCATCAATTTCTTCATAAACCTGGCCGCCGTCTTCGGGCTTAAAGCTTGAGCCTGCAGTCATCATATGGAAGCCGAAGAAACCGATAGAGTTCATGGGGATTGCTTTATCAAATACCTTTTCGCCGCCTGCCATGTTTACACCTGCGCACTGGCCCTGGAAGTAAGCATTGGGCAGAAGAGCGAGAACTCTGCGCTGACCGAAGGAAATATCATTGCCTTCGGCACAGTCACCTACTGCATAGATATCAGCAAGGCTGGTCTGCATATTATCGTTGATTACGATACCGCGGTTTGTTTCGCCGCCGGCGTCCTTAACAAGTCCGATATTTGCACGAACACCGATTGCAAGAACGAGCACATCGAAATCAACCTCTTTGCCGCTCTTCATATAAGCCTTATTTACATCAAAACGCTCAACACTGTCTGAAAGAAGGAAGCTTACGCCCTTGCTCTCAAGATGTGACTGAACAAGACCTGCACTCTGTGCATCAAGAATACTTGAAAGAACTCTGTCTGCCAGATCACAGACTGTGATGCTGCCTACACGGTCCTGAATACCCTCGGCACACTTTAAGCCGATAAGACCGGCGCCTACGATAAGTACCTTTGATTCACTGTTTACTGCCGCAGCAAGAGTATCAGCATCATCAAGTGTCATGAAGGAGCACTTCTTTTCAACGGTATCAAGGCCTGTAAAGGGAGGAACGAAGGGTGATGAACCGGTTGCTACACAAAGCTTTGTGTAATCAATTACCTGACCGTCATCAAGACTTACCTTTTTTGCATCCTTATCAATTTTAACAGCTGTTTTGCCGTAAAGTACGCTACAGCCGTTTTTCTCATAAAAATCAGCGGGGCGATAGAGCATACGCTCCTTATCTGTTTTGCCTTCAAGTAAATAGGAGATAAGAGGACGACAGTAAACATGGTGCTTTTCCTGTGAAACGACAGTAATTGAACCTTCGCTGTCAACACTTCTTATACCTTCAATACAGGCAGCGGCGGCAACGCCGTTACCGATAATTACGTATTTTTCCATGGCATTACCTCTCTTCATATACAATTGCTCTGTTGGGACAGCCCTTTACACAGGCGGGTGAACCGCAGGTATTCTCAAGACAGAGCTCACATTTCTGCATAATACCGGACTCTGAGGGTGCGAGTGCGCCGTAAGGACACACAAGTACACAGGTCAGACAGCCGACACATTTGTTCTGATCAACCTTAACAACACCGTCCACCTTGGAAATGGCACCTGCAATACAGGACTTAATGCACATAGGGTCGGTACAGTGGCGGCATGATACCGCATAGGTGATTTTTTCATCGCCTTCAACATGGATTCTGGGGTAGATAGGCTTACCCTTAAGGGCAGTGATCATATCCTTCTGACCTGAATTTGCAAAGGCACAGTTATATTCGCAAAGATGACATCCGAGACACCATTCTTCTTTAACATATACACGCTTCATATTAATGGTCATTCCTTTCTATGAATCATATTACCCTGATATTATTCACCGGCATGTGAAATACCGAGAATTTCGAGCTCCTTGCTGTTGAGGCCGATACCGCGAAGCATCAGTCTGTTACCACGGAGGGCTTCAATTGAGTTGATACCCATACCACCCATAAGCTCCTTAATTTCATGCTTCCATGCAGTAAGAAGATTAACAAGTCTTTCGGTACCAATCTCAGGGTTAAGTCTCTTAACGAGGTCGGGACGCTGTGTTGCAATACCCCAGTTACACTTACCTGTCTGGCAGGTACGGCAGAGGTGACAGCCGAGAGCGAGAACAGCAGCAGTAGCAATGTAGCAGGCATCGGCACCAAGAGCTATAGCCTTAACAACATCAGATGCACAACGGATTGAACCGCCGACAACGAGTGATACATTACCACGGATACCTTCCTCACGCAGACGCTGGTCAACTGCAGCGAGAGCGAGCTCGATAGGAATACCAACATTATCACGAATTCTTGTGGGTGCAGCACCTGTACCGCCGCGGAAACCGTCGATTGCGATGATATCGGCACCGCTTCGTGCAATACCGCTGGCAATAGCTGCAATATTATGAACTGCTGCAACCTTAACGATTACAGGCTTCTTATATTCAGTTGCTTCCTTTAATGAGAATACAAGCTGACGAAGATCCTCGATTGAGTAAATATCATGATGAGGAGCGGGTGAAATAGCATCCGAACCCTCGGGAATCATTCTTGTACGTGATACATCACCTACAATCTTTGTTCCGGGAAGATGACCGCCGATACCGGGCTTAGCACCCTGGCCCATCTTAATCTCTACGGCAGCACCTGCATTAAGGTAATTCTCGTGAACACCGAAACGACCTGATGCAACCTGAACGATTGTATTGGGACCGTAGCAGTAGAAGTCCTCGTGAAGACCACCCTCACCGGTATTATAAAGAATACCGAGCTCTGTAGCCGCACGTGCAAGTGATGCATGTGCATTGTAGCTGATTGAACCGTAGCTCATAGCTGAGAACATAACGGGCATTGAAAGCTCAATCTGAGGTGTAAGCTCACATTTAATTTTACCGTTCTCATCAAACTTAATCTTCTCGGGCTTTTTGCCGAGGAAAACGCTTGTCTCCATGGGCTCACGGAGAGGATCGATGGGAGGGTTGGTAACCTGTGAAGCATTGATAAGAATCTTATCCCAGTAAACGGGGAAGGGCTTGGGGTTACCCATTGATGAAAGAAGAACACCGCCGCTGTTAGCCTGCTTGTATACTTCCTTTATAGTATCGTTCTGCCAGTTCGCGTTCTCGCGGAAGGTAGACTCATTTTTAACAATCTTTAATGCGTGAGTAGGGCAGAGGGAAACACATCTCTGACAGTCTACACACTTTGCTTCATCACTGATCATTACGCCTGTGGCGGGATCAAAGACATGAACCTCGTTTGAACACTGACGCTCACAAACACGGCAGGCGATACAGCGTTCAGGTTTTCTGATTACTTCAAACTCAGGGAAAATGTATTCTACGCTCATAACGATACACCATCCTTTACATTAATGATAACCGGTTCGCCGCCGGCGGGAGCCCAGATCTTATCAACATTGGGTTCCATTACACGGATTGCAGCTTCCTCACTTGCGATATAAGTCATATCGTCCTTCTCGCCGACAACCATTGAACGAAGCTTTAAGCGGTCATTAAGCGCCATAAGTCCGCCCTTGTAGCCGAATACGATTGAGAAGGGACCTGTGATAAGAAGGCTGGGGAATACCTTACGTAAATACATAAGTCTTTCCTTTTCAGCGGGATCGCTTGTTTTATCGATTGTCTCCCAGAAAGGAGCAGCGATAACGTTTGCGGCATCTCTGGGTGAAAGCCCCTGTACACGGATGAGGTAATCCATAATATAGGTAATAACCTCTGTATCAGTCTGAAGTGTACATTTATAACCGAACATCTCAATGTAACGACGGTTTGCATCATATGATGAAATTTCACCGTTGTGTACGATTGAATAATCAAGAAGTGTGAAGGGATGAGCTCCGCCCCACCAGCCGGGTGTGTTGGTAGGATATCTGCCGTGAGCTGTCCATGAATAGCCCTCATATTCTTCGAGTCTGTAGAACTCACCTACATCCTCAGGGAAGCCTACTGCCTTGAAGGCACCCATATTTTTACCACTTGAGAAAACGAAAGCACCCTTCATTTCGCTGTTAATCTTCATAACAGTGCGGGCAACGAACTCTCTTTCATCAAGCTGCATTCTGTCAAGAACCGACTTGAGAGGGGCTACGAAGTAACGCCAGATTAAAGGTTCGTTAGTAATGGCGGGCATCTTTCGGGTAGGAATAATTTCCGATTTTACGATTTCGAATCTTTCCTTTAAGAATGTTTCAGTTTCCTTGCGCGTTGTTCGATCATCAAAGAACATATGCAGAGCATAGAACTCTTTGTAATCGGGGTAAATGCCATAACCTGCAAATCCGCCACCGAGACCGTTGGAACGGTCATGCATGGGCCTCATTGAGTTTGTAATGGCCTCACCGGACATTTTCTTTCCTTCCTTTGAAATAACTGCGGCAATTGCACATCCGGAAGGAATACGAATTTGACCTTCAGTTTTCATATCTCACCTGCTTTCTTTTCTTATAAAGAAATAGAATAAAAAGAATAAAAAAAGAGGGCATTCATATTGTAAAAACAACATGAACGCCCTTGCTCATTTATTCAAAAATATACATCACCTTAATTAACTTGTCAATAGTCAAATTAAAAAAAACAAATTATGAACAGCTGTTGAAGAATTTTGCAGCAAACATTCAGTAAATCAGAATGCTGATATCAGGATCGCAGAAAAACAGTTTTAAAATATTATAATAAGTAGGGAAAAGAAAATTTAAAAAATTAATAAAAAATTTCAAAAAAAGTGTTGACAAACTAAAGGGGAAGTATTAATATTAGCCACAGAAAGGCAAGGGCGTCTTTGATTAGGGTAATCCTATTCAAAGGCGTTTTTTCTTTTCTGGCGCAAAAAACAATATTATATTAGAAAGGCAAAGACGTCTGCTGATATATATGTGATCAGAAAGTGACGTACTTTAGCACTTTCGCAAAGGAGGACAAAGAAATGTCAAACTATGTTGATGAAGTAATCGAGTTAGTCATCAAGCAGAACCCCGGCGAGCCTGAGTTCCATCAGGCAGTAAAAGAGGTACTTAATTCATTAAGACCTGTAATCGATGCAAATGAAGAGAAGTTCAGACGTGATGCTCTTCTCGAGAGAATTGTAAACCCTGAGCGTCAGATCAAGTTCAGAGTTCCGTGGGTAGATGACAAGGGCCAGGTACAGGTTAACTCAGGTTACCGTATTCAGTTCAACAGCTCAATCGGACCTTACAAGGGAGGTATCAGACTTCATCCCTCAGTAAACTTCAGTATCATTAAGTTCCTTGGTTTCGAGCAGGTATTCAAGAACTCACTTACAGGCCTTCCCATCGGTGGCGGCAAGGGTGGTTCAGACTTCGATCCTAAGGGTAAGTCAGACCGCGAGGTTATGGCATTCTGCCAGAGCTTCATGACAGAGCTTTGCAAGCACATCGGTGCTGATACAGACGTTCCTGCAGGTGATATCGGAACAGGTGCTCGTGAGATTGGTTATATGTTCGGTCAGTACAAGAGAATCCGTAACCTTTATGAGGGCGTTCTTACAGGTAAGGGCCTTTCATACGGCGGATCACTTGCAAGAACAGAGGCTACAGGATATGGTCTTCTTTACATCGTAGAAGAGTTATTAAAGTGCAAGGGTGATTCACTTGTTGGTAAGACAGCAGTTGTATCAGGTGCAGGTAACGTTGCTATCTACGCTATCGAGAAGGCTCAGCAGCTTGGTGCTAAGGTTGTTACATGTTCAGATTCAACAGGTTGGGTTTACGATCCCGATGGAATCGATGTTGCAGCTCTTAAGGAAATCAAGGAAGTTAAGAGAGCACGTCTTACAGAATACAAGAACTACAGACCTAACTCAGAGTATCATGAGGGCAGAGGCGTTTGGACAATTAAGTGTGACATCGCTCTTCCTTGTGCAACTCAGAATGAGTTAAATCTTGATGATGCTAAGGCACTTGTTGCTAACGGCACAAAGGTTGTTGCAGAAGGCGCTAACATGCCTACAACTCTTGAGGCTACAGAGTACCTCCAGAGCCAGGGTGTTACATTCCTTCCCGGCAAGGCATCAAATGCAGGTGGTGTTGCTACATCAGCTCTTGAGATGTCACAGAACAGCGAGAGACTTTCATGGTCATTTGCTGAGGTTGATGCAAAGCTTAAGGATATCATGGTTAACCTTTTCCATAATATCGACAATGCAGCTAAGAAGTATGGCTTCGAGGGCAACTACGTAGTAGGTGCTAACATCGCCGGCTTCGAGAAGGTTGTAGATGCTATGACAGCACAGGGTATTGTTTAATCAGCCAAAGTAAAAATAAATTAAAAATAATTTGAGTAAATGGGGGTGTTTCTTATGAAAACCGTTTCTGACTACTTTGGATGCATGGTGTTTGATGACAGAGTAATGAAAGCTACTTTGTCAAGCAAGGTGTACGCTTCACTTAAGAAGACAATTGATGAAGGCTTACCGCTGGATGCAAGCGTTGCTAACGCAGTTGCTACAGCAATGAAGGACTGGGCCGTCTCAAAGGGTGCTACTCACTACACACACTGGTTCCAGCCTCTTACAGGCATTACCGCTGAAAAGCATGACAGCTTCATCAGTCCTTCACCGGACGGTGGTGTAATCATGGAGTTCTCAGGTAAGGAACTTATTAAGGGTGAGCCTGATGCTTCATCATTCCCTTCAGGTGGAATTCGTGCTACATTTGAGGCACGCGGCTATACAGCATGGGATCCTACATCATATGCATTCATTAAGGGTAAGACACTTTGCATACCTACAGCATTCTGTTCGTACGGAAGTGAGGCACTTGATAAGAAAACTCCCTTACTCAGATCGATGGAAGCCCTCAATAAGCAGGCGCTTCGTATATTGAAATTATTCGGAAATACTGATGTTAAGTGTGTTCGTACATCAGTAGGACCTGAGCAGGAATACTTCCTTGTAACAAAGGAAATGTATGACCAGCGCCCCGATCTCCGTTTTACCGGAAGAACGTTGTTCGGCGCTAAGCCCCCTAAGGGACAGGAAATGGATGATCACTACTTTGGTGTAATTAAGCCTAAGGTAGCTGAATTCATGGAAGATCTTAATGAAGAGCTTTGGAAGCTCGGAATTCTTGCCAAGACAGAGCATAACGAGGTTGCTCCCGCGCAGCATGAGCTTGCGCCGATTTATTCGACAACTAACGTAGCAACCGACCACAACCAGCTTACAATGGAAATCATGCAGAAGGTAGCTGCAAAGCACGGACTTGTTTGTCTGCTTCATGAGAAGCCCTTCGCAGGTGTAAACGGCAGTGGTAAGCATAATAACTGGTCTATGGCCACAGATACCGGTGTTAACCTCCTTTCTCCCGGAGACACACCCTATGAAAATGCCCAATTTCTTTTATTCCTTTGCGCGGTTATTCAGGCGGTAGATGATTATCAGGATTTACTTCGTATTTCAGTTGCGACAGCTGGTAATGATCACCGTCTGGGTGCCAATGAAGCACCGCCCGCAGTGGTATCAATGTTCCTTGGAGATGAGCTTACAGCAGTACTTGAAGCTCTTGAGTCAGGTAAGCCTTATGCAGGCACAGAGAAGACACAGATGAAGCTTGGTGTAGATGTACTTCCCAAGTTCAACCGTGATACAACAGACCGTAACCGTACATCACCTTTCGCATTCACCGGCAATAAGTTCGAGTTCAGAATGCTTGGTTCTTCAAACAGCATTTCATGTGCAAACATTATGCTTAACAGTGCGGTTGCAGAAAGCTTAAAGATTTACGCTGATAAGCTTGAGAAGGCTGCAGATTTTGAAACAGCACTTCATGACATTATTTGTGACACAATCAAGACTCATAAGAGAATTCTTTTCAACGGAAACGGCTATGATGATTCATGGATCAAGGAAGCTACAGAAGTAAGAGGTCTTTGCAACTATCGTACAACTCCTGACTGTATGCCTCGTCTTCTTGATAAGAAGAACGCAGATATGCTTATCGGTCATGGCGTATTCTCAGATATTGAGTTAAAGTCACGTTGCGATATTATGCTTGAGAATTACTGCAAGACAGTAATGATTGAGGCTAATACAATGGTTCTTATGTCTTCAACCGATATTATTCCCGCAGTTGCAAGCTATACATCAGATCTTGCAAAGGCAGTTAATACAAAGAAGGCAGCTGACAGCTCAATCGCCTGCGGCTACGAGCTTTCAACATTAAAGAAGCTTTCTGATCTGACTGACAGCATCATGATTAAGACTGAAGAGCTTTCAGAGGTTCTTGAGGAGACTCAGAAGATTTCAGATATAGAAGAGCAGAGTTATGCAATCAGAGACAAGCTGCTTACAAAGATGAGTGAATTACGTGCTCTTTGTGACCAGGCTGAGACCAAAACAGCAAAAACATACTGGCCTTATCCCAGCTATGCTGATCTGTTATTTGGTGTTAAATAATTTGTATATTTATCCATTCAATACCATCTGCAGGGAAACCTGTTAGATGGTATTGAGGTAAATAGAGTAAAAAATTCGCGCAAAAGGAAATAACTGAAAGAAGGATATTAATTTATGTAACAAAATTTACAAGGAAAGAAGATGATTGTATGGTAATTGAAGATATTACTAAATTAGTCGAAGAATCAGTAAGTACAGAAGTTTTTGGTGTTTGGTTCCTTATCGGTGCGGCTCTTGTATTCTTTATGCAGGCCGGATTTGCAATGGTTGAGACAGGCTTTACCAGAGCAAAGAACGCAGGTAACATCATCATGAAAAACCTGATGGATTTCTGTATCGGAACAGTAGTATTCATTATTTTAGGCTTCAGTTTAATGATGTCTGAGGATTATGTAATGGGTATCTTTGGTGTTCCCAACCTTAAGATATTAACCGATTTTAAGGGATTTCTTGCAGATGGTCAGGCTCCCGCTTTTGTATTCAACCTTGTGTTCTGTGCAACCGCAGCAACAATTGTTTCCGGTTCAATGGCAGAACGTACAAAATTCGTTTCATACTGTATCTATTCAGGCGTTATTTCATTATTTGTTTATCCTGTTGAAGCAGGCTGGGTTTGGAACTCACAGGGCTGGCTCGTACAGATGGGCTTCCACGATTTCGCAGGATCGGCAGCTATTCATTCAGTAGGTGGTATTACAGCCATTATCGGTGCGATTATGGTTGGTCCCCGTCTTGGCAAGTATGTCAAGGATAAGGCAGGTAAGGTTACTAAGGTTAACGCTATTCAGGGTCACTCAATCACACTTGGTGCTCTCGGATGTTTCATTCTCTGGTTCGGCTGGTACGGTTTCAACGGTGCAGCTGCATGGGATGGTTCTTCACTTGCTTCAATTTTCGTTACAACAACAATTGCTCCCGCAGTTGCTACAGTTGTAACAATGCTTTTCACATGGATTAAGAACGGTAAGCCCGATGTTTCAATGTGTCTCAACGGTTCACTTGCAGGTCTTGTAGCAATTACAGCCGGCTGTGATTCGGTAGATGCTTTCGGTTCGGTAATCATCGGTGCTGTATCAGGTATTCTTGTTGTAGTAGTTGTAGAATTACTTGATCTTAAGCTTCATATCGATGATCCCGTTGGTGCTGTTGGCGTTCATTTCGCAAACGGTGTCTGGGGTACAATTGCGGTTGGTCTTTTCTCTAATCCCGATGCTCCCGCAGGCTTAAGAGGTTTATTCTACACAGGTGAGTTCAGACTTCTCGGTGTTCAGTGTCTTGGTATTTTAGCAATCCTTGCATGGACAGCCCTGATGATGACAATTACATTTACAATCATTAAGAAGACTATCGGTCTTCGTGTTACTGAGGAAGAGGAAATCAAGGGTCTCGACAGCACAGAGCATGGTCTTCCCAGTGCATATGCAGATTTCGTACCTGCAGTTGAAAGCCTTGATTACGGCTTTGCAGAGGCAGTTGCGGTTACAGGTGAAACTCCTGTTGCTGAAGCTATTCCTGTTAAGAAGGTTCCTACATTTGATGATGGTTCACCTAAGTTTACTAAGGTTGAAATCGTATGTAAGGAATCAAGATTTGAAAGACTTAAGTCTGACATGATGAAGATCGGTATCACAGGCATGACAGTATCACACGTACTTGGCTGCGGCGTCCAGAAGGGCAAGCCCGAGTATTACCGTGGTGTTCAGGTTGAAGCTAACCTGCTTCCTAAGATTCAGGTTGACATCGTTGTAAGTCAGGTTCCTGTCCGTCAGGTTATTGAGACAGCTAAGAAGGCTCTTTACACAGGCCATATCGGCGATGGTAAGATTTTCGTTTACGACGTAGAGAACGTAGTAAAGGTTCGTACCGGTGAGGAAGGCTTCGATGCTTTACAGGATGTTGAATAAGTAAAAATTAATTAAAAAGAATAGATGCATCGGGTTTAAATATAATAAATCCGATGCATTCTAAATTAAAACCGGAGGTAAAGACTATGTGTTCTATAATGGGATATTGCAGTGATGAAGTAGTCTATGATGAATTTCGTAAGGGCTTTGAGGAGACCGTTTCACGTGGCCCCGATGACAGCAGAATCATTGATACGGGAAAGGGACTTTTAGGTTTCCACAGACTTGCTATTATGGGACTGACAGAGGCTGGTATGCAGCCCTTCAGACTTGATGATGATTATGTTGTTTGTAACGGTGAGATATACGGCTACGAGCCGATTAAGGAAGACCTTATAAATAAGGGCTATACTTTTGAGAGCGGCAGCGATTGCGAAATTCTTCTTCCTCTGTATCGTGAATACGGTGTAGACATGTTCGATATGCTTGATGCTGAGTACGCGCTCATCATCTATGACGGCAAGGAAAAGAAGTATATTGCGGCGCGTGATCCTTTCGGAATCCGTCCTTTATATTACGGATACGACAAGAAGAATGCGATTGTATTTGCCAGCGAAGCAAAGAACCTTGTAGGTCTTGTTGATAAGATTATGCCTTTCCCTCCCGGACATTATTATAAGGACAGAGAATTTGTCTGCTATCGTGATATCGCAGCTGTTGAGAAGGTTATTGATGATGACCTTGAGACAGTATGCAAGAACATTCATGACAAGCTTACAGCCGGTATCAGCAAGAGACTTGTAGCTGATGCCAAGGTTGGTTTCCTTCTTTCAGGTGGTCTTGATTCATCTCTTGTATGTGCAGTTGCGGCAAAGGAGAGCAAGAAGCCTATCAGAACGTTTGCAATCGGTATGGATATCGATGCAATCGACCTTAAGTATGCTAAGCAGGTAGCTGATTTTATCGGCAGCGAGCATACAGAGGTAATTATTTCAAAGGAAGATGTTCTTGAGAATCTTGAGCGTGTTATAGCTCTTCTCGGAACCTATGATATTACAACAATACGTGCCAGCATGGGTATGTATCTTGTTTGTAAGTATATCCATGAAAAGACAGACATCCGCGTACTTCTTACAGGCGAGATTTCTGATGAGCTTTTCGGATACAAATATACTGATTTTGCACCTTCTGCAGAGGAATTCCAGATTGAGGCTCAGAAGCGTGTAAGAGAGCTTCATATGTACGATGTACTTCGTGCCGACAGATGTATTTCCGTAAACTCACTTGAGGCAAGAGTTCCCTTCGGCGACCTTGATTTCGTGAAGTATGTTATGGCAGTTGATCCCGCAAAGAAGCTCAATACCTACGGAAAGGGCAAGTATCTTCTCCGTCATGCTTATGAGAAGGACGGTATTCTTCCCGATTCAATTCTCTGGCGTGAGAAGGCAGCGTTCTCTGATGCTGTAGGTCATTCAATGGTTGATGACCTTAAGGAATATGCAGAGACCTGCTATACAGATGCAGAATTTGAGGAGAAGTGTAAGAAATACAGCTTTGCAACTCCTTTTACAAAGGAATCTCTTTTATACCGTGAGATTTTCGAAAAATATTATCCCGGACAGGCAGAAATGGTAGTAGATTTCTGGATGCCTAACAAGAGCTGGGAGGGTTGTAACGTTAACGATCCTTCCGCACGTGTACTTTCAAACTATGGCGAGAGTGGAACATGATTAAAAAATTGGAAAACGATTTCAAAGAACATCACATTCATGAAGAATGTGGTGTCTTTGGCGTATTTTCACCGCAGACTGCAGATCTTGCATCACTGGCATATTACGGCCTTTTTGCATTGCAGCATCGTGGGCAGGAAAGCGCCGGAATAGTAGTAAATGACAGAGGACTTTTTACTTATTCCAAGGACGAGGGACTTGTAAATGAGGTATTTTCCTCAGAAGGTCTTAAAAAGCTCGGAAACGGTAATATTGTTGTAGGTCATGTACGTTATGCAACTACTGGCTCAGACAGAAAAAGAAATGCACAGCCTATTGTCATTAATCATCATAAGGGACGTATGGCGCTGGCTCACAACGGAAATCTTACGAATTCCTATGAGCTCAGAAGCGAGCTGGAAATGCGAGGCTCTATTTTCCATACAACCACGGACAGTGAGGCTATCTGCTATATAATTGTGCAGGAGAGACTGCGCACACCTTCTATTGAGGAAGCAGTGTATGAAGCAATGGGAAGGCTTGAGGGTGCTTATTCTCTGGTTATTTCTTCACCCTCAAAGCTTATTGCAGCCCGTGATCCTCACGGCTTCAGACCGCTCTGCATGGGTAAAACAAAGGACGGAAAGATTGTATTTGCTTCCGAAACCTGTGCACTTGATGCGGTCGGTGCGGAATTTGTCCGTGATATTGCGCCCGGTGAAATTGTAACCGTAGGTGCAGAGGGAATTAAGTCTGATACCAGACGCTGCAATACAAGAACAAAGAACCTCTGTGCATTCGAGTTCATCTATTTTGCAAGACCCGATTCCGTGATTGACGGAACCTCTGTTACTCTTGCAAGACATAAGGCAGGAGCTTTTCTGGCTCAGGAGCACCCTGTTGAAGCAGATATTGTAATGGGTGTGCCGGATTCGGGACTTGATGCGGCCATGGGCTATTCGGAGGAATCCGGAATTCCCTTTAAGCTTGGATTTACAAAGAATAAATATATAGGCAGAACCTTTATTTCACCCGGTCAGGAGCATCGTGAGCAGGGTGTAAATATTAAGCTGAATCCTATAAAGAGTATCGTAGACGGCAAAAGAATCGTGCTTATAGATGATTCTATCGTGCGTGGTACCACCTGCCGCGGTATTATCAATCAGCTCAGAAAAGCGGGAGCTAAGGAGATTCATATGCGTATCAGTGCGCCTCCTTTTATTTCGCCCTGTTATTACGGTACTGATGTCGATGACACGGATAATCTCATTGCGGCTCATCATACAGTGGAGCAGATAGCCGAAATAATCGGTGTGGATTCTCTGGGATATTTAAGCGTTGAGCATTTGCGTGAGATTGCCACACAGAGCGGAAATCTTTGCACGGCATGCTTTGACGGTAAATATCCGACAGTGATTCCGAAGGACGGAAATAAAGATAAATTTGAAAAGAAGATCGGTGATTCTTCAGAGGAATAAGGTATTAATAGTAATACAATATAAATTTTTTAACCGGCCGAAAGGTCAGAGCGCGCAAAAGGAAAAAGAAAGGAAATTGGTAACAGTATGTGTGGAATAGTTGGTTATACGGGAATGCAGGAGGCGGCTCCCATTCTTCTTGACGGACTAAAAAAGCTTGAGTACAGAGGCTATGACTCAGCAGGTATTGCAGTAATGAAGGATGAGGTTATCTGCGTAAGCAAGGCCTCGGGACGAATCGCAAATCTTTGTGAAAAGACAGAGGATGGTAAGGCCGTGCCCGGCTGTACAGGTATAGGTCATACAAGATGGGCAACACATGGTGCGCCCACAGACACAAATGCACATCCTCATATGAGTAATGACGGTAAGTTTGTAGTAGTTCATAACGGAATTATTGAGAATTACGTTACACTTCGTGAGGAGCTTATTGCAAAGGGCTACCGTTTTGACAGTCAGACAGATACCGAGGTTATCGTTCATCTTCTGGAGATGTATTATGACGGTAATCTTAAAAGAACCGTAATCAAGGCATCATCAAGACTTCAGGGCTCATATGCTCTAGGTGTTGTATGTACCGACGAGCCCGGAAAGGTAATTGCGGCAAGAGAGTACAGTCCTCTTATTATAGGTGTTGGAATCGGTGAGAATTATTTTGCTTCCGATGTTACCGCACTTGTATCATACACCAGAAATATCATCTATCTTGAGGACGGCGAATTTGCTGAAATCACAAAGGATGATGTAAATGTATTTGATGGCACAGGCCATACAATCAATAAGAAAATCAATCGTATCACCTGGGATATTCAGGCGGCGGAAAAAGGCGGCTACGAGCATTTCATGCTGAAGGAAATTATGGAACAGCCCGGTGCAGTAAAGGCTACCATTACACCAAGAATCAAGGATGGAGACATCGTTCTTGATGATATGGATATCAGTGAGGAATATCTCAAGGGAATCAATAAAATCATCATCACGGCATGCGGTTCTGCATATTATGCAGGCTGTGCGGGCAAGTATGCAATCGAAAGTCTTTGCAGAATTCCGGTTCAGACCGAGCTTGCCAGTGAGCTTCGTTACAGTAATCCCATTATTGATGAGCATACAATGCTTATAGTTCTTTCGCAGTCGGGTGAAACGGCAGATACAATTGCCGCAATGAAGGAATGCAAGGCCCGCGGTGCGAAGCTGATGGCTATTGTCAATGTAGTCGGAAGCACTATTGCAAAGCTGGCTGATTATACAATCTATACATGGGCAGGACCTGAGATTGCGGTTGCAACAACAAAGGGCTACACCACACAGGTGGCGGTTCTTGATTTGGTTGCATTGTATATCGCAAAGAAGCTCGGACGAATCGATGAGGCTGAATTTAACAGACTTCTCGACGAGGTTCAGAGACTTCCGAAGGCTATTCAGGATGCTCTTGACATGAATCCGAACATCTCCTCACTTGCAAAGAAATATCATAAAGCGAAAGCATTATTCTTCATCGGACGTAATACCGATTACGCGGTTGCGCTTGAGGGTGCACTGAAGATGAAGGAAATATCATATATTCATGCGGAATCCTATGCGGCAGGAGAGCTGAAGCACGGAACTATTGCGTTGATTGAGGATCATCAGCCTGTAATTTCACTTTGCTGCAATAAGTCTATTCTTGAGAAGACCATGAGCAACATCGTAGAGGTTAAGGCCCGCGGCGCTGAGGTGCTTGCGGTTACCGTTAAGGATAATCAGAAGATTGTTTCTCTCGCAGATGATGTAATTTATGTTCCGGAAACAGAGACTATATTCTCTGCGGCAGTCGAAATTGTACCTTTACAGATGCTGGCATATTATGTGGCAAAGGAAAACGGCTGCGATATCGATAAACCTAAGAATTTAGCTAAATCAGTTACGGTTGAATAGTTTGAAAGGCGGTTATAGATTATGACTAAATATATATTTGTAACAGGCGGTGTTGTTTCGGGACTTGGAAAAGGAATCACGGCTGCATCACTCGGACGTCTTCTGAAGGCCAGAGGACTTAAGGTGGCAGCACAGAAGCTTGATCCTTACATTAATGTAGATCCCGGTACAATGAGCCCTTTCCAGCATGGCGAGGTATATGTAACAGAGGACGGTGCGGAAACCGACCTTGACCTTGGTCATTACGAGAGATTTATCGATGAGGACCTTAACAAGTATTCAAACCTGACTACAGGTAAGGTTTACTGGAATGTACTTAATAAGGAGCGCAGGGGTGAATATCTCGGTTCTACGGTACAGGTAATCCCTCATATTACCGACGAAATCAAGGATTTCGTATATCGTGTCGGAAAGAAAACAAATGCAGATGTAGTCATAACAGAAATCGGCGGTACCATCGGTGATATCGAGTCACAGCCCTTTTTGGAGGCGGTAAGACAGATTTCACTCGAGGTTGGCCGTGAAAACAGTCTTTTTATTCATGTTACACTTGTTCCCTTCCTTCGTGGTTCGGACGAGCATAAATCAAAGCCTACCCAGCATTCGGTTAAGGAACTGCAGGGTATGGGAATTAATCCAAATATCATAGTTCTTCGCTGTGATGAGCCTCTTGAGGATTCAATTTTCAAGAAAATATCAATGTTCTGTAACGTAAAGCCTGACTGTGTTATTGAAAATATAACTCTTCCCTGTCTCTATGAGGCACCCCTTATGCTTGAAAAGGCTAATTTCTCGGGTGTTGTCTGCAGAGAGCTTGGTATTGAGGCTAGGGAGCCCGATCTTAAGGAATGGGTAGATATGGTAGACCGCATAAAGGCAAAGCCAAGCTCTGTTAAGATAGGTCTGGTAGGCAAGTATGTAGGTCTTCATGATGCATATCTGTCTGTTGCGGAAGCACTCAGACATGCAGGCTACTATCATAACACAGATGTAAATATCGTCTGGGTAGATTCAGAGGAGATTACGGATGCTACGGTATCGTCAATGCTCGGTGAGCTGGACGGAATCATCGTTCCCGGCGGCTTCGGTCACCGCGGTGTGGAGGGCATGGTAATTGCAGTTAAATATGCCCGTGAGCACGGTGTTCCCTACTTTGGAATCTGTCTGGGAATGCAGATTGCGGTCATCGAATATGCACGTAATGTTGCAGGACTTACGGATGCCGATTCGGGTGAGTTTAATGAGCAGTGCAAGCATAAGGTAATCGATTTCATGCCCGGTCAGAGTGATGATATCGATAAGGGCGGTACACTTCGTCTCGGAAAGTATCCCTGCTGTATCAAACCCGGAACTAAAATGGAAAGCTGCTACGGTTCACTTGAAATTTCAGAGCGTCATCGTCATCGTTATGAATTCAATAATGATTACAGAGAGACACTTCAGAATGCGGGTCTTGTACTCAGCGGTATGTCACCTGACGGAAATCTTGTTGAAACAGTCGAGCTTACAGACCGCTCCTTCTATGTAGGAGTTCAGTATCACCCCGAGTTTAAGAGCCGTCCCAATAAGCCTCATCCTTTATTCAAGGGCTTTATAGGGGCTGCTGTTGAGCATAGAAACTAAAATACGCGTAAAGGAAAGAAAGGAATTAAAACTATGTTAAAACCCAACACAAATTATAACAATCTTAAGGATTCTTATCTGTTTTTTAACATCAGCCAGAAAATTAAGGCATATCTTCAGGAGAATCCCGACCAGTACCTTTACAGAATGGGTATCGGTGATGTATCCCTTCCCCTCTGTGACGCAGTAATCAAGGCTCTTCATGAGGGTGTAGATGACCAGTCAATTAAGGAGCGTTTCCACGGCTATATGCCCGAGGTAGGTGCGGAATTCCTCAGAAATGCCGTAAAGGAGCATTATGCGGCAAACAAGGTAGAGCTTGAGGCAGATGAAGTATTCATTTCAAGCGGTGCCAGTGATGAACTCGGCGATATTCTCGATCTTTTTGATAAGAGCAGCTCTGCACTCGTTATCGAGCCTGCATATCCCGCATATGTAGACGCAAATACAATGGCAGGCCGTGAAATCATTCACCTTGCGTCAGGAAAGGATAACGGCTTCCTTCCTGAGCCCAATGATGATATTAAGGCAGACATTCTTTACATCTGTTCACCCAACAACCCTACAGGTGCCGTTTTCTCAAAGACACAGCTTAAGAAGTGGGTTGATTTTGCAAATAAAAACGGTTCTGTAATCCTTTTTGATGCAGCTTATGAGGCATTTATTGAGGATGAGGAGCTTCCTCACAGCATCTTCGAAATCGAGGGTGCAAGAACATGTGCCATCGAGATTTGTTCACTTTCAAAGACAGCGGGCTTTACAGGAACAAGACTTGGTTATACAGTAATTCCCAAGCAGCTCGTTGTAGCAGGCATGAACCTTAACAGCATGTGGGTACGTAACAGAACAACCAAGACAAACGGTGTATCATACATTATCCAGAAGGGTGGAGCAGCAGTATTCACTCCCGAGGGACAGAAGCAGATTCATGAGAACATTGCAATCTATAAGAATAATGCCAAGATTCTTTCTGAGGCACTTGACAAGCTCGGAATCTGGTATACCGGCGGAAAGAATGCTCCCTACATCTGGCTTGAGTGCCCTAACGGAATGTCAAGCTGGGAATTCTTCGATTATCTTCTTAAGAATATCCAGGTAGTAGGAACACCCGGTGAGGGCTTTGGTGAGTGCGGTAAGGGCTACTTCCGTTTCTCAACTTTCGGTTCACCCGAGGACACAAAAATTGCCGCTGAAAGACTTGTTTCATTACTTTCAAAATAACTTCTGACATTGACAATACCTCCGATAAGTAATATAATTATAATAGCAATTATGGGGTAAATAATTGTAATTATAATTATTCTTTGGAGGTATTTTTTTATGGCAAGATTTACTCTTCCCCGTGATATATATCATGGTAAGGGATCACTTGAAGCACTTAAGTCATTTAAGGGCAAGAAGGCTATGATTTGTGTTGGCGGCGGTTCAATGAAGCGTTTCGGTTTCCTTGATAAGGCTGAGGCTTATCTTAAGGAAGCAGGCATGGAAGTTAAGATTTTTGACGGTATTGAGCCCGATCCTTCCGTTGAAACCGTTATGAAGGGTGCAGACGCTATGCTTGCATTCGAGCCTGACTGGATTGTTGCTATCGGTGGCGGTTCACCTATCGATGCTGCTAAGGCTATGTGGATTAAGTATGAGTATCCTGACTGCACATTCGAGGATATGTGCAAGGTATTCGGTATTCCCGAGCTTCGTAAAAAGGCTCATTTCTGTGCTGTTTCATCTACATCAGGTACAGCTACAGAGGTTACAGCCTTCTCTATCATTACAGATTACAGCAAGGGTATCAAGTATCCCATCGCTGACTTCGAGATTACTCCCGATGTAGCAATCGTTGATCCCGAGCTTGCCGAGACAATGCCTCAGAAGCTTGTGGCACATACAGGTATGGATGCAATGACTCATGCGGTAGAGGCTTATGTATCAACAGCTAACTGTGATTACACAGATCCTCTTGCTATTCACGCTATCGAAATGATTATGAATGACCTTGTTGCTTCATATAACGGAGATATGGCTGCCCGTGACCGTATGCATAATGCACAGTGTCTCGCAGGTATGGCATTCTCAAATGCGCTTCTCGGAATCGTACATTCAATGGCTCATAAGACCGGTGCAGCTTTTGCAGACTTCGGTGCACATATCATTCACGGTGCCGCAAATGCCATGTACCTTCCCAAGGTTATCGCATTCAATGCAAAGGATGAGACAGCAAAGAAGCGTTACGGTGTAATCGTTGATTATATGGGAATCGCTGATAAGAATGCATCAGATGATGACAAGGTTGCAGCTCTTATCGCATATCTCAGAAAGATGAACGATGACCTCAATATTCCTCATTGTATCAAGAATTACGGCGCTGACAGCTATCCCACAGAGAACGGTTTTGTTCCCGAGAATGTATTCCTTGAGAGACTTCACGATATCGCAGTTAACGCAATCGGTGATGCTTGTACAGGCTCTAATCCCCGCCAGCCTTCTGTTGAGGAGATGGAGAAGCTCTTCAAGTGCTGCTACTACGATACAGAGGTAGATTTCTAATATATTTACAAATAAAAAACTTGAAATATTTCATAAAATTGATATAATTTAGGGTGACTCTGTTATTAGGGTCACCCTATTTACAATAAGCATGAAAGGAAACCACAATGTACAGGATATCAAGTAAAAAAGAACTGAATCCGACAGTAATGCAGATGGAGATTGAAGCTCCTCTCGTTGCAAAAAAGGCCAGACCCGGACAGTTTATTATTTTAAGAGTTGATGAGAAGGGTGAGAGAATTCCCCTTACCGTTGCAGGTACAAATCCCGAAGCAGGAACAGTAAAGATTATTTTCCAGATCGTAGGTTCAACAACAAAGGCACTCAGCTTTAAGAAGGAAGGCGAGTCTATCCAGGATTTCGTCGGACCTCTTGGTGTTGCTACACATACAGATGGTATCAAGAAGGTATGTATCGTAGGTGGTGGTGTAGGCTGTGCAATCGCTATGCCCGTAGCCGAAGAATTCCATCGTCTTGGTGCTGAGGTTACAAGTATTATCGGTTTCAGAAACAAGGATCTCCTTATTCTTGAGGATGAGTTCAAGGCTTGTTCAGACCGTCTTACAGTTATGACAGATGATGGCTCATATGCCCGTCACGGCAACGTAACAGTTCCTCTTAAGGAATACCTCGAGGCAGGTGAGCAGTTTGATATGATCATCACAATCGGTCCCCTTATCATGATGAAGTTCGTGGTTGCTACAGCTAAGCCCTTCGGCACACCTGTTACAGTATCAATGAATCCTATCATGATTGACGGTACAGGTATGTGCGGTGGCTGCAGACTTACCCTTAACCAGGACGGTAACAAGGTTACAAAGTTTGCATGCGTTGACGGACCTGATTTCAACGGCTACGAGATTGATTTCGATGAGGCTATGTCAAGAGGCAGAATGTACGCTGATTTCGAGAAGCATGCGTACGAGAAGACCTGCAATTTATTTAGTGAGGTGAAATAAGATGGCAAATATGAGTTTAGTTAAGAATCCTATGCCTACTCAGGAACCCCTTGTAAGAGCTCACAACTTTAATGAGGTTGCTACAGGTTATACAGATGAGATAGCTATGGATGAGGCACTTCGCTGCCTTAGCTGTAAGAATATGCCCTGTGTTTCAGGATGTCCCGTAAACATTCATATTCCTGCATTTATAGATGAAATCAAGAAGGGTGATTTTGAAGCTGCTTACCAGATTATTGCAAAAACATCAAGTCTTCCCGCAGTCTGCGGTCGTGTTTGTCCTCAGGAAACACAGTGCGAGAGCAAGTGTGTAAGAGGTATCAAGGGCGAGCCCGTAGGTATCGGACGTCTTGAGCGTTTCGTAGCTGACTGGCATAATGCAAATACAGTACAGGCACCCGTTGCACCCGAGTCAAACGGACATAAGGTAGCTGTAGTAGGTTCAGGCCCTTCAGGTCTTACCTGCGCAGGCGATTTAGCTAAGAAGGGCTACAAGGTTACAGTATTTGAGGCACTTCATACAGCAGGTGGTGTTCTTGTATACGGTATCCCCGAGTTCCGTCTTCCCAAGGCTATCGTAGCCAAGGAAGTAGAGACACTTAAGGCTCTCGGTGTAGATATCGATACAAACGTAGTAATCGGTAAGACACTTACTATTGACGAGCTTTTCGAGATGGGCTATGAGGCTGTATTCGTTGGTTCAGGTGCAGGTCTTCCCAACTTCATGGGAATCCCCGGAGAGAG
The DNA here is from genome assembly GCA_024403355.1 of Lachnospiraceae bacterium. Classification (GTDB taxonomy): domain Bacteria; phylum Bacillota; class Clostridia; order Lachnospirales; family Lachnospiraceae; genus RUG11977. The sequence goes on from JAKSRW010000017.1 coordinate 55,219, forward strand.
CTTAAAGGGCGTTTACTCAGCTAATGAGTTCCTTACCAGAAGCAACCTTATGAAGGCATTCGAGAGCGAGCCTGTTACACCTATCATGAAGGGTGGAAATGTAGCAGTAGTCGGCGGCGGTAACGTAGCTATGGATGCTGCCAGAACAGCTTTAAGACTTGGTGCTGACAAGGTATATATTGTATATCGTCGTTCACTTGATGAGCTTCCCGCAAGAAAGGAAGAGGTTGAGCATGCACAGGAGGAGGGTATCGATTTCCGTCTTCTTTGCAATCCTGTTGAGGTTCTCGGTTACCAGAATCCCGAGGATCCCAGAGATCCCAAGAATGGTTTCGTAACAGGTATCAAATGTATTAAGATGGAGCTTGGTGAGCCTGATGCCAGCGGCAGACGTCGCCCTGTAGAAATCGCAGGCAGCGAGTTCGTACTTGATGTTGATACAGTAGTTATCTCAATCGGTACATCACCTAACCCTCTTATCAAGTCTACTACAGAAGGTCTTGAGGTTAATAAGCGTGGCGGTATCGTAGTAAACGAGGATGGTCTTACATCAAGAAATGCAGTATACGCCGGCGGTGACGCTGTAACAGGTGCTGCAACAGTTATTTCTGCTATGGGTGCAGGAAAGACAGCTGCCCGTGCAATTGATGAGTATCTCAGCAAATAATTTTTATTAATAAAAAGACATTAACACCCGTGACGGAGAATATCCGCTGCGGGTGTTTTTCATTCATAAAAATGTAGAGTTCTGGAAATATTCGTTCATAAAAATGTAAATAGCTCTGAGAGGAGTGATTTTTGAGTGTTGAGTTGGTACCGCTGAAAAAGAATCCGTGTTGTGTTCAGAGAATAAAAATGATATAATAAAACTAATTATACATTGAAAGGATAACAACTTGAGCTTGGGGATGATGATTCAAAGGGTGATTTGTATGAGTATCTTCTTTCAAAGGTTGCTACAGCAGGTACAAACGGTCAGTTTAGAACCCCCAGACATATTATAAAGATGTTGGTCGATTTGGTGAAGCCACAGCCGGGTGACACGATTATTGACCCAGCAATGGGTTCTGCCGGATTTCTTATTGAAGCTTAGGATTAAAATCGAAGCAGAACTGAGCAGAGTTTCTTTGTTTCGGCATCAGAAATTGTGGCAAATGAATATGATCTTTCTATCAATAAATACAAGGAAACTGTTTATGAAGCAGTAGAATATGAGCCTACTGAGGTAATAATGGAAAAGATAGAGCAGATAGAGGAATGTATTTAAATAGAGCTTGCTGAATTGAAAAAATTGCTTAATAAGTAGTTTGTAGGGATGAATAGATAATGGAGGCATAATGAAAAATGAAGTGACAATTAGATCAAGCGCAGCAGAGTATCTAACATTTATAACGGCAAGCGGAGAGAGCCAAGTAGAAGCAATATATTTTGATGAGAATGTTTGGCTTTCACAGAAAATGATGGGGTTATTGTATGATGTGGAAGCAAATACAATTACTTATCATTTGCAGAAAGCCTTTAAGGATGGTGAGCTAGAAGAAGATTCAGTTACTCGAAAATTTCGAGTAACTGCTTCTGATGATAAAAATTACACCATAAAACATTACAATTTGAAAGCAATTATTTCTGTTGGAAATAAAGTTGATTCACCTAAAGCAATTCAATTTCGTAAATGGGCAAATGATGTAATTGAACAATATACGATTAAAGGTTTTGCAATCGATGATGAAAGACTTAAAAATGGTGGAACAATTCTTACAAAACAGTATTTTGAAGAATTGCTTGAAAGAATTCGTGAAATCCGATTATCGGAGCGAAAGTTTTATCAAAAAATAACAGATATATATGCTACTTCTGTTGATTATGATTCAAAATCAGAGACAACAAAAAAATTCTTTGCGGCTGTTCAAAATAAAATTCATTATGCAATACATGGAAATACTGCAGCAGAAATTGTATATAATAGAGCAGATTCTAACAAAGAACATATGGGGTTAACTACATGGAATGGCGCTCCTACCAGTAAAATTCATAAATATGATGTTGTAATTGCTAAAAACTATTTGTCAGAAAAAGAATTGACGAATATGGGAAGACTGGTAAATGCATATTTGGATTTGGCAGAATTACAAGCTGAAAGAAATATCCCAATGACAATGAATGATTGGGAAAAACGATTAAATGGTTTTCTTCAGATGATGGATTATGGTGTGTTATCAGACAATGGAAAAGTAACTGCCGAAATGGCTCGCATTCACGCAGAAAGTGAGTTTGAGAAATATCGAAAAATACAAGATTGTATATATCAAAGTGATTTCGATAGATTTATGGAATTAGAAAATAAGATAAAGAGTGATTCGGATTTGTAGGGATGATGTAGATGAGAGTAAAGCAAGTGATCTTGTCAGAAGATTTGATTATCTTATGTACAGTATTAAATTAGGACTTCTTCAGGGTAAGAATGTGAATGCTCCTATTGATACTGTTGTAACTACAGCAATATTATTGTCTGCTAACTATACAATTCCGCAGGTGGCTGCGCATAAAGATACGATTCAGATGGTTCAATAGGAAGAATTCTGAACTGCAGGGGTGAATTACTGGTAAACGGATTCTCAATATGCAGCATCTTATTATGCGTGACAGGAGAAGCGGTCACGAGCATGATTTTGAAAAATTTATGGGTAGAATAGTTTTTTTTTGAAGGAGAAGCAGATGAATTACAGAAAACTTGGTAAAACAGGACTTATGGTTAGTGAAATTGGCTTTGGCGGAGAGTGGCTGGAGCGTCATAAGGTTGAGGAAAGTGTAGAGCTTATTAAGTATGCGGGATCAAAGGGTATAAATATTATAGACTGCTGGATGGCGGACCCGAAATCACGCGATATTATAGGTGAGGCAATTAAGGATAACAGAAGTGAATGGTATATTCAGGGACATCTGGGCTCTGTCTGGAAGGATGGGCAGTATAACAGAATCAGAGATATGGAATATGTTCGACCTGCCTTCGAGGATCTGCTTCAGAGATTACAGACGGATTATATTGACCTTGGTATGATTCATTATGTGGATTCCGAGGAGGAATGGGACAGCCTGCAGAGCTCGGATTTCATGAAATATGTATTTGAGCTTAAGGAAAAGGGTATTATTAAGCATATCGGTATGAGCTCTCATAATCCGAAGGTGGCTGTAAAGGCTGCGAAGACAGACTATATTGAAATGATTATGTTCAGCATTAATCCGGCCTTTGATATGCTTCCGGGACGCGCTGAGATTATTGATGATATGTTTGCGGATAATTTCGATGAGAAGCTTAAGGGTACTGATCCGGAGAGAGCAGATTTCTATAAGGTTTGTGAGGAGAATAATGTCGGACTTACGGTTATGAAGCCTTATGCGGGCGGACGCTTATTTGATGCGCAGAGATCACCCTTTGGAGTGGCACTTACACCGGTACAGTGCATCAGCTACGTATTTTCGATTCCTGCGGTTGCATCGGTTCTTTGCGGCTATGATACAACGGAGCAGATTGATATGGCTCTTAAGTTTGAGACCGCAACAGATGAAGAAAAGGACTATGCTTCGGTTATTGCCAATGCGCCTCTTCATTCCTATAAGGGTCAGTGTACCTATTGCGGACACTGCAAGCCCTGTCCTGTAGATATTGATATAGCTATGGTAAATAAGTTCTATGACCTTGCTACAATTCAGGGGGCTGTTCCTGAATCAGTCAAATCACATTATGAGCTGCTTGACAGCCATGCATCGGATTGTCTCGGCTGTCAGAGCTGTGAGGAGAGATGTCCCTTCGGTGTAAAGATTTCTGAACGAATGACTATGACGGCAGAGCTTTTCGGACTCTGAAAATTAGCATCTGTTGACGATTTATTGCTAAAAAAATATTGTAAAGCATAGAATTATAGGGTATAATAAAAGTTACGAGAATGTATCATAATTTTTGATATGCGGAGTGATTGCTTATGAAAAATAAACAGAGATCTATTATCAAACATTTACGTCAAAATATTATTATAGGCATAATTATTATCTGTCTGGCTATTGAACTGGGTTCGATATTTTCTATTAACAAAGAATTAACCGCTGATACCGAAGAGCAGGTTATTCTTGAGGCTGCTTCGGAGGCAAAATATGTTGAAGCCTGGCTGTCGAAGAAAATTTCCGAGACAGAGCTTATAGCAGAGGCTGTAAGTGTGATGGATGATCTTTCTGATACAAATGTTTCGGATTATCTGACAAAAAGTGTGGCAAGGGATTCTGATGTTTTGAACTGGTATCTCTGTAGGGAAAACCTTAAGTATGTAGTATATAACGGCGGAACCTTTGACCTTGATCCTACTGAGCGTGCATGGTGGACCGAAGCATGGTCGAAGAATGCTACCATCGTTACAGATGCATATGTAGATGCAAATACCGGAGCTATTGTTGTTTCCGTAGCCACGCCTTTTTATCTGAAGGGCAATATTAAGTCAGTTATTCTTGCGGATATTACAATGGATACTCTGGTTAAGACTCTGACTAACATTGATAACGAAAATATTTCTATATTCATGACTGCTTCTGACGGAACCATTATTCTTCATAATAATGAGGATTATTGCATGAAGCCTGACGGCAGCACAACCTCTGTTAAGGATATTTCAAATATTGATATTAAAAAAGATGAAGTTCAAAGCTACAAGGATGAGAACGGAGATACTAACTTACTCAGTCTTAAATCCATTAGTCAGAACGGCTGGCTTGTAGGTGTTTATATCGCTGATTCATACAGAATTTCGCGTATTCTGAAGGTAGTTCTTTTTATCCTTCTGGCGGGTGTGATTGTGGCAACAGGTGCAATAATAAGCTTTATCTTCCTGCTTAAGCAGCAGCTTGCACCTATGAATGAGATGAAGTCATTCGTGAAGAATGCCGTTGTCGGTGAAGAGAATGTTCCTTTCTTCAAAAAGGAAAAGGCCGAGATTGCATTTCTTATCAATGAACTCAGGGAAAAATTTATCGAGACCATTCGTAAGACTAAGTCTGAAATGGGTAATATTGATGATTCTGTTCAGGGTACAATTACTTCGGTTTCTACAATGTCTGATACTGTAACCGATATTTCACTTGTTATCGAGAAGACGGTTGCTTCTCTTGAGACACAGACAAACAGCATTAATAATATTAATGCAGACTGTGCCACTATTTCGAACGCATCACAGGTTGTTGCACAGCAGGCACAGGAAATGGCTTACAAGGCCAGTGAGATTGTGGAAAGCGTTAATAAGCTTGCACCTAAGATGCAGGCAGATAAGGATGCCATCCGAAAGGGTAATGAGGCAAGCCGCTGTAGGCTTGAGGCAGCTATTGCTCAGGCTGAATGCATTAAAGAGATTACCAGTATTTCAAATGCCATTCAGCAGATTGCTTCTCAGACCAAGCTTCTTTCACTTAATGCTTCTATCGAAAGTGCGAGAGCGGGCGAGTCCGGCAGAGGCTTTGCTGTTGTTGCCGATGAAATCAGAAGTCTTTCTGAGGAGACCGGCGCTGAGATTAATAAGATTACCGAACTTACACGGACATTGCTTGATGCGGTTGATGCTCTTTCAAAGGAGAGCACAAATTCAATGAAGAACCAGGCTAATGATATCGCAAAGGCTTATGAAATCATTGATAATCTTGCTGCAGAATATAAATCAAGTGCAGAGTATTATGCTAATATTTCGGCTGATTTGGGAGCAAATTCACAGGAGCTTTCTGCTTCGGTTGAGGCTGTGGCTGCTTCTGTTGCGGAGATTACCGAGAGTCAGCGCGGAGTAAATGATGCCATGAATACTGCTAACAGTAATATTCAGAGTATGGTTACTGATGCTGACAGCCTTAAGTCCAGTGTAGAGGATGTACTTAAATCAGTAGGAGAGGTTAGCGGAAATATTAAGCAGTTTAATGTATAAATCAGTATTGAACTTTTCACCTGCATTGCATTTTGTGATGCAGGTGTTTTTAAAATTTTAGCAAAATTTACGATTGAATTCGGAAAAGAGGCAGAATGATAGAGCTGGTATCGGTGGAAAATATGCGCCGAAGTGATAAATATACTATAGACAATTTTGTTGACAGTAAAGAGCTGATGTATAGGGCCGGTCTGGGATTCTATAATTCAGTGGAATGGACGGGACCGGTGGCAGTAGTTTGCGGCAGCGGCAACAATGCGGGTGACGGCTTTGTGATAGCAAAGCTTCTTCATGACAATAATATAGACTGCTGTCTTTATATTATATCTGATAAGATGTCGGAGGATGGCAGGTATTATTTCGAAATCTGCAGAGATGCAGGGGTAGCTTATAAATTTGTTAATAGAAATATAACTGATGAAAATCAAAATGAAGTGATACAAACTGCCGGAATAAACAGTAGATTCAGCTTTAAAGATTATAAGATGATAGTAGACTGTATTTTCGGTACGGGCTTTCACGGAACCGTAAAGGGGATAGCTGCTGAAATAATTAAGGCTATAAATGAGAGCGGAGCTTATGTTGTGTCCGTGGATATTAACAGCGGGCTGAACGGTGATTCCGGAATGGCCGAGCTTTGCGTTAAATCAGACCTGACTGTAGCTGTCGGCAGCTTTAAGCCCGGACATTTCCTTAATATGGCTAAGGACATGATAAAGTCAAAGGTGAATGTGGATATAGGTATTAAGCCTCTTGATAAGCCCTATAAGCTGCTTGAGGTGACAGACCTTACAGAAGTATTTCCCGAACGTAAAAATCACTCAAATAAGGGTACATACGGCTATCTGGCGCTTATCGGAGGTTCGCTGAAATATAACGGCGCGATACGTCTGGCATATATGGCTAATGCAGCCATGAGGTCAGGTGCGGGTGTTGTGAAGCTGGCCACCCCGAAAAGCATATGCAGGGAGCTTATCCCGAATATTCTGGAAACTACGCTTTTTCCTCTTTCGGATAATGACGGCGATGTAGTTTTTGTCCGTGAGGAGATAGACAGCCTGATTAAAAATGTGAAGACTGTGGCCTTTGGCATGGGAATCGGTCTGTCTGAAGAATCGGCAAAGATTCTGGAATACCTTCTTAAGGTATATAAGGGGACGCTGATTATTGATGCGGACGGACTTACTATTTTTTCTAAAATAGATAAGGAATTGATTAAAAATGCCGGCTGTAAGCTGGTGCTTACGCCCCACATAAAGGAGTTTTCCAGACTTACAGGCTGCAAGGTAGCTGAAATCTTTGCGTCACCGATAGAAAAGGCTAAAAATTATGCAAAGGAAAACGGACTGGTACTTCTGCTGAAGGGGCCTTCGACAATTATTACAGACGGTGAAGAAGTATTTATTACAGACCGGGGCTGTGCAGGCATGGCAACCGCAGGCAGTGGGGATGTATTGTCCGGCATAGTTGCGGCGACCTGCGCCTACTGTAAGGATTTGCTTTTGGCTACTGCCGCAGCAGCTTATATAAACGGCAGGGCAGGTGAGCTGGCAGAGGCTGAATTTGGTTCGATAAGTATGATAGCGGGAGATACCGTAGCAAAGCTTCCCGCGGCTATCATGGAAATACAGGGAATTGAAAGGAATGATAAATAATATGACAGTACGTGTAGCGGAAAAAAAGGATATTAAGGAGATTTTGAGACTCTTATTGCAGGTTAATCAGGTGCATGCGGACGGACGCCCGGACCTATTCAAGAACGGAGGACAAAAGTATACGGAGGCCGATCTTGAGGAGAAAATGCGTAGAAGCGGTGAGCTGATATTTGTAGCACTTGAGAATGATAGTTTATTGGGCTATTCTTTTATTGAAATTGAAGAAAATGAAGAAACTACCAGCGTATATTCACATAAAACAGTCTACATTGATGACCTCTGCGTAGATGAGAAGTCGAGAGGAAAGCATGTGGGAGCAACACTTTTTCAGAGAGTGAAGGAATATGCAAAGGAGATTGATGCATACAGAGTTACCCTCCGTGTGTGGGAGTGTAATCCTTCAGCCAGGGCATTTTATGATGCAATGGGGCTTAAGCCTATGTATACAGAGATGGAAATGATTCTCTGATTGGTGATTTTTAACGAATTCTGCAATACATTTGCCATTATTTTTGGTGTGCTGATGTATTGCATTTTTTTATTTCTAGTGCTATAACAAAATTCGTGTCAAATTAATTATAATAGGGAGATTACTATTATGGATAAGTTAAAGCCGAAGCTTTTTTCGGTAATGAAAACCTATACCAAGGCGCAGCTGATTAAAGATATTGTCGCCGGTATTATTGTAGCAATTATTGCCCTTCCTCTTTCTATTGCCCTTGCACTTGCATCGGGCGTAGGTCCTGAACAGGGTCTTTACACCGCTATCGTAGCGGGCTTCCTGATTTCCTTCCTTGGCGGAAGCCGAGTGCAGATTGCAGGTCCTACCGCAGCCTTTGCGACCATCGTTGCAGGTATTGTAGCGTCAAAGGGTATGCCCGGACTCGTTATAGCGACTATTCTGGCCGGTATAATACTCATTCTGATGGGTATTTTCAAGCTCGGAAGTCTTATTAAGTATATTCCTTACACCATCACAACCGGATTTACAGCCGGTATCGCAGTGACTATTCTTGTGGGTCAGCTGAAGGATTTTATGGGAATTGCTTTCCAGCACGGCGAGAAGCCCATTGAGACAATCGAGAAGATTGAAGCGGTAGCAAACAACATGGATACCTTTAACTGGCAGGCAGTAGTTGTCGGCTGTGTATGTTTACTGATTCTTATTGTATGGCCCAAGAAGCTTGAGAAAATTCCTGCTTCACTTATTGCGATTCTGGTCGGAATCGGTATGGTTCAGATTTTTGATATGCAGGTTAATACAATCGGAGATCTCTACCAGATCAGTAACAGCCTTCCTGCATTTACAATGCCTGAATTCAGCTTTGCAATGATAAAGGAGGTGCTTCCCGATGCCTTTACTATTGCAATCCTCGCAGCGATTGAATCACTTCTTTCATGCGTAGTTGCAGACAGTATGATTAACTCAAAGCACCGTTCAAATATGGAGCTTGTGGCACAGGGTGTAGGTAATATCGGTTCAGCTCTTTTCGGCGGTATTCCCGCTACAGGCGCTATTGCCAGAACAGCTGCCAATGTAAAGAACGGCGGCCGTACACCTATTGCAGGAATTGTTCATTCAATCACTCTTGTACTTATTCTTGTGGTGCTTATGCCTTATGCGGCATATATTCCCATGCCTACCATTGCTGCAATCCTCTTTATCGTTGCTTACAATATGTGCCAGTGGAGGCCCTTCGTACATCTTGTTAAGACAGCGCCCAAGAGCGATATCGTTGTACTTGTGGTAACCTTCGTGCTTACTGTTGTTTTTGATCTCGTAGTTGCCATAGGTGTAGGTATGATTCTTGCATGTCTGCTTTTCATGAGAAGAATGAGCGAGGAGACAAGCTTAAAGAGCTGGAAGTATGTAGATGATGAGGACGACCCCGACAGTATTTCACTTCGTCATGTTCCTCTTGCGGTACGTGTATATGAGATTAGCGGTCCCTTATTCTTCGGTGTGGCTGACAGAATTCCCGATATCACAATCAAGGAATTTACAAAGGTTCTCATTATCCGAATGAGAGCGGTTCCCGCTATTGATGCTTCGGCTGTTAATTCACTTGAAGCCCTTTACAGAAAATGTAAGGAAAACGGCGTTACACTTATTCTTTCACACGTAAATGAGCAGCCTATGGCGACTCTGAAGAAGGATAAGCTTACAGAAAAAATCGGCAAGGAAAATCTCTGCGAGCATATTGATGCAGCGCTTGCCCGTGCTGAGGAAATTCTTAAGAGCGAAGAAAATAAATAATCATAAAAAAAAAGCTGCAATAGCAGCGATTTTATAACGAGTGACAAGCGAAGCGGTCACGAGTTTGACTGTGCTTAAATGCCCTGATTTAATGAATTCATTAAGTCGGGGCTTTTTTCTTGCGGGAAAGCGGACGGTGTGATAAAACTATATAAAAGAGAATGGCTGAGAAGCAGCCGTATTTTAATGAGCTGCAAGCGAAGCGGTTACGAGTTTTGAATTGTAACTGATATTTTCGGTAAGGAGATTAAGAATTAATATGGATAATGAATTAAATCAAATATGTGAGCTGGTCAGAAAATGCGGCGAACTGATAAAGAATGCGAACAGGGATGAACTTCAGATAGATTCCAAGGCCGGCCACGCTAATTTCGTTACAGAATATGATAAAAGGGTTCAGGATATGCTTAAGGCTGGCCTTAAGGAGATAGCGGCTGATGTTAAATTTATCGGTGAAGAAGGCGAAGCCCAGGGCTTTTCCGATAAGGGCAGATTTTTTATTGTAGACCCTATCGATGGTACTACGAACTTCATTAAGGATTATCATATGAGCTGTATTTCTGTTGGCCTGATAGAGGATGGTAAGGGTTCAAAAGCTGTGGTATATAATCCGTATCTGGACGAAATGTTTTATGCGGCAAAAGGGCTCGGTGCTTACTGTAACGGTAAAAGAATTCATGTATCAAATCAGCCTTTGGAGAACGGTATAGTACTTTTTGGGACCTCACCGTATAATGCGGAGCTCAGTGAGAAATCATTCGAAACGGCTTATGCTTATTTTAAAAAGGCCCTCGATATCAGGCGAAGCGGTTCGGCAGCATTAGACCTTTGCTCGATTGCAGCAGGCAGGGCAGAGCTTTATTTTGAACTGATTCTTTCACCATGGGATTATGCTGCGGGGGCATTGATTGTAGAAGAGGCAGGCGGCATTGTAAGCGATATGGACGGTAATCCCATCGTATATGACAGACCATGTCCTGTGCTTGCAAGAAATATGGACTGAGAATTAGCAGTTTGACACCGGAACAAATATATGTCGGAATGTCTGAATGTGTTTATGTCAGATGTGTATAAGCTTAAAATAATTATTCAAATTCCGGGCTGGTTTTAGATTTTATTGCTCATAAATCTGTGATTTGATTAAATAATTACAGAATAATACATCTTATACTTATAGTAATACTGTTGTTAATAATGTAAAATATTATCAGACATTTTTGCAAATATACAGGATATGTTCCGGTATTTTGAAATCAATATTATGGGAAAGGTAAGGTAATTAAAATGGTAAAATGGGGTGTTCTTGGAACAGCAAATGTGGCATCATGGGGATGCATTCCCGGTATGCTTAAGGCTAATAATTGTGAGCTTTACGCGATTGCCGGAAGATCTGCAGAGAAGGTAGAGCAGTATAAGCAGAAGTTTGGCTTTGAGGTAGGCTATGTAGGCTACGATAAGCTTCTTGAGGATCCTGCGGTTCAGGCGGTATATATTCCGCTTCCCAATCACATTCATAAGGAGTGGGTAATTAAGGCGTTAAAGGCCGGTAAAAATGTTCTCTGTGAGAAGCCTATGGCACTTAACGCTCAGGAATCTGAGGAAATGTATGCGGCAGCAAAGGAAAACAATGTAATTCTTATGGAGGCTTACGCATACCTTCACGGACAGTTTATGGAGAGCCTGAAGAAGGATATTGAGTCTGGCGTAATCGGAGATATCGTTTATATTGATACTGCATTTGTTACACAGGGCTATAAGGAGGACTTCCGTCTTCATAAGGAGTTCGGCGGCGGAATGATTTATGACCTTGGCTGCTATTGTACCACAATGATGCTTTCACTTATTGATTCAGAGGTAGAGTACGCAAAGGCATGTGCTGAAATGACAGACCTTGGCGTAGATTCCTTTGTCGGCGGACTTATTAAGTTCAAGAACGGTGCTCGTGCATCATTCAATGCCGGCATGATTCTCGGTGAAAATACAAATTCACGCTTTGACCGTCTTTTCATTCACGGTACAAAGGGAAATATCAGATCTGAATATGAGTATAACCAGTCAGGTGAAACCTCGTACCGCATTATCAAAGACGGAGAGACACTTGTTAAGGTTATCCCTACAGACAATAACTATCAGCTTGAGGTTGAACAGCTGGGACGTTGTATTGAAAACGGTGAGAAGCCTCATATTTCACCTGAATTTTCAATCAAGAATGCAAAGCTTCTCGATGCACTTCTCGATGAGGTCGGTTTCTGGAAGTAATTAATAACTATTAATTAACCCCTATGATTTAGATATGACCTGTCCTTAGCGTATATAGCGGCAGGACAGGTGCAATATCAGTCATAGGGGTTTCTTTTATTCACGGCACTTGAGTGCTTCCTGCATGGGAATTTTTCTTATGCTTCGTACATGTATTGCATTAATAATATAATATGCGCAGATGCATATTACGGCAATCAGCAGATAAATTCTTGAAGGAACCCAAAAGCTTATGTAACCTTCAATCATTGCTGTGATATATACCATCAGAAGCTTAATCAGCATTATATCAATCGGTATTGCAATGGCCAGTGAAATAATTACCGTGATAGAGGTTGCACGAAGGAATATTTTGTTGATTTCCTTGTTATCATAGCCAAAAATCTTGAGATAGGAAATTGACAGTGCATTCTTTTCGATGACTGCTTTGGTCAGGATAAAAAGGAGAATCATATATATTACTACGGAGAAAATATTAACCAGCTTGAGTATCGAATCGAAGGAGCTGAGCATCTGCTTTGCTGCACCGCACATATCCTTTTTTGTAATATATTTGGCAATTACAGCCTCAGGAATATCAAGCTTTGAATCTGAAATGTAGCAGTTATAGGCGTCCTCGTTATTTGCTAAAAGCTTATTAAGATTGCTTCTTTTTAGGAATATTCCTATGGTACCCGAGTATTCATATATACCGCTGATCTTTATAGTGTATTCTTCGCCGCTATAGGGATGTGTAAGCTTTACGCTGTCACCGGCTTTGAGACCGAGCTTATTTGCCATGGCCGAGCTGATAATTCCTTCATTTTCGGCCGGGGGAAGATTAATTTCCCTGAAGAAATTACTGTCCGGTTCGATTCCGAGCATGCTCACATCGATATCCTTGTCTGTAAGACTGTAGTTTGTTTTAAGGGTGGTCACTTCAGCTTTTTCAAATACCGCGTCGGAATCAGTTATTTCGTACTCAGTCTTAAGCAGATACTGGTTTTCAAAGGTCACTGAATCGGCTATGGAATCAACGTAGTTATCAAACATGGGGGCAAGGCCCATTCCGAAAATTAACAGCAGCGTAGAAATGATGATTCCGAAGAATAGCATTATATAGCTGCCCTTGTTCTGAAGGATTACACGCAGTCTGAAGCGGGTGGGGAAGGAACCGCGTGTAAGACGGACGGTTCTTCTGGTTTTCCCTTTCTTAAGGTCATGTCGCAGGAACTTAAGAGGAGATAGGGAAAGCTTGCTTCGAAGCATTAATATATTGATTACAGGCATTATGATAACAGGAATCAGGGTGGTTTTTATAAATGCCGGAACCGAGAAAACTGTAATGATTTTTGGCACACTGTAGGTCGTGTAATAGAGATCGTACATAGGATTAAGCATCAGAGTGTAGCCGATAATATTGCCGACAAGTGAAGCAACGAGTGTAACAATGACTGAAGGCATGAGGTAGTGAATGATAATTTCATGCTTTGAGTAACCAAGTGAGCGGAGAGTGCCGATAATGGGCGCTTCGGAATCGATGGTATTGTTTGTAAGCACCGCAAATACAAAGGCTATTACCGCTATGAGGATATAAACAAATACTTCCATCATAGGGCCGTCCTTGCCTATATCGTTCTTTAGAAAGCTGATACTCTGGTTCGCTTCAGCAGTAAGAAAATCGCCGGGGACAATCATATTGCTGTATAAGGTTTTGATGATTTCTTCTGCCTTATCAGCTTTTTCAGAATCGCTTAGATCCTGATTCCGGAAACGGTAGGCATAGCGGTAGACAGTGCATTCTTTGTCAAAACGTTCAAAGCCCTCATGATTAACAACGGCGACGCCAAAGTCAGTTGTGTTCATTACCATATCACTGTTATTTGCAAAGAGTGAATTATAATCAGGAAATGCTACCGTACCGCAAAGAGTAAAGCTTTGGCCGTTAAGATTTACCTCTGAACCAATTTTAAGTCCGTGCTCGCGTGCGGCAATTCTGTCAAAAGCTATCTCATTCGGGCTTTCCGGAAGCTTTCCGTCAAAAATTGATGGAATATCAATCTTTCTTCGTTCGTCGAAAACCAGCAGTTTGGCGCTTTTGTCAAAATCATTGATTCTCTGATAGTTAATTGCTGCAATTTCAAGTTCAAGCTCTTCAAGCTGTGAAATTAAATCGTCTGAGATGGGGGATGATGTTTCGAAGAAGCCGTTTTCCAGCCTGTTATCAGTTTCTACCGTGTTCATAATGCGGACCGTACTTTCAAGGGTTGAGGAAAATGCGGAACCGATCATTATTGTGAGCGAAAGAATCAGGAAGAGTCCGAGGTATTTGCTCCAATTTTTCCTGAAATCACGCGGAATTCTTTTTAATAAAGGATTTCTCATAGATATTTCCTTTCCTGTATTATTAAATTATTATCCTGAATTTGATGATTATCTGTTTTTACCATTCTAGTTCAATGGCGGGAGTTCGTGTTTCATTGATAATATCTTTGTAAATAATACCGTCACGCAGCTTTAAAACACGGTGGGCCATGTTTTTGATTGCATCATTATGGGTAACTATGATTATTGTATTATGATACTTTTCGTTTACCTTTTCGATTAATTCAAGTATTTCCTTTGAGGTTTTATAATCGAGAGCACCGGTGGGCTCATCACAGAGCAGAACTGAAGGGTTCTTTATAAGGGCACGTCCGATGGCACATCGCTGCTGCTGACCGCCCGATACCTGGTTGGGGAACTTGTCTTTGTGGTCATAGAGCCCTAAGGTTTTTAGAAGTTCATTGATTTCAAGGGGATTTTTTGAAAGATAAGCACTTACCTCGATATTCTCTTTGATAGTAAGATTTGGAATTAGGTTGTAGAACTGGAAGACGAAGCCCAGATTATTTCTGCGGTATTTGTCAAGGTCCTTTTCGGACATATTCTCTGTACATTCATCACCGATATCGATACAGCCGGAATCCGCTGTTTCGATGCCGCCTATAATATTCAGAAGAGTAGATTTTCCGGAGCCTGAGGTTCCGAGAAGAACACAGATTTCGCCGGAATGAATCTCACAGTTTATACCTCTTAATACCTCCTGCCTTGCTTCACCCTCGCCGTAAGCTTTTTTGATGTCGTTGCATTTTAAATCCATTGTTGCCTCCTTCTGTCGTAAGACTGTTTCGTTTTTGATAAATAAAAAAACAGGTACATAACTGCACCTGTTAGTAAACGAAGGTATAAGTACAGACACAGTTATGCTGTACTTAAGTCTCACCAATTAAGACAAACCAGGAATATCATTTATTCCAGTATGTTGATTTGTCACACGCATCGTGCTGACTACTCCCTTAAGACATTTTGCATTATAAAGCAGCTTATAGAATTTGTAAATACGAAATTTGCATTTTAAAACATTTTAATTTGCTAAAATAGCAAAATAAAAACATTTTATCAAATTAGCAAAACTTTCACAGTAGTTAAAAAGCGGACAGTATTTTTTATAAAATAAATAGTCTGAACGCGGTAAATATATGACATTAGTATTTTCTGCTGCAGATTCAAATCTGATGATTATACCGGCAAACCGGATGTTTTTGGATACAAATATTCATATTTAGGCGTTTAATTTCTTAACTAAAGCAAGGCTAATGGATTTTATTAGATACTAATGTATTTTGTTGTATTTTGATAATAAAGGATAAGAATAGCAAGATTGTGTTAGTCATAAATTGACGAAAATGTTATATTTAATATAGCGAAAACTATTGCTGATTACAAAGCTTTTAGATTGGGGGATATTATGAACTTATATGTTAATTGTAATGCGCAAACGGATGGCGACGGAAGTAAAGAACGTCCCTTTAAAAGAATTAATGATGCTGCCCGAATTGCCAAGCCTGGTGATGAGGTAATCGTTGCAAAGGGTGTTTACAGAGAGTATGTAAATCCTTTTTACGGCGGAACCAAGGAGCAGAGAATCGTCTACAGGTCTGAGGAGCCGTTAGGGGCCTGCATTAGCGGTGCTGAGCCATTAAAGGGCTGGACCAGATATAAGGGGAATGTATGGACGGTAAGGGTGAATAACGGAATTTTCGGCAATTATAATCCTTACACTACCGAGGTATACGGTGACTGGTATTTTGCACCTGCTGTAAGACATACCGGTGCGGTATATCTGAATGACAGAATGCTTTACGAAACAGAGTCACTTGATGAATGTATCAACGGCGCAATTTATACTCCTTCATGGGAGCCTGAGTATTCTGTTTATAAGTGGTACTGCGAACAGGACGGCAATGAGACTGTTCTTTACGCAAATTTCCAAAGCTTCGATCCCAATGAAGAAAATGTAGAAATAAATGTCAGAAGACGCTGCCTTTTCCCTGAAAAACAGGGCAGAGGCTACATTACCGTAAGTGGTTTTGTTATTACAAAGGCGGCTACTACCTGGGCACCTCCCGCAGCCTTCCAGGACGGTATGATTGGTCCCCACTGGTCAAAGGGCTGGATTATTGAAGACTGTGATATTTCAAACAGCAAGTGCTGCGGTATTTCTCTCGGAAAGTATTACGATCCTGAAAATGACCATTATTTTACCACCAGGCATCTTAAGAGTCCCACTCAGATGGAAAGAGATGCGGTCTGCCGCGGTCAGTATCATGGCTGGCTGAAGGAAAAGGTTGGCTCGCATATTGTCAGAAGATGTCATATTCATCACTGTGAGCAGACCGGTATTGTAGGACGTATGGGTGCTGTATTCTCGATTATTGAGGATAATCACATTCATCATATTAACAATATGCAGCAGCTTGGCGGCGCTGAGATTTCCGGTATAAAGATTCATGCAGCTATCGATGTTATCATCAGAAGAAATCATATCCATCATTCTACAATGGGTATCTGGTGTGACTGGGAGGCTCAGGGTACAAGAATCAGCCAGAATCTGCTGCATGATAACAGAAGACCTGAATTCTGTACATGGGCCGAGGGCGGAATGTGCAGCCAGGATATCTTCGTAGAGGTTGGCCACGGACCTACACTTATTGATAATAATATTATGCTTTCCGAGGATGCACTTTTTATAGCAACAGAAGGACTTGCCATGGTGCATAACCTTGTGCTCGGAGCATTCACAAATGTCGGCGGCGGAACAGGAACACGTTATACTCCTTATCATATCCGTCACAGGACAGAGGTTGCGGGCTTTATGACGATTCTTCACGGAGATGACCGTTTCTACAATAATATTTTCGTACAGGGCTTCCCTCTTAAGAAGGACAAGGAGACCGGTGAGCCCAAGGAAAAGGACAGCAGAGTAGGAACCTGGTGCTGGGATGAATATCCTACCTATGATGAGTGGATTAAGAACTTCGACCTTGATGTTGCCAGACCTGATATGGGCAAGCTTGAGAAATTCCACAATGACCATCTTCCTGTCTGGGTAGACGGAAATGTATATTTCAACGGTGCCCGTGCATGCAAAAATGAGAAGCATAATCTTGTGGATAATGAAAATGAGGTTTTTGTTAAGCTCAGCGAGAAGGACGGTAAGTTCATTCTTGAAAGCAATGTATATGATTATATTAAGGATTTCAGAGACGGTATCATTACAAGTGACATTTTAGGAAAGGCCTTTGAGCCAGACCAGCGTTTTGAGAATCCTGACGGTTCTGCAATTACCTTTGACAGGGATTTCTTCGGAAACAGCAGAAGTCTTTCTGCTTTACCCGGACCCTTTGCAGAGGCATTTGATAAAATTGAAATGTAATTAAAAGTATTATAGAAAAGAGGATAATAAATGAAAGACAGCAGATACGAGAACAGATATTCAACAGCAAAAATCAGACTTACCGATGCAAACGGTGCACCCTTAAAGAATACTAAGGTGAATTTTGAACTTAAGAATCATGAATTCCTTTTTGGCTGCGGTGCATTTGACACACTTATGCTTTCATATAAGGAGAAGCCTGCATTCTTCAATATTACGGATGAGGAGTTTGCTAAGCGCAGAGAGTTCATTCAGGAACGTGTAGACAAGTGGACTGCGGTATTTAATTATGGTACACTTCCTTTCTACTGGGGTCAGTATGAGCCTACAGAGGGCGATGTAAAGTGGGAGAGCCGTATGGCAGGCGCTAAGTACCTCATTGAACACGGCGCTATTCCAAAGGGACATCCTTTATGCTGGCATACCGCCTGTGCAGACTGGCTTATGAAATATGATAATAAGACAATTATGGATAAGCAGCTTGAGCGTATTAACAGAGATGTTACACAGTTCAAGGGAATTATCGATATCTGGGATGTAATCAATGAGACAGTTATCATGCCTGTATTTGATAAGTATGACAATGCTATTACCAGAATCTGTAATGAATACGGACGTATCAACCTGATTAAGGAGGTATTTGCGGCAGCTCACGCAGCTAACCCCGATGCACTTCTTCTTATCAATGATTTCAATCTTTCAGAGGATTATAAGAGAGTAATCGATGAGTGTCTTGAGGCAGGTGTTCCCATCGGTGCAATCGGTATTCAGACACACCAGCATCAGGGCTACAAGGGTCTTGAGTGGCTTAATACTGTACTTGACCGTTTCTCTAGCTTCGGACTTCCTCTTCATTTTACAGAGAATACTCTTGTTTCAGGTAAGATTATGCCTGCACATATTGTTGACCTTAATGATTATCAGGTTGATGAGTGGCCTTCAACTCCCGAGGGTGAGGAGCGTCAGGCAAGAGAGTGGACTGAGATGTATGAGCGTCTTTTCGAGCATCCTCTTGTTGAGGCCGTTACAGGCTGGGATTTCGCCGACGGCGCATGGCTTCATGCTCCGAGCGGACTTGTTCGTCTTGATAACAGCGAGAAGCCTTCATACCATGCACTCAAGAATATGATTCATGAGAAGTGGCATACAAATGAGGACCTCGTAACAGATGAGGAAGGCTATGTAACACTTACAGGCTTCAGAGGTCAGTATACAGTTAAGACCGCTGACAAGACAGCAGAGCTTGTTCTTAAGAAGGGCGCAGCTGATATTGAGTGCAAACTTTGATTAGAATTAGATTTTCGGAAAATGGCTGCAAAACTGCGGCCATTTTTTGGTTTGCGCGCCATGGGCGCGCTCTAACGGGTGAAAGTCCCGAACAC
>JAKSRW010000018.1 GCA_024403355.1 Lachnospiraceae bacterium
ATAAATATGTTTGTAAATAAGATTAGTATTTTAAGCTTATGTATTAACAATGCCGAATCCAATTACAAACTATGTATTAAGATAATAATTTTGAGAATACGGGCTAAATTTCGATTTTGAAATCAACAAATACCTTGCGTACAGTTGGTGATTTGTGGCATATTTACTTTGCGTACTGTTGCTCCTATTTTTGAAAATATTCCGGCATATCTTTCAACCCACGAGAAAAAAATCGTGCTTAGCCAAATAGAACCGGGTGCAGTATTTGATCAGTATGAAGATCCTCTGTTTTGGCTGGATGATTCTATGATTTGTAATCTTTGTTATAAATGTAATGACCCGAATGTGGGGCTTTCACTTAATAAAAATGAGACTTATGTTAAGTGTTATATGGGGGATACAGGTTTGCTGGTCAGTCATTCTTTCAATGAAAACGAACTGATGGATCAGCAGTTATACAAGCAGATTATGGATGGCAAGCTTGCTTTGAATGAAGGAATGTTGTATGAGAATGTGATTGCACAGATGATAACTGCAATGGATAAAAAATTATATTTTTATACAAGATACAGTGAAGAGAAACATAGAAATGATATAGAGATAGACTTCCTGATTTCAAATGACAGCAAGGTGAAATATAGAATTAATCCAATAGAAGTTAAATCATCGAAAAATTACACAACAACATCGTTAGGAAGATTCAAGGAAGTATTCGGAAAGAAAATTGAAACGCAGATTATTATTCATCCCAAGAATTTCTCGGTTGACAATGATGTAATTAAGATTCCACCTTACATGCTTTGGTGCATGTTTTAATAATAATCAAGAGTGTTAGAACTAAATCTTGATAGCCCGAATTATCGGAACAATATCGTTCTAAGAGGAGTGACAGAATTCTTATTTTCCTATTTTATAATAGTGAAAAGGGAAAGATAGATATAATGACAATCCAATTTTAATGTTCAGTTAATATTAATCGATTTTTTCTGTAAGAAAATAAATATAGTATAGTGACATAATATTTTGGGAGGAATACCTTATGAAAAGATTTATGTCACTATTTTTAATTTTGTGCTCTATTATGATGTTATTTGGAGGACATACAAATGCTTATGCCAGTGAGCTTACTACACCATCGGGGCTTGCTTATAGCAACATTGAAAATGAGATGGATCAATTTATGGAGCAATACGCGGCGGGACTTGTTTCCTGTGAGATTGCCGTATTTGATCAAAATGGAATTATTACAAGTAAATACTATGGATTTTCAGATATAGAAAATAATGTATATGCGGATGCAACTACCGTATATGATTGGGGGAGCTGTAGTAAGATTTTGATTTGGGTTTCTGTAATGCAGCAGGTGGAGCGAGGAAATATTGATTTAGATACGGATATTCGTGAGTATTTGCCTGAAGGATTCTTGACCAAGCTCCAATATGAGGATGAGAAAATTACCATGATGAATCTTATGAATCATAATGCAGGCTTTCAGGAAAGTTTTTATGAGAATCAATCATGCGATAAGGAGGAGATATACAACAACCTAGAGGAGGCACTTAGAGCTTGTGAATGCTATCAGGCATATCATGTGGGAGAGTATACAGCGTACTCTAATTACGGAGCAGCACTGGCAGCATTTGTAGTAGAGCGTGTGAGTGGGCAAGATTATAGAGATTATGTAAGAGATAATATTTTTAAGCCTCTTAACATGGAACATACTTCTATTGATCCTCTTATAACAGATAATAGTTATGTAAAAGAAAAAAGAGAAGAATTAAAATGTTATTATCGTGGAGCGGATTCGAAATATGATGAGGACTATGGCATTTGTCATTCATGGGTGCAATTATATCCTGCAGGTTCTGTCATTGGAACCTTAGAGGATTTTGCAGTATTTGGTCAGGCACTTGCTTCAAAGGACAGTGTTTTATTTGAACAGAAAAGTACTTGGGAGGAAATGTTATCTCCAACCTCTTTTTATGGAAACACGGATATCGCAAAAAATTGTCATGGTTTATGGACTACAGAGTACAAGGTGCAGGTTGTAGGGCATTCTGGAAATACAGAGGGCTGTACATCTAATTTGATGTTTGATCCTGTCAGTGGACTTGGTATTGTTGTTATGACAAATGAACCAGGAGAGACCTTGTTTAATTTTGAGATTCCGAGCTTATTATTTGGAGAAATAACTGATCGCGAGGAATATAAGGATGGCTATATCAGCGATGATAAAGATGTGAGTGGAATTTATTTCTCACAGAGAAACATTGATCAGGGATCTGTTAGCTTCTTTAAATATTTCGGACAGATTTTTCCACTTAATAAAAACGAGGATGGAAACTACAATCTTGCATTTGGTAGTTTCAACACTGATCCAGATAGCAAGCTTTATAAGCTTGCGAATAATCAGTATTTACTAGATCGAAATGGCATGAAGTCCTTTATGTATTTAAGTGAGGATGATTACGGAAGAACCAGACTGGAGATGATGTCCATGGATATTATTACTAGTAAGACGGATACTGCAAAAATGATATTCTTATTTTCAATAATTATTCTTGGAATTATTAGTATTGTAGCATTAGTTATTAAATTGCTAGTTTTTGTCATTAGAAAAATCAGAAAGAAGAATGCAAAAATAAATATAAATATACTGACTATCCAGGTAATCTATGCAGCGAGTCTGGTTGTTATGCTTACGTATCTGAATTGCAACATGACATGCATTCCTTGGTTTGCAGCCATTTCTGCAATTTTAGCACTTCTTTTGGGATTGACATCACTTATAAATGGATTCGCTTTAGTGTTTAGAACAGTAAAAGAACGTGTCGATATGAAGGTTCGTTCTCAGGTGCATTGTTATATTTGGAGTGTAATATCCTTTATATATCTTGTTTTTATTATGACATTTCAGGTATATCAATTTTGGACTTTGTAGTATCATTTTCGGAATGTTGTAGGAAAAAAGTATATTAATTGAAACTCAAAAGGAGTGTGAGTTATGGCAAAAATATTAATTGCGGATGATGAAAAAGAAATCGTTAAATTGCTTAAAATCTATCTGGAGGCAGAAGATATAGAGGTCTTTGAAGCAAATGATGGAAAGCAGGCAATAGAGATATTGAATCGTGAGGAAATTGATATAGCACTTGTGGATATTATGATGCCGAAAATAGATGGCTATGGTGTTATCAATCATATAAGAGAGCATAGGGATAGATATATTCCTATTATAGTAATATCGGCAAAGGTTACACTTTCTGATCGTGTCCTTGGAATTGATCTTGGGGCAGATGATTATATCGTGAAACCGTTTGAACCATTGGAGATAGCTGCAAAGGTAAAAGCACAGCTTCGCCGATTAAATCAGGTGCATATAAATACGAAAGAATTGGAGAAAATAGTTGTTGGAGATATTTCACTTGATTTAAGGGAATGTATTTTGCGCAATGGCGATGAAACTGTTCCTCTTACCAAGGCGGAATTTATGGTAATGCAGTTATTGATGGGCAGTCCTAGAAGAGTATTTACCAAAGATCAGATCTATGAATCTGCATGGAATGATGTGGATGCTGTGGATGACAATACCATACGTGTCATTATTAGCAGACTGCGTGATAAGGTTGGAAGTGAACATATCAAAACAATAAGAGGGTTGGGATATCGTTATGAAGAGTAAAAATGGAATGGTAAAACTAAGAAATAGAATTGTTTGGTGTTTCATTATTGTTGTATTCGCCGTTCGTGTATTTGATTCTGCAATTGACAGTACCTGGGATGAGGTGATTGCTCCCAAGCTATATCCTGGTGGAGATTATACGGGAATTGTGGATGCAGGAACAATTGGATATATGAGTGCCTCTTTTATTTTGTATATCATAAGTGCCATTGTATTTTACATTATGGTGAAAAAAATTATTGAAAAGGAAAGTTTAAGACAGATTCAGGAACAGAACTTAATATATGCTGCTGTGGCACACGATTTAAAAACTCCGATGACATCTGTTCAAGGATTTGCAAAAGCATTATCGGAAGGTAAAATAAAATCAGAAGAAGTAAATGAAACATACCAGATTATTTACAATAAAAGTAAAGGAATGAATGAATTAGTGGATACATTGTTTGAATATGCCAAATGTGGATCAGCTGATTATAAGATGATATATAAAGAAACAAATTTGTGCGTTCTACTTAGAGATATTGTTGCTGAAAATTATTGTGATTTTGAGCAGCATGGCATTGAGCTTGCAATTGATATTCCGGAAGATAAGATTATCGTCAGCGCTGATAAAAAAGAACTTAAAAGAGCAATTACGAATTTATTGGTGAATGCTTATAAGCATAATCCGGATGGAATACACATCTTGGTGAAATTATATTTGGATGGAAAGAAAGCGAAGCTAATCATTGCTGATGATGGAACGCAGATACCGATAGGTATGAATATTTTTGAGCCGTTTGTAACAGAGAACGTGGCAAGAACATCCGGAAAAGGGACCGGGTTAGGCTTAGCAATTACAAAATATATTTTAGACGAACATAAAGCAAAAATAGATATCTGTGATACAGTGCCTGGCTATGTAAAAGCTTTCGTGGTAGATTTTCCAATTGTTTAAGACGAAAGTATGTCAATTATAATGCTTAGACAATGGTGTCTAATCCTGAAAAATACGGCATTTCTCACTTTGTGTCGTTAATAAAAGAATTGGAAGGTGTTACTCTTGGTTCGAAAGGAGGATCTGAGATGGATCAAATGAAAATAGGATTGTTTCTCAAAGAGTTAAGAAATGAAAAAGGATTAACACAAGAACAGTTGGCGGAGAAGCTAAATGTATCAAATCGCTCAGTATCTCGTTGGGAGACAGCAAGTACATTGCCGGATATCAGTTTGATGATAGAACTGGCAGATTACTATGAAGTAGATATTAAGGAATTACTTGAAGGCGAAAGGAAAAGTGAGATTATGAACAAGGAATCAAAAGAAACATTTAACAAGATTGCAGAGTATTCAGTAGAAAGAACGAAGTCACAGTTAGAAACATTTGGTATTTTTACAGAGATATTAATAGTTATTGGTATTATTATTTCAATAACTCTTGCTAAATTTGTGGCAGATAATACTGTGCAGCTTATCGTGACATTAATATGTGGATGGTTTGTATGGAGCTATGGTATAGTGCTTAGAGTTAAGATAAGAAAAGCGTTAAAAGAGCTTACCGATAGATAATAAACTTGAAATCTAACGCGTCTATTACACACATTAACGCCCTTAAGTTACGGGAGCAAAATGCCACCCTCGATAGCACGTATTATCGGAATATTATAGTGCTTTTTACACATCAATAGGAGAAATAGATGAAAACAGGAACAGAGGGAGTCACGGAACTGATTATTGAGGCAGACATCTCATTGAAATCCGGTAAAACCAATGGTTTGAGGGCTGTTGAAACACCCGGTACCCCAAAAATCGTTGATTTTCAGGAAAGAAAAAAGCCTTGAAATCCGCTAATTTCAAGGCTTTGTAAAAAATAATTATCAATGCGGAAAAAGGGACTTGAACCCTCATGAAATTGCTTTCACACGGACCTGAACCGTGCGCGTCTGCCAATTCCGCCATTTCCGCATATCGAATGCGTTCGCACCCGCAAATAATATATTATCACAGGTTAGGGATAAATTGCAAGTATTATTTATCAATTAATCCTTCCAGATGTCCTCGCCGAAGCCTTCGATGTAGCGCTGCAGCTCGATGGCCATCATTTCTGCCTCGGGAATCCTGATGTGGCCGGGAGTTCCGATACCGTTTAGGCGGTAGAGGAAGTGGGTGATTTTTTCATCCTTAAGACCTGCTACTACTTCGTCAATTGCCCTGTCCCAGGCGGCGTCGTGGTTGAGAATGGTGGTGGAGCAGATGATGAGAGCCTTGGGATATTTTTCCCTTAATGTGAGCAGGAAATTTTTATAATGTTCGCGCCATTCAAGTGATTTTTCGCTGTCATAGTCATCCTTCATGAAGTTGACGGGATTGGCATCATTCTGGCCCACGGCTACGATAACCACATGGGGGATATACTTTGAAAAGTCCCATTTTGTGGCATTTTCAAGGTCAGGATAATATTTAATCTTATCATAGGTCTGCTCGAGGCCGACGAAATCAGGGCCTGAGAACCAGCCCGTGCCCGGCATAAGCGCGATGCCGCCCTGGGCATTGTTGTGAAGCTGCGCCTTCAGATTTCTGGCGAGAATCCATGAATAGGAGTACCAGCTGTTTGAGTAGCAGCCCTCGTGACCCTCAGGGTCGGGCTGTGCGATGCAGAATACTGCCTCGGAAACCTCGCCTGCGGAAACCGAATCACCGTAGACCTCGATTCTTCTCGCGGGCTTTTCGGGACACTCGGTAAGCTCTGAATCTGCGCTTAATACGATACCGTGGATGGTCAGTGTGTTGCAGGCATCCTGGCGCTTAAAAAAGGTAATGATATGGTCGGTGGAAATCTTTTCTCCGAGCTCGATTCGCTGCATACCGTCATCGGCCAGTCTGACCGTCATCTGGTTGGCATCAACGATTGCGCCCGCGTATACGTTCCAGTAATATTTCTTTGAGGAAACGATGATGGCTGAGGCGCTGCCCCTGAAGTGCCACTTTACTGAAGAACAGGCATAGATGAGCTCGGGCTCACCGTCTGCGTTATAGTTGATTCGGCCGCTGTACTGCAGCAATTCGTTATTCGGCTCGATGAAAATCTCGCCCTCTTTTATATATTTTTTAATTTCTTCGTTCAAAATCAAAAACCTTCTTTCTTCTTATCTTTGGCTGCGCCTGCCGTCTTAGCATATCAGTGACTTATTTAGGACAAAAGCCGGGAGGGAGGCTCATACCCCTGATAATTCAAGTATACCGAGCCCGGAAATAAAGTCAAGCATTGCAGGCTCTGACGATAAAATAATATTGCATAGATTGTATAATAATGGTAAAATATTAACAGTATTCGGGCGTGTTATTCAGTGTGATTTTACAGACACGCGAAATTCTGTCTGCGAAATACGAATGCCGGTATTCACCCGGAAGCAGGCAACGAGAAAGGAAAGGTTATTATTATGGCGGTAAAAGCAGTTAACCCGATTATGCCCGGTTTTTATCCGGACCCTTCAATCTGTGCGGTAGGCGAGGATTATTATCTTTGTAATTCAACATTCTCATATTTCCCCGGTCTTTCACTGATGCACAGTAAGGATCTTGCTCATTGGGAGCAGATCGGAAATGTACTCGACAGACATTCACAGCTTCCTCTTGAGGGTGCTGATCATTCACAGGGTCTTTTCGCACCCACAATCAGATATTACAACGGAACCTTCTATGTTATCTGTACAAATGTTACACATGGCGGTAACTTTATCGTAACAGCTACAAATCCCGAAGGCCCCTGGTCTGAGCCTCATTACCTTTATGATGCTGACGGTATCGACCCTTCACTTTTCTTTGATGAGGACGGAAAGTGCTATTATATCGGAACTCATCCCAATCCCGACGGAGTAAAGTACAACGGAGACTGGTACATTTACATCAGCGAGGTTGATATCGAGAACTTCAAGCTTATCGGCGAGAAGAAGAATGTATGGAACGGTGCTCTTAAGGGCTGTATCTGGCCTGAGGGACCCCATATTTACAAGGAGAACGGCTACTATTACATTATGCATGCCGAGGGCGGTACAGGTCCCGAGCATTCTGTAATGATTGCCAGAAGCAAGGATATTTTCGGACCCTATGTCGGCAATCCCAAGAACCCTATCCTTACACACAGACACCTCGGACAGGACTATCCCATTAAGTATGTCGGTCACGGCGATATCATTAAGACACCTAACGGCGAGTGGTACATGACCATGCTTGCTGTTCGTCCTCTTAACAGATTCACTACAATGGGACGTGAGACCTTCCTGGCAAAGTTCATCTGGGAGGATGACTGGCCTGTAGTAAATCCCGGTGTAGGTATGCTGGAGAAGGAGGTTGAGATTGACCTTCCCGAGTGGAATCCCCTTGACGATCCTGATTCATATACAAACAGAACAAACAGAAAGACAACTATTCCCGGCACGGATAAGAATTACTGCTTCGCAAATATGAAGGAGCTGGGTGATGAATTCCTTTTCCTTCGTAACTATTCAGCTGACCTTTATAAGCTTGACGGTGAGGGCTTAAAGCTCAAGGCAGGCAAGGAAGATATTATGGCAGTCGGAAGCCCTTCATATGTGAGCATCCGTCAGCAGCATCATTACTTTACATCAACAGCTACCTTTGATTATACAGCTCTTAAGGCAGGCGAGTGTGCAGGTCTTGTTCTTCTTCAGAACAACCTCTACAATCTCCGTGCAGAGGTTAAGGACGGTAACTGCAGCATGATTATCTGTCAGGCAGGTAAGGATGAAATCGTAGGTTCAGTGCCCGTTTCAGAGATTGCAGACGGCAATAACATCAAGCTTTCAATCATTGTTGAAGGACTTAATACAAAGGTAGCCGCAGCAGGTAAGATTCTCGGCGAGGCTTCTGTAGCAAATCTTTCCACAGAGGTTGCGGGCGGCTTCGTAGGCTGCTGTATCGGTATGTATGCATCGGCAAACGGTAAGGATTCGGATACTTACGTAAACTTCACTAACTTTACTTATAATAAATAATTTCTATTTTTGGGCGAGTGAAAGACTTCAGTTATCCTGAATACGCCCCAAGTCCAAAATCAGCCGTGTCATGGTTCATGATACGGCTTTTTTGACGCCGACAGGGATGACGATGTCCGAACATGATTAGGTTTCGGCCTGCGGTTTACTAACTGCCGCAGGCATATCGTATTTATGTTCTTCGCCTCAAGTCGCCCGTCCTTGGGCTCCTTTTCGGCGCGCCGTCCATCCTTGGACGGCTTGACGAACATAAGTCTTTATATATATGCCTGCGGCAGTAAGAAAACCGGTGCAGGCCTCAAATATCATGTTCTGACACCGTCATCCCTGCCAGCTGCTAAAGTTCATCGTAGCATCATGGATAGCATGTCCCCGGAGATTTTGGACTTTCGCCACGCCCGAGCCGCGTTATTCGATTACTTTATTGATGAAATGCTTCAGAATTCCATATAGAAGTAGTTGCCATAAATTATTAAAGGAAAGATATGGACGGTTTAATAAGCAGGGGATATGGCTCGGCAATAAAAGTTTTTGAAATATAACTAATATAAAATGTAAATATGTCCGATATAAATAATAGCTTCTCATTGAGGGGCTTGTTTGCGTACCCATTTTGGGCTGTTGCTTATTGAGGGAATTATTGGATTAGAAAGGCTTGGCGAAAATATGATAAAACGATGGCGGCAAAGCATTAAATATATATTTTTCGGACTTATTTTTTGTATGGCGACGGTTTCTCTACTGCGTCTGCAGCCGCTTAAGGCGGCATATGAGGAGCCGGCGCCCGCGAAGCTTACTTATATTACGGTAGAGTACGTCGGAACCATCATGGACGTGGGGGATACGATTAACCTGAAGGATCTGAAGGTTCAGGCCATATACAGTGACGGCTCGAAGGACCAGGTTGAGGACTTCACGATGACCGGCTATACCATAGAGAAGGAAGGTCGAAACGATTTTCTGGTTATTTATGAGGATAAATCTGCGAAGGTTTCCATTATGGCAAAGAAAATCGTCGGAATTATGGCCAATCCCAATAAAAATCAGTACAGCATCGGCAATAGGCTCGGAGTAAGGGATCTGACGGTGACGGTTCTGTATTCCAACGGCTCCGCAGAGATTCTGAAGGAGGGATATGAGGTCGTTAACGATGTGATTTCGCATCAGGGACGTCATGACATTATCGTTCGTTACAAGGGCTTTGAAACAAGCTGTCTGGTAGGCGGTGTAATCCAGCGTGAGGTTAAATCGCTGGTGGTGCAGTGCGAAAACAGGACAATTGTTCAGAATACACCCATCAACAGGGATGATTTTATTGTAACTGCCATTTACGAGGACCTTTCCTCGGAAAATATCAACACCTTCACACTGTCGAACGAAAGCTTCACCGATACAGGCAAGAAGAAGCTCAGAATAAGCTATGCGAATGCATATAAGGACATTGATTTTGAGGTTCTGGAGAATTATCCGACGGGGCTTATCGCGAGCTACACGGGCCGTCCGGTAATAGTGGGACGTGAATTCCGTTTGGAGGATATTGCGGTTAAGGTAAAGTATTTCAACGGTGAAATCGTGGAAACAACCGATTTCAGTGTTCATTCCAAAAAAATCCGCTATATCGGAGATAATAAGGTAGGTGTTTACTACGGAAGCAGGCTTTCTACGGAGATTATAATTCCGGGAACGGAGATTGACGATCCGGATTTTGATTATATTTCGGAATTTTCGGCAACAAACGGCAAGCTTTCCTGCAGCGTTAAGACCGCAATCCCGAGATATCTTCCGACAGACTGCGTGATTTCGAAGTCTATAAAGAAGACGGTATTGAAGAAGGCCTTCAAAAAGCTGGGCTTTAAAAAGGGAGAGTATATCGGATTTACCTATGAATTTGTAAATGACGATGATGAGCTTGAGCTTCCGCTCACAATCAGGGTCACACTGCCCGATAAGTTCGATGCGGAGCACACCCGTCTCTATCATACACCCAACAGGAAAACCATTATCGGCTGTACGAATAAAACAATTATCGATGACCACACGATAGAGGTGGTAATCTTCAAGACCGGAAGCTACATGCTTGTATATTCAGAGGAGATGGACGCAGAGGAGGCGCTCGAAGAGGACGAGGCCGAGAACGACTACATATAAGATATGACACAAAGAGAAGTCGTGGTACGGGCGGGAAATAAGCGGATTATAATATCACCGAGGACTGTGTTTTTCGGGGAAAAGGATGAGTTTGATGCATAAATTAATACGAAAGTATTATATTTTTCGGGCAATCAAAATTTTTCCTTGACTTTTGCCTAAAAATATGTGATATTCTTCCTAGCAATAAATTTTATATAGGAGGAACTTTGAAATGGCAGTAGCTGGTTTAATTTGTGGTATCCTTTCACTCGTATTAGCTTGGTTTGGTTACAGCGCATTCGCAGGTCTTGCACTTGGTATCGTTGGTATCATCCTTTGCTCAAAGGGTAAGAAGGCAGATCCTTCAAAGGCTGGTATGTGCACAGCAGGTCTTGTACTTTCAATCATCGGCGTTGTATTATGTGGTATCATGTCAATCGCTTGTGTAATCTGTGCTAGTGCAGCTTCAGCAGTAAGCAGCAGCTCAAAGGAGTTTGAGGATGCTCTTAACGAGGCATTAAAGGGTCTTAACTAATAAGCGCAAAAATCAAAGTATATACAGGGCTTCCATGGAAACATGGGAGCTCTGTTAATATGTGGGGGTAGTTAATTTCCACTGCTTTTGCCGGAGTCAACAAAGTTGCCGGGGCTTTTCTCGGAGCGGTAAGAAAGCTGTTCGGGACGGGCCTGTTAAAAGATAAGGAGATAAGCCCTTTTGGGGCTTTATATATATTATGAAAATGTTTATTGAAGTGTTCGGAAAGCAGATTCCGCTTTACGGACTTATGATTGTCAGTGGTATTGCGCTGGCGAATGTTATTGCTTATTTTGTGGTGAAAAAGAGAAAACTAGATATGAATGACCTGGCTATTATCGAAGCCTTTGGCGGAGGTATGGGCTTTCTGGGCGCGAAGCTGATGTATCTTTTCGTGTCGATAGATGTGGACTGGTCCAGATTTTTTGAAAAAGAATATTTTGAGATGCTGATGTCAGGCGGTTTTGTATTTTACGGGGGGGTTCTTCTGGGAATTCCGGCGGCCATCTGGTTCGGCAAGATTAATAAAATCAATAGCTTTGATTACTTAAGGGCGCTGGTTTTCCTGATTCCCTTCTGTCATGCGTTCGGTCGTATCGGCTGCTTCTGTGCAGGCTGCTGCTACGGTGTGCCTTATGACGGAGCCATTGCGGTAACATTTCCTTTAGGCACTGCTCCGAGCCTTGTTGAGGAGATATCACGTTACCCTGTTCAGCTTGTGGAGGCAGGATGCCTCTTCCTGCTTGCGGGAATTCTGGCATTTATGGATTTAAAGCTGAAGAGCAGATTCACCGTAGAGGCTTATCTTATACTTTATGCATTTATCAGATTCGCTCTCGAGAACTACCGTGGTGACGGTATCCGCGGCATCTATGGCCCCTTCTCCACCTCACAGTGGGTAAGTATCGGAATGCTTGCAATCGGTATCGGTTCGATTGTGCTTCGTCTGATTCTGGCTAAGAAGAAAAAGGAAGCCGCTGCTGCAGACGGCACTGCGGCGCAGAGTGCGCTGACTGAGGCTGTTGACAGTCAGGTGGCTGAGGTTAATAAATAATTTAATAAATGCTTTTTTACAGGAACTTTTGAAAACGACCCGGCGGCAGTCAGGTCGTTTTTTTATGAATAAAGATTCCGGCTGATATTTTCTTTTCAGTTTATAATAGTGCGTCATAATAATAAATATGCAGACTCGGCAGTCCTGTCCCTGCAGAGATGGGGCAAAATGCGCGATTCTTGACATAAAGCCGGAAAGAAGTTAAAATGACTATATATGTGCGCTAAAAAAGCACTGAAATAGTATCTTTGCGGGAGGCAGTTGTGAGGGCCGATATCAGTAGTCTTGGCGGGTATAATTCAATAGATGAATTCGTGGAAGCAAAGCTGAAGCGTTTCGAGAAAATGGACCATAACATGGCTTCTCTATATGAGATGATGTTCTCCGAAAAAGATAACATCATGTACGAGACCAGCATTGGTTATGAAATAAAGACAATCACATACGGTGAAGTAAAGGCGCAGATCGAGGCGAAGGCTAAAAGGTTTGGTCTCTTGGGGACGGGGTCAAAGGGACCAAAAACGGGCGAGGGAGAAGATGGTACGGCGGCTTCATTTATCGGCAGCGATTCCGTCATTGGCCTTTATATGGACAATTCTCTCGAATGGATTGAGAATTTCTGGTGCATATTGATGTGCGGCTGCAGTGTCCTTCTGATGAACCGAAGACTAGACGATGATACTCTGGAAAAGGCGATAAGGGACTGCGATGTGAAGGCGGTCATAAGCGATGGAAGACAGTTTTCTGTACCTACAATTATGGCTGAGGAGCTGGCGACCGGCAGTTTAGCGGAAAAAGCAGAAGCGCCGGCAGCTGGCAGTTTAGCGGAAAAAGCTAAGGAGTCGGAAGAATACGAAATAACGGCAAAAGTCGGAATTTCAACGGATGCAGGCCGTAAGAGTGTCTTTGGAACCACAGTTTATGTAATGTCTTCCGGTACGAGCGCAAGTGTAAAAATCTGCGGATACAGCGGTGAAGAATTCTACTTTCAGGTCTGCGACAGCTACAGCATTATCAAAAAATGCGGACTGATGAAGACACATTATAAGGGGATGCTAAAGCAGCTGACTTTTCTGCCCTTTTACCATATTTTCGGACTGGTTGCGGTATATATATGGTTCGCTTTTTTTTCGAGAACCTTCGTGGAGCTGAAGAATTTTGAGCCCGAGACCATTACTTCCACGATAAAAAAGCACGGGGTTACACATATATTTGCGGTGCCTCTTTTCTGGGAAAGAGTTTACGAGCAGGCGCAAAAGACCATAAAAGCACGCGACGAAAAGACCCTTGCAAAGTTCCAAAAGGGCATGCGCCTAATGAGAAAGACCTCGAATATGCCGAGGCTGAACAGATTCCTTTCGAAGAAGCTTTTCAAAGAGGTTCGCGAGAATATGTTCGGGGAAAGCGTGGTTTTCATGATTTCGGGCGGCAGTGAAATTCGTCCGGAAATACTCGAATTCTTCAACGGAATCGGCTATCATCTGGCAAACGGATACGGAATGAGTGAGGTCGGAATCACCTCGGTCAATCTGGATAAATACAGTAAAAAGCTGCTGGAGGGCTATGTCGGTGAGCCCTTTGGTTCAATAGAATACAAGCTCACAGACGAAGGAAATCTCTGCGTGCGCGGTAAAACAGTAGCCTCGACGGTTATCGAAAACGGCCAAAAGCGCAGCGTCGGACGCGATGAATGGTATGATACAAAGGATATGGCGGTCTGTGAAAACGGACAATACAGACTGCTCGGCAGACGCGATGATGTAGTCATTTCATCGACAGGCGAGAATCTGAATCCCAATATCATAGAGCCTGCCTTTTCGGACATTAAGGGCGTGCGAAACGTCTGTCTTATCGGGCCGGAGCGTGAGGGCGTGAAGCTGCCTGTACTGGTAGTATCCACCGATAAGTTCATAAATGCAGAGGAGTTCGAGTCAGTAAACAGCGCTGTGCGTGAGAAGGCCTCCGAAATCGGCCTCGGAACAGAGCTAAAGGACATACTTTTTACCACAGACGAGCTGATGACGAGCGAGGACTTCAAGCTGAACAGACGCAAAATCAGGGCAGATTATGAGCAGCAGCGTTTCAGCAAAATCGATAAAAATCCTGATGCCGGCGGAAGCATCCGTATCGACGGCAATGCTATGGCGCTTAAAATCAGGGATATTTTTGCGGAAGCGGTGGATAAGCCGAAGGACTCTGTCGCTTACGACACGGACTTTTTCATAGATCTTGGCGGAACAAGTCTGGACTATTTTTCAATGCTCTGTGAAATAGAAGAGGAATTTGATTTGAAAATACCTGATGAAGCAGGTACATCACTGCGAACTGTTCAAAAGCTCTGCGAGTACATAAATTTGAAAAATGCAAAATAAGCAGCCGACAGCTGTCGGAAGAGCTTGGCAGCCGCAGGTCCTGCTGATAAAAGCGTGGTCTGCATGTGAAAGGCATAAAGATAGATATGATAGCTTTTTTTAACTGGCTGGTAAAAATCACGGGCTGGCCGCCCTACAGAGTGGTTTTCAACACAGCCGTGTATTATGAGGATAAAAAGGTCCAGGGCAGAAGAATCAAGGGCCCCGCGATAGTGATATGCAATCACACCTCGGTCTGGGATTACGCGGCAATGCTTTTCGTATTCTGGACCAGGACGCTCAGATGCCAGATGGCGGAGGTCCTCTTCAAAAAGAAGCCCCTGGCCCGGTTCTTAAAATGTATGGGCGGAATATATGTCGACCGTCATGAGCTGAGCAGCGGCTTTATCGGAAAGTCTGAGGATATATTAAAAAAGGGCGGAGTAGTCGAAATCTTCCCCGAAAGCAGGCTCCCGTTAAAGGGCGAGCAAAGACCGCTTCCCTTCAAGCCGAGTGCGGCAATGATAGCGCTGAAGGCCGAGGTACCGGTCATTCCCGTATACACAAACGGTCATTATTTTACTTCAAAACGTGCGCGTGTAATCATCGGAAAGCCGATAAATGTGCACAGATTTGTCAGCGAGGAGCGCAGTGAGAAGGAAAATATCAATTACATTTCCGAAATGCTGCGTGAAAAGATAATAGATCTTGAGAAGCAGTTAAATGCAAAGCTTGGCAGATAAAAAAATTTAAAAGGTTGAACTAATGAAAAACAAGAAATCCGGAGGATATTCATTTTTGGATTTCCTCTATGACATAATCCGCTGGTTTATAATCATTACCGGCCTGCCGATTTTCAGACCCAAATACATATATGAAAACGAGGCAGCCAAGAAGCATGTAAAGGGCGGTGCGCTGCTGGTTTCGAACCATGTGCATCTGGTTGACCCGATGTATCTTATGCTCGGAATCTGGTACAGAAGAAACCATTTTATCATAGCCGAAGAGGTTTATAATAAAAAATTCCTGTCGATTTTTTTGAAAATATCCGGCTGCCTGCCCGTAAACAGGGAAAATGTGAGTCTGGATACCTTCAGAAACATTGTGGACAGGCTCAAACAGGGACGTATGGTAACCATATTTGCAGAGGGCCACATCAATACCGATGAAAGCAAAATCGATGCTTTCAAATCAGGTATGGTTCTGATGGCGCTGCAGTCAGGGGTGCCCATCGTGCCAATATATATGAAAAAAAAGAAGCATTTTTACAGCAGAATAGTCTTTGTAATAGGTGAAAAGATAGACATAGATGACGGAAGCGGAAAGCGCCCCGGACTTGCAAAAATCAATAAAATAGCAGAGCAGGTACACGAAAGAGAGCTGCAGCTGAAGGAAATCGGGGACAGCTAAGCAATAAGTTTGAAAGGATAGGGAAAAATGTACACGAAGACACATGAATTTTTCAGCAGATATACCGATGAGGAAAGCTTTAAGAATATTGTATGGTATGACAGCGTATCCGAAATGTGGGAAAAGCGCTCGGCAGAGTATTCCGATAAGACTGCCATTGAATTTAACGGTGAAAAATACAGCTATGGCAGACTCAGTGAGGATGCTGCCGGCTTCAGAGCCATTCTTAGGGCAAAGGGACTTAAAAAGGGCGACCATGTAGGTATTTTTTCGGCGAATTCCTATGATTTCGTAAAGGCTTATATTGCGGTGACGACAGCAGGCTGTGTGGCAATGATTCTGCCTGCTCATTTAGATGATAAAAGCATATTCGGCTGCGCAATGAAGTATGCGCTTAAGGCTATAATTTTTGCAAAAGACCTGGCAGAAAAGCTGGAATTTGCGAAGGAAAAGCTGAGTCAGCTCGCATTTATTGAGATAGAGCAGAGCTCGGAAGAAAAGGCCCCCGTTACAGAAACGAAGGGAACAGACCCCTGCATTATCATGTTTACCGGCGGAACAACCGGTAAAAGCAAGGGTGCGCTTTTATCAAATCAGGCGGTTATGCGCGGCACAATCAACGGCTGCTACGGCTATGAGCAGGTGTTTGAGAACCGCTATCTGCTGGTACTTCCGTTCTCGCATGTATTTGGTCTTATCAGAAATCTGATGACCTCGCTTTACACAGGCAGTGATTTGTTCATCTGTATGAACAATAAGGATATGTTCAGAGACTGCGCGCAGTTTAGACCCACCATCATGGTAATGGTTCCCGCACTGGCCGAAATGTCATTAACTCTTTCGAAGAAATTCGGCAGAAACATGCTGGGAGATGCCCTGAAATACATCATCTGCGGCGCGGCTGCGGTAGCTCCCTATCTTCTTACGGAGTATGCAAAAATGAACATTACGGTATTCCCGGGCTACGGACTGACCGAGTCCGCGAACCTCGTTTCCGGTAATCCCGACCCCGTAAACAAGCCTGATTCTGTAGGAAGCCTTTACCCCGGCGAGGAAGTTAAGCTCGTGGACGGCGAAATCTGGCTGAAGGGCGTAAATATGATGGAAAGCTACTGGGGAGAGGATGAAGAAAATAAGAATTCCTTTGAGGACGGCTGGTTCAAAACAGGTGACCTTGGCCGTTTCGACGAGGACGGATTCCTCTACATAACAGGCCGAATCAAGGAGATAATAGTTCTTCCTTCGGGCGAAAACGTATCTCCCGCAGAGCTTGAGAGCCGCTTCAATGAGCTGAGCTTTATTCAGGCTTCGCAGGTATTTGAAGCCGAAACGCAGACAGGCAGCAGGATTCTCGCATTAGAGATAGTGCCCAGAGCCACAGAGCTTAAGAATCTGTCAGCTCCCGAACCACAGCAGTACATTTTAGAGGAGCTCGAAAAAATAAATATGACATTCCCGGCTTTTGAGCGTGTGAGCAAAATCATCATAAGAACAGAGGATTTTGAAAGAACGCCCAGTATGAAAATAAAAAGATACTCAGAAATCAAAAAGCTGTAATTCTGAAAAAATACAAGCTGCGAGATTGATGCAAAAAGCGTACCAATCAGCTCCATGAGCAACTCATTCCATTCGTTGCATTAGGAGGAATTATGAACAGACAGGATATTATTGCAAAGCTTGCGGAAATTCTTTCTGAGGAACAGGAAGATGAAAGCATGAAAAACCGCGAGTACACAGAGGATATGGGCCTTTATACAGACCTCGGACTTAATTCCATCGGACTTCTTTACACGGTAATTTCCGTGGAGGAGGCCTTTGATATCCGCTTTGAAAATATGAAAATGACGGATTTTGCGACCATTGGTGATGTTGTGAACTATGTTGAAAAGGCATTGGCAGCAAAATGATGAATATTGTAATATGGATTTTGGCAGCCATAATCGGCCTGTATATATTTTTTATAGTGATACCGTCCTTTATATCGGTGCCCTTCATTTTCAGCCCAAAGGTCGGCAGGGAGCTGAAAAAGGAAAACTTTAAGGGCTCCTATTATGACGACTGGCTTGATTTGCTTTTTGAGGACCTGGACTATCTTCAGGCGTTAAAGGGTGAGGAGGTCAGAATCAGCTCAGCTGACGGTGTGGAGCTTTTCGGGAATTATTACGATAATGCTTCAGATAAGCTCATTATAATGTTCCACGGCTTCGGAGTTACGCCGGCACTGAATTACGCACTGCCCGCAAGGCTTTTTAATGAGGCGGGCTGGAATATGCTTTTGGTGGACCAGCGCGGTCACGGAAGAAGCGGCGACAGAACCTATATGGGGGCAAAGGAAAAGCTGGACGTGCCTGTATGGGTAGACTGGGCGAAGAAGCGCGGCGCCGAAAAAATCGTCATTTACGGTAGCTCGATGGGTGGAGCGACGGTGCTCATGGCTTCGGACCTTTTTAAAGGCGGCGAAGCGGTCAGGGCGATTGTCAGTGACAGCGCCTACAATTCCATCAATGAGCAGTTTCGCGAGGAGATGAAAAAGAGACATCAGCCGACTCTGATGCTTCCCTATGTCAGAATGGCCGCGAAAATCTTTTACGGTATAAATCTGCGTGAGGATGCCGCAAAAGCCCTGAAAAAGGCTGAAATTCCGGTGATTTTCATGCATGGAGAACGTGACAGGAAGGTGCCCTGCACTAACCTTCCCGAACTCTTTGAGGCCTGTGCCTCGGAAAAATATAAGATAAGCTGTGAGGAAGCGGACCATATCTGTACGCTCGCAACGGGAGCACCCAAAACGGGAAGGCAGCTTCTTGAAATACTTGACAGGCTTATATAAAAGATAAGGATGACCAAAAATTTATGATTATTGGCGCGATAGAGCGTGTAAATAAAAGATGATTTTAGGAGGAAATTAGTAATGAAGGATTTTGTAATTCTTATTGATGCGGGAGCAGACCTTAACGAAGAGCTCCAGAAGAGATTTAATCTTGAGGTAATTCAGAGTCATATCGTTCTGCCTTCGGGCCAGGAGATTTCATCATATCTCAGCTGGAAGGACACATCCAGAGAAGAATTTTATACACAGCTTAAGAAGAATCCCAACGGCTATGCCACAGCACCCGCAAATGCCCAGGAATTCGAGGACAGATTTGAAAAATACATCGCCGAGGGTAAGGACGTGCTCTGCATTTCATTATCAAGCGGTATCAGCGGAACCTTTAATTTTGCATGCCAGGCAAAGAAGGCAGTACTTGAGAAGCATCCCGATTCAAAGATTGTATGTATCGATTCGCTCAGATTCGGACCCGGCTTTGGACTTATGGCAGTTCATGCATCACAGCTTCGTGAAGAAGGCAAGAGCATTGATGAGGTAGCTGATTATCTGGAGAAGAACAGAAACCGTTTCCACCAGATGGGCTGGCTCGATGACCTCTCTTTCGTAGCAAAGAAGGGCAGAATCACACATCCCAAGGCATTTTTCGGTACACTTGCAGGCATTAAGCCAATGGGCGAGTTCGATTACAACGGACTCACAACAGTTATCGGCAAGACAAAGGGTGAGAAGGCAGCCTATGCGGCACAGCTTGAATATATCGCAGCTACAATCGAGGAGCCCGAGAAGCAGATCATCTTCATTGCGCAGACAAACAGAATGCCCCAGGCTATCGAATATAAGAGAATGATTGAGGAGCGTTTCCATCCCGTAGAGGTAATTATCAGTGATGTATATCCCTTCTGCGGTATCAACATCGGACCCGGCCTTATGGCGGCATATTACGTAGGAAAGCCCATTTCACAGGGTCTTGAAGAGGAAAGAGAGCTTGTAAAGAAGATTCTCGGCAAATAATTAACTTGAAGTAAATTGGTGCATTCGCTGCACTAGGAGGAACAATGAAGAAACTTGATAAAAAATGGAAGCTTCTGATATACGGTATTGCGGGTATGGGCGTAAATATGCTCAACCTTATGATGGGCTCATACCTTTGCAGTGCGATATTAATAGGCGGCTTTGGTGAGGCGGCGATTCCTTACCAGACCTTTGAACAGCGCGACCTGGTAGTAGCCGGTGTCTGGGCGACCTTCGTGCTCGTTGCCAAAATTATCGACGGTGTCATTGACATTCCCATGGCTTCCATGACCGACAATATGAAGACAAGATGGGGCCGCAGAAGACCTGCGCTTTTAATGGGTCTCGTTCCAATGATTGCATCATACCTGCTTTTCCTTGTCTGCCCCAATCCTCTTGAGGCGAGCATAGGAAACACCATCTATTACGGTGTAATGCTCTGTGTATTCTACATTTCATACACACTCGTAATGGTTACATATTATGCAACCTTCACCGAAATCACAGACAATGAAGCCGACAGAAGCTTCATTTCAAACGTAAAATCAGTATGCGATATCGTATATTTCATACTCGGATACGTGCTTGTCGCAGGTATGCTTAAGGGTACAAATATCAGAACTGTAGCGGTTATTATGCTTCCCATCGTGGCTACAATGCTCATTCCCTTCTTCCTTATCAAAGAGGATTCAACCCTCGAAAAGGATGCGGGAAAGCGTCAGTCGGCCTCAAAGACCGTAAGCCTTACAAAATCGCTTATCTACACCCTTAAAAACAATAATTTTATCAAGTGGATGTTTGTATATTCAATCATGCAGTTCAGCATTCAGCTCTTCCTGAGCGGTATCAACGAGTACTTCTCAAAGACAGGCATGAACATGATGATGGTAATGATGGCAGCCTTTGCGCCCGTTCCCTTTACACTTATTATCTACAATAAGCTTAAGCAGAAGAAGGGCTTTGGCTTTGCAATGAGATATGTTCTCATCATCTACGCAATCGGTATGTTCTTAATGTTCGGAGCCGGACTTATCGATGCGGGCGGACTTAAAACAGCGCTTGCCATTGCTTCGGGTGTAATCGCATCCTTCGGTATCGGAGCGCTTTTCTCGGTGGCATATTCGATTCCCGCGCAGCTCGCCGCAGAGGACGAGGAGAAGACCGGAATCTCGCATTCAGCCATGTACTTTGCGGTTCAGGGACTTTTTGCGGGAATTGCAACAGGTATCGGTTCGGGTGCAGTGCTTACCGCACTTAAGGAAGCCGGCAATGCAATGGTATACATGACACTCATTTCCGGTATCGGTATGTTTGTATCCCTTGCACTTACCTTCCTGCTTCCCAAGTCATTAATCAATTTAGGTAAGGTTAATAAATAAATGAAAACTTTTGAAATAGACGGTTATTTATTTGAAAAAATGCTGCGTAATGCGTTAAATAACCTTCGTCTGCACGAGGAGGAGCTTAATGCGCTGAATGTTTTCCCGGTATCGGACGGTGACACCGGCACAAATATGCAGCTCACTCTTGAGCATGGCCTGGCTAAGGCGAAAAGGACCCGCCATGTGGGTAATTTTCTGCAGGAGCTTGGCAGCGGTATGCTTTTGGGCGCACGCGGAAACTCGGGAGTAATTCTTTCGCAGATATTCAAGGGAATATCGATTGCCCTTGTAAAGGATGCGGTAACAAATCCCGGGCGCATAAGAAATGCCTTTATCAGAGGCTACAGGCAGGCCTATGAGGCAGTAGTAAACCCTGTGGAGGGAACCATTCTTACCGTGGCGCGCGAGGGCGTGGAAAATATCAAAAACCAGGTGACCCGCGAGACCTCTTTAGAGGTATTTTTCGGACTCTACATTTCAGAAATGAAAAAAAGTCTGGAAAGAACACCTGAGCTTCTGGAAGCACTTAAGGAGGCCGGTGTAATCGACAGCGGCGCACTGGGCTTCATTTATATCGTTGAGGGAATGCAGAAGTTCCTTACCGGAGAGGTGCTGGTAACGGAGAAGAGCATAAAGCGTTCAAAGCAGGAAAAGGCTATGGACGATGCCATTAACGATGAAACACTCTTCAATGAAAACAGCCGCTTTGAGGATGGCTACTGTATGGAATTTTTGCTCCAGCTTATGCGCGCGAGCAGCTATTCACAGCTTTTCAAAATAAATGACTTTATAAAGGATCTGAGCAATTACGGTAATTCACTGGTCGTAGTTCAGGAGGGCAGGCGCGTAAAGGTGCACATTCATACCCTGAAGCCTGCGCGTATCATAGCGATAGCCCAGGAATTTGGTGAATTTGTAAGCTTTAAGCTGGAAAATATGCAGCTTCAGCATAATCACCGCGATGAGAAGACCATAGTCAAAAAGAAGGAGCACAAGGCTCTTTTCAAGATTGCGGCGGCAAACGGTGAGGGCTTCGAGAGCATGTTTGAGCAGTTTGGCTGCGACGTGATTATCAGGGGCGGCGCTTCGCTCAATACGGCGGCCAAGGATTTCCTTGACGCAATCATGAGTGCGGATGCCGACAGAATCGTTATTTTCCCGAATAATCCGAATTCCGTAAGGGCGGCAGAGCAGGCGATAAAGCTCAGCGGACTTGAAAATGTGCGCATAATTCCCACACATGATATGGTCAGCTGCTACTATGCGCTGGCAATGGACGTTATGGACCATGATGACCCTGATTTCAGACTTTCCGAGATGGAGATGGGTATGGACTGCGTAACCAATATTGCGATAGCGACCGCTACAAAGGACTACTCCTCGGAGGATATCAGCTTTAAGGCAGGTGACGTGGCGGCTCTTGTAAATGATAAGCCCATATCTTACTCACAGGACATCATTTCATCGGTAATCAAGGCTATCGACAAGATAGACCCCGACAGGGAGAGGGAAGGCTGCACTCTGTTCAGGGGTATCGGAATTCCCGACGAGAAGGCCGACGAGCTTACGGAGGCCATTGCTGCGGCATATCCCCGTCTTGAAATCAATGTGATTGAGGGCGGACAGGACGTATATCACTGGTTTGTCGGACTTTTATAGTGACTGCAAATCTGACTAAATGACAAGAAACCAAAGGATTCGTATTGATGAATATAGTATTAATTGTACTGGCAGCACTGCTTCTGGGCGGAGTTGTCGTGACTATGGTGCTGGGCTGCGTGCTCTACACCATACTTATGGTAAGGACGAGCGCAAAAAAGTGGGCGCGTGAGTGCAGTATGCCCTCAGACCCCGAGCAGGTGGCCATATATGACAGAGGCTGGGAATGGCATCTGGAAAACGAACAGTATGCAAAGCCCGTGGAAATCACAAGCTTTGACAAGCTTAAGCTCGTGGGCGAGTATTATGATTTTGGCTTTAAACGTGCCGCAATCATCGTTGTCGGACGCTGCGAAACCCTGCTATACTCCTATTATTACGCAGCTCCCTATAAAAAGCTGGGCTTCAATGTTCTGGTATTTGATAACAGGGCGCACGGACTTTCGGAGGGTAAGGCCTGCTATGTGGGCTTTAGAGAGTACAGGGATGTAATCGGCTGGGCAGAGCTTCTTCATAAGGATTTTGGCATGAATGAAATCCACCTGCACGGACTCTGCATCGGTTCTGCGTCAGCACTGCTGGCAATGACAGACGAAAAATGCCCGGATTATGTAAAAACCATGATAGCGGACGGAATGTTTGCGACCTTCGGAGATTCCTACAAGCAGCACATTAAGGAAAGAGAGCATTCGCTCTTCCCCATCTACTACGAGAGCCTTTTCTATATGCGTCTGCTTCTGCATATTAATATCACCAGCGACGGTCCTCTGTACCGTGTTC
The DNA here is from genome assembly GCA_024403355.1 of Lachnospiraceae bacterium. Lineage (GTDB taxonomy): Bacteria > Bacillota > Clostridia > Lachnospirales > Lachnospiraceae > RUG11977. The sequence continues at coordinate 23,819 of JAKSRW010000018.1, forward strand.
ACAGGATGAAGAAGCCCATAGCATTCTTCCACAGCAGAAAGGATCAGTACTCGGAGCCCGCGCTTCTTGAGGAAATATACGAAAAGTGTACTGCGCCCAAATCACTGGACTGGTTTGAAGAAGGACGTCATTCAAGAGTCCGGATTAATAACACCGAAAAATACGATTTAGCTATTGCAAATTTTATAAATAGAAATTATACTTAAAAAAAATCCAGGAGGTAATCATAATGATTTGTAATAATTGTGGAGCACAGGTTGCAGATAATTCTGTATTCTGTCCTGATTGCGGCGCCGCATTTAATGTAAATATGATGCAGCCTGCTAAAATGGAGCAGCCTATGCCCATGCAGCAGCCCGCACAGCCTGTAAGACAGCAGCCTGCACAGCCTGATTTCCAGCAGGGACCCAACTTCCAACAGGCACCTAATTTCCAGCAGGCACCTAATTTCCAGCAGGGACCCGCTTTCCAGCAGGCACCTTATCAGCAGCCCGTTTACCAGAACTACCAGCAGCCTGCTTTCCAGGAGCAGCAGCCCAGAATTCCAAGCCCCGAAGCACAGGGCATTGCAAGCAGTGCTCTTACATTCGGTATCCTGAGCCTTGTATTTACATGTACCTTCTATCTTGCATTCCTTGGAATCGTATTTGGTGCGATTGCATTAGCTAAGGCAAAGGCATTCACTGTATCAGAGGGCTTACTTTACGGTAAGGCAAAGGTAGGTAAGGGACTTGGTCTCGGCGGACTTATAGCAGGTATTGTATTTACCGTAATCCTTTCAATTGTTGTTCTGTCATGTACTGTGGCTGTATCAAAATATGGTCGTTGGTAATTAATAAGATGAAAAAGCCCACTGCCCTTTGGTGGTGGGTACTCTTTTAGATTTTGATACAAGGGACCGGTTAAGGGATTAACCCAGGGGAATGCTATAGTGTGAAAGTGGATTTTACACGGAAAGGTGGACTATTATGTTTTGTGGAAATTGTGGTAATAAATGTGAAGATGATGCAGTTTTTTGCCCTGTATGCGGAACTAGACTGGCGGACTTAGATCCCGACCAGCCCTTAGCAGAAGAGGCCGCTGCACAGGCACCCGTATATCAGCCTGAAGAGCCTATGGCGCAGGCACCTGTATACCAGCTTGAAGAGCCTATGGCACAGGCACCGGTATATCAGCCTGAAGAGCCTATGGCACAGGCACCTGTATATGCTCAGGCTAACACATATCAGAATACTATGGCCTTCGGCCAGCCCCAGCCTCAGGAGAATAATCTTCCTCCTCAGGGCTATCAGCAGGCAGCCGACTACCAGCAGGTATATGGTCAGATTCCTGCGGCCCCTCAGGCACCCGCTTATCAGCAGGGACCCGCATACGGCCAGCCCGGTCAGCCGGGACAGCCCGGATTTGCACCCGGCCAGGGACCTGTTATGCCGATAGAAGCGCCGAAGGGTAATGCGCTTACAGCCTGGGGACTTGTACTTGGTATCTTTTCACTGGTTTTCGCTACAGTAGGAGCGCCTATATTCGGTATCTATTTTACACTGGGTGCAGTTGTACTCGGTATCGTAGGAATCATTCTTTCATGCATAGGTAAAAAGAAGGCACACGGAAAGAAGGGTACAGGCGGATTCGTAATGTCACTCCTCGGCCTTATCTTCGGTGTTATCTTCTCAACAGGCTGTATCGTCTGCGGAGAAATGACAAACAGTGATTTCGGCAGTGATTTAGTTTCCAAGGGCTGCGTTGGCGGTTATTTTGAAGTAAAGAGCAGTAAGAAAAACTATTCATTTGAAAAATTCATTGACAGCTTCTTTAAATTCTGATTAATTTTGAGTTGCTTTTGAACGCTTGTATCGTGGGCCAAAAATGAGTATTGCAAAACGAAAATGTAGGTGGAGAATATGAGGAAATTTGGAAAGTTTTTAGGTGCGGCACTGTGCGGACTAATTATTGGCGCAGGTGCATTTGGAACAGTTAATGCTTCCGCAGCGGAATTACCAAAGCTTGATTTCAAGCCCAAGGCATTGAATGTTGAATATGGGGATAACTCGGATATTGCATCAAAACTCAATGTTATGATTCCCGGAAATTCAAAGTTAATAGAGCTGGGCGAGGCCAATGAAGCATATGTTTACACACAGGTGGACTGGAAGTTTTCAGAGAAGGATGACTGGAAATACGATGCCGGCTGGGATAAGTTAGTTAGAAAAAATGAAGGAAGCAGCTGGGAATTCATAGACTTAGGCGTGGAATATGAATACGATGATAGTGATAGTTATTATACGTTTGATATGTTTTGCTTTGATAAGGCAGAAGATTATGACTGGTCAGGAGAATATGGCTGGTCAAATGTAGTTCCTGCTTCTTATCTTAAAAATATCACCATCAAGGGTGAAAAATGCAATACTATAGACTGGAATAAGGTAGGCGTTGACATCAGATACCGTAATATCATCATAAGAACTGAGTATGATGAGGTACTTGATGAAGATGTGACCAAGTCAGAGGCTTCCGAGTGGAGTGATGTCGTAAGCTTTGGTAATTTTGCAAAGGATTACGAGGGAATCGATAATCTTTTGGTAAACCCTGATTTTGAAGACGGACTTGATGGATGGAAGGATCCTGATAAGGTTTGGTCAGCCGTTTATAATTCTGATACCGGTGAGCCTAAGCATGGTAATTTCCTGGTATGGCCTTATCTGGGTGCCGGACTTGAAAAGAAAACAACACGTATTTACCAGGATGTATCTCTTGAAAACTTCAAGACTGACGATACAGTTATTTTTAACGCACTTATTTGTAACTATGATCAGCCACCTCATGATATGGGTAAGGTGACACTTGTATTCTACGATAAGGATGACAAGGTTATAAACTCTTATGCACAGTCTCAGCGTAATCCTAACTGGAATTCACAGAGCTTAATCTGCTCTATTCCTGAGGGTGCAAAGAAGGTCAGAGTAAATCTTTGGGCTTATCGTTATGTAGGTAGTGATATCGACGCATACTATGACTACTGCTCATTAGTTGTAAAGCCTATAAAGGTTTATCCCGTAGTTGTCACAGAAAAGAACAATAAGTCAAAGGTAAAGGCAGGCGATAAGCTTCAGCTTACTGCTGATAACTCAAAGACTAAGGACGCAGGCGCATATACCTGGTCAAGCTCATACAATACAGCAGCTACAGTAGATGCAAATGGCCTTGTTACAATGCATACTGATGCTGAGGATGGCGTAGCTATTTATGCAAAGGATAATGAGTCCGGTGTTACAGGTGTTTACTGGCTTAATTCTTCTGAGGAGCAGAACGCAAGCAGTGTAGTAGATAACTCCGTAATCACTGATGATGGAGTAAAGAAGCCCGCAGGCGCAGCAGTGAAGAAGCTTACGGCCGCAAAGAAGGCACTGACAGTTACCTGGAAGAAGGTTGCCGGTGTAAAGGGCTACGAGATTCGTTATTCTCTGAAAAAGAACATGGCAAGCTCAAAGACAGTGGATATTAAGAAGGCTTCTACTGTAAAGAAGAAGATTTCAAAGCTTAAGGCAAAGAAGACCTACTATGTTCAGATCAGAACCTACGTGATGAATGGAAAAACTAAGGTTTATTCAGACTGGAGCGCGGCTAAGAGCATTAAGGTAAAGTAATTTAAGGCATGTTAATGTAGATTAAGGCTTGGAAAAGTAAAACTTAATATGAGTGTTTAGACGGCACCCTTTGGGGTGCCGTTTACTTTTGTTATGAAAATACTAAGAATGTTTTCTTTTGCCATTAAATATTTGCTCCTTTGGTAAAAAAAATGACGGGGTATATCCCCGTCCGACGGTGGACCAGAGCCTTTCGGCTAGCCCAAAGTTAATTCTATACTAGCAAATTTTTTGAAAATGTCAAGATTTATATAGGTAATTGCGCATAAATATTATATGAAAATTTTATAAAAAGAATACTGAAAGAGAAAAATATGAGGAACTAAGAACCACCAAAAGAAACAAAAAATATGACATCCATGGTGTCGTCTCGAACGGAGTTGAGGCTATGGAAATGTTGAAAATCGTACAATAATATTTCAATAGTGGTGCATGATTAAACTGGATAACGATTAGTAAAACCAAGGAAAGTGTAGAAAGAAGTCGCACACAAAAATATGATAGTCTAGAAGGATAACGAAAAATGTTCAAAGATTAACAATATATTAAGAATTCAGGATTTGATTGTAAAAACGGGTATTTAGGACTATAATATAAGTGAAAAGAAGTATAAATTTGGAGATGATATTTAGTGATTACATTCAAAATAGATGAGTTTACTCCTTGTTTAAAGAAAGTTGAGACCGGCGAAATATTTGACACCGAAGTGGTGAGAATTAAAAGAAAAAGTTTTCTTGGTAAATTTAATCAGAAAACAGGCTGGTATGTAAATTGGAGTAAATTTCCTGAGGAAACAGAAATATATGCTCTGGTATTGAAGGGAACAATGGATATTCAAGGACTTGTTGCTATTCAGTATGATAAAGAAGCACAGGCTGTATATGTATTATGGGGATGTACTTCTCCAGACAATAATATATGGGAATATGGAAGAAAGAAATATGAGGGTGTTGGAGGTCATTTATTTGCAATAGCGTCAGATCTTTCAGTTAAAGCAGGATATGATGGATTTGTTTATGCAGAAGCTATGGATGAAGACTTGTTAAATTATTATATTAAAGAGTTTGGAGCGTTACCTTTGCCACCAGTAAATAATCCTTACAGATTTATGATATCCGATGATATGACAGCAAAAATCAGGGAGGTGTATACTTATGAATGGACAGATGAAGAAATCTAAACGAGAAATTGTTAATGAGTATATTGCTCGAGTAAATCCATATGAAAAGCAGAAACCACTTTCTTTTGATTTAAGAGGTTACGCAGCTTATGTTGCTGAAAATGGAATTAAAGCATCAGAAATTACACCTGAAATTATGAATAAATTTTCTAAGGCATAAGCCTTTGGAGAGATATGTATCTGTAATATGAAATATAAAACACAGGAGGGATAAACCAATAACAGCAAGCACAAAAAGCCTTGCCAAAGGAATTGAATAAAAATCAAAATGACTTGACTTGGCGAAGTGCGCTAAAAGTTTATCCTTTTTAAAAACGAATATAGCTTAAATATAAGCACCAAGAATTAACAAATGCTTAGCGGTTATCACCGACAGATATTTGTTAGTTCCAGGTGCTTTTTGTGTTTAAATGGGGCCACATTACCTTTACATATTGTTACGCAGATAGTCTATTAACTCCTTCTTGTTATTCACCCCAACCTTTTCGCATATCTTTGCAATCCTGCGGATAACAGTCTGCTGTGAAATACCAAATTTCTCCGCAATAACAGCGTTGGATAAGCCTGTCAGAACGTCGTAGATATAAGGGTAGTCGTCATCGGTAAGCTTGGGAATGAACTCAAATCTGTTCGAAGAGGCAACGAAAGCATCGAAATTCTTCTCATACTGAGAAATAATATTGCGACAATGCTTTTGAAATTCCACCGGATAAGCAGCAAGAACGGGAGACAACACCTTCGCAAAATACTTGTAATAAGTTACCAGCGGGAAATAAAATCTGTTTTCATAGGCAATCTGAACAGCCGCTTTGGCATGTTTTTCCATTAAGACTTTGTCCTGACGCAAGTAATAGATGCCAAGCAGATAGAGATGCATCATTTCCAAAGAGACCACAGAGCCGGTACTTTTTAATAAGCGCAGATTAAGCTCTAACAAAGCCGTATCTGCCGTTCCGACATGCATGGCTTCCATAGAAAGATTCATATATCCCACCTGCAAACAGGTTAATGGTAAACATTGATAATGAATATCTATGTTGTACACACGATTATTTGCAGCAGAGCCGATTGATTCCACGTAGGTTTTGAGTGTATCCAAAATGATAACCATATCATCTCTATGAGGGAAATCCTCCGCCATAAGTATCTGAAGCCGCATAAAAAACCTTGAAAAATCATAGGGCTTATTCAATCCGATACAACAAATTCCGGCATTCCATAACGCTCCAAGCTCTGTATAAATATCATCAGGACTGCGAAGTATGGATTCCAATATAGGAAAAGCATCTGCAAAACGACATTCCAAAACAGCCGTTTCAGCAAGCAAAAGACTATTCTCCTCTTGTGAAAGTTGTGATTGCTTAGACGAATTCCAGTCCGGACGATAATGATATAGAGGAAATGAGAATGAACCCTTTCCTTTTTTCGCAGACTTTGCGTGATTCGGTTTCAGCTCTTTCGGCTTCGTTGCACCGGCAGGAATCATCCAGCTTCTTCCCAGATGCTGAGCACCGGGAATACGTCCCTCATTAGCCAGTATTGTAATACGAGTGGGAGAGATTCCCCACTTAGCAAATGCTTCTTTTGTCGTAATAAATTCCATAAAAAACCTCATTCATTCTATTATGATTGCATAATAGAACAAAACGCCCTAAAATACAAGCCTTTTCCAAAAAATAGCTAAGAAAAACAATAAAATTCATCCTCTTTTGTAATAAAATCGGACCCGGTCAAGTCTTGTGGGAAAACACGGAAAATGGCAAAATATAAAAGGACTTTCTATGCACTTTTACAAAGTGCAATATGATTTCAACAACTACTACGAAACAAAAAATAATACAAAGAGAGGGCAAAGCATTCGAAAGAATGCGACGCAAAGCTTAAGGATCTAACCTCAAAAGAGTATGATAGCCAGTTGCACAGGGAACGAAGCATTGTCATATTTTTTTGACAATGTTTTTTTGTTTATAGAAACTCGCAAAGCGGAATCGAGGGTGGCACTGCGAGTAAGTGCTTGATTGATGGTCTTAATCTTGCGAAAAAGCAAGTGATTATAGATAAAAATATTAACAAGGAGGTTTTTACATGAAAGAAAAAATATTCAAGAAAGGAATTACAAGAAGGCTGCTTAGTGTCGTTCTTGCGTTAGCAATGGTAGTTTCAACGGCGTCTTCTGTGACTGTATGGGCGTATGAGTATAGGGACATATGTACATGTGGGCATAGCTATGGTGCACACGAGCGGGGCGGCGGCGAGTGCAATACCTGCACGACGCAAGGCATTAGCAGTTGCGACCAATTCACATCAGCTGGAGACGGTTCAACAGGAGCATGTGTATATGCGTACATGAAAAACTATTTTGGCAAAACTGGTTGGGTCTACTTGAATGAACGTTCCGGCGATGAGATGGCCCGGAAAATAATTGATTATGCTATGCAGTCCTGTGACGGGGATGTAAATATGTATGTCAATAAAACATATAATCTGTATTGGTGTGGAACAGGCGGCTATCTGTGCTCGGATTGTGAGACTAAGTTGATAAATGAGGTAATAGGGAAGATTACTGCAATTGGAACAGTTGCATACACAACTGAATGCAAGGAAAAGATAGACGCAGCAAGAACAGCATATAATGCATTAACAGCTGCGCAGAAAGAACGAGTAACAAATTATACGACACTTGCAGATGCAGAGAGTGAATATGCTAGTTTACATACTCATAGCTTTGATTATTCAGCAGATGGTTCAGTATTAACTGCAACATGTGAAAATGCGAGCGATTGTACTTTGGATGATGGAAAGGTAACATTAACCCTTTCAGCAAGCAATGCGCACTATTCCGGTAGTGCGGTAACCCCCACTATTAATTTTGGCAGTTCTACTGAACAGACAGCATGGACAGATGCCGGACTTACAGTGCCTACAGTTGCATCAATGAAGTATTATGCAACCGATGCTGATGGCAAAAAAACAGGTTCAGAAATGGCTTCAGTATCAGCTCTTGGCAGATATATTGTGGATGTTACTATCGCAGATATCGTTGATACAAATAGCAGTGCGATAACAGTTAGCTTTCCGTTCCAGGTTTGTCGTGTTGTAGTTACTGAGGATATCACAGATACATTTCAGTTAACCGGTATTAAAGCGGGAGATAAAATTTACTTTGAACCCGCTGCTCCTGGGTACAAAGGTGTTTTTATGTACCATGGTAGTGAATTAGCTACTCCTGCGATGATTACTGAGTTAAGTAGTGGTGAATATCATTCTGTTTATTGGACAGCACCGTTTGATGGTACATTAAGGGTAGGTACAGAAATGAAAATTAGCGACCGTAGCCCGAATATATGGATGCTATTTCTTGAATGCAGTAGTAGTACAGAGCTAATCAAACATGACGGACAGGCAGCTACACATACTGAAGATGGATGGATAGATTATTATGAGTGTCCGGACTGCCATCTTTTTTATGAAGATGCTGATAAAACTACACTGATAACAATCCCTGATACTACTACATTTTTTTATGAAAATGACTTGGCTATTTATATGTCAAATTGGAAAGCTGAAGCCGGAAAGATAGCTAAGGGTCATGATATTTCATACACAGCAGAGAATGAGACAATTACGGTTTCATGTAGCAGAGATGCTTCTGAAGAAGTAACACTGACCATTATGGCAATCAGCCCGAGCTATTCTGAGACTAAAGTATATCCCGGTGCTAAAATCTTTGATGCTGATGGAACAGAGATTAAATCAGATAATACAAATACATGGACATCATCAGTATTCGGCCTTAGTGTTCCGGAGATTAAATACTATAAAGCAACTTCGGAAGGTGGCACAGAAGGAACCGAGGAGGTTACTAATCTTACAGGATTAGCTCTTGGTAACTATTATGCGGCTGTCACAGTAGGAACAGTAACTGCTAAAAAGGCATTTAAGGTTCTTCCTCCTCATACACATGCCGGCGGAACAGCAGGAGCAGGCATTGACTGGGATGGTGTAGACGCTCTTCCTTCAGTATCAGGAAATTATTATTTACTCGGAGATATTTCTCTGACTGATAGCTGGAATATCCCTACAGGTGAAGAAATCAATCTTTGTCTGAATGGATATTCAATTAAGAGAGCCAGTGGATTATCAGATGATAATCTGTTTTCTTTGATTAATATTGCTGAAAATGCAACACTTAACCTTTATGACTGTAAGGACAGCGGTAAAATCACCGGTGGTTTAGCATATAATGGCGGCGGTGTATATATTGGATATCCCGGTAACTTTAATATGTACGGCGGTAGTATACAGGGTAATACAGTAACCGACGGTGGTGGTGCCGGTGTGTATAATTACGGCGGTAATTTCAATATGTACGCTGGTAGCATAGAGAGTAATACAGCAACAATCTTTGGTGTCGGCGGTGTGTATAATTACTACGGTAATTTCAATATGTATGCCGGTAGTATCAAGAACAACGCAGCTAAATTTAGCGGTGGTGTATATAATCTCGGCGGTAATATGAACATGTATGGTGGAATTATCACCGGTAATAAAACAACTCAACCTGGCGGCGGTGTGTATTCTGCCACTACCAGTAAGGGAAGCTTTAATGTGGGTGGTAAGGCCGTTATAAAGGGCAACAAGAGCGGCGCTGATGGCAGCGTTGATGATAATTTGCTCTTATACAATGAGTATGGCAAAAATAGTATTATAGGCCTTGCAGAAGGTGCTAATGCTCCGGCAGAAGGCATGGAAATCCACTATACTGTAGGTAAATGGTCAATCGAAGAACAGCGTACGGTAGCAGGTACTCACGGTAACGATCCTATTACCATGGTAACGGGAGCTACAGCTGCTCAGACTAAGTGCTTTATATCTGATAATCCTGATATGCACATTGTATATAACAATGGCGAATTAAAGATAATGCATGATTGGAACTATCTGACAGACGGAGCAGAGGTTAAGGCATATTGCTTTACCGGCTGCGAATCAGGTGCAGTAGATGCTGACCATGCGTTAGTACTTACACTTTCAGCAGAACCTGTGGAGTATACAGCAAGTGCGATAACACCTGTTATCGAATATGGCAGTGAAGACGAACAGACAGCCTGGACAGCTTCTGAACTTATAGTACCTGCAGCTGCTTCAGTGAAGTATTTTGCAGCAGGCGCTGACGGCAAGAAGACAGGTTCAGAGCTGGCTCAGATTACAGAAGTAGGTAAGTATATTGTAGAAGTTAATATCGCAGCAGGTGCTATTGCTGAAGGTAGCAGTGCATTAACAGCGAGTGTTCCTTTTAGGGTTAAGAAGGTTGCCGGTTCAGGTAGTGTAACAATGGCAGACTGGACTTACGGCGAGACCGCTCCTGATCCTGTACCCAGCAGTACAACAAATGGTACCGGAAACGTAACTTATCTCTACACAGCAGACGGAATTAATTATAGCGCTGCAAAGCCTGTAAATGTAGGTGAATATGCAGTTAAGGCGATATTTGCGGAAACTGATAATTATGATGAATATACTACTGAGCCTTATTACTTTATTATCCATAAGGCGGATGCTTCAAGCGAGATGAAAAATGCTAAGGGCAATCTCCTTGCATACGCAGGTAGTACACGAGTTATCAGCTTTAACGGTTTACCTGAGGATGCAGTTCCGGTAATCACTGAGGGAGTACCCGGTGAGCTTGATGTGACAGCAGTCATTGAAAACCAGGCTCTGAAGCTGACTGTAGGTGCAGAGGATTTACCTGATGATGCTAAGACCTTCTATATGCTGGTTTCTGTAGCTGAAACAGGAAATTATTACAGCTATGAGATCGAAGTAGCTGTAACACCTACATGGCACGTACATGTTGTTGATACAACTAAGAAGCATGCAGCAGTTCCCAGCACATGTATCAAAAATGGAACAAGAGACTGGTATGAGTGTGCGGACAGTACATGTGATTATATGCTTGATGAAAACGCTGAAGAGCTTGACAGCATCGTATTAGAGCTGGATCCTTTAAATCATGACGGTACAGCTACTACATGGACCAGAACAGAGACAACTCATATTGAGACTTATAATTGCTGTAACGCAGTAAGAATAGAGGAAACAGAGCACAGCTACGGATTAACAGGTATTGCAAGATATACATGTATGTCATGTTCTTTCGTACATGAAGGAAAGAAAGCAGCTGTTGAATTAGCAGATGCCAAGGAAGCAGCATTAAAGGCTATTGAGGCTGAAGTAGGCGGAGCTACTGCAGAGAATGTATTAGCGGCTGCTGAGGAAGCAATAGAGGCTATTACTAAGGCCGAAACAGTAGATGCTGTTAATGCAGCAAAGGATGCCGGTATTGCGGCTATCAGAGCTGCTAAGAGAGCCAATATTAAGTACACCATCCCCGTAAGAGGCGATGAAAGTGCTGTAAAGGTTCAGGCTGAGATTAATGACAAAAATGCCGTAATCGGTGAAATCACAGATGAGACACTTTCTGCTATCGTGAAGGAAGCAAAGAAGGCTGAGGCAGGCGCTGTAAGTGCTGAGGAGCTGGTAGATACCATTACTATCGACCTGTCAGCCGCAAAGCAGGAGATCGTAGCAGCTACGCTTTCTGCTAGTTCAATCGAGACACTGGCTGATACCTTAAGCGATGCTTCAAATACCATCAATAAGGTTGAGATTAAGCTTACAGATGCTACAGTAACATTTGACAGCAAGGCACTGAATTCACTTGCAGAGCAGATTAAAGGCAAGGACGTTACTCTGGTAGTGAATAGTGTAGATGCAAGTGACTTAAATGCTAAGCAGCAGAAGGCACTGAAAAACGATGAAGTTATGGCATCCTTTGATATCTATCTGGTATCTGAGGGCGGAGAGATTCACAAGTTTGACGGCGGACAGCTTGATTTCAGCATTAATTTCGAGGCTGAAGAGGATACTGATCCTAAATATTATCATGTAGTATATGTCGCAGAAAACGGCGACAAGGAGTATTTGGATACTGAGTATGTGAACGGTATTATTAAGTTCTCTACACTTCATTGTTCAAACTACGTAATTGTTTATGATGAGAGCAGAACAAACAATTCTGTCGCAGTTCCCGGCAAGGAGCAGATTGCGAAGAATAATAAGCTGATTAACGTAGGACTTATCAGCAGTATTAAGTCAGGAAAGCTTACTGTAAAGTGGAGCAAGATTGACGGTGCTATGGGATATGATGTATTCGTAGCAGCATGTGACGGTAAGTCATTTGCAAAGAAGCCTGCTTACACAGCAGCTGCAGACGAGACAAAGGCAGTCCTTACTGAGTACAATGGCGAAGATTTTGCAGCCGGCAGCTACAAGGTGAAGGTACGTGCATTCATGATCATTGACGGCAAGAAGATTTATATTGCTAAAAGCTCTATCGTACATGCATCAGGCAACAAGTCAAAGTACACAAATCCTAAGACAGTGTCTGTAAATGAAACAGCAGTTACCCTCGCTAAGGGTGAGACTGCTCAGCTCGAAGCAAAGATGACTGTAGCAAACAGCAAGAAGAAGGTTATGAAGCACATGAGAGGCTACCGCTTCTTCACACTGGATAAGGATGTAGCTACCGTGGATAAGAGCGGCAAAATCGTTGCTACCGGCAGCGGTTCAACCACTGTATATGTCATGGCAGCAAACGGTGTTAAGACAGCTGTGGAAGTTACAGTAAAAGAAAACACAGTAAAATTGTAATAGTTAAATAGAAACAACCTTCAGCTTTTTCATAGAAGAATTAGCTGAAGGTTGTTTTTTTATGGTCAAGAATTCTCGCCACCCAAGAGCGGGTACGACACATTTATTTCACCTTTATGCTACTTGAAAAGTAAGTATATCGGGTGTATTATAATGGTATAAGTTATTTTTGTTGTACGTGGTGGTAAGGCTATAGGCTTTCACACGCAGGTTTTCCTGTGTCTTTAAAGAGCCCACTTGAGTAAGTCCTTATCGTTTTGATAAGGTTTGTTTTAACGCAAAGGAGACACTAAAAAGTAACTAAATATAAGGCTTTTGCCTTGATGAAAATAATCAGGGCAAAGGTAAATTTTCCCTGTATATATAGATATTAAAAGTTAGCTGTTATACAGCGGAAAAGGAGAAACTATGAGTGATTTAGATGAAAAATTAAGCAGGATTAGAAAATTTCGCCCAATAGACGATATTTTCTTTGAGGTGATGGCAAAAGACAAACTCTTTGATCAGGAAATGCTACGAGTTATTCTCGGAGATGCAAATCTAATTGTAGAGGATGTTATTGTGCAATCTGACGAAAGAAATCTATATGGACGTTCTGTTCGATTAGATGCACTTTGTACATTAAGTGACGGAACTAGATGCAACATTGAAGTTCAGCGTTCAAATAATGATAATCATTTGAAGCGAGTTAGATACAACGCTTCAATGATTACAACAAGAGAATCTGAACCTGGCGGACATTATGAAAATATTCCAGATGTTTATGTTGTATATATTTCTGAATTTGATTTGTTTAAGCAGGGGAAAACAATATATCACATTGAAAAAATCATTACCGAGACTGGTGAAATGATAGATGACGGTATACATGAGATATTTGTTAATACTGCTGTAAATGATGGAACTGAAATAGCTGAGTATATGTCGTTTTTTATGTCAACAGAGGTGAACAGCACAAAATTCCCAGCTATTACTTCAAGAATGAATCAGCTTAAGAATACAGAAGGAGGGCTAAATTCTATGTGCAAGATTATGGAGGATTACCTCAAAGAAAGAACTGCCGAAAAGGATGAGTTGATTGCAAAAAAAGATAATCAGCTCGCTGAAAAGGATGAGTTGATTGCCGAGAAAGACGAGGAAATTGAATCATTGAAAAAGCAATTAGCAGCGACACAGAAAAGCAATTAATATTGATTACTGCTAAAACAACTAATTAAATAAGTCATATTCCAAAGTGAATATGGCTTATTTTTTTTGCCTATTTTTCGTCAAAGTAATTGCAACATAAAATTCTTCAGGGTTAATGCAACGCTTTGTTCCGTTTACCTTGAAAAATTACCGTCAAGAATTTTTTTAAAAAATTTTAAAATAGGTGTTGACATTTCCTTAAATGGGTGCTATTATAATCTAGCGCGCTGGGAACAGCGCGGAAATGCGGAGTTGCTGGAATTGGCAGACAGGCATGACTAAGGATCATGTATCGCACAGATGTGAGGGTTCAAGTCCCTTACTCCGCATTACTTAAAGGCCACCGATATGTGTCGGTGGTTTTTTTGTAAGAAAAAAATGATAGGCACGTGTCTATAAACGTGCAGAATCTGAAAGGTTGGTAAACATGAAGAAAATCGGCAAAAGTATCTGTCTGGTATTTGCACTCACAGTAATCGCATTACTGCTTACAATCAATGCAAAGCCTGTGGCAGCTGCATCAAAGGGTGTATATCTCGAGGCATCGACTCTTTACTGTGTTCCCGATCCGGGCAGTAAGGGCGCCGGTGACGTACAGGTATACTCACTCAGACTTAACAATGATACACAGTACAAGCCTCACTGGTCTGTAGGAAATGATAAAATCGTTAAAATTGTTGAACAGTCAGACGACGGAATTGAATTTATGGTTCTTAAGTCAGGTACAACAAAGATTAGCTGTACAGTAGACGGGAAGACCTATAAGTGCACAGTAAAGGCCAGCAAGAACTATAAATCAGAGAATCTTTGCAAGAAGATTAAGGTTTCATCTGTTAAGAAGGTAAATGCAAACACCTTCTCAGCAAAGATTTCCAACGATAATGCTGTTCCCGTTTCATTTCATTTCTCTTTTGAGGGTATTGATAAGTACGGCGACAAGACAGGCTATTACTACGATACAATCGTAGTTCTTCCCGCAAAGTCATCTCAGACAGTATATTTAAATGAGTATGAGAAGAATCTTTCACAGTATAAAACAATTTCAAAGTTTGCAGTAACAAGTATCAGAACTGCTACAGCTGTTGAGAATGCTAATTATGCAGGTAAGCTGGTTTTCAACATTGATATGGGTAAAATCACTGATAACAGTATCGGAACCGTTAGTTCAAAGGCAAAGATCGGCTTAAATGTTCGTTATGTTGTGCTTGTAAAGAACGCAGCAGGTAAATGCGTAAGCTCTATTCATGGCACAGGCGCAGTATTAGAAGCAGGTGAGAAGAATCACGTTATCGAAGCATCTTTCGTAGAGGAGAAGGTGAGCGGTGACGGATACACCTACGTTCCGGCAGTATATTATTTAGAGCCGTATTTATAAAACGGGAGCGGACTGCGAATACCACTGAGAATTTTATTTGAAACGAATTAACTGACCCCTTTGGGAAGAGGCACACAAGCCTTTGGCCCGAAGGGGATTTTTATCTTTTGTTTTGTGTGAAAAGATTGTCTAACCGGAAGAATTGTGCTATAATAAATGTGGGGATTTACAGGTTGTAATATCTCGGTTTTATCGGGCATAGGCCGTAGATTTCGGCATATTCGCAACTGCAACACGGAGGTTGGAGATGGTTTTTGAAAGGCTTAGCGAACACGGATGTGATATTGAAGGAACGATGAAGCGTTTTATGGGCAAGCGCGAGTTATATTGCAGGTGCCTGTGCAGCTTCATTACGGACGAGACCATGAATGAAATAGAGGATGCCTTTGGGAAGGCGCACATCAGGCAGCTTGCGGAGGCTGTGCACAGGATGAAGGGCATCAGCGGAAATCTCGGTTTTTCGGTCCTGCATACGATTACATCGGATATGACGACCCTTTTCAGGGCGGACCGTCATGAGGAGGCAGTTGGTAAAATGCCGGAGCTTCGTGAGGCGTATAAGGCCATTATGACTATTCTGAAGGAAAACGAGGAGGAGCTGGGATGGACAAGATAATTACTATTAGCAGACAATACAGCAGCGGCGGACGTGAAATCGGACGCATTCTTGCGGATGAATGGGGTATTCCCTTTTATGATAATGAGCTTATTACCAGGGCGGCGGAGGACAGCGGCTATTCTGTGGATGCCTTTGAATCGGCGGAAAGCAGGGCCGGCAACAGCCTTTTATATTCTATTGCACGCGGCATGGTTACTGCGGGAAGCATGACCACTACCTTTAATCACCTTTCGCTTGATGACAGGCTTTATATTGCGCAGACAGACATCATTAAGAAGGTGGCGGATGAGGGGCCCTGCATTATCGTAGGACGCTGCGCGGATTATATTTTACGCAGGCGCGAGAATCTGGTTAATATTTTTGTTAATGCGGATATGCCCTTCAGGGTTGAGCGTGCCCAGCGAATTGACCATATGCCTTCTGCGAAAATCGAGGAGAATATCCTGAAGATGGATAAAAGAAGGTCTAATTACTATAATTTCCACACAGGTGAGAAGTGGGGCAGGGCCGAGAATTATGCGCTTTGCATTAACAGCAGCAAGGTGGGTATCGAGAAGACGGCCATGCTGATAAAGCAGTATGTTGACTCTATCTGATGTAAATGCCGCAGCTGCGGATTAATAGCCGGAGAAGCTTTTATATGTACTTGTGACAAGCGAAGCGGTCACGAGGTTGACTAATTATCAGTCGTATTATGGGTGACCATAGTACGACTTTTTTTGTGTAAAAGGGTCTTGCAAAAAAATCCTGTATGGAGGATAATTAATACTTTCAGGTGTGGTATTTGTAAATCAGAATATTAAAATATAATCGGATATTTATAAAAAAAATGGAACCATAGGCGAAATGACTCGTCTAATAGATGAACTGTGCGCAGTTCATTAAGCAAAGGAAAGTGGAAAGGCGTGATTTTATGGAAGGGAAAGCCGTTATTGAAGTGCGGAATGCCAAAAAGGTCTACCGTATGGGTCAGGAAAAGATAAAGGCTGTGGATGGCGTGAGCTTCACCGTGAATGAAGGTGAATTCTGTTGTCTTCTGGGCACGTCCGGCTCGGGTAAATCGACGCTGTTGAATCTGATGGCGGGGATTGAGAAGCTGACGAGCGGTGAGATCCTGATCAAGGGAGCTTCTATCGGCAAAATGAGTGAGAATAAGCTGGCTAAGTTTCGACAGGAGAATCTGGGATTTGTTTTTCAGAGCTATAACCTGATCGGTTCGATGACTGCACTTGAGAATGTGGAGTTTCCGCTGGTGTTTAAGCGCGTGCCCGCATCGAAGCGCAGAAAGCTGGCAAAGCAGATGCTGAGGGACGTAGGTCTGAAGGGCAGAATGAACCACAAGCCCAAGGAGATGTCGGGTGGTCAGCAGCAGCGAGTAGGTATTGCGAGGGCTTTCGTGGCAAAGCCGTCTATCGTCTTCGCGGATGAGCCGACCGGAAACCTGGATTCGCGAACCACGACTGAGGTTATGAACCTGATTAAGTCCATGGCGCGAAAGAATAAGCAGACTCTGGTTATGGTTACGCATGACAGAAGCCTTACGGCGTATGCAGACAAGATTATTAATGTTCTCGACGGTCATATCCAGAGTGTCGAGATTATAGAGAATTCTTACGAGCCGCCAAGCGAGGCGGAGCTTGCGGCTGCAGCAAAGAATGTGGAGGCTGAGGCAGCAGGAAAGCCTGCGTCTGATGTAGCAGCTGAGAACGCAGCAGGAAATGCAGCAAATGCAGACGGAGCGGTTACAGCGATGGCTGAGACTGCAAATAAGAGCACATGGGATGCCGGTAATACAGCCGAGGCAGGAAGTGCGGTAACAGCAGAGAACGCAGGAAATGCAGAAAATGCAGACGGAACGGTTACAGCGATGGCTGAGACTGTAAACAAGAGCACGTGGGATGCAGGAAATAAGCCGGAGCAGACAGTACCGCCGGGCAAGGGCAAATCAGATGACGGCTCTCATCGCACGATGACTGAGCTGGCTGAGCAGAGCTGGGAAAAAGCAAATAAAAAAATGGAAAAGGACATAAAGAAATGAGTAGGAAGAATATATTAACTAAAATGTTAGCTTTCGTGCTTGCATTTGCACTGTGCTTCGGCATGGTGGAGCAGTTGCCCGCAAGTGCGGATAACAGCTTCAGTGTAGACAATATTACCGGTATGTACGATATCATCGTTACACCGGGTAAGACAGAGCATTTTTCGATTCAGATGAAGGCAAATGACCCTATCACAAGAATTACCTCTATTATCGGAAAATCAACAAATCCTGAAATTACGGTTTCAAATGCGAAGCTTACAAATCAGACACTTTCAGGTTCAAATGCGGTGACAGATGTTACTGCGACAGTTGTATACGCACTTGAATTCGATTTGACAGCGGCAGATACACTTTCCATTGGCTACAATACCATTTCATTTACAGGACGTGGTTCAAAGTTCAATCAGGCAATCGGTGACTGGGAGGCTGAATTTGATGTTTACACAGTTACCTCTTACACCCCTGTTGAGCTGGCTCCCGCAGAAATCATAATTGACAAGGTTTCATACAGCGAGAGTTCTATTAAGCCCGGTATTTCGACAACCCTTACTCTTACACTTAAGAATATCGGTGATATGCAGGCTATCAACAACTACCTGACAATGGATTTCGGTGCCACAGGCATTATTCCCGATTACAGCGTTGAGAGAATCAAGGTTGGCGCGCTTAATGCAGGTCAGTCCGTAAAGGTTGATGTGCCTATTAAGATTCTCAAGAATGCGGAGCCCGGAATCTGCTGTATTACGGCAAATGTATTCGGCAAGGACGCAAAGGGTGCCGCTATCGGTCCCTTCGCCCGCAATATGTACCTTACCATCATTGATACCAAGGTAACTCCTACACCTTCTCCCACACCCGCAGTTGTGAAGAAGGCTGATATCGAGCTTTCAACAAATGATAACTACAAGACGATTAATCCTGATACAAAGTCCACAATCGTTGTTACATTAAAGAATAACGGCGATGCGGATGCAAAGGAGATTGACCTTTATGTAAACGGTCTTGATGCCGCTATCGGCCTTACTAAGGGCTTTACAAGTGAGTACATCAAGGCCGGAAGCCTGGCAGCAGGTGAATCGAAGACGGTCGAGATTCCTGTTATTGCTTCAAAGGATTTGGCGGCAGGGCTTTATGAGCTCGGAATTAGCGCAGAATATACCTACGGTAAGAATGATTCAGAGAAGAAGACAAACATGACTCTCTACCTCAAGGGTGAGATCATCAAGAATGAGGACCCCGCAACAGGTGCTGCTCTCATCGAGCTTTCAACCTCTGATAATTATATGATCGTAAAGCCTGATACAAACGCCGTTATCCATGTGGATGTAAAGAACAGCGGTGACGAGGATGCGAAGGATGTTAAGCTTCTTGTTTCGGGTCTTGATACAAGCGTTGGCCTTACCAAGGGCTATACAAGCGAATATATTAAGGTCGGCAAGGTTGCCGCAGGCGAGACCGTAAAGGCTGAGATTCCCGTGATTGTTTCAAAGAACTTCGCAGCAGGTCTTTTCGAGATTGCGGTTACTGCGGATTACAGCTACGGTAAGGATTCTTCGGACAAGACACTTATGACTCTTTATGTAAAGGGTCTTGAGTCTGCGGTTGTAACACCCACACCCGAGCCTACACCCATTATTTACAAAAATAATGTTTCGATAAGCAATGTAGTTCAGGACCCTGTGGTTCCCGAGGCAGGAGACCTTGTAACCATCAGCTTTGATGTAACAAATGAAGGAAACGGTGCGATTAAGAACGCCAAGGCCTTCGGACAGAACCTTTCAAGCTCAAATTTCGAGCCTATTTCGTCAGACCCCTACACAAAAATCGGAACCATCAATGCAGGCGGAAGCAGAAATGTAAAGATGGTATTCAAGGTCGGCGATGATATTACCTCGGGCTTTAATTCACTTTCAATCGGCTTCGAGTACACATCGGCGGATGACCAGCTGGCCAATGAGAGCGTAAATGTTTACGTACTTAATGTTAAGGGCAAGGAAAAGGGCGATAAGAAAATCAGTAAGCCCAAGCTTATCATCAGCACCTTTGAAACCGATGAGGAAATCCTGAAGGCCGGACAGACCTTTAATTTCAGCTTTGGCTTAAAGAATACCCATGCTGAGAAATCAGCCAAGAATATCAAGCTTACCTTCTCACAGGCTGAGGGAATCTTCTCACCTACAGAGGGTACAAATATTTTCTATATTAACGAAATTAAGGCCGGCGAAGAGGTTGTCGAGACAATTAACTTAAAGACCAGGGCCGATGCGGTAACAGGCGATTATCCTGTTGTAATTCAGGTGGAATACGAGTACGACGATATGAGCGAGGTCGATGTCGAGCACGGCGGCGTAAGTGATGAGAACACAATCAAGCTTCGCGCCATCGAAAATTATCGTCCCGTTATCGAAAATATCAATATTGACAGCTGGAACGGTATCACTGTGGGTAACCCTGTTGATTTGAGCTTTGAGTTCTACAATATGGGTAAGTCGACTCTTGGCAATGTATACATTACTGTTGAAGGCGACTTCTGCCTGGCAAATAACAGTGAGATGAGCTATGTCGGCGCGGTTCAGGGCTACGGTCAGGAGTATGTAAATCCCCAGGTCGTTCCTCTGGTCGGCGGCGAGGCTCACGGTACTCTGGTTGTTCATTTTGAGGACAGCAACGGCGACGAGGTGACCGTTCCCGCAGAGTTCAGCGCTTTCGTAGACGGTGGCTTTGACGGCGGCTTCGACGGTGGCTTCGACGGTGGCTTCGATGGAGGCTGGATAGATGACGGCGGCTTTGTGGATGGCGGCTTTGACGGCGGCTGGGACGGCATGGACGGTGAGTTCCCCGAAGGCGGCGATGGTGAGGAAAAGACCATTCTTTTCGGACTTACACTTGTTCCCTTCATTCTGGTGTGCGTAGGTGTCGTAGTTGTAATCGGCGCAGTTGTTGCGGTGATTGTTATTAAGAAGAAAAAGGCTAAGAATGCCGAAGAGGATGATGACTGATTATGAGATTTATTGACCTGATTAAAATGGGCCTGAGAAATCTCATGCGTAGAAAAGCCAGAACCGCCCTGACGGTAATCGGTGTGATTATCGGTACGATTTCCATCATGGTTATGATTTCCATCGGTCTCGGAATGAACAAAAATTTCGAGGCCTCGGTTATGGAAAACGGAAGTATGACGATGGTTCGTGTCAGCTCCGATTCCTGGTCGGAGGGCGAGAACGGCGAATGGACGAATACGAAGCAGAAGCTCAGTGATGAAACGCTTGAGCAGCTCAGGGCAATAGAGCATGTTAAAAATGTTACACCGAGGATTTACTGCTGGGCGGCAAATCTGGTGTCGGGCAAATATGAGGGCTATATCAATCTGTATATTATGGATATGAACTGCTATCAGGATTTCGGTTTCCCGGCGCTTGAGGATGGCTCGTATCCTAATAAGGAAGACGCAAAAAATACTATTTATATCGGTTCTCAGGCAATTAATGAATTCGGATATTACAATGGAATGACCTATAAGACCAAGACTGTGGATTTGAGCAGGGATAAGGTTGAACTAAAGTTTTCCATGTATACACCGAATCCCAGAAAGAAGGAATTTTCTTATCCTATTGTGAATTATAAAAGTATTCCGGCCTCCGAAACAGGCTATTCCGAGGCGGACTGGAGTATTTTTATGGATATCGATCTCTATAAGGAGCTCTTTACAAAGTACGCAAATACTCTGAAAATTGACGACAGAAAGAAGGCTATTTCTTCTTTGTCGGAGTATGAAAATATTACCATTAACGTTGATAACATGAATAATGTTACCGGTGTTCAGGAGGAGATAGAGAAGCTCGGACTTAAATCGGAGAGTGATATGCAGTATATTGCGCCCATGCAGGAAACGGCCAAGATGCTGGAGCTGGTGCTCGGTGCAATCGGTGGCGTGGCGATGCTTGTTTCGGCCATTAATATTGCTAATACGATGATTATGTCTATCTATGAGAGAACCCGTGAAATCGGTATTATGAAGGTGCTCGGCTGTAAGGTCGGCGATATCAAGAAGCTCTTCCTCTTCGAGGCGGGACTTATCGGATTTATGGGAGGCGCCGTCGGTGTCGGGCTAAGCTATATAGCCTCGTGGGCGATAAACAAATACGGAACGGATCTGTTCTCCTCGCTGATGAATACGGGTGTTACGGAGGCTGCGGTAGGATATTCCTACATTCCCTTCTGGCTGCCCTTCTTCTCGGCAGGCTTCGGTATTCTGGTCGGCCTGGTATCGGGCTTCTTCCCGGCACTTCGTGCAACGAGAATTTCGGCCATTGAGGCAATGAAGAACGAATGATAAAAGGTGGTCTCTTGAGCCCCAAGAGACCACCTCTATTTTTTTACTTCATTTCTTTCTTGCACAAATCACACTTGCCGTCGCGGTTGCCGTCGTGATGTCCGAGCGGAGGCATTGAGCGAAGCGGGATTTCCTCGTAGCCGCAGGTAGCGCAGATTTTGCTTTCTGTGTAGCCGAAATTTTCACAGGTAGCCTGGATATACTTTGTGGTACGCCATGTGTGGAGATGTCCGTGCTCATCGGCACCGCAGCGGGTACATTTATCCTTGCTGCCGACATAATCGTGGCCGAGCTGAGGAATCATCTCAGGGTACTTACCGTTATATTCGCCGCACTCCTTGCAGTATGTATAAGCAGTGGTACCGGTAGTGGTACATGTGGGATTCTTCTGGGCTACACTTACCCATGTATGAACATGAACATATTCGATACCGCAGCGCTTGCAGTAGCCTGTAGATGAGAAATCATGACCGAGAGCCTTAATAACCTTGCCCTGCATAAATACCTTGCCGCAGATGGCGCAGGTTACATGGTCTGAAAGTCCGTCGGTAGTACAGGTAGCTTCCTGTCTGTAGGTATTAAACTTGGTGCCGCAGTTATGATGCCTGATGGGATCGGCGGCGCCGCAGGATTTACAGTAGCCTTCGCTGTCATAGCTGTGACCTGTGGGAGGAATGGGTCCTCGCGCAATAAAAATATCGTCACAGTAGATGCAGTGTGAACCGGCGGTAAGTCCGGGATTTGTACATGTGGCGGGAACCGCGGGATCCGTAACCAGATTGTGATTACAGATATCGCCGTTTACGCGAAGCGTTGAAGTATAGCTGCTGCCGTCTGTATCCTTTACGATAATATCTGTGATACCGGGACGGATACCTGTTACAACACCCTTTGCAGAAACCGTTGCAACGAACTCATTTGCAATTTCAAAGCCGGCGGCACTTGCGCCGACAAGCTTTACCTTTACGGTCTTCTTCGGGTCAACCGAGTAGCTTGTTTTGCTGAGGTGAGGCGGAAGAACCGTTATCTTACAGCTGTATTTTTTACCGCTGTACCTGACAACGATTTTTGTACTGCCCGCAGATACGGGGAACACCGCACCGTTTGAATTAACCTTTGCGACAGAACTGTCGGCTGATTTCCATTCAGCCTCCTTGTCAACATTTTTGCCTGAAACGGTGATGTGAAGCTGAAGCACCGTTCCGAGATTCATCTTAGCCTTCGTCTTATTAAGCTTTGCGTCAGCCGCAGATACAGGTACTGCGGAAATGAGCAGAAGTAAAATAAGCAGAAGGGGCAGAAATTTCTTTACTGATTTCATCCCCAATAAATCCTCCTATAGAAGTGAATGCTTTGGTTTTTAAAGCTGCATTTGAAACCATTATATTATAAGGGGCCGAAAATTTCAATTGTTTCGTATAAAAAACCCTTGATTTTTGAAAAGATTTGTGGTATCATTGTGGCTCGTGATATATTATTATGCCTTGCTCCCGGTTGGACGGGGGCCAGAGACCAAAAGGAGGTGCAAACAACTATGAATCAGTACGAATTAGCTTTAGTTGTCAATGCAAAGATCGAGGATGAAGCCAGAAACGCAGTAGTTGAGTCTGTAAAGGACATGGTTACTAAGTTTGGCGGACAGAACATCGAGGTTATCGATGGCGGACGCAAGAGACTGGCATATGACATCCAGAAGATGAGTGAAGGAAATTACTACTTCATCCAGTTCGATGCTGAGGCTACTACTCCGGGCGAACTCGAGCAGAGACTTCGTATCATGGACAATGTACTCAGATACTTATGCGTTAGACGCGACGAGCAGTAATAGGAGGCTCAAATGAATAAAGTCATCATGATGGGTAGACTTACCCGTGATCCCGAAATCCGTTACGGACAGGGTCAGAATGCAACCGCAATTGCAGGTTTAAGTATTGCAGTAGACCGCCGCTTTAAGCGTGACGGTGACCCCGATGCAGACTTCTTTGATTGTACTGCTTTCGGCAAGCAGGCCGAATTTGCAGAGAAGTACCTTAAGAAGGGTACAAAGGTTGTCATCGAAGGCAGACTTCAGAATGACAATTATACAAACAAGGACGGTCAGAAGGTTTATAGAAATCGTATTATGATTGAAGGTGTGGAATTTGCAGAGAGTAAGGCTGCAGCAGCAGGCTATACAGGCGGCGGATTCGATCCCTCAAACAGTGTTGCAAAGGGACCTTCGGCTCCTTCTACAGCACCCAGCGATTTTATGAATATTCCCAGTGGATTAGATGATGAGTTACCTTTCGCTTAATGTATTTTAAGCGGGGCAGGGTATCCGGAGTTTCCGGTGTATAAACCATGTACCCTGTCAGATTAGAGAATTGGATAAGGAGGTAGCGGCAATGCCCTATACAAAGAACAACAAGGAGCAGAATGACAAGGATGCTTCAATGAAGAGAAAGGTTATACGCAGAAGAAAGAAGGTTTGCGTATTCTGTACAGATAAGACAGCAGGCGGAATCGATTACAAGGATGCTAACAAGCTTAAGAGATACATCTCAGAGCGCGGTAAGATCCTTCCCCGCAGAATTACAGGTACATGTTCAGCTCACCAGAGAGACATCACTGTAGCTGTAAAGCGTGCTCGTCAGATCGCATTATTACCTTACGTTTGCGAATAATTGACAACGGAAGGGCCGAACAGCCTTTCATTTAAAACGTATCACAGGGTCCCGGACAGAAGAATTTCTACTGTTTCGGGACCTTTTTATGTCTATAAATGCGAACATAAGTTCGAAAATAGCGGCTTTTTTTATTGACAATATTGACCTTGTGTAGTATACTTTTAGCGTGTATCACTATAATTCCGATTATACGATTGGAGAAGGATTTACATATGAATAGTAATCAAAAGATTCGACCATTGCTCAAAACCATGATGTCATGGCCGTTGTACCTTAGTATACTGCTGGTAATTATGACTATTTACCTGTATTTTATTGATACGGATGCGGGTAAGATTGCCACTGTTTTCACGGTATTATACATCGGTGCTCTGGTTGGTCTCTATCTTATGAAGAGAAAGCAGATTAGTGAGCAGCTGGTGCATTTCGGTACAAGCTTTGGTCTGGTTCAGAAGAGTTTAATAAAGGATATGGCTGTTCCGTATGCCATTCTGGACGGAAAAGGTAAGCTTCTTTCGGCAAACAACGAGTTTTCGGCGCTTTGCCAGGAGGGTGTGAAGCCTCATGTCCAGATAAGTACTCTTTTTCCTGAAATTACCAGGAATATGCTTCCCGAAGGCAATGAAATCGCTAAAATTGAGGTTGCGGTAGGCGATTTGAAGTACAGGGCAGAGCTTAAAAATCTTTATATCGATGATGCGGACTGGAATGAGATTAAGCGCTCGGAGGAGGACCGTGAGGAGAATGTGCTTATCGCGGTATTTTTCTACGACGAGACTGAAATCAGAATGCTGCAGCAGTATCTGGACGAGCGTCAGCTTGTTGTGGGTCTGCTTTATATCGATAATTATGAGGAGGCGCTTGAGAGCATCGAGGAAGTAAGAAGGTCTCTCTTAACAGCGCTGATTGATCGAAATATCAACATGTATTTCCAGGAGTTTCAGGCACTTCTTAAGAAGATTGAGAAGGACAAGTACCTTCTTGTTTTCCAGAACAAGTATCTTGAGATGCTTGAGAACGATAAGTTCCCCATTCTGGAGAAGGTCCGCGGTCTCAATATCGGTAATGAGATGCCTGTTACGGTCAGCATGGGTATCGGTTCGGGTGTTGATTCCTACACCGAGGGCTACGATGCGGCGCGTGCGGCCATCGACCTTGCACTCGGCCGTGGCGGTGACCAGGTCGTAGTTAAGGAGAAGGAGCGCATCACTTACTTCGGCGGTAAGAGCAGCTCTGTTGAGAAGAATACAAGAGTTAAGGCGCGTGTAAAGGCTCAGTCCTTCCGTGAGCTTATCGAAGCCAATGAGCAGGTACTTATTATGGGCCATTCCATGACGGATGCGGATTCCTTCGGTGCCGCAGTCGGTGTATGGCGTATTGCCCGTTATCTTGACAGGAAGGCTTCTATTGTTCTGGATAATATTATTCCGGGTATCCGCGTGCTTGCGGAGCGTTTTACGGGTGCTCAGGCAGGCTCGGAGTATGACGGTATGATTATCGGAGGCGAGCAGGCACAGGCCATGCTTACGGATAAGACGGTTCTTGTTATCGTAGATGTTAACAGACCGGGCTACACAGAGTGTCCCGCCCTTCTCGAGAAGGCGAAGACGAAGGTTCTTTTTGACCATCATCGTCAGACGACGGATTCCATCAGCGATGCGGTGCTTTCATATATCGAGCCCTTTGCATCCTCTGCATGTGAGATGATAGCGGAGATTTTACAGTATATCGGTGACGGACTGAAGCTTAAGAATAACGAGGCGGATGCCATGTATTCCGGTATGATGATTGATACAAACAATTTCGTGACAAAGACAGGCGTGCGTACCTTTGAGGCGGCAGCTTTCTTAAAGCGAAGCGGTGCGGATGTTATCCGTATCAGAAAGGCCTTTCGAACAGATATGGGCGAATATATGGCCAAGGCCAAGGCTGTTTCGAATGCGGAGCTCTTTATGCAGAGCTATGTTATGACAGACTGCGAGACAGAGGGCGTAGACAGTCCTACCGTGCTTGGTGCCCAGGTTGCGAATGAACTGATGGATATCGACGGAATAAAGGCCAGCTTTGTATTTACAGATTACAATAATCTCATTTACGTCAGCGCACGTTCCATTGATGAGGTTAATGTTCAGATTGTAATGGAGAAGCTCGGCGGCGGCGGTCACATGAGTGTTGCGGGAGCCCAGTTTAGCGACTGCGACATTAAGGAGGCCAGAGCCCGCGTGAAGGAAGTCCTTATGAAGATGATAGAAGAGGGCGAGATTTAAGCCTGACAGATATTAAAAGTTAGATGAAAGGAAGGATTATAAAATGCAGGTTATTTTATTACAGGATGTAAATAAATTAGGTAAAAAGGGTGATATCGTTAAGGTTAACGACGGATATGCCCGCAACTTTATTCTTCCCAAGAAGCTCGGTCTTGAGGCAACTGATAAGAACCTTAAGGATCTTGCCATTCAGAAGGCTGAGGAAGAGCAGAGACAGCAGGAAATCCTTGCTGAGGCAAAGGCTCTTGGCGAGCAGCTTTCAAAGAAGAGCATTTCACTTGAGTTAAAGGGCGGCGAAGGCGGAAGAACCTTCGGTGCAATCACTACAAAGGAAATTGCGGCAGGCATCAAGGACCAGCACGGTATTGAAATTGACAAGAAGAAGCTTGTACTTCCCGATTCAATCAAAACCGCAGGTGCACACAAGGTTGGAATTAAGCTTCATCCCAAGGTAACAGTTGAGATGGAAGTTAAGGTAGCGATTGTTTGATTTTAGCAGGAGGCTTGCTGCGAGAGCAGGGAGCAGTCTGATTTTTGGAATTTGATATTATCAAGGGTGGATAAAGATGGATGAAGCGGTAATCAAAAGAATACAGCCGAATAATGCGGAAGCGGAGCAGGCCGTTGTAGGTGCTATGCTCAGTGACAGCGATGTTATTTCTTCTGTAACTGAGATGGTTACTGCGGATGATTTTTACCTGCAGAAGTATGCGCTGATATTCAAGGCTATTGTAAGCCTGAGTGATGCGGGCGAGCCGGTAGACCTTATTACCGTGCAGAATAAGCTGAATGAAATGAAGGCACCTGCAGAGGTCAGCAGCTTTGATACCCTTGCCACTGTGGCACGTTCCGTTCCCTATACCTCGAATGTTAGGCGCTATGCGAAGATTGTATCCGAAAAGGCGACTCTTCGAAAGCTTATCAAGGCGGTAGAGGGTATAGCGGATGAATGCTATAACGACGGTGACAGTCTGGATGTAATTCTGGATAAAAGTGAGAAGGCGGTTTTTGAAATATCACAGAGCAGAAAGACCGCTGAATATGAAAAGATTTCGGAAACCGTAGTAAAGGCTCTGAATATTATCGATGCGGCATCGAAGAACACCGGAAGCGTAACGGGTGTATCGACCGGCTTCTATAAGCTGGACTACATGACAGCGGGCTTCCAGAAGGCAGACCTTCTGCTTTTGGCTGCGCGTCCTTCAATGGGTAAGACAGCACTGGCGCTTAATATAGCGGAGCATGTTATTACAAAATCGCGTGTTCCTACCGTATTCTTCAGTCTGGAAATGTCGAAGCTTCAGCTTGTTAACCGTCTTTTGTCGATGAACTCAAAGATTAATGCCCAGTCGATAAGAACAGGTAACCTGAAGCAGGGCGAATGGTCAGACCTTATGGAAAGCGCACGAATCATCGGTAATGCCACACTGACCATTGATGATACGCCCAGTATTTCGGTACGTGAGATGCGTTCCAAGTGCAGAAAGCTCAAGATGGAGCAGGGACTCGGACTCATCATCATAGACTACCTTCAGCTTATGACCTCCGGCAGCAAGTCTGAATCCAGACAGAATGAGGTTTCGGAGATTTCACGTTCGCTTAAGGCTCTCGCGAGAGAGATAGACTGTCCCGTGCTTGCTTTATCACAGCTCAGCCGAGATGTTGAAAAGCGTGATGATAAAAGACCCCAGCTTTCGGACCTTCGTGAGTCGGGAGCTATTGAGCAGGATGCGGACGTGGTAATGTTCATTTACCGTGATGAGTACTATCACCGTGAAAAGTCCGAGGAAAAGGGTGTAGCCGAGGTAATTATCGGTAAGCAGCGTAACGGCCCCGTAGGAAGCGTTAAGCTGGGCTATCAGCTGGAATATGCCCGTTTTGTAAATCTGGCGGAGAACAGTGACCAGAACAGGTCTTCCGAATAAGCAGACAAACGGTAAAATGAAATAACGGATTATAATAACAAACAGTGAATAAAAAAATCGGCGTAATCACTTACGCCGATTTTTATAGTTTGTTGATTAATCAACTGATTAGTTTGCCTGGGGTGCTCCAACAGGGCATGTATCTGCACATGCGCCACAATCTAAGCATGCATCTGCGTTGATCTCGTACTTGCTATCGCCCTCTGAGATTGCGCTAACGGGGCAGCTCTCTGAACATGCACCACAGCTGATACACTCATCGTTAATAATATAAGCCATTTTTATATCCTCCTTGTAAAATAACGTGCATTTCTGCTACCTTAAATATATACTAAACAGTGGAAAAGTCAAGTAGCTTTTTACTATTATGCATTTATTGAGAGAAAAATTCGGACTATTGTCTACAGAATAGCAAAAAATGAACTGTAATTACTCATAAAAAAGCTATTGAATACTTGTGATTTTATGATAAGATATAGAAAGTAAAGGGCAGCTTCTTTAAATCGCTTTATAATCTGTCCTTCATCAGACCGCAAGGGTTTGGTTACTGACAGGCTTTGGCCTGAATATATATTATGCAAGGAGAAATAGTTATGATTACACAGGATATTACAATTGGTGAGCTTTTAAGATCATACCCCGATGTTGCACCTGTACTTATGGGCGCAGGTATGCACTGCCTCGGCTGTCCTTCAGCACAGGCTGAGTCAATCGGTGATGCAGCTTTAGTTCATGGTATTGATGCAGATGAGCTTATGGCAGAAATCAACAAGTTTATTGAGAGCAAGGCAGAATAATTAACAATTATCCAATTGCCTGCTTTTATCATTCGCTGCATTAGGAGGAAGTTTGAAAATGAATTTTCAAACTGAAAGATTGGTGCAAAAATCGCACCAATCTACTCCATGAGCAACTCATTGCATTCGTTGCATTAGGAGGAAAACTGAATAATGCGGGGATATCCCCGAACTGAAAAGCCCTGTGCCATATTTCATGACACAGGGCTTTGAATTTATCACATTTTGTAGAGAACCTGAACCGCATTGTCCTTTATGATGGTTTCATAATGCTCCTGCAGGTATTCAAGACCCGAAAGCACGGGCTTTTCGGCGGAGGCATATTCTGAAATCATATTGCAGATTTTATTGAATTCAGGTGCGGTATGGTCAGACATATTCACTACAAGATAGTAGCGGCCGTGGTCGGCATCCTTGTAAAGAGTATTGCTGCCATGATATTTTTTGTGAAGAGCCTTGGATGTAGTGATAACCTCATCAAGACTTCCGAAGGAATAAATCTTTGCAAGGTTCATTGCGGGAGAATCTTCCCCGGTATGCTTTTCAGAATCGAAAAGCTTTGCTGCAAGAGGGTCGCCGAGCAGCTTATGAAGCTGTTCAAAGCAGCTGATGACTTCATCCGCATAAACCTTTTCTTCGGGAGAAAGCGCAGGTCCGAGCTCCTCTGAGTCGGGCTCCGTGAAGTTCGAAAAACGTGTATCGAGCTCATCCGGGTCATTAACCTTCGTAACGACAAGCACGAGGCAGTCAAGTGAAACCGGGATGGCTTCTATCATAAGGGGAACGTCATCTGCTTCGAAATCGCATTCTGCTGAAGCCTGACTGCATATTTCATGAAAAAGCTCTTTAACCTTTTCACTTCCGTATGCAAGCTCACTGATTTTGAGCTGACGAGCATTAAGGTCATCTCTGTTCAAGGTGCATCGAATCTGGTTTTCGCTGATTCTTTCAATCTTCATGGACAATCCCCCCTTCCTAAAAACTCTACTTGGATTATTAAGTATATCCATTTTATAGAATCAAGTCAATGGAAAATTTTGTTTTTGCTGAAACTGCCGTGTTTTTTCTTGATTTTTAAAGACTTCTTTGCTATACTCTATATATCGGCATAAGCCGTTCACTTCTAAATGCAATTCTGAATAATTTAGCCTGAAAGGGGGTCTGAAGGCGGATATTTGACAAGTATTCCATAGTTTCACTTCTGAGCAGTCATGAGGACAGTGATGTCTGGCTGGCTGAACACAAAATTTTGAAGGTGAAACGCGTTATCAAGGGGATTCGAAAAAGCTCTGTTTTTTATGACAGACTGCTTAATGAAGCCCATCTTATGAAAAATCTGAAGCACCCGTATATTCCCGAGATATATGATGTAGAAGAGGATGAAGACTATTCGTACATTATCGAGCAGTATATTGGTGGCAATTCTTTGAAAACACTATGTAATAACAGTGTATTATCGGAAAAAGAGATATTTCAATTCACAATTCAAATCAGTAATATTATTGATTACCTGCACAATTTACCTGAGAAAATTCTTTATCTGGACATTAAGCCCGAAAATATTCTTGTGTCGGAGGGCAAGTGCTATCTGGTG
The DNA here is from genome assembly GCA_024403355.1 of Lachnospiraceae bacterium. Lineage (GTDB taxonomy): Bacteria > Bacillota > Clostridia > Lachnospirales > Lachnospiraceae > RUG11977. The sequence goes on from JAKSRW010000018.1 coordinate 55,161, forward strand.
GATTTCGGGAGTGCGAGAAGCAGTATGAAGGATGATGGTTACAGCTTTGGCAGCAGAGGCTTTGCGGCACCGGAGCAGTATAACGGCGAAGAGACCGGACACAGGACGGATGTTTTTGCGCTCGGCAGGCTGCTTGATTATATGCTGGACCATGGGAATGTATCTCCCGCACAGGAAAAAGCACTTCGTCATCTGGCGGAGGAATGCAGTAAAAAAAGGTATTGGAGCAGAACGATTTCGGCTTCGGTTTTTGCGGCGAAGCTCGAAAAATTAAGTAAAAAAGCTAAAATTATTTCAGAAAAGCATGTAAAACTGGCATTTGCCGGGGCTGCGGCCAATATGGGCGTGAGCTATATTGCCCTGCTGATTGGTCTGTATATGACCGGTCAGAAGCGCGAGTGTGCCTTTGTTGAGGCAAACGAAACCGGCAGTGGACCGTATTTCACAGGACGGGAAAAGGACGGCCAAAGCATCGCCGGGCTGGGGCTGGTCAGCAGAAAGTACCGTGAAGCCGGAAAAATTCCGGAATGCAGTCTGGTACTGGATTTTGGAGTGTTAAAGGAGGAAATGCCGGAGGACTTTTATCTTGCGGATTTGTCCTGCATTGTGGTCGGGAGAATGGCATGGGAGCGTAAGGAAATAACCCGTGCAAGGGCATTGTCGCGAAAGTGCAGACGACGCATATTTATTGTAAATCCGGCGGAAGGCATTGACGAGGAGCTTGCGGCGCTGCTTAAGGGTGAGCGTGTGGTGAACTTCCCCTGGTGCCCCGATTTTGATGCTCTTAAGAAAAACCAGGCGGTGAACGAGAGAGTGAAGGAACTGATACTTTTATCAGAGGGTGAAAGCCGATGAAACTATTCAGAAGAAAAGAAATTGATTTTATGCAGGGCAAGCGCATAGGCGTGGTGGGGCTTTATCCCCGCTGCGGAGTGACACATATTGCACTTGCTCTGGCTAATTATCTCAGTGACAGATACGGAAAAACCGTGTGTATTATGGAAAAAAGCGGTCATTCGGACCTGAAGTATGCAGTAATGGGAATGAATGACGATAAAAAAGCAGAGCTTTTGGAATACCAGAATGTGACTTACCTTTGTCACGGCTGTGAACGTGAGGCAGAGCTGCTTTTGGATTCCAGCTTTGACTGTATAGTGACGGATTTAGGTTCCGATCTTAAGGCTGCAATTTTGGAGCTTAGCCACTGTGATATAAGAATTGTCGTAGGAAATGCCGCGCCGTGGTGCGGTAAGGAATACGATGAACTGAAACTGCTGTCCGAAAAAAAAGGCCTGCTTATGAACTGGAGGCTGCTGATAAACCTGGGAAATCCCGCAAACATCAGGGATTATGGAAGTCTTGGGTTGGAGGCCTTCTGTTTTCCCTTTGAGCCGGAGCCCATTTTTCCGGGCAGTGAAACACAAAAAATTTTCGAAGCAGTGTTAAACTAAAATAAATGCTGTTTATGGCCGGACCGGGGGTAATATATATCACGAAAAAACTCACTTTCATTAGTTATGCACCCGGCGAAAGACAGCCGAACCCTCAATAAATATTATAAGCGGGCTCGCCCAAGCAATAAAAGCTTGGGTGACAACCCGCTTTTTTTCTTGCAAAATCAGTGGAATAAAGATATACTATAGTTGCTTAATTTTCGGAAAATTATTGCAATATGGTTTTATTGGGGTTTTAACAGAGGATTTTGTATGGAGAGGTGTGTTTGCGGTTTGAAAATTAAATTTCAGACTGCGGGATTGGTGCAAAGGTGCGCCAATCTACTCCATGAGCAACTCGTTGCATAAGGAGGAAATATGGGATTAAAAAAAGCGGTTATAGGGCTTGTTCTGGTTATAATACTGGGTGTGCTGGCCCTTGTAGGTTATAAAATTTATGATGATTATCAGGAGAAGCATCGCGAGAGCGATATAGTGATGCCTCTGGAGCAGTATTATCAGGTTCCGGCAAATGAGGCCATGATTATCTTTGATGAGACCGTATACGAGAAAAATGCCTATATAAAAAATGGCGAGATTTACATTGATATGAATACGGCTAAGGAGCGTTACGGACTCAAACTCTTTTGGGCAGAGGAGGAAGGAAAGGTTTATTATACAAGTCCTTCGACAGCCTATGTATTTACCCCCGGTGAGGCAGATTTTCTGAAGAACAGAACCCTTGAGAATTCGGGAAATCCTTTAGTCATTAAGGCAAATGATGAGATATTTGTATCGCTTAAATTCCTTGAGCAGTACTCAAATATTACCTATAAATTTGTTGATAATCCCGGAAGAGTGCTTATTTCCTACGCCGAGGACTCGTACCTTTGCTCGTATGTGGAGAAAAAGACCGCTATACGTGTGAACCAGGATATTAAGGCTGATTTGCTTGCGACGCTTGAGCAGGGAGCCAAGGTAAGGTATATTGACGGCGGCGGAATTCAGGAAAACGGCTTTATAAAGGTCATGAGCGAGGACGGCGTGCGCGGCTATATTAAAAGCGAGTGCCTGGGCGAAAGCTTTTACGAGGACCCGAGCTTCAGAAGCTTTACGCCCGAGCAGTTTGTACCTCAGCTCGAGGGCGAGAGAGTATATCTGGGCTGGCATCTGACTTATTCAAAGGATTCTTTGGGAAGCCTTAAGAAGTATCTTGCCGATAATGAGGACCTGACGGTAGTTTCACCCACCTGGTATTTTATGAATGATGCGGAAGGCAATTTTACTTCGTATGCAAGCGATGAGTATGTTCAGTACGCACATTCTCAGGGCGTAAAGGTCTGGGCCTGCCTGAAGAATGACGATATAGACGGAAAATTTGCACATGAGCGTGACACCTACGCTATTATGTCTGATTATAATAAGAGAATTAAGCTTGCGGACGGAATTGTTGCGGCTGCTAAAACAGACGGTGTGGACGGAGTAAATATCGATATAGAGGGTATTTCGGTTCAGACAGGTGTCTATTTCATTCAGTTTTTGAAGGAGCTTTCGCTTGAGTGTAAAAAGGCGGGACTCGTTCTTTCGGTAGACAATCCCATGCCTGAGAGCTACAATGCCTTTTATGATTTCAGATCCCAGGCTACTGCGGTGGATTATCTGGTAATCATGGGTTATGATGAGCATTTCTTCGGCTCGGAAGAGGCAGGCTCCGTGGCTTCTCTTGACTGGTTTAGCCAGTATGCCGATGTGACTGTCGGAATGTGTCCCGCAAAGCAGGTAATCATGGCTGTTCCCTTCTATACACGAATCTGGAAGGAAACAAAGGACGGCGAGAATATAAAGGTTTCTTCGGAAATACTTGAAATGAAGGATACCGCAAAGAAGGTGGCCTCCTACAATACTGAAACTGTCTGGGATGAGACAGAGGGTCAGAATTATCTGGAATACAAGGCAGATGATAATACCACCTATAAGATCTGGATCGAGGACGGGGATTCCCTTAAGAAAAAGGCTTCGGTCATCAGAGAACGCAATATGGGCGGTGTAGCAGGCTGGCGTCTCGGCAGCGAGAGCGAAGGAACCTGGGAGCTTCTTTGGGAAGCGATTGACGGAAAGAATGCCGATGTGCCTGAAGAGTATATAAAATAGAAAGATAACCCACTGCCTTTAGGCGGTGGGTGAAGCTTTCGCGAGGTGCGGGGTTCAAGCCCCGTACCTCGTAAGCTGCGGTAGCAGCGATTTTATAACGAGTGACAAGCGAAGCGGTCACGAGTTTGACTAATGATGACGGTTCACTTGGCTAAAATTTATATATATTAATCTGTTAACTTTTTTGATAGAATAACCGAATTTATATTATGGTATGCGCCTTCATAGAGCGGGTAGCTGCGGGGGATTATCGCAAGGCCGGCTCTATTAAGAATACAGGCTATTTTATATTTCAAGGAGGATTCACTCATGCAGGAATTTCTTAATTTCCTCACGCAGCTTGGAACAGAGGTTGGACTTAAGATTCTTTACGGTCTGCTCGTTCTGTTTGTCGGACTCAAGCTTTCAAAGTACGTTGTAAAGCTTGTATCAAAGGGAAAGGCTTTTGGCAAGCTTGAACTCAGCGTTCAGCACTTTTTACAGAGCTTAATAAAGATTCTGCTTTATGCGGCAGTTATCGCAAGTGCATGTCTTATCTGGGGTATTCCCGCTACAGCATTTGTTACGATTTTTGCTTCTGCAGGTCTTGCTATCGGTATGGCTCTTCAGGGCACCCTCAGCAACTTTGCAGGCGGACTTATGATTCTCATCTTCAAGCCCTTTAAGATTGGCGACTATATTGAGAACGGCGCCGCAGCCGGTGTAGTAACTGATATTACTATCATCTACACAATTATCACAACAGTTGACAATAAGGTTATCACAATCCCTAACTCAGCTCTTTCAAATTCAAACATCACAAACTATTCAACAAGCCCTATCAGACGTGTTGATATTACAGTAAGTGCTGCTTATACAGATGATATCGAGAAGGTTAAGCAGGTTCTTCTTGATGTTGCTGATAAGAATGAGAAGATTTTAAAGGATCCCGCTCCTTTTGCAAGACTTGTTCAGCAGAATACAAGCTCTCTTGATTATACCTTCCGCTGCTGGTGTAACGGAGCAGATTACTGGGATGTTTTCTTTGACATGACTGAGGCTTCAAAGAAGGCATTTACAGCAAACGGACTCAGTGTTCCTTATCCTCAGATGGATGTACACATGAAATAATAATTATTAAATTGAAAAAGGCCGTGTCATGCCAAGTCATGATGCGGCCTTTTTGCTGTCTGCTGTTACAGATGATTTTGAGATGATAATAAGCGGTTTAGGCCTCTGATTCTATAATCTGAGCAGCCTTAAGTATAAGAAGCTGGGTTTTTGCATCGGGGATTTTGTTTTCCATGACCATCTTTACGGCTTCTTTGTAGGGAATACGCTCGGTTTCTATGAATTCGTCGGCATCGAGATTAAGGTCGGCACCTTCCTTATCCACATAGCAGAAGAAAAGCCGGTCGATTTCACTGCAAAAGCCCGGGGTGGGGTACATATTGCCCATGAAGCAAAAATCCCTGCCGGTGCAGCCGGTTTCTTCCAGAAGCTCACGCTTTGCCGCGAGAAGGGGATCCTCTCCCTTTTCCAGCTTGCCTGCGGGAAGCTCGAGGCAGACCTCATGCATGGGATAACGGTACTGGCGCACAAAGAGGAGCTCCAGGTCCTTTGTTACGGCGGCAATACAGACCCCGCCGGGATGCTCTGCGACCTCACGAAGTCCTTTGCTTCCGTCTGCCAGTTCTATGCTATCCACATGGAAGCGGATGATTCTTCCGTTAAAGATTTCTTTTTCTGAAAGTGTTTTTTCTATAAGTTCCATAATGGGAGTCCTTTCTTTTGATGTCAAACTCGTGACCGCTTCGCTTGTCACTCGTTATAAAATCGCTGCTACCGCAGCTTACGAGGTACGGGGCTTGAACCCCGCACCTCGCGAAAGCTTCACCCACCGCCTAAAGGCAGTGGGTTATCTTTCTATTTTATATAAAATAATACACATATTGTCATATGAATGCAATGATAAGACATATAAATCATTCGAGAGCTCAAATCACATGAAAATATTATAAAATGGGCGTTTTTTGCCATCGAAAAAATTTTTTGAAAAAATTAAAAAAAGTACTTGCATTTTTTTGAAAAGGGGTATATAATCTCACTTGTGCTTGAGAAATACAAGCAAATGCACCTTTAGCTCAGTTGGTAGAGCACCTGACTCTTAATCAGGGTGTCCAGG
>JAKSRW010000019.1 GCA_024403355.1 Lachnospiraceae bacterium
TGCGGTAGCAGCGATTTTATAACGAGTGACAAGCGAAGCGGTCACGAGTTTGACCGGAATAAAAAGGAAGTTGAAACGGCATGTTAATTCATGTCGTTTTTTTATACAGTAAAAAAGCAAATAAAAAAAGCCTTGATAAACAAGACTTTTTAGCAGGGATAGCAGGATTCGAACCTACAGATGACGGAGTCAGAGTCCGTAGCCTTACCGTTTGGCGATATCCCTATGTAACCAACGAATGTGATTATACTACTAAATTTTTGAAATTGCAAGAACTTTTTTAAAAATTTTAATAAAAAGTTTTTTGAAGTAAAAAATGCTGGAAAAAAGGTAAAAAACTGTTAAAATCAGTATAAGAATGATAGATTTGGCACTGTTATTAAAGGGTGAAGTAAAGTTATGCTGGAAATTGTAGATTATTGTGATAAATATGATGAAGATATTATGAAGATGGACGAGCTGATATATCTTGAGCTGAAGAATCATAAGGATGTTATCAGTGAGTCAGTGTGTATCGCGGTCCGGGACGGTGAATTTGCAGGAATAGGCTTCCTTATGGCGGGAGCCAGCTTTAAATTCATTGAGGAGCGCGAATTACGCTATTATCAGATAAGTGTGGAATATAAGGCGGTAGAAGGCACTGAATGGGAAATAGAGGCTTCTGAGGCTATTTTAGAGGATCTGAAGCTGAGCTTTGAGGATTTATGTGATTTGTATCCGGATAAACGTCTGATATTAAGGCTTTGGTCGAACGGAGCGAACAATGCATATATTGAATTTTTAATGATGAATGAGTTTCGTCCTATGAAGGTCACACCTATTCTTGAAAAGAGGCTGGATTATGATGAGCTGATGCCCGGGGCCATGAAACGAGCAAAGGAAGAACTGGCAGGAATAAATCCCGGGCTTGAGATTAAGGAGATATTCCCCAATAAAGACGAAAATCTTATGAGGGAGTATATGAAATCAAACGGAAGTGCTTTTGAGGTGGAGGACAGCACAGCTGAGCTCTGTTTCAGAATGGCAGGTCCGTTTACAAAAGTATTTGCCGTGATGGATGGGGAAACGGTGGTTTCTTCTGTGACGGTCTGGAAGATTTCTGATGAGCAGGCCGCTACGGAAAATATATTCTGTATAGAAAAATACAGAAATCAGGGGATTAGCACGCTGATGCTTCAATATGCGTTTGCATATCTTAGGGAACACGGATTTTCCAGAGCTTCTCTTACGGTATTCGGAGATAATCAGCCTGCCGCGCAGCTTTATTTCAAGCTGGGCTATGAGCTGACGGGGACACTTATTGAGCTGCATTATGAGCCGGATTATATCCCCTTGCAGTATTAAACGAGAAAGGTAATAGTATGAAAAATAAAATTTTTATACGCAAATTTGTACTTAGAGGTAATTCAATTACAAGTATTTGAATGAAAGTTTGTGGTGCAGGTGGAAAGGCATGGTTATTAATATGAGTGAGAATAACTTGAAATATGGAATAGTTGCGGTAGATTTGGACGGAACCCTGTTAACTACTGATAAGCAGGTATCGGATGCTAACATTCAGGCTCTGAAAAAATATATGGATGCCGGCGGAAAAGTAATCGTATCTACCGGAAGGGCGTATCCCGGGGCAAAGAAGTTTCTCGACGTGATAAAGCCAAACGCACCGGTTATTACAAATAACGGCGCAATAATGCTTGAAAGCGGTGAAGTGATTTTTGAGGAAGGGCTGGAAACTGAGGATGCAAGAAGGATTCTTGAACTGGGTAACAAATATGATGTTTCGATGATTATCTGGAGTCGTTTTCAGCTTTATGGAAACAGGATAGATGAAAAACTGCTGGATTACGGCCGTCGTTTTGCTCATACCAATCCGCAGGAGATACCGGACGGTGATTACGAGGCTCTGCTTAAAAAGGGAATAACAAAGATTCTCTGGTATGTTACGGAAAAACGGGCGAAGGAGCTTGCAGAGATTACACCGGAGACTCTGTTTAACAGTGTCAGGGTATGCACATCGGAGCCGATGTTTCTGGAATTTTTCAATAAAAAGGTATCTAAAGCAATCGTTTTGGAAAAGGCCTGTGAAAAATACGGCATCCCTTCTGAGCGTGTGATTGCTGTCGGGGATGCCGAAAATGATATATGTATGCTGGAGTTTGCCGGTCTGGGAGTTGCTATGGCAAACGCAAATGATAAAACCAAAAAAGCAGCAGATGCTGTCACCGCGCATACAAATGATGAGGATGGCGTGGCTGAATTGATAGAAAAATACGCAATGTCAGCTTTTACGTCTCTTTGAACCCTTAACCTTTATTGCGCTTTTAGGGCACATTTCCTGGCAGCAGTAGCAGCGGATACATTTGTTGTAATCATATACGGGAGGCTTATCCTTGCCGTTTGTAAAATCGACCGCTTTACCGGGAACGGGGCAGTGATTTACGCAGATACCGCACTTAATACATTCCTTTCCGTCAATGTAGGGCTTTCTCTGGAAGCCTGTCATAAAGCTTGAAAAGCGGGAGAGGAATGTTTTTTTCTTTTTGACACGGTCTACATCATACTCGGGATTACCGAATTCTGAAACAATTGCACTTAATTCTGCAGGAGCAGCCCGGTAGCTTCCGCTTTCAGCCTCTTCAATTATGCGAAGCTCTATTTCGTCGGCATTCATGGTGCCGATTCCCATCGCTGCACCCTGGGCATTTGTAGGGATTAGTTCAGGGTTTACGTCTACCAGATGACAGAAGACAGTATCCACGGCGACAGGGTCTGAGGATACCAGAATCACATTCATGGGAGTGGGGGTGCCCGATCCGGGACCATTGCCTTCCATGGCTACGATACCGTCCATAATGTGCAGACTGGTATTTGTGCAGCGGTGTATATCGGCCAGCATTCTGGCGAATACGCTGGCGTTAGGATACTTTACGTGTCCTGCAGCCTTTTTCAGACCGCATATATAGCCGTATACATTCTTTACCGCACCTGTGATGGTTTCAAGTGCGTGAGTCTTCATTTTGCAGACATTGATAATCGCATCGGCCTCGACAACTTCTTTGGTAAAATGAAATTCCTTGGCGGTCATTCCATCGGCGAATTCGGTATAATGCTCCTCATTCATGGGAGTGAGCTTTGCACCAAAGGTATTCTCAGGAGTAAGTCCGAGCTTGTCTGCGGCGGCCTTACAGGTTCCATGTCCGGGAGAATCGCCGTATTTTACATTATTGCAGCCAAAATCGGAGAGCAGGTGAACTACCGCACGGATAACCTCGGGATGTGTTACCGTGCTGCTGTCCGCTTCAGAAGGGGACAGAAAGTTAGGCTTTACCAGAATATTGTCCTCTTTTTTTACAAAATTGCCTAATCCGCCGAGGCTGTCAATAGCGGCGGATAATTTTTTGTAAATTATGTTTTCATTATATTCCTTTTGGGGTATAATAATTACTGTTGATTTTTTCATGGTTTTGATTTCCTTTTCGTATTTAAAACCAATACTGATTGCGAAGTCAGCATATGGATTAGATTTATTATATATAAAAATATTGTAATGTTCAACATAAATGAGATAAATGTTAATATGTTATCCCGTAATTGTTTGTTTACGGAAGAAAGGAGTTTGCTACTCTGATGGGTAAAAAGAATTCTGTGATTATGGTTTTGGCACTTTTGGCAGTGCTGGCGGTAGGTATTCTTATCGGATATCTTATAAACAGACCATCTGATAATTCGAATCAGGCAGACAGCGAAAAGCTTGTTATGACTGAGACTGGTAATAAAGTTAATGGGAGCTTGAATGCTTCAGCTGAAAAGACGGAAGAAGCCGGAGCGGCAGAAGTAAATGCTGATGGATTAGACGCAGAAGCAGAAAATGAAGGAACAGCTGCCGAATCAGGAGAACGTAACCCTACGGAGGCATCGAATCCGGCTGAAAATACTGATGCAGCTGCGGAAACTGATGCAGAAGGAAAGACAGATAATAATGACGGAGCCGACGTGTCAGGGAATGCGGATGACAGTGAAGGTACGGATGCGAATGATAATACAGGAGCTATTGACAGTACAGATGCTAGTGATAATACAGTGACCGATGATGGCGGTAATGTGGGTGCAGATGCTGATAATTCAGAGAAAAATGATTCCGTAACTTCTGATTCCGCCGGTATTTCTGCTGATGAAGGAGGAAGCGACAAAACCGGAAATGACAGTAATACAGGAGATAAAACCGGAACTGACAAATTCGGAGCTGATAACTATACAGGAGACAAAACGGGAACAGACAAAAACGGAAATGATAGTAATACAGGAGATAAATCAGGAGCTGACAAAAGCGGAAATGACAGTAATACAGGAGATAAATCAGTAACAGACAATACCGGAACCGATAAAACTACAGGAGATAAGGCAGGAACAGATAAATCCGGAAACGATAAAAACACCGGAGCTAAGACTGAAAAGGATAATAACGGATCAGACAAGTCAGCTTCGGGTAAAACGGATGACTCTGCAAAGAAGGAAGTCTATACACTTACATATTCGTCGGATAATTCCTGGCAGAATGGCGATGTGACTATGTTTGGCACTCAGTTCGCCATCACAAACGGAAGCTCATCGACCGTAAGCGGCTGGAAGCTGGTAATGAATATTGAGGGCTTCAATAATATCGAGGGCTGGAACGGAAGCTTCAGCTCGAGCGGAAGCAGGCTGACGGTTACCGACGCAGGCTACAATGCCGATATATATGCGGGCGGAACAGTAGTATTTGGCGGAAATCTCGGTATTAAAGGGAAAAATATTAAGATAAGCTCTGCCACTCTCAACGGACATGATATGGTCATCAAAACAGGTAAGGTGGACCAGAATAACCAGAATAATAATCCTGTAAATAACGGAAATCCGGGCGGCGGGAATAACTTAGACAAAAACGGCAATTCGGGCAGCAATGACAATACAGGAAATGACGCCACAGACCGTAATTCTGATAACCTGAATGTAAATGAGCTTCTTAAAAGAAGCGAAAAGGCAGTTCAGGGTGATGACTGGCTTCATACCGACGGCAGAAGGATTCTGGATAAGAACGGTAAGCAGGTATGGCTTACGGGACTTAACTGGTTTGGCTATAACACCGGAACAAATACCTTTGACGGACTTTGGAATTCACAGCTGGAACCGACCGTAAAGGCCATCGCTGACCATGGCTTTAACCTTATCAGAGTGCCTATTTCGGCAGAACTGATAAATCAGTGGGCAGATGGCAGCTATCCTCAGGCAAATTATAATAATGCCTATAATTCGGCAATGAACAGCATGAACAGCCTGGAAATATTTGATTATTTCCTTAGTCTGGCAGAAGCGAGCGGTATAAAGGTAATGCCTGATATTCATTCTGCGGAAACAAATGCTTCAGGTCATAATGTAAACCTCTGGTACACCTCTAAGGTTACAATAAACGACTATTACAGGGCATTGGAATGGATGGCTGACCGTTATAAGAATAATGATACAATTATCGCCTTTGACCTGAAAAATGAGCCTCACGGTAAGCCCTATGAGGGTGACGGCGCAGCTATCTGGAATGATTCAAAGAAGAATAATAACTGGAAATATGTTGCTGAGACTGCGGCTAAAAAAATACTGGCAAAGAATCCGAACGTGCTTATAATGGTCGAGGGTACCGAAATATATCCTGTTGATCTTAAGAAAAATTCCGACTATCATTCAACAAATGATAAGGATTATTATTTCAACTGGTGGGGCGGTAATCTGAGAGCCGTTGCGGATTATCCCATTGACCTTGGAAAATATCAGAATAAGCTGGTATACTCACCTCATGATTACGGTCCGACCGTATTTGAACAGCCCTGGTTCAAGGGATCATATAATTATGACAGTCTCATGAAGGACTGCTGGCATGACAACTGGTTTTATATCTATGAGAAAAATATAGCTCCGCTGCTTATCGGTGAGTGGGGCGGATTTATGACCAAACCCAATATTACCTGGATGACCCATATGAGGACTCTTATCGGTAAATATCATCTGAATCATACCTTCTGGTGCCTTAATGCCAATTCAGGAGATACCGGCGGACTGCTTCTTGATGATTTTAAAAGCTGGGACAGTGAAAAATATAAGTTTGTTAAAGAGGTTCTCTGGCAGGAGGGAGGGAAATTCGTAGGTCTTGACCATGCGATTCCCTTGGGAGATAATGGTATTACTCTTAGCAAAGCAAAGGGTCTGAACTAAAACGAAAGGAATTCCGATTAAGTGAGAAAACGAATTTTTGAAATAATCAAAATAGGCAGCAGGGAAGATTTTATCAGCCGATTCTGCGACTATTTTATCGTATTTATTATCATTCTCAACATAATAGCCACATTCATGATGACCTTCGACAGTCTGTCATCACTTGCTACTGTTTTACAGATTGTGGAATATGTTACGGTAGGATTTTTCATTATTGAATATCTGATGAGAATCATAACTGCGGATTTTTTGTATCCTGATGAGAAGCCGTGGAAGGCCAGACTTCACTTTTTACGTTCCTTTGACGGTGTGGTTGACCTTTTGACTATTCTGCCCCTGGTTCCGCTTTTGGGCTTTGTAGCGTTCAGAATGCTCAGGGTTATCCGTATTTTCCACCTGTTCAGAATTAATGCTCAGTATGATTCCTTTAATATTATTACTATCGTACTGCATGAAAAATGGAAGCAGATAGCATCCTCGGTTCTGATTATTTTGATTATCATGCTTGCTTCATCAATGGGAATTTATTCGGTTGAGCATGATGCCCAGCCGGATGTATTCCAGAATGCATTCTCGGGAATGTGGTGGAGTATGTCAACGCTTCTGACGGTAGGCTACGGAGATTTGTATCCCATTACCACAGCCGGTAAGATTATGGGTATGATAATCGCATTCCTCGGTGTGGGACTTGTGGCTATTCCGACAGGTATTATAAGTGCCGGTTTTGTAGAGCAATATTCATACAGAAACAGCGCAGGCAAGAAATATGCGGATATCTCTGAAATCGGTGAGATACTTGTCAGGGCAGATGATGAAATCTGCGGAAAGACAATAGAAGAGATAGAGCAGGTAGGAACCCTTCGAATTCTGCTTGTAATAAGGGAGGAACTCAAGCTTATTCCGGTCGGAGACCTGATAATAAAGGAAAAAGATATAGTTGTAGTAGATTCAAAGAAAATAATTAAATGAAAAATAAAAAAGATACCTCATCAGCTTGACCGGTGGGGTATCTTTTTTATATGGTTATTTCTCTTTGTTATGTGATTTAACGCTTCATAATCTTTCCTGCAAGGATAAAGCCTATAAAGCCTGCAATATCAACGGTGACGATAGTTGAGCCGACGGGAGTGCTTGTCAGAATTGCGATAATGATACCTAAAAATGCACAGATTACGGCAAAGCATGCAGAGCATACGGTCACGGCCTTGAAGCTTTTAAATACACGCATTGCGGAAAGTGCGGGGAAAATAATCAGCGCAGAGGTAAGCAGAGAGCCGACCAGATTCATGGCAAGTACGATAATAACTGCAACAACGCAGGCTATCATTAAATTGTAGATGTTTGTATGTGTTCCGACTGCTCTTGAGAAGCTTTCATCAAAGGTTACTGCAAAGATTCTGGGGTAGAAGAAAACAAACATCAGAACAACCACTATCGAGAGGATGATACAGAGTGTTACATCCGTGGTCGAGAGTGTAAGTATTGAGGTTGAACCAAAAAGAGTAGTACAGATATCTCCCGACAGATTTGAGGAAGTCGAGAAGATATTCATAAGCATATATCCGATGGCTAGTGCCCCTACTGAAATAATGGCAACGGCCGCATCACCTTTTATTTTGGTGTTCTGACCGGTACGAAGGAGTAAAACCGCACTGAGCACTGTAATCACAAGAACCACAGGCATGCTGTTTGTCAGCTTTAATACGCTCGCGATTGCAATGGCACCAAAGGCTACATGTGAGAGTCCGTCTCCGATAAATGAAAAGCGTTTCAAAACAAGTGTAACACCTAAAAGTGATGAACACAGAGCTATTAAAACGCCTACAATCATAGCATAGCGTACAAATGGAAATTCGAAATAGTATCCCAGTTTATCAAATAAATCGGTCATTTCAGTAACCGTACCTTCCTAAAAAAAGTGATGACAGACATTAGTTAAGAGCCTGTTTTATGTTCTCCAGATTGGCCTTCATAAGCTCAATGTAGCTGATATTTTTGGCAATATCTTCTTTGGTGACCGACTGCATTGAATTAATGGTAAGTACGGTCGCATTTTTTGAGCTGCTGCTGGAAATGATGGTGTCAGCAAGTGAGGGAGAGGCGTTTTCAAGGACTAAGAGCTTTGAAATGCCCAGTTCATCCAGCTTCTGAGCAAGGAAGCTAACTGTTTCAAAGCTTGCCTCGCATTCTGCGCTGCAGCCTGAAAAAGCGGCAAAGTATTTGAGACCGTAATCGTCAGTCAAATATCTGAAGGGAAAACGGTCTGCAAAAATTAAGGTGTCATGTTTACTTTCCTTAATTGCTTTTGCATAGTCATTGTCTAATTCATCAAGCTTTTTGCTGTAGGCTTCAAGATTTGCCGCATAAGCTGCTTCGTTCTTTTTATCAAGCATTGAAAGAGCATCCTTTATCGAAGAACAGAGAAGCTTGGCATTTTTGGCTGAGAGCCAGATGTGCTCGTCATATTCTTTTTCATCGCCGTCTTCTTCAGTCTGCATTCCTTCTACGTCTTCTTCTTTCTTTAATTTGCCGCCGAGTGTACTCATCAAATCTATTACCACAAGATTCTTATTTCCTGCCGAGCTGATAATATCCTTAACCCAGCTGTCGGATTCACCGCCGTTGTAGATGAAGAGATCACAGGTAGAAATTGTGATAATATCGTCGGCAGTAGGCTGATAGCTGTGCATATCAACACCGCTGTCTACCAGAAGCTGTATATCAAATCTGTTTGAATTACCTACGATATTTCGAACCCAGTCGTATTCGGGGAAGAGGGTGGTAACAATCTTAAGCTTACTGTTTTCGCGGATTTTTTCACGACTGCTGCTGCAGCCTGCAAAAACAGGGCATATAAGACAGAGTATCATAATAAGAAGGATGCTTTTGAAAATATATTTTTTACTTTTAATAATCATGATTTTTGAGGCCTTTCTGTTTTATCGGCAGTCCTTGCATAAGCCGTATAATACCGTGGTGCTTTTGTCTACAGCGAAGGAATCGCATTTCGAGAGAATATTTAAAAGCTCGGAGCTTACCGCTTCACTGGCGTGGAAGGTTTTTCCGCATTTTTCACAGGAGAGATGAAGCTGGTTTCGGCAGGCATCCGCGTCGATGTACTGGTAATATACATCGCGGACTCCGGGGCGCGTTGCCTTTCTGAGCTTTCCTTCGGCCTCCAAATCTGCCAGATTGCGGTAAATGGCACTTACACTTATATTATCATCTGCCATCTGCTCGGCTATTTCTCTGGCCGTATGCAGGCAGTCATGATTATGTTCAAAAAAATCCAACAGCTGTGTGCGCTGCTTTGTAACATATTTTGGCATATTGGTAACCGGGCCTTTCATCTTAATTACTTTTAATACATTTGCGAATGATTCGCAAATTAGCATAGCATTTATTGCAGTGAATGTCAAGCGGGGGACTTGTGAGCTTTTGAAAATTTGAATTGCCATTTTATCAAATAAATGATAAAATATTATCCGTGTTTTGAAAAAATGCAGATAAATCTGAGACTGCCGGCATATTTGGCAGGGAAAGGTATGGTATAAAATGAAAATTTCATCAGTTAAGGGTACAAATGATTATCTGCCTTCAGAGGTGGAGCTGAGAGATTATCTTCAGTCTACAATTCTTAAGGTTTATGAGAAGAACGGTTTCAGAAGAATTATGACTCCCGCTATCGAGGATATTGAAAATCTTGATAAGAGTGACGGCGGTGACAATTTAAATCTCATTTTCAAGATTTTAAAGAGAGGCGAGAAGCTTGAGAAGGCTCTTGAGAGCGGTAATGAAAAGGAGCTTTCAGATTTAGGTCTGCGTTATGACCTTACACTTCCTCTTACCCGTTATTATGCGGGAAATAAGGATAAGCTTCCTTCACCCATGAAGTGTATTCAGATTGATAAGGTATACAGAGCTGAGCGTCCCCAGAAGGGCAGACTCAGAGAGTTTGTACAGTGTGATATTGACATTCT
This sequence comes from Lachnospiraceae bacterium, assembly GCA_024403355.1. Lineage (GTDB taxonomy): Bacteria > Bacillota > Clostridia > Lachnospirales > Lachnospiraceae > RUG11977. Next base: position 10,224 of record JAKSRW010000019.1, read on the forward strand.
CGGTTCTGATTCGGCTAACTGCGAGGTTGAGCTTATCTGTGTTACAGCGCAGGCACTTCAGGCAATCTCCTTAAAGGATTTCAAGATTAAAATCAACGACAGACGACTTTTAAAGGGTATGCTTTTAAAGTGCGGTTTTGAAGCAGACCAGCTTGACAGTGTATGTATTTCATTTGATAAGCTGGATAAAATCGGACCGGAGGGTGTAAGCGAGGAGCTTACGGAGAAGGAATTCAGCAAGGAAGCGATTGAAAGCCTTATGAAGGTTCTTGAGCAGCGTCCCTTCACTCTTGATAAGATGTCAGAGCTCTGCGAGGACACCGCACCCGTTGAGAATCTTAAGTATATCATCAACACGGTAAAGGCTGTAACAGGGGATTCATTTGAGGTAGAATTCGACCTTTCACTGGTAAGAGGTCAGGGCTATTATACAGGTACAGTATTTGAGGTTGAGAGCACAAAGTTCCGTGGCGCTATCAGCGGTGGCGGAAGATATGATAATCTTATCGGAAAGTTTATCGGACAGTCTGTACCTGCAGTAGGCTTCTCTATCGGTTTTGAGAGAATTTTCTCAATTCTTTCCGAGAGCGGTTTTGAGATTCCCGAGAAGGCAAAGAAGGTAGCGGTTCTTTACAATAAAGAGGATTATGCTTCGGGTGCCGCAAAGGCAAATGAGCTCAGAGCTGAGTATGACGTATGCAGCTTCGAGATGCCCAAGAAGACCTCTAAGTTCCTTAATAAGCTTCAGGAGTGCGGTTATTACGGCTTCTGGATTGTTGGACAGTCAGAAGAGGTAAATGTACTTTCATAATCCGTATTTGATTTTAATTCTTGTGAGCTTGTCGCCGAAGGGTTTGGCAAGTAAAAGAAGGAATATCAGATTGGATATACAGTAAAGGACTGTGTAGGGGACGGCAGTAATCAGAGCAGCTTTGTAGAGCTCAAAATCAAAGCCTCTGTTGTACCAAAGCACAGACCAGATATCCATTATAAATGAAAAAGCGATTCCGGATAGTACGCCGTATATGGCAAGTGCTATCCGGTTTTTTTTGAGAATTTCCGGCATAAAGCCTGCAATCAGACCGAGGATGCCCCATGCAAGCATCTGAAAAAGGGTCCATGGTCCCTGACCGAAAAAGAAGTTTGAAATAAGAGCTGACATTGCACCGACCGTAAAGCCTGTAATGGGTCCGAGATATACTGCGGAAATAACGGTAATGGCGGTAATAGGCTTAAAAAAGGGTATAAAACGTCCTGTCACGCTGAGGGCAATCATGATGGCTGTAACCACGATGCGGCGTGATGAGGCGGTTCTTCTACGGTATTCAGATAATTTTATATCCTTTTTCATATAGCAGCTTCCATTTCGGTGTAATTATTAGAAATCAGAGAAGGTATGGTATGTCCTCTGATTTTGTCAGTTACGGTTTTTATTAATAATATCCTGCAGAGCGTCAAGCGTTACGGTTCTTTCGTAATAACCGCTGCTCATTCGTGCCGCAGCTGTCGTATAGTATTTATTTTCACTAAAGAAAAGCTCGGGAGTATTTTCTGTTATGATTCCCCCGTTAAAGAAAAGTCCGCAGCGGTCGGAATACACGGCCGAAAATTCCACATCATGGCTGACAATCACTATGGTGCTTCCTTTTGATTTTAATTCCTTTAAAATCCGGCCAAGCGCTGCCTTTTTTTCGGCGTCAAGTCCCTTAGTTGGTTCATCCATCAGCAGAATACGGGGATGCTTTTCGAGTACTTTGGCGAGGGCCAGAAGCTGTTGCTCACCTCCGGAGAGATCATAGGGATGACTATCCAAAAGTCCTGTTATATCAAAGGGAAGATTTTTGTACGAGTCTTCATCTGCCAATTCCTCGCGAACGCTGTTATGTGAAAAAAGTGACTGTACATTCTGCGGAAGCAAAGACAGTGTATCGGTATAAAGCGATTTTCCTTTATAGTCCTTTATTTTTTTATCAAAAACCTTTATCGTACCGCTGTAAGGCTTTAGTATCCCTGATGCCAGCTTTAAAAGCGTGCTTTTTCCGGAACCGTTTCCGCCGAGTATACTGTATATTTCATTCTGGTAAATGCATATATCGGCATCCTTTAATATATCCTTCGAATCTCTTTCGTAGCGGAAAAATACATTTTTGAAGGACAAAGCAGCGTTTTTTGAATGTGAATATTCGTGACAGGGAGCGGGCTGCACGGCATTTGAATAGTTTCTTCTGATAAAATCGCGGCCTTCACGTATTGTCAGGGGACATTTCTGCATAAGTGCATTGCCGTTAAGGGCGATAAAGAGCCTTGAAGCAGCCGGAACGGCAGAGAAGATATTATCGGATTTATCAATTAATGAAATAACCTTTTCGGGACTGTCGTTGGCCTTTATTTTTCCGTTTTCCATAATGATAAGTCTGTCGGATATCGGAATAAGCTCCTCAAGTCTGTGCTCGGCTATAATAATGGTCATGGCAAAATCATTATTGAGCTTTTTTAAAGTCGTAAAGAATTCAGAAGCAGCGATGGGGTCGAGCTGGGCGGAGGGTTCATCAAGAATAAGAATTTCAGGATTCATGGTCATAACCGCTGCCAGATTCAAAAGCTGCTGCTGGCCGCCCGAAAGCTCTGCAACCGGGCGCTCATACCATTCCTCAATTCCAAAATAGCCTGCAATCTCCGCAATTCGGCCTGCAATGATTTTAGGCGGACAGCCCAGATTCTCGAGGCCGAAGGCAAGCTCATGCCATACCTTGTCCGTGACAAGCTGTTCTGCGGGATTCTGAACCACGAAGCCTATCTTTTGGGCCGATTCACGTATCGTAAGCTCATCATTACCCAGAAGGTGTACTTTACCGCTCATTTCACCGCGAGGCGATATTTCCTGCTTTAAAAGCCGTAGAAGAGTAGACTTGCCGCTTCCGGTGGCGCCGCAGAGCACAACAAATTCACCTTCATTGATGGTCAGATTAATATCTGTTAATGCAGGCTTTGGAGAAAGCGGATATTTAAATGTCAGGTTTTCAACTTTAATCTGTTCCATATTTATAATCATGCCTTTCTGCCGACATCTTTTAGCTAAATCAATCTGCGTCTTTTGAAGAACTTCTGAACCTTGAATTAATTCTGTGATTAATAACTGCTTTGGCTATCAGTTCTGCGGATAACGGAAGAAAAGCCAGTACAGCAGCGGAAATAACTGAAATAACCGACATAAGACTTCTTTCGGGAAGAATATATTCGGGATAGAAGTCTGCCGAAACGGCGTCTGATAAAATACCGGCAATAATAACGCCTGACAGGGCCAGGGTTAAAAGAAGAAACAGCAAATCGGATATTCTGAAACGAATGGGGGAAAAGCTGCTGCGCTTGCCCGTTCCGTATCCGCGTGCGGTCATACTGTCAGCGGTGATGATTCCGTTTTCAAGTGAACGAGTCATCACTATAGAGTAGATATTCAGACGGCTTTTGATTTTATCAAAGATGCCGTCCTCACTGCAGAGGCCAAGGGCGGTTCCGGCGGTTTTTGATTCTGCGGCGTAGCTTCTTAGAAGCGGTATGTAGCGCAGGGTCATCGAGAACATAACTGCCGCACGACCGGATATTTTGCCCAGCATGTAGATTATTCTATCACTCGTCATTATTTGTGAAAATACCCGGAACAGATATAATATCGCAACTATCATTGTCGCTGAGTAGATACCGTAAATAAGGGCTTCGAGAGTAACAGGATTATCATTCATAAAAAAGAGTATGCTCGATCCCATGTGGTTAAAGAGCGGATTTATGAGGGCAAGAATTATTCCGAAGGAAATATAAAAAATATTGCTTTTTAACTTGTTTTTGCCGGGGCGAAGGGAAAAATGCAGCATCGCGGCAAGCAGGAAGAGCCCTGCAATTATCAGGCTTTTACAGAAAAATGCAAGTGCTGCAACGGTCAAATTATAAAGCAGCAGAACAAGTGGATTATAATCTTCAAAGCTGTGCATGCAGGACCTCCTTAATTATTTTTATGGAATATCATGACCAAGGTCAAGTGTGTAGTGCCATTCTACAACATCACCGGCAGATAAAATATAGCTGCCGCAGCCTACACGGGCCTGGACTCCGTTAACCGTATATATCCATCCGGAAAGGTCTCCGTAGTCAAATTCCTTCAGGTTGTTAATTGCCACGATATATGCCATTTCCTCGCCGCCGGTATGGTAAACGGTTATTTTTCCGGCTCTTGCAGCTTCTATGAGTAACTGATATACGGTCTCACCCTCAAAAAACTCGAAGCTTGTTGTCTCAAGGATACAGCCCTTGTCTTCGTTTTTGGTATAGGTTCCGGGATTATCTGTTTTTAAAATATTGTCGCAGCGAATACTCATAGTCACGGTATCGGCAACTGCACTAATATCCGCCTCCGCTTTATAGTAGCTGTCCTTTGTAGAGAAATCCGTGAATAAAACAATAATTATAGCTGCGGCCGCCAGCACAGCGGCAAAAATAACAGCCTGAAGCCTTTTCTTCTTATGCAGAGGGTTAGTGTTTTTTATAAGTATCACAATACATGAAACGACAAACAATACGGCAATTATAATAATTGCAACAGGCTTGTATGAGCCCTTGGAAAGCTTTTGGTCTCTTGGGGACGGGGTCGTTGGCTCATTTCTTTCGGTCTCGTGGTCTCTTGGGGACGGGGTCACCGGCTCATTTTTTTGGGACGGGGTTACCGGCTCATTTTTTCCAGGCTCTTTACTTTCGTCAGGCTCCGCTGTCTCTGGCGCGGCGGTTTCTGGCGCGGCTGCTTCTGGAATTTTAGATAAAAGCTTATAATAGTCCGCAAGTGCATATAGGCTTTGCACGGTAGCGGTAGCATTAGTCGGACTGCCGCTCAGATGACAGAAGCTGCCGTCCGGCAGAAGATAGAGCCTTAATCCGTCTAAAGCGGTATTAGTGTTCTTTATGAAACGGCTATCGTTACAGATATCAATTTCCAGCAGCGATAATGCCTGTATAGTCTGGGCGGTACTTTCTGCGTTATTGCTTCCGTAGCTTGCAAAATCACCTGTCGGCTGCTGATGGGAAGAAAGAAAAGCGATGGCCGCTCCAATCATTTCAGGATAATTATCTTTATGCGGTGCAAGTGCCTGAAGAGCCATAGCTGTTACATCGACATCACCGTATTGGCCGTTGATTGCCCAGCCGCCATCGTCCTTTTGAAGAGCCTTAAGCTCAGAAATAATACTGTCAGGATTAATATCAAAAGAGGCATCAGTCTCTGAATGAGCACTAAATATTTCATTAGCCAGATGTAAGCCGTAAATATAGCTCATTACGCCCAGCTTGCCACAGCTTTCATCGAGGACCTTATGAGCCATTTCTATGTCAGCTTCATTTGCGTATCCGTGATTATGAAGCTTCATCAAAACCATCGCACATTTTTCCCGGGTAACGGCTGATTTAAAATCATTAGTTTCAAGGTAGTTAAACAGCGAAGTCTTGTATTTTTCGTAGTTAAGGGGCTCAAAGCCCATAGGCCTGCCTGCGGGATTATCACTGAAGCTATCCTCGTAGGAGAGGAGGGCCTGAATATACCATTCGGCGCTACCGCCGACATTTTCTGCGAGAACGTTATCTATATAATCCTGAAGAGAGTCTGATTTATTTTCATTAAGACAATAATCCAGAATTCCGTTTATAAGAGTATTAACTTCCTGCTTAAGTTCTGCTTGAGGTAAAACAGCGGCAGAAGAATAGCTTTTACCGCTAAAAGCACTAATGCTCCCGAAAAGGAGCACTAGTGAAAAAGATAAAAATTTAATCAGTTTTTTCATTTAATCAGTTTTTCTTGTTCTTTGCAACAACACCTGCGCCGCTGCCGACAAGGGCTGTGCCGAGAGCTACGAATAAGAATGAAGAAACAAGACCTGTCTGAGGAAGTGTTTCAGGGAGCTCTTCTGCAACGGGCTTTGCAGTCTCGGGAACGTCTGTGTCACTGTTATCAGATATTTCAGCAATCTGGGCATTTACAAGGCATACAGGGGGAACGATGGGAGTAGCGGCAGTTCTTGCGCTGATAACGTTAATTCCGTTTGTGAAAAGAGGGATAACTGCTGTGCCGTTCTCATCTGTAAAAATATCGGTAACTTCGCCGTTAACACTAATCTGTGCACTTTCAACGGGAACACTGATGGGATTCCAGTTCTCATCAAAGCCGCAGCCGGTAAGTGTGAGAGTTACATTTCCGTCTGCATCGCTGTCTGCTTCACTAACATCAAAGAATGTGTACATATCTGACCACGCTGTCTGGTCCTGGTAAATGAAGGCATTTACCTTATCGCCTTCAGCTACGGGATCCGCAAGACTCCATGCTGAAGCATTATTTACATAGTAGCCGAAAGAGCCGCTCTCGTCACCCCAGAGCTTGCCAAGGCTCAGACCGTAGTCGCCTGTATATGAGCTGTATCCGGCTTCTGCGCCGCCCTCATAGAAGCTCTCATGAGCACAGTAGAGTGCATCATTGATTGTAAGAGCACCGTCGCCGTCGATATCACTTACGGCTACAGATTCTGCCGTTACCTGAAATGCACCGGTTGAATCAGAAATAGTTACATAAACATTTGCTGAATCCTCGGCCTTGACTGCGGCAGTTGTGCATACGCTAAAGCATAATGCAAGAGCTGCTAAATAAGCAAAAACTTTTTTCATCTTTTTTTGACTGTTGTTCGACGCATCACCGTTTACAGACAGTCATCCTCCTTATAATTAAATAATATTTGCATTTTTCGGATGCTTTGCTGCGGTACGTCTTCTTTTGGCACGGATTCTCTTTTCAAGCAGACGGTTTTTGTGGTCATCGTCTCTTTCGGGCTTTAGTCCGGCCGCTTCAAGCGCACGTGGCCAGGGTCCTAAATGAGCCTTAATGGTCATTACTTCATCTGCAGTAAAATCAGAACGTTTCAAAAGACGGTTTTCACCCGATTCAAATATTAATTTTTGTTTTTCCCTGAGTAATTCAATAGACCGTTCCCTGTCATTTACAGCCATAATCATATCCTGCCTTTCCGGTAAGCATGGCTTTGGGCATGGTAGCAAATGTTCATTTGAAATTAGTAAGCAGCAAAAAGAGAAAAAAGCCCTTCTATCATCCGATAAAAGGGCGCAATAATCCGTTAATGCTGAAAACAAAAATGATATTTGCGGCGCACCTTTCATATCCAAAAATGCTGAATGCCTTTTCTTCCGGTGAGTATTCCGACTATACGGTAATGATGGTTGCGATGGATTTTCACCAAACTTCCCTCTAATCCGCCGAAGCGGAACCGGAAAACGGTTTTTAAAACCTACGCTTTTATAATAAATGATGAAAGACGAAAAAGTCAAGATAAAGATAGTATCTGACTATATTAAATTAATTGTCGGAATATAAGATTTTTATGGAAAAAACGCAGGCGATTCGATATAATTATTTATAGCCTGCAGTCCGGCCGTTAGGTGAACGCTTTTTACGCCAAACGGTGATTGGTTGATGGGATAAGGGCGAAAAGAAATGGAGATTAACATGAAAAAAGATACTAATGCGTCAACAGGATATCTTGATATATTACGTTTTATAGGAATAATCGCGGTAATCGTGGTCCACACCGTTTCAGGTGTTTCGGATAATTTTGCACGCGAGATGGGAATGCGCCAGGGACAGATTTATTCGGCGGTCAAGGCAGTCGGAACAATAGGAGTTCCCCTGTTTTTAATGGTATCCGGAGCATTGATGCTTGACCCGGAAAAGGATATCAGTATAAAAAAGTTATTCGAGAAATATCTGAAAAGAATGGTGCTTGCACTAATTCTTTTTGGAATGGTATTTGCCCTGGGAGAGATGCTTGTAAAACATGAGAGCGGTAATCTGCTTACACTTTTCGTGACGGCCTTTAAAAGAGTTCTTGCCGGAAAGTCCTGGGCACATCTCTGGTACATGTATGTAATAATAGGGCTTTATCTGGCACTGCCGATATTAAGAGCCTTTGTTGCAAAGGCGGATGATGAGCTGATGGATTATGCGGTATTGCTGCTTTTAATAATGACAAGTATATTGCCGGCCGTGCTGTCGATTACCGGAATTCATATGAAAATAAATTTTCCGTTTAAGGGAGTCTATGTCACGTACTATATTCTGGGCTATTATTTAAGGAAAAAATCGCCTTTTACGGAGGAGATGAAGGGAAGTCTGGTTAAGCTTGCCGTATTGCTTCCGCTTCTGTGCGTGGTATTGATAACCGGTTCCGAGAAAATCGATATATCGTATTCCTCACCGATAATCGTAATTTGGGCTATAGTTATTTATGAATTGATCAGAATGAGCTGCAGTAAGGCAGAAGATAAAGCAAAGTCTGCAAATTCGGGAATTAGCGTATTTTGCGGATTTATGAGAGAGTACATTTTCGGAATTTATCTTATTCACACCGTTTTTCTGAATTTATGCTACAAGATGCTTGGCTTTACACCCCTGATGGCGGGCGGATATATCCTTATACCTGTATTTATAATTCTTGATTTTTGTGTTTCCTTCGTCGGAGCATGGCTCATGAGGAAGATACCGGGGCTGAGAAGGATAGTATGATAATGAATTTTTCACAGCAACTTGTACAAATGCAACAACTTTGTGAACTTTTTTTATGGTAACTTATAAGCCTTGCATTTCTATAGGCAAACAATTATAATATAAGCTGTTGTTTTATGGTCAAATCATAAAGCTACAGCTTATTTTTGTAAAGATTCAGACAGGCAAATAGCAATTACACCTACAGACTACTCGGGCATTTTGGCAGCTTTGCTTTTATGGCGGTAAGGTGTAAGGTAAAATGATGATAGATTATAGGGAGGGAATGAGCTCGTGAAGGTCATTCGTAAATTATTTCTGGTTTTCCTTGATATGTGTGCGGTGTGTGCTGCATCATTTCTCGGATTACTGCTTAGATTCGACCTTAGTATTGATGAAATTCAGGATCCGTATATGGAGAATATGTGGCGGTATCTGCCTTTTGCAGTTGCCATTACAATTGTCGTATTTGGAATTTTCAGACTTTACAACAGTTTATGGGATTATGTTAGCGTAACTGAGCTGGAGCATATTGTTCTGGCTTCGGGAGTTTCTACACTTATTAATTTTGTGCTCAGCTATTATGTAGGCAACGGTGCGGACGGTTATATCTGGCGTATGCCACGAAGTGTTTACTGTATTTACTGTTTCCTGCTAATTGCAGAGGCATGTATAATACGTTTTGGCTACAGAGCACTCAGACTTCAGCGGAGAAAGCGTATTGACAAGAAAATCGGTGCCAATGTCATGGTTATCGGTGCCGGAGAAGCAGGAAATATGCTTATTAAGGAGATTATGGCATCAGATGTCCTTCATAAGAATATCCGCTGCGTAATCGATGATGCATCTGAGAAAATCGGCAGCTACCTGCAGGGCATAAGAATTGTCGGAAATCGTGATACTATCGAAGAAAATGTAGAAAGATACAATATCACAGAGATTATTATTGCCGTACCTTCAGCTTCACAGAAGGAGGTCAGCAAGATTGTAAATATCTGCCAGAAAACAGGCTGTTCACTTAAGATTCTTCCCGGAATCTGTGAAATTGTAAATGAAGAGGCTCATATCGGCCAGCTTCGTGATGTTCAGGTTGAGGACCTTCTCGGTCGTGACCCGATAAAGGTTGACCTTGATTCTATTATGGGCTATGTTACCGGAAGAACCGTTATGGTTACCGGTGGCGGCGGTTCAATCGGTTCTGAGCTTTGCCGTCAGCTTGCGGATCATGGCGTAGGAAAGCTTATTATCGTAGATATTTATGAAAATAATGCCTACAACATTCAGCAGGAGCTTCTTTACAAGTATCCCGATCTGGACCTTGTGGTGCTTATTGCATCAGTTCGTAATACACTCAGAATTAAGAATATTTTTGAAACCTATAAGCCTGAAATCGTTTACCATGCGGCAGCACATAAGCATGTACCGCTCATGGAGGTTTCACCCAACGAGGCTATCAAGAATAATGTTTTCGGTACACTGAAGACCGTTCGTGCTGCGGATGCGGCAGGCGTAAAGAAGTTCGTACTGATTTCAACGGATAAGGCGGTAAATCCCACAAATATTATGGGTGCCACAAAGCGTATCTGTGAAATGATTGTACAGACCTATAATAAGCGTTCAAAGACAGATTTTGTTGCGGTGCGTTTCGGAAATGTTTTAGGCAGCAACGGTTCGGTTATTCCGCTTTTCAAGCGTCAGATTGAGCAGGGTGGTCCCGTAACGGTTACGCATCCCGATATTATCAGATTCTTTATGACTATCCCCGAGGCGGTATCGCTTGTTCTTCAGGCAGGAGCCTTTGCAAAGGGCGGCGAGATTTTCGTACTCGATATGGGTGAGCCGGTAAAGATTCTTGACCTTGCAGAGAACCTTATCAGAATGTCGGGATTTGTTCCCTATCAGGATATTGATATTAAGTTTACCGGTCTTCGTCCGGGAGAGAAGCTTTATGAGGAGCTTTTAATGGACGAGGAGGGGCTTCAGGATACTGAAAATAAGCTGATTCATATCGGAAAGCCTATTAAGCTTGATGAGGAAAAGCTTCTTAAGACTCTTGATGAAATGTATGATATCTGCATCAATGAGCCCGGTGATTCCAGAGTTCGTGAAATGGTAAAGTCAATAGTTCCTACCTATAAGCCCAAGAATGTTGAGGGTGAGGGAAAGGGCGATAAGTCAGATAAGAAGAACAAGGCTGAAAATCATAAGGCTTCTTCAGAGAAGACTATGGATAAGTCAGATGTAAAGGCTGACGCAGAGAATTATTAATTGTAAGCTGTGAATGGCAGAGGGGTGCATTTAAAGCATAGATGCATACCCTCTGTGTTTATATGAGCATAGGATTATATGGATAATGATTTTTTGAAAAAAACAGAGGATGGGCTGATTATAACGGACGGAGAGCAGCAGCTTCGCGGTGATTTTACCAAAATGCTTCCGCGTCTGAAATATAATAATCTGACCCATGAGCTCTTGGTAAAGGCTGTAAAGATTAAAAATTTTGAGGGTACTTTGAATGTACTTGATGCTACGGCAGGTATGGGAGAGGATTCATTGCTGCTTGCTGCGGCTGGTTTTAATGTTAGTCTGTTCGAAAGGGACAGTGTAATTGCGGCACTTCTTCGGGATACGATTGAACGCTCGGCAGAAATTTTGGAGCTACGTGAAATTGTAGGCAGAATGCATCTTAGGGAGGCTGACAGTATTAAGGTCATGACTGCCATGGCTGAAAATCCCGACGATGAAATATGCCGAGGAATACCAAAGCCGGATGTTATCGTACTTGACCCGATGTTTCCCGCACGAAAAAAAAGCGCACTTGTCAAAAAGAAATTTCAGGTACTTCATCAGCTTGAGGCGCCCTGTCCGGACGAGGAAGAGCTGATTCAGGCGGCAGTTTTATTAAAGCCCAGAAAAATTGTTATCAAAAGACCTGCCAAGGGACCGTATCTTGCGGGAATTAAGCCCAGCTATTCGCTGGACGGTAAGGCTATAAGATATGATTGTATTATGTTGACATAAAAGGATAAAAAATGGCGATTTACTGCTTCTGTTTGTCAAAAAACATTGATTTACAGTGAAATTGCCGGATTATTACAGTATAATGCATTTGAAAAAAGATGCTTTTAACTATACTGATATAATAAGAGCGATTATTACACGAAAGGCAGGATTTTCCGGTGAAAAAGTTTTGGACCTTACGATATACACTGATAAATGTTTTATATTTTGCGGCATTCTGCACGATACATGCGTATGCGGGAGTATTCCTTCTTGACAAGGGCTTTACCAATACCCAGGTAGGCTTTGCGCTTGCGGCTTCTAATATTTTGTCTGTAATCGGACAGCCGGTTGTGGCAGGCTTCATTGATAAATCAAAACGCCTGACCAACAGAATAGTGGTAATGGCGGCCTCGGCATTACTGCTTTTGGGTGCTTTGTCACTGCTTATTCTGAATTCTCAGAAAATAGCAATTCTGATAATATTTGTACTAATGTATACGATTCAGTTCGTTTATATGCCCATAATGATTGCAATGAACTTTGAATATCAGAGTGCGGGCTGTAAAATTAATTTCGGCCTTGCACGCGGTATGGGTTCTGCAGGCTTTGCGGTAACCTCAGCCTTTATCGGAAAGAGCGTTGAGCTGAACGGTACAAATGTACTTCTTTATGTAACCATGATAGTTATGGCTTTGATGCTTGCGGTGGTATTCTTCTTCAAAAAGCCTGATAATACAGCAGAAGAGGATAACGGCAAGGAGGAGGCAGCAAACAACAATCTCTTTGCATTTATTAAGCAGTATCCCAAGTTTATGCTTTTCCTTCTTGGCTCTGCCTGCTGCTTCTTTGCCCACAATATGCTGAATGATTTCCTGATTCAGATTATCCGTTCCTTGGGTGGAAATGAAACACACATGGGCTATGCAACCTTTCTTCAGGCAATCCTTGAGCTTCCGGTAATGGCCTTTATCGGTCTGGTATTAAAGAAAATCAGTACAAAAGCAATGCTTATCTTTGCTTCGGTTGCTTTTACGGCAAAGACCTTTATTATGTTTATTTCAACAGGACTTGCAGGAATGTATATCAGCCAGTCCTTCCAGCTTTTTGCTTATGCGGTATTTATCCCCACAGCCGCTCTCTATGCGGATAAGGTTATGAAGAAAAATGACCGCGTTAAGGGTCAGGCATATATTAACTGCGCGATTACTCTTGGCGGTGTATTCAGTAATCTGGTCTGCGGTAAGCTTTTGGACGAATTCGGTGTCGGAACAATGCTTATGACAGGTATAATAGTGTCCGCAATAGGTGTAGTTATTACGGTTACTTCTATGATTGATAAAAAGGCTAAGGCCTGAAAGGCCTGTCTTACAAGAGGACGGTCTTGTCTATTGTCAATCGTGAAAGGGTAAAGGAATATGACTGAAAATGGGCTGTCAAGGGTACTCGCTGCCTTTGGAATCAATAACAGAATAATTGAATATAAAGAGCCCGTGACTGGCAATGTTAATCGTACCTACAGGGTTATCACGGAAAATGCTGACGGAAAAAGAAGCAGGTTAATAGTACAGAGACTGAACGGATATGCCTATGATGAGCCTGAAAAGCTTATGCAAAATGCTGCGCTTATCAGCGAATGGATGCGTAAAAAGAATGCAAAGCCGGGGACCGTGAAATTCTATAAAAGTCTTAACGGATATAATTTTTGGCGGGCAGAGGACGGTGATTACTGGCGGGTATATGACTATATTGACGGTGTTACCTTCGCTTCGACGGACGATTTGAATATTATCGAGAATACAGGAAGGGCCTTTGGCCGCTTTCAGCAGATTATGGCTGATTTTGACGAAAGGCAGCTTTACCTCACGATACCGGATTTTCATAATACCAAAAGACGCTATGAGCTGCTAGAGGAGGCATATGGAAAGGATATCTGCGGACGGCGAAGCAGAGAGCTTGAGGAGAGCTATGACTGGCTTATGTCAGTAAAGGACAGAGCCTGCATCCTGACAGCTGTATACGAGCAGAATAAGCTGCCGCTTAGAGTCTGTCACAATGACACCAAAATCAATAATGTTTTATTTGATGAAAATTCCGGCGAAGCAATAGCAATCATTGATTTGGATACTGTTATGCCTGGACTGCTGGGCCATGACTTTGGTGATGCGGTAAGGTCCGTGGCCTGTGGCGTATCTGCGGACAAAAACCATTATTTTGATCCTGAAAAATTTCGTGCATTTACAAAAGGCTTCCTTTCGCTGGTGAAAGAAAGCCTTAGTGAAAATGAAATAAATACGCTCTGTTACGGTCCTTTCTGTATGACTGCGGAGCTTGCGGTACGTTATCTGACCGATTATCTGATGGGAGACAAATACTTCAAAATCAGCTATGACCGTCAGAATCTTGATAAGGCGAAGCAGCGTATCATGCTCGCAAAGGATATGCTTAATTACGAGGCAGAGATTCGTTCGTTTATCTCTGAAATATCACGTCTAAGCTGCTTATAGCTTATAATCGATACGATTACGTATGAGAAGAAATATCCGATAACAGTAGATATAAGCGCTTGGGGATATTTGTAAAGCTGCCACAAAAACATAGTAATCGGTATCCATACAAGGCTGGTAGTCAAAAAGTAAATCAGGCTCTGAATAAGAAGCCCCAGTCTTTGAACCTCATATATAACAGTCATTCCCGCAAAAGCAGTACCGATAATACCATAGAGTAAAATATTTACGTAGCCGGCTATAACGGGGCTTGGGAAGAGTGCAAGAAATTCAGGAGACATTGACACGAAGCTGCTTCCCGGATTAACAGTGTTCATTATCACATCTATTATCAGATTTACGATAAGTCCTGAAAGTGCGGAGATGGTAAAGCTGATTCCGCAGCGCTGGAGTATAGTTTTCATGCTTTTTATCCTTCCTTTCTTCACACTAATATTTTCTTCAGTTTTGCAACATTTCGCCTGGAAGCGTATGTTTCATAGCCTGATTTCATTATGATTTTTATCGTACCTGTGAAGCTCATATCGAGCTTCCTTATTTTTTTGTAGTTAATGAGCTCGGACTTTGAAATCCTGATAAAGCCGGAAGCGGTTAATTCCTCTTCAAGTTCATAAAGCTTTTTCTGAATGACATAGCTTTGTTCATTATCAAGTGCCATGATTTTTTGACCGTCGGCATAAAAGCTCACTATATTTGAAGGACTCAGCAGGCAGTGGTTGCCGCGTTCGTCGGTTCCGTTCAGCTGCTGTTCAAATATAGCAGAAAGATTACGGATAATACCGGTTAGTTCGTCGGTCATTTCGTTGTTGCAGACATGGATTTCCGGTTCGGAATATATTTTGTTGATTTCGGGTCTGATTTTCATTTTATTAACAATGCCTTTCCGTATTTATCAGAATGCTGTTTAAATGCAAAGCTGTGCACGTATTTGAAGATTATTCGGCATCTGATATTATTTTGCTAACATTATGATGTCAGGATCAAAAGTCCCGGCAAACGTCCTGATAAGCGTGTCATAAAGGTCTTTGATGCCTTTCAGGCAGGCTTGACGGGCATTATAGGCTTTTGACTCCTGTATCACATTATAGATGAAAAAAAGCTGTCCCACAAGCCCGGCGCAGGGATAATTCTGCAAAAGTAAATCAGTCTGTCAAGCAAGGTCTGCCTTCATTCTTTTTCTGAAGGCGAATGACGAAAGGAAAAGCAGAACAACGGTGCAGGCAATTACGATTATTTCGGGTAAAATAAAGCTGTCAAAGGATAAATCGAGTGTAATTGCGGCACGGACTGATTTTGTGCAGTAAATAAAGGGCAGGCATTTACAAATCTTTAAAAGAATGCCTCCTGTTGCTTCGGCATCGAACCAGATTCCTCCTACAAAAGAACCCAGAGAGATTATGATTGAGCAAAGTCCGGGAGCTGCCTTTTCACTGAAGAGAGCACCAAAGAGGAAGCCGAGGGCTGCGAAAAGAAGTGCTGAGGGAAGCATTGCGGGAATAAGCAGCAATATTGCAAGCGGATTAATCGTAAAGCCTGTAATCAGCGAGATTATGAATGCAGCTGCGAAGATGCAAAGAGCTTGAATTAATGCAACTGCAAGCATAGGTAAAATGTAGCCTGCGGTAAAATCATTCGGCTTCATTGGTGAAGCAAACATTCTTATCAGGAAGGAGCCTGTTCGGTCTTTTGAAACATTGAGAGCGGTAAAAAGCATTACAAAGGTCTGACCGAAGATAACTACGCCGCCCGCCAGATTGTCGATTCTGAAGATTGTCATTTCTGCCTCTGCGGGAATGCTTTCATTTACAAGTGTCATAATTACAAGCATTACAATGGGGAAAGCGACACAGAAGATATAGCTGAGTGTGTCTCTGGACATTTCAATAAAATTACGTTTTGCGAATACTATAGCTTTTTTCATAATAGTTTATACCTTTCTGCGGATATATGCTAAATCATTTCTCTGCAATTGAGACGAATACTTCTTCAAGTCCTTTTTTACCGGTCATTTCTTCAAGCTCGCTGACTGTTCCTATTGCTTCAAGTCTGCCCTTAATCATTATTCCGATTCTGTCGGCGAGAGCTTCGGCTTCCTCCATGTAGTGAGTGGTAAGAACGATAGTAATTCTTCCTTTCAGGTTATTTATTAGCTTCCAAAGCTCACGTCTGGCGAGAACGTCAAGTCCCAGGGTAGGCTCATCCAGATAGAGAATTTTGGGATCACCTATAAGAGCCATAGCTATTGAAAGCTTTCGCTGCCAGCCGCCGGATAGGGTCTTGGCCTTTTTGTTTCTGACCTCCTCCATATTGAAGAGACTTATCATTTTCTCAGCCCTATCATTAATTTCAGACTTTGCAACCGTAGAAGGAGCTGTGATTCCCGCCATAAATCTGAGGTTTTCTTCAACTGTAAGATTTGCCGCAACTGCGGTGTCCTGAGTTGAGATTCCTATGACAGATTTTACTGACGACGAATCTGTTTGTACATCTTTACCGTCTACCAGGGCAGTTCCACGGGTAGGTGAAGAGAGGCAGGAGAGCATCCTTATGCTGGTAGTTTTTCCCGCACCGTTTACACCTAAAAGTGCAAAAAGCTCGCCTTCTTCAATTTCAAGATTGAGTGAATCCACTGCCGTAAGTTTTTTATATTCTTTGGTGAGATTAACCGTTGATATGGCTTTCATTATCATTGACTCCTTTCGTAAGGGAAAGATTATAAATCGTTTTATTTTCTGTGATTGTATAATAAGTCCTGAGCATTTTTTTGAAAATACTTTTGACATGAACGGTAGTCTTAATCATATGAACGGCACAGATTGCATCGAAAATACGATAAGCACGCCCGTAAAGCAAAGAAAAGTGGATTTTTAGAGACAGCTGTGATATTCTTTAGATAACAGCAGGTGAATGGTTGGTTTGGTGTTTTGAATGATTTTTAGAAATAAACTATAAGGCATGGTTATAAAAATGAAAAAGAATATTGTTTTCAGATATATGCTCTTTTTGATAGGACTTTTCATAGCCTCTATGGGGGTGGCCTTTTCCACAAAGGCGGGACTGGGAACTTCACCGGTGTCCTCGATTCCGTATTCGGTATCGCTTGTCAGCAGTCTGCTCACATTTGGCGGCTGGCTGAATGTACTCAGTGTGATACAAATTGCGGTTCAGGTCATAATACTGAGAAGTAAGTGTAAGCCTGTGGAAATCATTATCCAGACGGTTCTGGCATTTGTTTACGGTTATCTGACTAATTTTTCCTGCTATCTGATAGAAGGGATTAATGTGGAATCGTATCCGGCCAGATTTGCAATGATGATATTAAGCTGTGTGATTCTGGCTTTCGGCCTATGGGTACAGCTGCAGGGTAATGTGGCCATGCTTCCGGGTGAGGCAATGAATCGTGCAATTGCACAGGTTACGAACAGAAAATACACAAACGTCAAAATTTTCTTTGATATTGCATATATCATAGCGGCAGCGGCTATCTGTTATATTTTCCTTGGCAGGCTCGAGGGCGTGAGAGAGGGAAGTATAATTGCGGCAGTGCTGGTAGGTATGATTATTAAGGGTATAATAGCAATTGTGAAGCATTTTAAAAGAACTGAAGCTTGAAAAAAGCTTTTTCGGACAATTGTCTTCGGACGATATGAAAGCTTCTGATGAAAAAGCTACAGGGATGGATTTGCGGCGAAAAAAACAGTTGACATATCGGTTCCATAGTGTTACTATTAAGAAAATTTAATAAGGTAAACCGTTGAAGCGGAGATAACGGCAGTTATGCCTTCACAGAGAGCCCCGGGAGCTGAGAGTGGGTAAGATACAGATTGTCAAATGGACCGCCGAGGGTGCAGTCAAATGTCATATATATGACAGAGTATTCTGCAACGTAGGGCATACGTCAGTTGCCGGAGATATGTTAGTATCTTGCTAAGCGCACGTACACGTGAATTCAAGGTGGCACCGCGGATATATTGATTATTCGTCCTTGACAGAAAGCATCTGTCAGGGACTTTTTATTTTGCAGAATAAAGCCGATGACAGTAGGAAAATGAAAGTAAGAAAGGTAGGAAAAAGATGGAATTTACACCGAGTCTTGAAGAAATCAAAAAAATAGCAAAGCAGGGTGAGTACAGGGTCGCTCCTGTAAGCTGCGAAATCCTCTCAGATATTTGTACACCTATTGAGGCATTAAAAAAGCTCAAAAACATCTCTAATCACTGCTATATGCTTGAATCAGTGGCAGAGAAGGAGAAATGGGGCCGATACACCTTTTTAGGCTACGATCCCAAGCTTGATATCAGCTGCGTGGACGGAAATATTAAGGCCGGAAATATAAGGCTTAAAACAGATAATCCTTCGGATTTCTTAAGACAGATTCTTGATGATTACAAGAGCCCGAGATTTGATTATCTTCCTTCATTTACAGGCGGACTTGTGGGATATTTCTCATATGACTTCTTAGGCTACAGCGAGCCTACAATCCGTAATAATGTTCAGGATACAGAGGAATTTAAGGATGTAGACCTGATGCTTTTCGATAAGGTTATTGCCTTTGATAATTTCCGTCAGAAGATTATACTGATTCAGAATATTTCTCTTGCGGAGCCTGAAACAGACTACAATAAGGCAGTTTTAGAGCTTACACAGCTTTGCGACCTTTTGAAAAACGGTGCAAAGGTGCAGGAAACATCAGGACATCTTTTAGGTGATGTTACCCCTCTTTTTGATAAGGAAACCTACTGCAATATGGTTGAAAAAGCCAAGCGTCATATCTTCGAGGGCGATATTTTCCAGATAGTTTTATCTAACAGACTCAGTGCTCCCTTTGAAGGAAGCCTTTTGGATACCTACAGAGTGCTCAGAACAGTCAATCCTTCGCCTTATATGTTCTATTTTTCAGGTACAGATGTCGAGGTAGCCGGTGCTTCTCCCGAAACACTTGTTAAGCTTGAAAATGGTGAGCTTCATACCTTCCCTCTTGCGGGTACCCGTCCCAGAGGAAAGACAGACGCCGAGGATAAGGCACTTGAGAAGGAGCTTCTTGCAGATGAAAAGGAGCTTGCAGAGCACAACATGCTTGTTGATCTCGGACGTAATGACCTTGGAAGAATCAGTAAGTTCGGTACGGTAGAGGTTGAAAAGCTTCATTCAATCGAGCGTTACTCACATGTTATGCATATCGGTTCAACCGTTCGCGGCGAAATAAGACCTGAGTGTGATGCACTCGATGCAATCAGTGCGGTACTTCCCGCAGGAACACTTTCGGGAGCACCCAAGATAAGGGCCTGCCAGATTATCGGTGAACTGGAGAATAATAAGCGTGGTATTTACGGCGGCGCAATCGGATATATTGATTTCACCGGAAACATGGATACCTGTATTGCAATTCGTATCGCATATAAGAAAAACGGCAAGGTATTTGTCAGAAGCGGAGCAGGTATTGTAGCTGACTCTGTTCCTGAGAAGGAATACGAGGAGTGCATAAACAAGGCTAAAGCAGTAGTAAATTCACTCAGAATGGCAGGGGAGGCAGAATTATGATATTATTAATTGATAATTACGATAGCTTTTCCTATAATCTTTATCAGCTTATAGGAGAGATTAACCCCGATATTAAGGTTATCAGAAATGATGCGATGACAGTAGATGAAATCAGAGCATTAAAGCCTGACAGAATCATTCTTTCACCCGGTCCCGGACGTCCGGAGGATGCGGGAGTGATAGTTGAGGTGGCAAAAACACTGGCAAAGGAAATTCCTACACTTGGTGTTTGTCTCGGACATCAGGCAATCTGTGCGGCTTACGGCGCAACAGTAACATACGCTAAGAAGCTTATGCACGGAAAGCAGTCATTAGTAACACTTGACAAGAATTGTAAAATGTTCAAGGATTGTCCCGATAAGGCACTGATTGCGCGCTACCATTCACTTGCGGCAGATCCCGCGACAATGCCCGAATGCCTTGAGGTTACCGCTGTAACGGAGGATGGCGAGATTATGGCTGTAAAGCATAAGGATTATCCCATCTACGGAGTTCAGTTCCATCCTGAGTCGATTATGACACCTGACGGACGACAGATGCTGAAGAATTTCCTTGAAGCCTGATGCTGAGCAGATTATCGGAAGGGAAAACCGGTAAAAATCATTATAATAGTGTGATAACCGGCAAATAGTTAAAATACAATATTGAAAATGATGAGTTTTTCGGACACTAATAAAAGAACATTAATAAACAGAAAATAAAGAGAAGAAAATAAACACAACAGGAGGCATAAAATGATTAAAGAAGCTATTGTTAAGATTGTAAACAAAGAGGACCTCAGCTATGACGAGGCATATGCGGTAATGAACGAAATCATGAGCGGTGAGACTACTCCCACTCAGAATGCGGCCTTCCTTTCAGCGCTTTCAACAAAGAGTGCAAAGGCAGAGACAACAGATGAAATCGCAGGCTGTGCAGCAGCTATGCGTGACCATGCCACAAGAGTTGATACAGGCATGGATGTATTTGAAATCGTAGGTACAGGCGGAGACGGTGCTCACAGCTTCAATATTTCAACCACCTCGGCTTTAGTTGCGGCAGCAGGCGGAGTTAAGGTAGCAAAGCACGGAAACAGAGCAGCTTCATCAAAGTGCGGAACAGCAGATTGTCTTGAGGCTCTCGGCGTAAATATTGACCAGACTCCCGAAAAGTGCGTAGAGCTTCTTAAGGAAGCCGGTATGTGCTTCTTCTTTGCACAGAAGTATCACAGCTCAATGAAGTATGTAGGTGCTATCAGAAAGGAGCTTGGCTTCCGTACCGTATTTAATATCTTAGGACCCCTTACCAATCCCGGTTCACCCAAGATGCAGCTTCTCGGTGTATATGACGAGTATCTTTTAGAGCCCCTTACAAAGGTTCTTATCAGCCTTGGTATCGAGCGCGGTATGGTAGTTTACGGTAAGGATAAGCTTGATGAGATTTCAATGAGTGCACCTACCGCAGTAAGTGAGTTCAGAGACGGCTGGTATAAGACCTACACTATCGCTCCCGAGGATTTTGGTTTTGAGCGCTGCACAAAGGAGGATCTTGTAGGCGGAACTCCCGCAGAAAATGCACAGATTACTCTTGATATCTTAAATGGTGCAAAGGGTCATAAGAGAAATGCGGTTCTTATGAATGCAGGTGCGGCTCTCTATATTGCAGGTAAGGCAGATTCTATGGCGGACGGTATCAAGCTTGCGGCAGAGCTTATCGATTCAGGTAAGGCACTTGCTACACTTGAGAAGCTTAAGGAAGTAAGCAACAGATAAGCTGAAGATTTATCGTTTGTTTATTTTAAGATATAATGTGACTTTTTGAAAGGTAAAATATATGTCTAATATTTTAGATGAAATTGCTGCATATGCAAAAATTCGTGTAAAGGAATCACAGAAGCTTATTCCGACGGCAATGATGAAGAAAATGGCTTTTTCATTGCCCAAAGGTGATTTTGAATTTGAAAAGGCATTAAAAAAGCCCGGAATTTCTTTTATTTGTGAGTGTAAGAAGGCATCTCCCTCAAAGGGGCTGATTGCACCTGATTTTCCTTATATCGAAATCGCAAAGGAGTATGAGGCTGCGGGAGCGGATTGTATTTCGGTACTCACCGAGCCGAAGTGGTTCCTCGGAAGCGAGAGATACCTGAGCGAAATTTCTGAAGCGGTAACTATTCCTATTATCAGAAAGGATTTTACAGTTGATCCTTATATGATTTATGAGGCAAAGGTAATAGGCGCCTCAGCCATTCTTCTGATCTGTGCAATTCTCAGTGAGGAAGAGATAAAAGAGTATATCGCGATAGCGGACAGTCTCGGTCTGTCACAGATTGTGGAGGCCCATGATGAGGCGGAGATAGAGATGGCGGTTCGTGCGGGTGCCAGAATCATTGGTGTAAATAACAGAAATCTTAAGGATTTTACCGTAGATACCAATAACAGCAAAAGGCTCAGACAGCTGGTTCCGGAGGGCGTAATATTCGTTTCGGAAAGCGGTGTAAAAACCGCGGAGGATATTGAAAATATCCGCGAAATGGGTGCGGACGCGGCACTTGTAGGTGAAACGCTTATGCGTGCAAAGGATAAAAGACAGAAGCTTAATGAGCTTAAGGGTTTACCGAACATTAAAATGTGCGGTGTGTCAAGAGCGGAGGACATAGCGGTAATCAATGAATTGAAGCCTGAATTTACCGGATTTGTATTTTATCCGAAGAGTATAAGAAATGTCAGCAGGGAGCAGGCAGCAGAGCTTAAAAAGCTTCTTAATCCTGCAACAAAGGCTGTAGGAGTATTCGTTGATAAGGACATAGATTTTGTTGCGGGACTGGTGAACGATGGAATTATTGATATGGTTCAGCTTCACGGAAACGAATCGGACGAGTATATCGCTGAGCTCAGGGAAAAAACTCATGAGGGACTTGAAATAATCAAGGTCTTTAAGGTTGATGGACCCGAAAAGCTTGAGGTAGCCGAAAAATCCACTGCTGATATGATAATGTTTGACCCGGGATTAGGTTATGGTAATACATTTAACTGGGAATGCTTGAAAAATTTCCCAAGAAAGTATATACTTGCAGGTGGACTGAATCCTGAAAACGTAGCCGAGGCGGTAAAAACATTAAAGCCCTACGGTGTAGATGTCAGCTCAGGCATTGAAAGTGACGGTAAAAAGGATCCCGACAAGATGGCCGCTTTTTATAAGGCTGCCAGAGAAATCAGATAAAACGGCTGTATGAATATTCATGCAGAGCAGAAATGAATTAGTGGAAAGGCATGGTTTTTATATGACAAATCAGAATGGACGCTTTGGTATTCATGGTGGACAGTATATTCCCGAAACACTGATGAATGCGGTTATAGAGCTTGAGGAAGCTTATAATCATTACAAGAATGATCCTGACTTTAACAGAGAGCTCAGCGAGCTTTTTAATGAGTATGCGGGACGCCCTTCAAGACTTTATTATGCAGAAAAGATGACAAAGGACCTTGGCGGAGCAAAGATTTATCTTAAGCGTGAGGATTTAAATCACACAGGCGCACACAAGGTTAATAATGTACTTGGTCAGGCTCTTCTTGCAAAGAAGATGGGTAAGACAAGACTTATCGCCGAGACCGGTGCGGGCCAGCACGGTGTAGCTACAGCTACGGCAGCAGCTCTTTTCGGTATGGAATGTGTTGTATTTATGGGCGAAGAGGATACCAAGAGACAGGCACTCAACGTATACCGTATGAGACTTCTCGGAGCAGAGGTTATTCCCGTAAAGTCCGGAACCGCAACCCTTAAGGACGCTGTTTCGGAGGCCATGAGAGAGTGGACCTCAAGAATCGCAGATACTCATTACTGCCTTGGTTCGGTAATGGGACCTCATCCCTTCCCTACAATCGTGCGTGATTTCCAGGCAGTTATTTCAAAGGAAATTAAGGAGCAGATAATGGTAAAGGAGGGAAGACTTCCCGATGCTGTTATTGCCTGCGTAGGCGGTGGCTCAAATGCAATCGGCTCCTTCTATAATTTTATTGAGGATAAGGATGTTCAGCTTATCGGTTGTGAGGCAGCAGGACGAGGCATTGATACCTTCGAAACCGCAGCTACGGTTAATACGGGAAGCATTGGTATTTTCCATGGTATGAAGTCATATTTCTGTCAGGATAAATATGGTCAGATTGCACCTGTTTATTCTATTTCGGCAGGTCTTGATTATCCCGGTGTCGGTCCTGAGCATGCATATCTTTATGATATCGGACGTGCGCAGTATGTGCCTGTAACTGACGATGAGGCAGTTGATGCTTTTGAGTATCTTGCAAAGACAGAGGGTATAATCCCCGCTATTGAGTCAGCTCATGCAGTTGCTTATGCAAAGAAGCTCGCTCCCACAATGTCAAAGGATAAGATTATCGTAATTACTATTTCAGGACGTGGCGATAAGGACTGTGCAGCAATTGCACGTTACAGAGGGGAGGATATCAATGAGTAATATTGCAAAGGCTTTTGAAAACGGAAAGGCATTCATTCCTTTCATTACCTGCGGTGATCCCGACCTTGAGACCACAAAGAAATGTATTATCGAAATGGTAAAAAACGGTGCCGATCTTGTAGAACTGGGTATTCCTTTTTCGGATCCCACAGCTGAGGGTCCCGTAATTCAGGGCGCAAACATCAGAGCGCTCAGCGGCGGTGTAACTACCGACAGCATTTTTGAATTTGTTCGCGATTTAAGAGAGTCCGTTAAGATCCCGCTTGTATTCATGACATATGCAAATGTAGTTTTCTCTTATGGTGCAGAGAAGTTTATGAGTAACTGTAAGGAGCTTGGAATCGACGGAATTATTCTTCCTGACATCCCTTACGAGGAAAAGGAGGAGTTCCAGTCGGTATGCGACAGCTACGGTGTAGACCTTGTTTCAATGATTGCACCTACCTCTGAGAACAGAATTGCCATGATTGCGAAGGAGGCAAAGGGATTCATTTACGTAGTATCAAGTCTTGGTGTTACAGGTACCAGAACAAATATCAATACAGACCTTGAATCAATTGTTAAGGCGATCCGCGCAAACACAGATGTGCCCTGTGCTATCGGTTTTGGTATCTCAAAGCCTGAACAGGCAGCAGCCATGTCAAAGATTGCAGACGGTGCAATCGTAGGTTCTGCGATTATCAAGATTCTTGAAAAATATGGTAAAGAAGCAGCACCTTATATCGGCGAATATACAAAGAGTATGAAGGATGCAATGAAATAAAAATTATGAGAAGGAAATTGTTAGTATGTTTGCTGGCGGCAGTTATTTTTGCTCTTCCTGCCTGCAGCAAGAAGGAGCAGCCGCTGAATGAATCTGCAGCGAGCGGGCTCAACTCTGCACCCACAGAGACAGTTAAGGACGAGGCAGCTGAAACGCCTGCACCCGCAGAGGAAGTTAAGGACGGGGCAGCTGAAACGCCTGCACCCACAGAGACAGTTAAGGACGAGGCAGCTGAAACGCCTGCACCCACAGAGAAAGCTAAAGATGAGGCAGCTGATACATATGCACCCACAGAGGAAAATGAAGTGGATGTAACTGTAACGCCAGCAACTGAGACTACGGAAAATGAATTATCCGATGAGGACAGGGACAAGTTTGCAACAGGTGTAAATGCAGATGAAGGACAGTCTGAAAACGGCGAGGAAATAAGTCAGGATACTGATGAAGTATTAAACCATGAGATAGAAGAAAAGTGTCCTGCGGAATTCTCCCAAACTCGCTCGGATGTAGAATACACAAAGTTTGTGCATAAGACATATTTTTCAACCACCTGCAATATGGAAAGAGGATATACAATCCTTCTTCCCGCAGATTATGAGGAAACAAAGCAGTATCCTGTACTTTATATGCTTCACGGTATCTTTGGAGATGAAAATTCATTTGCGGGAGATTCGGGAAACAAAATCAGGGAAATTGTAACAAATATGGCAACTGACGGACTTATTGAGGAAACGATTGTTGTCTGTCCCAATATGTATGCGACTGACGATCCTGCTCAGAAGCCTTCATTTGATGCTGAGTCCTGTCTGCCCTACGATAATTTTATAAATGACCTTGTGACTGACCTTATGCCTCATATTGAATGCTCATACAGTGTTCTTACAGGCCGTGAAAACACTTATCTGGCAGGATTTTCCATGGGTGGAAGAGAGACATTGTTTATTACATTAATGAAGCCTGAGCTTTTCGGATATGTTTGTGCAATTTCAGCAGCTCCCGGTATTGTGGAGACAAAGGATATGTTTATGTATCATCCTGGACAGCTGAAGGAGGACCAGGTAAAATTTGCGGAGGGGGCTGTTGAGCCTGAAAAATTTATTGTCTGCTGCGGAACAAATGATTCCGTTGTAGGTAAGTATCCCTTATCCTATCACGAGCTTCTTGAAGCAAACGGAGCAGAGCACATCTGGTATGAAATCCAGGGGGCTGACCATGATAATAATGCTATAAAGAGTGGTTTATATAATTTATTTAAACAGATCGCATACGATAAGGCTAATAAATAATAATTGAACAGTACCGACAAAGGGAGCATGAGATGCTCCCTTTTTTATCGGAGCTGAGATTCTTTAGGAAATCTTTAAGAAAAATAAGCCACAGATTATTGAAAGAGCATTGATAGTATTGTATTATTATAATTGGTGAAAAAAGGTAAAAACTATGGAAGGAGACCGGGTATGAGAAGACTTGCAAAAGCAGGAGCTGTGAAGCTGGCCTGGTATTTAAAGCAGTGTGGAAATACAGAAATATTAAAGACATATTCGGCAGTTCTTCCTGAAAATGCAGGATTTGAGGACGTGGTGCTGGCCGAGGCCGAGGCTGATGATTACAATGAAGAGCAGGATGCACTGATTCTGTATATGATCAGTATGTGTGGGGATAATCCTGTGGCAGAGACGCTGCTGCAGCTCAGTGTACTTGCCGCTCTGGAAAATGTCAGGGGGGCTCTCGATGCGGTTTCTTCGGGAAACGGCAACGGAGTTACTCTTGAAACTGCCTGTAGGATAGCTATGGATGGCAAGCGAGGAGTCGAGTGCCTCGAGCTTGTGCAGGATGCATTTGAAAGATTTGAATTATTATTTATTGATGATGCAAACAAAGATGTTCTGAAAAAACAGCACATTTTTGACTATAGATTATTTGCCGCGCTGCAGGGAATAGATAAGCTTCCGGCGACTCTGAATGACCTTTGCGGTTATATGACGCCTTATGATAGCCTTCAGCAGATTTACGGTGTAAACGAAGCATATGAGGGCTTTAAAAAGCGGGTTATTGCAGGTCTGCAGTGTGTGTCCCAAAGTTCGGATGCGAACAAGGGCCTTACGGTTATTGTCTCGGGTGAACGGGAGAGCGGAAGATTTCTTCATATCAGCCACTGTGCACAGGAATGCAATTATGGGCTTGTTATTATTGACTACAGAGAATTTGAAAACGGTAGCGCAGACTTAACGACCCTTAAGCATGTATTCAGGGAATGTTTCTTAAGAGGTTATGCACTTGCGATTATAAATGTTTCTGAAAATAAGGATTTACGTGCCAGAAAACTGATTTCACAGATTGAAAGGCAATATTTTAATTATTTTTCCTTTCCACTCTTCATAAGCTCTGCAGGTGATTTTAAGTATGCACCCTTTACAGGGGCTGATTATGTAAGCTATGAGCTTGGAAAACTGAGCCGAACCGAGAGTGTTCAGATATGGAACGGCTACCTTGATAAGACTCTTGTGTCAGAGGATTTTGAGCTTGAGGGAATAGTAAGTAATTTAAGGCTGTCGGCAGGTCAGATAAAACGAGTTATTAATTCCATGAAAATTATTGCTCTGTCCGGAAAAATGGTTACTGAAAAGGATATTTTTTCCCTTTGTTATCAGATACTGGATGATGGTCGCTACAACAGTATCAAGCGTATGAAAACAGATTACTATTTCAGTGATTTGAGCCTTGATCCTAAGAATATGCAGATACTTGAACGGATAAGGCAGCAGGTATCCTGTCATCGAATTGTTATGGATGAATGGGGTATGCAGAAGAAGTACAGCTATGGAAGGGCGGTGTCGGTATTGCTTGCCGGACCTCCCGGTACAGGTAAGACCATGGCTGCTACGGCTCTGGCAAATGAACTTGGGCTTGAATTATACAAGGTTGACCTATCCCAGGTTGTGGATAAATACATCGGCGAAACTCAGAAACGTCTGGAGGATATTTTCGTAAAAGCGGAAAATACCAATATGGTTCTTTTCTTTGATGAAGCTGATGCAATCATGGGTAAGAGAAGCGAGACCAAGGACTCTCATGACAAATATGCAAATTCAGAGGTTGCTTACATACTTCAGAGAATTGAGGAATTCGACGGAATTGTTATAATGGCAACAAATTATGTTCAGAATATTGACCCGGCATTTGCAAGACGAATCAGATATATTTTAAATATTCAGATGCCTACGGCTGAGGTCAGATATGAGATCTGGAAAAATCTTCTGGAGGGTGATATTTCAACTGCAAAGGATATTGATCTGGATTTCCTTGCGGAACAGTTTGAACTTTCCGGCGGTAATATAAAAAATATTGTGCTTAACGCAGCATACAGGGCTGCAACAGAAAAAGTACCTGTATCAATGTCGCATTTAATTAATTCGATTCATCTTGAGTTTTCAAAAGATAATCGCGCACTGTTCAGTGATACTTTCGGCAAGTATCAGTGGATGCTTGAATGGTAGGTGAGAGAATGGCTAATGATTGGATGACGGAAATGTCTGAGGACGAAAATGGTTTGATTGATGAGGCTCTGGCAGCAAAATTTGCGGACAGCAATCCTTTAACGACTCAGGAGGATGGAGCAGGGACAACAACGGATACGGAAGCTGAAGGACCTGGCAGTATTATGAGCGGAATGAATTCTCAGGGAAAGTATAACGCACTGCTTTCGTTACTGCTTGGAACCGCGAATGTGAATGAGGAAGATGCCCAGAATCCGGCCTTTGACATGCGTGCCATGGGTTCAAACAGTTCCATGGAATTTACAAAGCTTGTAAATTCTCTGGTTGATCTTACCAGATATATGGATAACAATGCTATTGTTGATGAGGCTGCATTTGAAAATGATATCTCTTTTCGCTCACTGGTTACAGAGGTACGTCTTTTTGCGGTTGCATATATGGATAAAAATTCGGGAAGACGAATAAGATCAAACGGTAAACTGAGAAAGGCGGTAGCCCATCAGATTGTAAAACTCACCGAGAACTCATTAAGCAAGCTGGCTAAATCTAATGATAATGACAACATTATTGAAAAAGCCAGAGAAAGACAGAGTATTCTGGCAAGTGACAGTAAACTGAAAGGTCTGGTTAAGGATTCAAGCTTAGATGATAAGGTATCGGACCAGCCTGTGATTCAGACTTTTGTAAAATATCCGGGAAGTATTACACAGCAGCATTCTTTCATTGGATTACGATACACTGAAATATCAACTGACCAAAGGAGACCCTATAAGAGAAAAGAAATCAGAGTTGGTTTTGGCTCGGGCTGGAAGTTCCCCGTTGGACCGGTTCGAATAATGAATGATTTTCACACAAGAATAGATGCCAGCACAAGTACTAAGGTTACCAATGAAAAAATAAATCAGACCCTGAGGGTAATTCAGAGCAAGGAGAACGATGTTTACAGACTTTTTACACATAACTGTAATCATTTCGTAAAGGAAATAACCGATGAAATCGGACTTCAGGCATTACGTGAGATTCATACCGCTGTATTTCCCGGTGGAGCATTGGCAAAAATACAGAAAATTGGCAAGGATGCGGAGCAGCATGGCGGGGTAGAGAGTGTAATGGATGCTTCGGGACATGTTATTGATATTAAGCCAACGGGTGAAGAGGTAGCTCCTGATGCAGATTGGCGACGAAAAGTGTCCGGTATGGAGAGAGAACAGAGAATTTCCGCCGGTTCCGATACAAAGGAACTTCCGTTGGTGGTCAGAGCTAAAGTGGAAAAGGGATTGGGAAACGACGAACAGGAGCTTTTAAGAAAAGCAGGTATCGCAGACGGCACTCGAGAAGCCTCAAAGAATGTGAATTCCTATATAGGAAGTGCAGGCTGGGCTACAACTGATACATACAGGCAGCTTCTTATGAAACTTGTAGGTTTTGATTTTATGCAGAGAAGCCCCAATCTTACTTTTATTGATGTTTTGAATCAGTTGGTTACAGGGGTTCGAACTGCTGTAGGTGCTTCGAATATGACTGCAGATGATCCTTTCTTTATTTTTATGAAGAATTTTAAAATAGGCCGTATAACTCTGAGCAATTTTGATCTGGCCCGTTTATTGACCGGTATGCTTATGGATTCGGGCGAAGTCGGGGATATTTTCCGTCGTAACAGAAATGGAGGAAGAGAGCAGCAGGGTGGACTTGGAAATTTTGAGATTTATGCAAAATCTATGCTTTTGAACTCAAAGTCTATTATCAATGACAATCAAAACTCGGGAAAGAAAAGGTTTGGCGCAGAGGCTACAGACGATAGTATAACTTCAACGAGAGATATGCTGGATCGACACAGAAGAGTCAATGCGGAAATGTATGGAGATTCAGCGGCAATACAGGGCATTATGGATACTGTTGCAAACTATAGAATTTCAATGGTTTCTATGTTTGAGGGATACCTGGATGCAATGCCTGAATTTGCATAGATCGATTATTAACGGACAGAAAAACACGTATACTTTATTATTTATCGGGTATGTTGTAAGGATATATGCCGGAGGGGCAGAATATGAAAACTAAGAGGAAAAGAATTGCAGCTTTATTTATGACAGTGGTTTTGGCTGTCGGGATGCCGGGCTGTAAGAAGACCGAGAATCCTTCGGAAACTATTAAGGATGAAGTCTGAGGTGGGTGGAATTGCAGGCTTACGTTCCCTGGAGAAAATAGTTGACGGCACAGCCAAGGAAATGATTGTAATAATTGCGGAGGAATCTGTTAACGGAGTAGGCAGAACTCTTACGGATGAAGAGCGTAGATACGGTGAAGAGAATATGAATAGCTACTATCTTTACATAACAAAATAAGGATTAATTACTGTAAAAATAATCCCCGGGGACTGATTTGATTTGTCAATGTCTGATATAATAACATTGTCGATCAATCAAATTTACCGGGGATTTTGAGTTTTTTAATTGATTATTTGGATATCATCAGCCTGTTAACGGCAAAATCAGCTCCGGCTGAGTCGGGATTTTTTCTGATTTCAACGGTGTGTGAAGTGGATTTATCTGAGGTAAATACCTCCTCTGAGTATGCATAGCTGCCCCAGCCCCCCTTAAAGTCGGAATCAAGGGATTTTATAAACTCACCGTCTATATATACATCATACTTGCCGGGATTTACGTTTACGTACTTTCTGTAAAGAAGACCGAGGTTTCTGAATTCAGCAGTAAATGTGATTGAACCATCGGTATTTGTTTCCCAGCTGTCCGACCATGGCGAAAGATTGTTGGTAAGTTCAAAGCCTTCAATCGAATCCGGGGTAATATCCTTTGCGGAAAGAAGAGAGGCATTGATATAGATTTCTTTTGTAAGAGGCTTGTTAACAAGTGAGGCGGGAACCTCATAGGGGCTGGTGTATTCATCCAGGGAAGCATATACTTTATTTAAGTATTTCCAGAGAATTTCACCCACAACCGCATGCCCGAGTACAGAGGGATGTGTAACATCGCCGGAAAGCTCTTTTTCTGTATACCTGTTATTATCAAGCCAGCTTGTGATAAGTGCGTAATAGCTTACCATGGGAAGCTTATAATTGAAGCCTACCAGCTGATGCTGATTCTGGGCCGTTGCACCGTTGCTCTGGGCCATAAATAACAGCATTGCCGCAGGGGCATTATCACGAATAAGAAGCTTTCTGACAAGGTTTTCGTATGTACGCTTATGGTATATATCGTTTTCGTCATTGACTGAGAATTCAATAAGAACCAGGTCCGGATTGTAGCTCAGAACATCTGCTTCCACACGGTGAACGCCAAGATAGGAATCTGTGGCACCG
This sequence comes from Lachnospiraceae bacterium, assembly GCA_024403355.1. GTDB lineage: Bacteria > Bacillota > Clostridia > Lachnospirales > Lachnospiraceae > RUG11977. Next base: position 41,882 of record JAKSRW010000019.1, read on the forward strand.
ATGCCTGCGTTGACAGTGACGATTTCCGTATTGGGGAAGGTGGATTTCCACCAGTCAAAGAAAATATTGGCATAGCAGTTTCTTTCAAGTCCAAGGGCTGCATCTGAGCTGCCTGTGGTAATGGTTCCCTGAGTGATGGATCCGCCTATGCAGGCAATGGTAACCTTTTCGCCCTTTTCCGCCTTTTTCATTACCGCAGCGAGAGCTGCATTATCACATGAGGGCCAGGGGGAAACGATGGAAGTCATTTCCTCGTCGCTGATAAAATCAGTTTTTGCGGCAACAGTATCCCTGGTTTTAATGGTTCCTGCAGCCGAATCGGAACTATTGTCCGGAGCGGCTGCTGTAGTGTCTGAATCAGAAGCCGCCGGGGCCTGGGAATTGCCGCTGTCGCTTGTACCAGCAGAAGGCTTTGGTGAGGGTGTGCTTTTGGAGCCTGTTCCGTCAGAGGACCTTCCGCAGGATAAAAGGGATGCGGAAATAAGGGAAATAAATGCCAGTTTCAATAGCTTTTTGACCATAATATTGTAATCCTTTCGTTGAAATAAGGGTATGTTACCGGTGAGTATTATTCCATAAAGAACACTATTTATATTACCTTATTAGGTTATCATATTTAATAAAAATAAACAATTAATTATCTTGTATAAATTGTGGAACAATAGGTTTTTATGAATAATCAAAGGCCTGATATAAACGAAATCCGAGAGAAAAAATTAATATATGCAAGATTTATGATTTGTGATATAATACTGTAGTTGAAAAATAAAGAACAGTCACATTTTGGAAGGATACAGGTGTTATTTATGGCACAGAAAATAAATACTGAAATCAGCGAAATAGTGGATTCTATTCTTGCAGACTATGAAGACGACAGAATAGTAAATAAAATAGATATTAACAATCAGCCCGATAAAAAGGCAATAATCGATATAATTGAAAAGCTTCTGAAGATTTTGTTCCCGGGCTATTACAGTGATAAGGTCTATAAAATCTACAGTCTCAGAAATAATATGGCCGCGACTATTGAGGATGTTATTTATCATTTGAAAAAGCAGATTGTGATAGTGCTTAAGTATTCAAATGACGGAGAGGATGAGGAAACTCTTGAGGAACATGCCCAGCATATCGCCCTTGAGCTTATGAGAAAGATTCCGGACATCAGAAAGGTGCTTGAAACGGACGTGCAGGCAGCTTATGACGGGGACCCTGCTGCTGCCAGCAAGGATGAGGTAATTTATTCCTATCCGGGTCTGTACGCCATTGCGGTATATCGTGTGGCACATGAGCTTTGTCTGCTTAAGGTACCTATGATTCCCCGCATTATGACCGAGCACGCACACAGTATCACCGGTATCGATATCCATCCCGGTGCAACAATCGGAAAATATTTCTTTATTGACCATGGTACGGGTATTGTAATCGGTGAGACCACGGTTATAGGCGAGCATGTGAAGATGTACCAGGGCGTAACTCTCGGAGGTCTTTCGACACGCGGCGGACAGAGTCTGAGCGGTGTGAAACGTCATCCTACTATCGGAAATAATGTTACAATATACTCAGGTGCTTCGATTCTGGGCGGTGAAACTGTTATCGGCGACGATGTTACAGTAGGCGGTAATACCTTTATTGTCAATTCTGTAGAGAACGGTACCAGGGTAAGCGCTAAGATGCAGGAGCTTAAATTCAGTAACCATAAGGCCTGAAATAACAGAGGTGTTTAGATGCTTTATATAATCCGCCACGGAAGAACTGAATGGAATGATGAACACAGGCTGCAGGGCAGAACCGATATACCCTTGAATGAGGAGGGACGGAGAATGGCTCAAAACGCTCATGACGAATACAGAGATGTGCATTTTGATGTCTGTTACTGTTCGCCTTTGATAAGGGCAAGGGAAACGGCTGAAATTCTGCTGCAGGGCAGGGATGTTCCCATCATTACGGACGACAGGCTCATTGAGATGGGCTTCGGGGATTATGAGGGGCTGGGCTACAGTTTTCAGATACCGGATTGTCCCGTTAATGTGATATTTATGGAGCCTCAGAATTACAAGGAATCTGTAGGCGGTTCGGAGACCTTTGAAGAACTTTTTGCAAGAACCGGAGATTTTTTGAAGAATGTGGCGCAACCTCTTCTAGAAGAGGGGAAGGATATACTGATTGTCGGACACGGTGCCATGAATTCAAGTATTGTCTGTCAGGTCAGGAAGCTTCCGATAGAAAAATTCTGGGATGCAGGTATTGAGAACTGTAAGCTGATGAAGCTTAGTGAGTGATTTTTTATTAAAAGGTTAATAATGTTTGATAAATTAAAACTGACTGATTTAAATGATATAAGGCTTATCCTTTGGGATATAGACGGAACCGTACTGAATTTTTATGAAGCACAGAAGAATGCAATCCGAGCCTGCTTTGGCTTACTTAATCTGGGTGAATGTACGGATGAGATGCTTGCGGATTATGACGGAATCAATCATAAATACTGGCAGGCGCTTGAGAGAGGTGAGATTACTAAGCCTCAGGTGCTTACAGGCAGATTCTGTGAGTTTTTTGAAAAGTATGGAATAGATACTGGAGTTGTTACTGCCTTTAATGATGAGTACCAGGTTCGTCTGGGAGATACAATCTGTTATTCCCCGGGAGTAGAAAAGCTTATTTTTGAATTTAAGGGTCGAGGTATTCTTCAGTATGCCGTTACAAACGGGACAAAGATTGCGCAGGAAAAAAAGCTTTCAAAATCCGGACTTGATAAGGTGTTTGACGAGGTGTTTATCTCTGAGGATTTAGGCTTTGAAAAGCCTTCTAAGGATTTCTTTGAGCCGGTATGGAAGACGGCTAAGAGCAGAATACCGGATATGGAATTAAAGGATATAATGATAATCGGGGATTCATTGACATCTGATATGCAGTTAGGCAATAATGTAGGAATTAAGACTTGTTTCTTCTGTCCGGAAGGATTGAAGGAGACAGGTTTGAGAATTGATTATACGATTGAAAGCTTTACGGATTTATTTGAATGAGCTTTTGAATATATTTTAAGGAGGAAGTAAAATGCAGGAAGTTTACGAGTTTTTAAAGAAGTGTGGTACTTACTATCTGGCTACGGTAGATGGGGATCAGCCCAGAGTACGTCCTTTCGGAACAATCGATATTTTCGAGGGAAAGCTTTACATTCAGACAGGTAAGGTGAAGGATGTATCAAAGCAGCTGCAGGCTAATCCCAAGGCTGAAATCTGTGCTTTCGGAGAGGGAAAGTGGGTACGTGTCGCAGGAAAGTTAATCCGCGATGACCGTATTGAAGCAAAGAAGCATATGCTGGACAATTATCCCAGCTTACAGGCCATGTATTCCGCAGAGGATGATAACACAGAGGTGTTATATTTCGAGGATGCTACAGCAACCTTCTCATCATTTACCGAAGCACCCAAGGTAATTAAGCTTTAATTAAGCTTTTATTTGGCCGATTATCGAAAAAATTACAGTTTATTTGATAGACGCAGTGTAGAAATATGCTGCGTTTATTTATTTTGCAAAAACCTATTGCAATACTAGGAATATAATGTTATAATGCCTATAACCTATTAAAACACTAGGTTTATAAAAGAAAGGTACGGTTATAAAAATGAGAATATATGCAGACAATGCGGCAACAACAAAAATGAGCAGAAATGCAATAGATGCCATGATTCCTTATATGGAGGAAATATACGGTAATCCTTCGAGTCTGTATGAGATAGGACAGAAGGCAAAGGAAGCCCTGGAGGATGCAAGGGCTAGAGCTGCTAAAGTGCTTAACTGCGAGGCAAGGGAGATTTATTTTACTTCGGGCGGAAGCGAGGCTGATAATCAGGCGATTATATCTGCGGCACGAATCGGTGAGAAAAAGGGCAAAAAGCATATAATTTCTACTGCTTTTGAGCATCATGCGGTGCTTCATACTTTGAAAAAGCTGGAGAAGGAGGGCTTCGAGATAGAGCTTCTCGATGTACATTCGAACGGTCTGGTAACTGCAGAGCAGGTAGCGGCCGCCATCAGGGAGGATACCGCTTTAGTAACAATTATGTATGCAAACAATGAAATCGGAACGGTTCAGCCCATAAAGGAAATCGGTGCTGTATGCAGGGAGAAGAAGGTTCTTTTTCATACTGATGCGGTTCAGGCCATAGGTCATGTATCGGTAGATGCTGCAAGAGATAATATTGATATGCTCAGTCTTTCAGCCCATAAATTCCACGGTCCCAAGGGCGTTGGAATTTTATATGCTAAGAAGGGAATAATGCTTAGCAATATCATTGAAGGCGGGGCGCAGGAGAGAGGAAAACGTGCGGGTACGGAGAATCTTCCGGGAATCGCAGGAATGGTTAAGGCTTTAGAGGATGCGACATCGGATCTGGACGGATATACAGCAAGGCTTACACCCTTAAGAGACAGACTGATTGCCGGGCTTGATGAAATAAGCTATTCAGAACTGAACGGTGACAGAGAGCATAGATTACCGGGAACGGTGAACTTCTGTTTTGAGGGAATAGAAGGCGAATCGCTGCTTCTTTTACTTGATGATAAGGGAATATCCGCATCCTCAGGTTCTGCTTGTACCTCGGGCTCACTTGACCCCAGTCATGTGCTTTTGGCGATAGGCAGGCCTCACGAGGTGGCTCACGGTTCGCTCAGATTATCTTTATCGGAGGATATAAGCGAGGAGGAGATAGACTATCTCATAAAATCCGTTAAGGAAGTAGTAGAATATTTAAGAAATATGTCACCCTTCTGGCGTGATCTGGTAAACGGAAAGAGACCGCATGTATTTGCAGAATAAGGAGGAATAACAATGGCTTTATATAGTGAAAAGGTAATGGATCATTTCAGAAATCCCAGAAATGTAGGTGTAATCGATAATGCAGATGGTGTAGGAGAGGTCGGTAATCCTGTATGTGGCGACATTATGAAGATTTATCTTAAGATAAATGATGAACAGATTATTGAAGATGTTAAATTTGAAACCTTTGGCTGCGGAAGCGCCATCGCTTCCAGCTCTATGGCAACCGAGCTTATAAAGGGTAAGCCCGTATCGGAAGCATTAAAGCTTACCAATAAGGCAGTAACCGAAGCACTGGACGGCCTTCCCGCACATAAGATACACTGCTCGGTTCTGGCGGAAGAGGCAATTAAAAAGGCTGTTAAGGATTATTACGACCAAAACGGAATCGCATATGACCCTAAAGATTTTCCTGAGGATCATGATTGTGAGCATTGTATGGGATGAAAATAATTGACAGATGTATAAAATGGGCTATCGGCGCGGATGGTCCATTTTTTTGTGTAGCTTTTTAGAAAAATATGATATAATAACTCAGTTGGTGCAAAGTGTGCATTAATCTAAATTATTAGCTATTTGCTTAGCTCTTAGCAGGGAGATAAACTATATGAAATTTGTATCTTGGAACATTGATTCATTAAATGCAGCTCTTACCTCGGATTCGGACAGGGCCAGACTTTCGAGAAATGTTATTGAGACAATAAAGAAGGAAAATGCTGATATAATCGCGATTCAGGAGACGAAATTACCTTTTGACGGTATGCCTGACAAAATCAGGCTTGTTCTGGAAGATTATTTTCCTGATTACAAAATCGAATATGTCAGTTCACAGCCGCCGGCAAAAAAGAGCTATGCGGGCACAATGATTTTATATAAAAATAACCTTATGGCAGAAGCCTCTTTTCCTGTAATAGGTGCGCCTGATACTATGGATTCGGAGGGAAGACTTTTGACTCTGGAGACAGAGAAGTTCTATTTTGTAAATGTCTATACACCGAATGCGGGGGACGGACTCAAGCGTCTTTCGGAAAGACAGGTTTGGGACAGACTTTACGCCGATTATCTTCAGAAGCTTGATTCATCGAAGCCTGTAATTGCCTGCGGTGATTTTAATGTGGCACATGAAGAAATCGACCTTGCAAATCCCGACAGCAATCATATGTCGGCAGGCTTTACCGATGAAGAGAGGGCAGGCTTCAGTCAGCTTCTTGGCAGAGGCTTTGTAGACAGCTTCAGGTATTTGCACGGTGACGTGGAAAATGTTTACTCATGGTGGTCACAGCGCATTAAAACCAGTAAAATGAACAATTCAGGCTGGAGAATTGATTATTTCATAGTCAGTGAACGTATTGCGGGAAATGTCAGCAAATCGGAGATGATTGACAGCGGAGAAAGAGCCGATCATGCACCTATTCTTTTGGAAATCGAGCTTTAATAGCAGTGATGATATTGCTGATTACAGACGGAAAGCTTGAAGCATATTTTAAAGATGAAAAGGCCATGATACTCGGTAAAAACACAGAAAAGCTTTATTTTATTTAAGGAGGAAGGGATAAGATGTTCAGACCGATTAGAAGAACTAAAAGAGAGATAAGTACAGAGCTTGCAAAGGAGTTGCTTTTAAGCTCCAGACGCGGCGTTCTGGCTGTAAACGGTGATGACGGATATCCTTATGCGGTTCCGATTAATTACCTGTATGACGAGGACGATGCCAAAATTTATTTTCACGGTGCGCGTGCAGGTCATAAATATGATTCGATAAAGGCCTGTGATAAGGTCTGCTTTACCGTATATGGCAATGAAAGCGTAAAAAAAGAGGTATGGGCGCCGTATTTACAAAGTGTTGTTGTATTTGGCAGATGCCATCTGATAGATGATGAGGCGAAGGCTATGAGCCTTGTAAAAAAGCTTGCCATGAAGTATTATCCGGAGGAATCTGTTGCAGATGAAGAAATAGCGGCATCGGGCAAAGCGGTTCAGATGTTTGAAATAGAGATTGAACATCTGAGCGGTAAAGAGATTCAGGAAAAATAATAAAAATTTAGGGGGCATGGTGATTATTATGGCAGAAAGAGTATTTGCATTTACCGGAAAGGGCGGAGTAGGTAAGACTTCTTTATCGGCTCTTATGGTAAGGCTTCTTGCAAGCCGTCATCCTGATAAAAAGGTGCTGGCAATTGATGCGGATCCTGCGGTAGGACTTGCTACGGCACTTGGAATTGATGTAACTCAGACGGTAAATGATGTAAGACTTAATTTCATAGATGAGTTGAAGGCCGAAAATAAGCCGTCGGCTGTTCAGGTGATGAATGATGCGCATTATGAGATTATGGACACTGTTACGGACTGCGGTGATTATTGCTTTATGGCTATCGGAAGACCTGAGGGTGCGGGCTGTTACTGTTCAATCAACAGCTTTTTAAAGGATATTATCGGTGAGCTGTCCGAAAGCTTTGATTATGTGGTAATAGACGGAGAAGCCGGAATTGAACAGGTCAACAGAAGAGTTATGGAGAAGGTAACGGACCTTTTGCTTATAAGTGATTCTTCGAAAAAAGGAATAGATGTACTAAAAACCATCAAAAAGGTTGCCAAGGGCTTAGATATGTATTCCAAAGATTATGCTATTATTAACCGTGTCAGAAATGAAGAGCTTTTATCCATGATAGACTTCGGGGAGCTGAATTATGCGGGATTTATTCCTGAGGATAATAATCTTGAGCTTTTGGATATTCAGGGAGCAAGTCTTTTGGAATTATCAAAGGACAGTGAAACTATCAGGGCATTAACAAGTATTTTAGAAGGAATGGGTATGTAAATGAAGGACCTTAAGCATATACATTTTTATGAGCAGCTTTTGGACGAGGCCAATAACGACCTTGTTCGTAAGGAAAAGGCTGAGGGAAAGATTGCGGTGGGATATACCTGCTACTATGTGCCGGAGGTGCTTCTGAATGTGGGCGACGCATTCAGTGTCAGACTCAGGGCGCCGCGTACAGGTTCTCTCGATATTTCCCAGTATTATATGACCGCCTTTATCTGCGGTTATTCCAGAGCCTTATTTGAGCGTGCATTTGAGGGTGGATACAATTTCCTTGATTACTGGTGTTCATCGGAAACCTGTCAGCAGATGAATCGAGTGGTAGAGAATGTAGACCATCTGAAGCTGGTAGCCAATGCAAAGTTCGGACACGGAATAATCGATGCACCCTTAAAGGTATCAGAGCATGGATTAAAGCATTATATGACCCAGATTAAGACTGAAATACTAGAACCTCTGCATGAAAAATACGGAGTGGATATTTCGGATGAATCTATTCGCAGGGCGGTTAAAGAGCATAATGAAATGTGCAAAATTTTTGAGGAGATTTCAGAGCTTCGAAAAGAGAAGAATCCCCGTATTACGCCCAGAGAAATGCACATTCTTTCGCTTGTATCGTACGCATGTCCGACAGCACAGATACTTCCGTATCTCAAGGAAACACTGGAGGACTTAAGAAGCAGGGAGGCCGATCCGGAAAATAAATGGAGGGCGCGTCTGATAGTGGTAGGTTCAGAGCTTGATGATTATTCATTTTCTGAAATTATGGAATCCTGCAGGGCATACGTGGTCGCTGACAGATACTGCTTCGGAACGATTCCGGGCAGACAGTGCATACCGTTAAAGGACGATGAGCCGGCTTTAGAGCAGGTTTGCAAATATTATCTTGATACTAATGCCTGTCCCAGATTTATGTCTCAGGAAAAGGTACATGCAAGGCACGAGGAGCTGTTAAGGTATGCCGAGGAATACCATGCGGACGGTATTGTTTATGAGCAGGCAAAGTTCTGTGATTTCTGGGGCTATGAAAAGCTTATCGGAACCGCCTACCTTAAGGAGAAAACCAATCTGCCTATGACCTCTGTAGACCGTGAATATGTAATCAGCGGCTCCGGTCAGCTGATGACGAGAATTCAGGCCTTTGTTGAGAGCATCGGCATTAAAAAGATACAGAAAAACAGAGGTGCAAATAATGGCTAAGCAGGGTAAGAAATATAAAGATAAAACCGGCATTTATAAGCACCGTGAGTGGCGTGGTTTTACCGATACAATATATGATTATTTTCAATGGTTAAAGCTCTGGCGAATACTGATTTGCTGGGCTTTAAGGCATCCGATACAGAATGTAAAGGCAATATTCAGATACAGATGGATGTTCCATTATTTAACAGTACCGTCCTTCTTTGACAGAATGATGGAGGGCATGCGCGGGGCGGCACTCAGGGGTGCGAGAAACAATATGAATACCCTTGCGATTGAGGTTACGGAAATGCTTACTGACATTTTTACGGCTGACCTTCATCTTCATCCCGATTCGGAAAAAGCAATGAAGCACGGACAGAAGATTATTCTTCTGGATGAGTTAATCCCTGTTCTTTTGACCAAGGGCTTCAAGGATCACAAGCCTATTCTCCAGCAGGAGTTTGCGGCTTACCTTCCTTCACTTATAAATCAGTATTCTACGGTTCATTATATAGAGCAGTCTGAATCCTACGGACTTCCTGCGGATGTATGTCCCCTGCCTTCATTGGAGGCCGGAATTGCAATCGAGGATGATTATCCTGTGATTAATTCCCCCTGTTTTATATCATGTAACATGCCATGTGACGGTTCAATTATGACATCGGCCCTTCAGGACAGAAGAATAGGACTTCCGTCGTATGCGTTAAATGTTCCGCTTCGCTGGAAGCGTGAGAATGTTCAGGAATACGCAGCGGCCGAGTATATGGAATGCATTAAATTCATTGAAGAAAAGACCGGTGCAAGCTATGACTGGGATGCTTTGAAGGAAGCTGTGGAAATCTACAATAAGCAGACCAGATGCAAGATGGAAAAATGGGAAATGAATATGACCGACCTTTCACCTCATACCGGTTCTTCGGCCTGGTTATACAGAATTTTCGAGTATCAGGCTGCATGCGGTTCAAAGCGTGCATTAAAGAATGATATAAAGGTCAATAAGGTACTCAGTAAGCAGGTTGCGGCAGGCAAGTTCCCAAAAAACGTCAGACACAGAGCAATTATCTGGAATACACCGGCCAATATGTATGCGAACTTCAATATGTGGCTTCTTAACTGCTGGGGTATTGATTCTGTAGCCGAGATGATAGATTTCCAGGGCTCGGAAATAATAGATACTTCAAGCAGGGAGAGCATGCTCGCAGGTATTGCAAAGATGGCTCAGGGTTCCACCATGAGAGTGCATACCAAGGGCGGTTATCATGTAATCTATGATGATTTGTGGCTTAAATATGAGCAGTTTAATGCAGATATGATCATTATGTTTGAGCAGATTTCCTGCAAGGGAGTAGGTGCGATTAACGGTCTGTTCGAGGAAGAGGCGAGAAGACGAGGAATCAAATTTGTATGGGTACCTCAGGACCTTATGGACCCCACAACTATTTCACGTCGTTCAATGAGAGACCGAATCAATAGCTTTATGGATACGGTTATGAAGGAAAAACCGCTTGATCCGACGCTCGTTGATTTTGATGATTCGGAAAGCTGGTAAAGAGCCTGTGCAGGCAGAAAGGCATGGTTAATAATTATGGCAAAATATTTTGGTGGCTGTGATGTGGGTTCCACATACGGCAAATGCGTTATTTTAGATGAAAGCGGAAAAATTGTAGGAAATGCAACAGTGCGTTCCAAGATTAATCCTGTGGAAACTGCAAATATGGCTCTGGCAGAGGCTATTTCCATGGTTCCCGGCTTAGAGAGTGCAAAGGACTTAACATATCTGGTTGGTACGGGCTACGGGCGTAATAAGGTACCCTTTGCCGATGAAAATATCTCAGAGATTTCATGTCATGCAATGGGTGTACATGTGACTGACCCAAGCGTAACAGGTATTATAGATATCGGCGGACAGGACGTTAAGGGTATTGCAGTTGACAGTGACGGAACGGTTAAGAACTTTGCGATGAATGATAAATGTGCCGCAGGTACAGGTAAGTTCTTCGAGGCAATGGCCAGAGCATTCGAGCTTAGCCTTGACGAGTTCTGCAGACTGTCTCTGACTGCGAAAAATGTTATTCCCATTACTGCCCAGTGTGCGGTATTTGCCGAATCCGAAGTTATTTCACTTGTAGGAGAAGGAAAGCCCAGAGAGGAAATTGCGGCAGGACTTCAGGTTTCAATCGCAAAGCGATGCTTTGTAATGGCCAAGAAAGCCGGTACCGACGGAAATATAACACTTACGGGCGGCTGTGCAAAGAACGAAGGACTCAAGAAGGCTATCGAGCAGGTACTCAGAATCAAGGTTGTAGAGCTTAAAACAGACCCTCAGCTTATGGGTGCTCTGGGTGCCGCAGAATATGCAAGACAGATGGGAATGTAGGTGAAGCCATGGATATATTTTTAACAGTACTTATAATTCTAGGAATAGTGATTGCAGCCTTTTTTGTGATAACCTTCCTGATTTACTGGTTCAATCTGGACAGTAAGGCTGTGAAGCTTTTGGAAAAGCCTTTGAAAAAGCACTACGACAAGATAAAGAGAGACAGAAGAATTTAATGAATATTTTTGATAAAGATATCGAAAAGCTAATCGGAAAGCTGGCTTCTGAAAAAATAGTTAAGCTGACGGAAGCAGGTGACGTATGGGAGCTTGTGGCGAAGAATCCTTTCCTGATGGAGAGAGATACTAAAATCGAGCTTGGCGGTTATCCGAAGCAGTCCATTAACATAATTACGGCTTCTTCAAGGCTGCGTGATATGCAGGAGCAGCTTAAAGGGGGCGTATATTGTATCGGGGATCCGAAGCTGTTAACAGGCAAAGAAAAGCATATTTCCTTCGGTAAGATAGTGCTTCTTGAAACCGAGGATATTGAGGACAGCAGCTGGTATGATTTTACTCAGGCCGAGCTTATAACCGATGCGGGAATACGCATGAAGGATATTATGCTCAGACAGTCACCCACCCACTACAATATAAATCTCAGAGTGAGTCAGAATGCATACAGGTCCGGCTTTGATGCAGGCTTTTTGGGCAGGACTGTTTATGATGCCTATACTAAAATGGACAGGGTAAGGTCCGCGACCGTAATAATGATATTCGGGGAGAGCAGGCTGTATACAGAGCTTTTGGAGATTGCGGAACACATAAAAGAGATTACCTTAACCTTAAACCATATATTCGACGGAATAAATATGGACTGTGGCAGCTGCGATCTGAACGAAGTGTGTATGGAAGTAGAGGGTCTGAGAGAGTTACATAAGAAAAATACAAAAGTATAAAATAATTAAATTCATTTAAGGATTATTTAATAATTGACAGTGTATAGTAGTGCCAACATATGAATGTGTTGGTACTATTTTTTTGGAGGTTATCTATGTTTGGTCACATTTTGAAAAGAGATCTGAAACGCAAGAAAACAATGAATGCCATACTGTTTATATTCATTGTAATAGCGGCTATGTTCATGGCCGGCTCAATTCCCAATATTTTCACTGTCATTAACGGTGTACAGTATTATGAGAAGATAGCAGGGGTCGGAGATTATGTAGTTATCGCAGGTGACAGTCAGGGAGATCTTACTGAATTTATTAATAACTGTAAGGCAATCGACAGCTACCGTATGGAAGAAATAGTCCTTATTAGTGGTGATATTCTCTACAAGGATGGGGAGAAGCTGGAAACCAGACCCACAAAGGTTGTTCAAACCGTAAAGGATACCGGATATAAATACTTTGATAATGATAATAACGAAATCAAAGAAATAAAGCCCGGACAGATAATGATTACAAAATACGCGGCGGAAGAAAATAATCTTAAAATAGGTGATAAGATAGAATTTATCTATAAAAATAATAAATTCTTCTTAGAGTATGCGGGACCGATAAAGGATGCAATTCTCGGAACACCTATGATGGGTAATACAAGAGTACTTATAAGTGAGGAGGATTTTAACAGATTTCAGTCCGACGATTCGATAGGCAAAGCATTGCGGGGTAAAATACTTTACATCGATACTAAGGACACCAAACAGGTTGAAAAAGACCTGGCAAATGTAAGCACAATATTTTTTAACGGAGATAAGTCGATTGTTGATATGGTTTATATCATGGAGATGGTTATCGCGGCTACTGTGCTGATCATCGGAATCGCACTTATCATAGTGTCCTTCATAGTACTTAAATTTATGATTAGCTTCACAATCTCGGAAGAATTCAGAGAGATTGGTGTTATGAAGGCTATCGGAATTAAAAATGGCAAAATCAGAAGCCTGTACATTGTAAAGTATATGGCATTCGGTATTGTCGGTTCTGTGCTCGGCTTTATCCTTTCGATACCCTTTGGAAGGCTGATGTTAGATATCGTAAGCAGCAATATGGTTCTCGGCAATGAGCTGGGGACAGCGTTAAATCTGATTGGTGCAGTATTCGTAGTAGTTTCAACTGTTGGATTTGCTTACCTTTGCACAAAGAAGATTAAGAAGAGTTCACCTATCGATGCAATAAGAAACGGACAGACAGGTGAGAGATATAAGAAAAAGAAAGGCTTCAGTATTGAAAAGTGTCCTCTGGGAAGTTCAAGCTATATGGCAATTAATGATGTCAAGAGCGCTCCCAGAAGATATATGACAATTATTGTTGCATTCACATTGTGTTGTCTGCTTCCACTCATAATCGGAAACACTGCTTCCACAATGAAAAGTGACAAACTCATACATTTATTCGGTCAAAAGAAGTCAGATATATATGTTGATGCCAATTTGTATATTGACCAGGTTGAGAAAGACGGAGATGATATAGGCTATTACAAGAAGGTGCTTGGTAATGTAGCTGAAAAGATAGAAAAGGAAACAGGCTATAAGTGTGATGGCTTCCTGGAGATTCAGTATAGATTTGATGTGTCTTACAAGGGAGAAAGCAGCAAGATTGCCTGTCAGATAGGCATAAATACTAACGCAGGAGATTATAAGTATACCGAGGGAGTTGCACCTGCGGCAGCTAATGAAATAGCCATTACAAAGATGGTGTCAAAAACATTAGGGGCTAAAATAGGTGACACGGTAACTATAAAAAGTTCAGACGGCGAGAAGGAGTGTATAGTAACTGCTTATTTTGATGCGATGAACAACCTGGGTCAGATAATAAGAATTCATGAGGATTTTGAGGTAAACAGCAAGGATATGTCAGGTTCTCTTAACCTTCAGTTTTCATTTGCTGATAATCCTTCCGATGATGAAATCGACCGTAGAATTCAGCTGATTAAAGATAAATGTGATTTTGAAAATGTTTTGAATACTAAGGAGTCCTGTGCAAAAAATATAGGTGTAGTTGATACAATGGAGACGGTAGAGTTATTCCTCATTGTATTCTTAATAATCGTTGTTATCCTTGTTACGATTCTTATGGAATCATCCTTTATTGCAAACGAGAAGAGCCAGATAGCAATGTTAAAGGCAGTAGGCTTTAGCAATGGCTACGTTATTGCATGGCAGGTAAAACGCTTCGGACTGGTTGGACTGGTATCACTTGTACTTGCTATTGTACTTTCCATTCCTGCGACACCGCTTATCATTACCCCTATATTTAAAATGCTGGGTGCTGAAAGTATTGATTATGTATTTGATAAATTTAAGGTGTTTGTAATGTACCCGGTAATTATTCTTGCGGTTACAATGCTCTTTACATATATCGGAGCACTTAAAACAAAACGCATTAAGGCAACTGATACAGCAAATATTGAGTAAAAACAGAAAGGACTAAAAAAATGGCTAAGATTATAGAAGTAAAGGATTTATGTAAAACATATGTAGTAAACAAGAGACAGAACAATGTACTGGTTAACGTAAATTTCTCCGTGGAAGAGGGTGAAATGATAGCGATTATGGGTCCTTCAGGTTCGGGAAAATCAACTCTGCTCTATTCGGTATCAGGCATGGATCAGGCCAGCAGCGGAAGCGTGAACTTTATGGGTAAGGATATTACAAAGCTGTCTGAAAAGGAGCTTGCAGAGATCAGACTTGATGAAATGGGCTTTGTATTCCAGCAGATGTATATGATGAAAAATCTTACGGTTCTGGATAATATCGTTCTTCCGGCTGTTCAGAGTAAAAAGAATGAGCTTACTAAGGAGGAAAAGATTAATCGTGCAATCAAGCTTATGAAGAATTTCGGTATCGAGGATATCGCCGATAATGATATTAATGAAGCCTCGGGCGGTCAGCTTCAGAGAGCATGCATCTGCCGCAGCATGATTAACAATCCAAGAATTATATTTGCCGATGAGCCCACAGGAGCGCTTAACAGAACCTCATCAGGTGAGGTAATGGATGCATTTGTCAAGCTTAACAATGAGGGAACAACTATTATGATGGTAACTCATGATGCGAAGGTTGCTGCCAGATGCTCAAAGGTATTCTACATTGTTGACGGTAATATCAAGGGTGAGTATAATATTGGTAAGTGTGATACAAACACCGTAGATTTTTCAAAACGTGAGCGTGAGCTGAACAATTGGCTTATGGAGATGGGCTGGTAGTAAGAAAGGCGAGAAATGCTGGATATTTTAATTGTTGAAGATAACAAGGAAATCGGAGCACTGATTGCAGACTTCCTTCGCAACGAGAACTATGTGGTAACTGTGGCTGAGGATGGTAATAAAGCTTTGTCCCTATACGAAAGGTATGGGGCAAAGCTTGTTTTGCTTGATATAATGCTGCCGGGCTTAGACGGCTTTGCAATATGCTCTAAGATTCGTGAGACCTCAAATACACCTATCATTATCATGAGTGCCAAGACCGGCAGGGAGGATAAGCTGAACGGTCTGATGCTGGGTGCGGACGATTATATCGAAAAACCGATTGATATTGACATTTTAGTTGCAAAAATCAAGGGAATATTTAAGAGAAGATTTGGCTCTGATAATTTAGTGGAGGGAGATATTACCCTTGACAGGGCAAATAAAACGGTATCTGTAAAGGGGCGTCCGGTTACGGTTACCCAGAAGGAATTCGAGCTTTTAAATATGCTTATTGAAAACAAGGGGACTACTCTTAAAAAAGAGTATCTTTTTAATGCTATTTGGGGAAGCGATTCGGAATCTGAATTTCAGACACTAACGGTCCATATTAAGTGGCTCAGGGAAAAAATTGAAAGTGACCCCAAGAAGCCGGAGCATATACTTACAGTTTGGGGAGTGGGGTATAGATTTCAGTGAGAAAATAT
>JAKSRW010000002.1 GCA_024403355.1 Lachnospiraceae bacterium
AGCAACCGGCTCATAACCGGTCGGTCCTGGGTTCGAGTCCCCGAAGGTCCATTCATACAATTGTATATTTTGTATGTCATATAATTTTTGGCCCAGTGGCTCAGTTGGTTAGAGCGCCGCCCTGTCACGGCGGAGGTCGTCGGTTCGAGTCCGATCTGGGTCGGAATGTGTTAAAACAAGGTTTTAGCGCATAAACAAATTTTCGTTCCACGAGAATTTGTTGGAAGGCGGTTATTGAAGAAGCTTTTTGAAAACTTTAGGTAAAGACCTTAGTTTTTAATTTAAGCTTTAGATAAAAGTATTATAGCCGTTTTCAAAATCTCAGCTTTTGGGATCTTAGCTCAGCTGGGAGAGCATCTGCCTTACAAGCAGAGGGTCACAGGTTCGAGCCCTGTAGGTCCCATTGTACGAAGTTTCCTTTGTACAGAATCGCAGATTAATATCTGATGCCGGCGTGGCGGAATTGGCAGACGCCCGGGACTTAAAATCCCGTGAGACTCACCTCTCGTACCGGTTCGACCCCGGTCGCCGGCATAAAAAAAGACATCATCAGATGTCTTTTTTTTATGCCGGTGCCGGGGGAACCCTAATTCCAAAAAGCCGACAGGCATTTTGGAATGATATGCGCTTGCGAAGAAAGCGCATTACGGTCGCCGGCGGACATCATTAGATGTCTTTTTTTTATGCCGGTGCCTATTAACGATAAAACAGGCCCCTGATTATTCAGGGACCTGTTTTTATCTGACCAAATTATAAATTACAGTCTCTCATTTTTATAGATATCCATGAAATATCTGTAGGTATCTACCTTAAGTTCTCCGCAGGCCTGCTCATCACATGCGATGATTGCATTGTTATGAAGCTGAAGAGCGCTGATGGTCCATTTCTGTGAAACGGCACCCTCTACACACTCTGCAAGAGCGCGAGCCTTATTGTGTCCGTTGATGAGGAGAAGAACCTCTTTAGAATCCGTAACGGTGCCAACACCTACGGAAAGAGCCTTGGCGGGAACCTGCTCAGGATCATTGTCGAAGAAACGTGAATTAACGATTCTTGTGTCCTCTGTGAGGTCTCTTACACCTGTACGTGAATTAAGTGAGGTGTAGGGCTCATTGAAGGCGATATGACCGTCTACGCCGCAGCCGCCCATAAATAAATCGATTCCGCCGTATGAAGCAATTTTTTCTTCATAACGTGCACATTCTGCTTCGGGATCCTCAGCAAGACCGTTGAGAATATTGATGTTCTCTCTGGGAATGTCAATGTGATTGAAAAGATTGTCATGCATGAAGTACCAGTAGCTCTCATGGTGCTCTTTGGGAAGTCCTACATATTCGTCCATATTGAAGGTTACAACATTCTTAAAGCTGACGCGGCCTTCCTTGTTGGCTGCTACGAGCTTCTTGTAAACTCCGATGGGGGATGAACCAGTGGGAAGACCTAAAATGAAGGGTCTGTTTTCTTTGTGGTTGTTGATTGCATCGATGATGTGCTCAGCAGCCCACTGACTCATCTTGTCATAGTTCTCCTGGATAATTAGTTTCATAGTTTTTCCTTCTTTCTTTTGTTCTCTTTGCGCGCTAAATATTTATATGCATATATTCGAAGAAAAGCCTGTCAAATGCAGGAAACATGCCTTATTTTAAAAGTCAAGGACATGCTCTGAAGCTGACTGACAGGCTGTTATCCGAAATATATCATATACGAAATGTAAAAATGTCACCTCTTATGTACTGACAGGAGGTGTGAAGCGGACGTCCTTTTTTGTCATAAATAATCTCGTGAAGATAGAGAAGGCGGGTGCCCTCGCTTACCTTGAGATATTTTGCGACAGAAGGAGTGGCGGGCTTCAGTGAGACCTCGTGGATAGCCTGTGAGGGCTCGACACCGCACTCACGGAGGAGTCCGTAAAGGGAGCTTGAAAGATCGCTTTCAAGCAGATAGGAATAGGCCATCGAAAAATGGTTTTCTTCCATAATCACAGGGACACCATCTGCAAAATGAAGTCTTACGGTTTCTACCACGCGCCCATTTTCGGCAATGCCGAGATTGGTGCAGTCACGTTTGGAAGCCGGAAGAGTTACGGCCTGAAGAACCTTGGTGGAGGCTTTCTTTCCGTTCATTCGGCAGGTGTCATGGAAGCTGTTTACATCATTCAGCTTTGCCTTTTGTGTGGGCACGCTGATGAAGGTTCCCTTACCCTGTTTTCTTTCGAGAATACCCTGCTTTTCAAGCTCAAAAAGAGCTTTTCTTACCGTGATTCGACTGACAGAATAGCGGTTGCAGAGTTCTGTCTCGGGCGGCAGCATATCGCCGACATTCAGGATGCCGCTGCTGATTTGCGACCTGATTTTGTTGATTATTTGTGTATACAGGGGCGTCGCAGAGTCAACTGCAAGCCCTGTATTTTTATTGCTTTCATTGCTGAGATTGTTATTTGCTTCAATACTCATATCACGAGTCCTATAATGGATACTTAATTAATTATTTTGCACGTACCTTTAAAAGGTGTCCCGAGGTTCTGATTGCTTCGATGATATTGTCTACATGCTTCTCACATTCCTCGATGCTGCCTGCCTCTGACATTACGCGGACAACGGGCTCTGTTCCCGACTGACGAAGAAGTACACGGCCGTCTGCGCCAAGCGCCTTCTCTGCAGCCTCAACAGCAGCGATAACAGCGGGATCGTTGAGTGTTTCATCCTTGCTGTCTACCTCTACGTTCTTGAGAACCTGAGGATACATCTCACAGCCTGCGGCAAGAGCAGAGAGGGGAAGCTTTGTATCAATCATAACCTGCATAAGCATGATTGCTGTGATGAGACCGTCACCTGTATGAGCATACTTACGGAAAATAACGTGACCTGATTGCTCGCCACCGATCATATGGTCAAATTCCTTCATATTCTCGTAAACATAACGGTCGCCGACTGCTGTTTTTTCGAAATCGATATCTGCATCCTTGAGGGCCTTGTAGAGACCGAAGTTTGACATAACTGTTGTAACTACTGTATTTGAAGGAAGAAGACCGTTCTTCTTCATCCACTTTGAGCAGATGTACATAATCTTATCGCCGTTGATTTCCTCACCGTTTTCATCTACGGCGAGACAGCGGTCTGCATCACCGTCGAAGGCGAAGCCGACATCCATGTGGTTAGCCTTAACATATTCCTTGAGTGAATCAAGGTGGGTAGAACCGCAGTTCATATTAACATTTACACCGTCGGGCTCAGCGTTGATTACGCAGGTCTTTGCGCCGAGTGCATTAAATACAGCGGGACCGATCATCCATGCTGCACCGTTTGAACAGTCAAGTGCAACCTTATGCTTCTCGAAAGAGTGGGTTGCAATACCTGTAAGATAGCCGATATAACGGTTTCTACCGCTGTAGAAGTCGATTGTACGGCCGATTTCAGCCTCGATTGCGTTAGGAATTTCGGGAATGAGACCATCGATGTACTGCTCAAGCTGAGCCTGCATCTCATCATCCATCTTCTCACCTTCGAAGTTCATAAGCTTGATACCGTTATCGAAATAAGGGTTATGTGAAGCTGAAATCATTACGCCGCAGTCAAAGCCCTCTGTTCTGGTAATGTAGCTTACGCAGGGAGTGGTTGTAACGTGAAGAAGATATGCATCTGAACCTGTAGATGTGATACCTGCGGCAAGAGCATTCTCATACATGTATGAGGATCTTCTTGTGTCCTTGCCGATTACGATTTTTGCTGCACCGCCGTCATGATTTGAACGGTAGTAGCTTCCTAAGAAACGACCGATTTTAAATGCGTGCTCAGCTGTAAGAACCTTACCAGCCTTACCTCTGAAGCCGTCTGTTCCAAAATACTTACCCATGTTTGCCTCCAATTGATTGATAAAATTTAAGATGAGAGCCCTACAACTGTAGAAAAATAAATCTTGTACCGGCTGTCATCCTATCTACAATATAGTGTAGAAGGTGCCTAATAGCACATTCTATTTAGAATTATATATTAGTTAAAAATAATGTCAATATGACGTTATATAACGTTATAAATATTAAGGCTTTTTATAATGTCTGACAAGCGAAGAGGTCACAAGTTTGACAACGAAGCGTTTACGAGTTTTGATATTGAAAAACTTGAAAGTTTTGTCTGAAAATGCTATAATATTTAATTGGATTATTATGCACTTTTTTGATATTTTTGACAGATGCTGTTTATCCTGAAATATCGCAGAAAAGTGTAGGTCTGACAGAGGAATACAAACAGTGATTTGAATGAAGATTTGCGGTACAGCCGGAAAGGTATGGTTATTTATATGAAGGGAATAATTTTGGCAGGCGGAGCGGGAACAAGGCTTTATCCGTTAACAATGGTGACATCAAAACAGCTTCTTCCGGTTTATGACAAGCCGATGATTTTTTATCCGTTGTCAGTACTTATGCTGGCAGGCATAAAGGAAATTATGATTATTTCTACGCCTTCTGATACACCCCGGTTTGAGGAACTGCTGGGTGACGGCTCTCAGTTTGGCATATCGCTTTGCTATAAGGTTCAGCCCTCACCTGACGGACTGGCACAGGCATTTATTCTGGGAGAGGAATTTATCGGAGATGATGCCTGCGCAATGATTCTCGGTGATAATATTTTCTACGGAAACGGATTTGGTAAGCTCTTAAGAAATGCCGCACTGGCAGCAGAGGAAGAGAAAAGGGCAACGGTATTCGGCTATTATGTAAATGATCCTGAGCGTTTCGGTGTAGTAGAGTTTGATGATGATGGACATGCTGTTTCCATTGAGGAAAAGCCTAAGCTTCCGAAGAGCAACTATGCAGTAACGGGCTTGTATTTTTATCCGGCAGGCGTTAGCAAAAGAGCGGGCGAGGTAAAGCCTTCCGCACGCGGCGAGCTTGAGATAACTACACTTAATGAGATGTATTTGCAGGACGGACTGCTGGATGTTCAGCTTCTGGGCCGAGGCTTTGCATGGCTTGATACCGGTACAATGGAGAGTCTGCTGGATGCCGCTAATTTTATCAGAATGATTGAGCAGAGACAGTCTATAGTGATATCCGCACCCGAGGAAATAGCCTTTATCAAGGGCTGGATAAGCAGGGACAAGCTGATGGAAGCCGCACAGGCGTACGGAAAAAGTCCTTACGGCGAGCATCTGAGAATGGTTGCCGAGGGCAGGGTAAGGTACTGAAATTTCTTGAAAATTCGAAATACTTAAAAGATGATTTAATTATTTTGATAAGGATTTGATAATAAAACAATAGGATTATTATGTGTTTTTACAGGTGGTTAACGGGCTATTAACAGGGATATCTGTTATTTGCAGCAGCTGATAGCGGGAGGTTATTGTGGGTAAGCCGAAGAATACAAAATCGTCTACCGATGGGGCGATATTCAGCTTAATAGAGAAAATAGGGAATGGCATAAATAAAATATCCGACAGAATTGAAAATATAAAAGGGTCTTTTCCGGAAATATTGGCAATGCTTTTATATACGGTCGGACATTTTATGATGATGCTTGTTCACGAGCCCTGGTTTGATGAAGCTCTGGCATGGCTTATTGCACGTGATTCGAGCATTAAACAGATTCTGTTTGAGGCACCGCATTATGAAGGTCATCCGGGACTCTGGCATCTTATGCTGGCACCCTTTGCAAAGCTTGGAGCACCCTATGAACTTTCACTGGCCGTTATAAGCTTTATATTTTCCGGAGCGGCGATAGCCATTCTCATTTGGAAGGCACCGTTTAAAAGAATTCTCAGGCTTTTGCTTCCTTTTACATATTTCCTCTTTTATCAGTACAGTGTAGTGTCGAGACCGTACTGTATGATGATGCTGGCATTTGCCTTAATTGCTCTATTCTACAAGGATAGAAATATTAAGCCCGGAAGGTACGTTGCCGCACTTGCTTTTCTCTGCGCCACAAGCGCCTACGGTGTGGTAATAGCGGGCGGAATGTGTATAGCATGGCTGATTCAGCTGTGGGCAGAAGCCGGTGAAAATGCGAAAAATCAGACCGGCAGCAGGATAAAAGGCTTCTTTAAGGGAGTAGCCGGAAAAGGGAAAATATTTTATCTTGCAGCATTGCTGGCATATGCTCTTTCAATCATTGTGAGAATAATGCCTACCGATAAAACCTATGCGACTATTCGTGCCGAAATGAATCCGTCGGGCGGTATGGGAGGATTTTTAAGACATCTTTTCTACACCATGTTTGGTTCATTGCCTGATACGGTTTTGACCAATACATATTCAGACCTTAATGTATTATCGAATGCAGGCTTTTCAAGAAGCGAACTGATTACCTCAGGAATTTTGGGAATCCTAATTCTTATAGTGATTTTTGTATATGGCAGAAAGAAGAGGGAAGCACTTACATTTTTCATTCCGTATACGATGCTGGCGGTTTTTTCTGCGATCGTATATATATTTACCTTCCATATTGGCATTTTTCTGCTCTTTACGATTTGCTGGCTTTGGATATGTGAGGGGAAAAAATCGGGTAGAGAAACGGATGGGGAATTAACAAAAGCCGTTGGATTGATAACTGAAGGAGACAATAACGCTGCAGATACTAAAGCAGGCACTAAGGCAACTGACAGAGAAATGCTCAAAAAGGCGGGGCTGGCGCTGGTGCCCATTTTCATAACATTGACCCTGGTGATTTCATTTATGTGGACAATTACCAGCTGTATAGCGGATGCGGACAGTGAGTATGGCTTCGGACGAAATGAAAGCAATTATTTGAAGGCACACGGACTTGAGAAGGCAAGCATTCTTTGTGATTGGAATCCGGTATTTAAGCCGGAAATGGCAAAGGAAGGCTATGATGAATTTGACGTAGCGTTTGCATACAGCGATGTATGTGTGGCTCCGTATCTTGAGGATGCGGTGATTCTGAACCATATGGACGAGCTCGGACTTGAATATGCGCTGATTCATCGCACCAATGATTCAAAAGAAAATGCAGAAATAATCAGGAAAATATCTGAAAAGGGAACTCCGGAGGTTCTTATGGGACTTGCTGACCTTGCAGTATTTTTTGAACTCAAGGACGTAAATATCACAGATTACATGAAGGTTTATTCCAGCCGTTACGGTACTGTATGGAAGGGTACAAAGGGACTGAACTCATCAGCTGTATATGTCAGAAGGGATATAGCAGAGGAAAAGGGCCTTAAGGAAATCAAGATAGAAAGACAGGAATAATTTATTAAATAATTATTAAATATTTGTGGATAATTTATAAAATGAGTGCTATAATCTATACAATAGGGAGGGTGTGGGTATAGCAATGAAGGAGAAGAGCAAAGAACACGGGGAAAAGCGTTTTTTATTTGGTCTGGACAGGCCTAAAATAGAGAAATTAATTCATATAACATCGGTGGTTGCGGCGATTAACCATATTATGGTTTCTGTTTGGGTGATAATCTATAATATCGGTGTTCCGTCTGCGAGAGGACTGGATATATATCTTTGCCTGTTTTTGATTGCAGAGCTGCTGCTTTTATTTTATTACATCAGAAGTCATGAGGAGACTTGGAAGCAAAGTATAAAGGCATTGTTCAAAAGCTACTTTACCAAGGATCAGCTTTTGCTGAGTTTTTTACCGGTTTGGTATGCGATGTCGCTGGTTGTAACACTATTGTTGGATGGTTCAATAAAGAATGAAGATAATTTAAAATTTCTGCTGGACATAATCATAAATGTTTTCGTAATTTATCCTATCGGAAGGTATTATTTTAAAAACAGGATATCAAAGCTTTTGGAAATAGTGCTTCATATCGTTGTTATTGGTATGACCTGTTATATCATATACGTGTTGTTTCATGTATTTCGTGGAGAAGTGCTTACAACATATTTCCGAGGTAAAATAGGTGTATTGCGTTTGGATTGCGTTGATCATATTGAGTATCATCTTCAGGTTAATTCTCATCATAATACAACGGGGGCTTTTGCGGCCTTGTTTACTTTGATTTCCATTTGTATGTCAGTATGGAAACAAGGATTTTTTAGAATTATTTATCTGTGTGCTGCTTTTATTCATGGTATAGCATTAATTCTTTCAAATTCTCGATCGACCTTTTTATCAGCCTGTGTATTTATTACACTTTTATTGGGTGTGATTATATTTTTTTCGGTAAAACACAGATTTAAGGATGGAAAACTTGTTCGTGGTGTGATTACTTTAGTACTAGTGATAGCAGTTTTTATTCTACTCATTATGTTACGAAAAGCTGTATTTAGAATTTATGAAAGTTGTACAAGTATTCAGATAACAGAGAATGTAGTAATAGATGGATCGCGTGATGTTATCAGCGAGTCTGTAGGTGTGGAAAATATATCAAGAGATTTAGATGTTTCAAATTTAATGGGGCGTGAGTATATTTGGGCATATGCAGTCGAAGGAATGGTAATCAGTAATAGAAATCTTTTGGTGGGTGTGACTCCAGTTGGAGTTGGCAGTGTGATTTATGAACTGAGTAACGGGCAGTTTTCTGTTTATTCGCATAACCAGATATTGGAGATTGGTCTGGGACTTGGTGCACCTGCGATGATTATTTTTGTTTTCTGGCTTATTCTGTTGGCGAACCGTTGCACAATGATTGGATTTGCTTCTGAGGAGCGTATGAATTTGATGCAGAGATGTATACCGTTAATTGTGCTTTTTCTTGTAATGTTCAATATGTTTGAAGCGATACTATTCTTCTATAATACTTTTGTAGGAGGCGTTTTCATGCTTACTGCGGGATGGTGTTTTGAGGCGGCGAGGTTTGGAAATGTGGCTGAGAATAGACGCTTTATGGGTATTCTTATGAGAAGAAAAAAAATAAAGAAAAACATTATATGAAAGGACTTAGAATGAACAGGCAGACTGAGACTGGCAATAAGATAACAGTATTTAGTAAAATTGCTAATAGGATAAATCATTTTTCTGCTATAATCGACAGTAAAAAGAGCAGGATGCCTGAGTTATTGGTATTGAGTATATATACTGTATGTCACTGCATCATTTCAATGCTTCATGAGGCAAGTTTCGATGAAGCACATGCATGGAATATTGCAAAGGATGCAGGCATCATGGAAGCTGTTTTTGAGATACCTCATTGGGAGGGGCATCCGTCCTTATGGCATTTGTTACTTATGCCCTTTGCAAAGCTTGGGATGGACTACCAGCTTACGATGACCCTTGTGACGCTATTTTTTTCAGGGTTTGCTGTTTATCTACTGGTATTCAGGTCACCTTTCCCCAGAATTATCAGGCTGATTCTTCCTTTTACATATTTTTTCTTTTATCAGTACGGAGTGATTGCAAGGCCATACTGTATGATGATGACAGCATTTATGATTGCTGCATTTTTCTATAAGGATAAAGACCGAAAGCCGCTTCGTTTTGTGCTGAGTTTGATTTTTCTTTGTGCGACAAGTGCATTTGGCGTGGCATTTTGTGCGGGAATTGCAGGTGCATGGTTGTTTGAGATATTTCGAGGATATATTCAAAAGAGTGAAGCTAATAATGCAGCTGCATTTTATAAGGACAAGAGATTATGGTGTCTTTTTATACTGTTACTTTATGCTGTTTTCTTATTAGGCAGAGCATGGCCGAAGAATGAATCAGGAGCAATGAATTATAATCCATATGAA
The DNA here is from genome assembly GCA_024403355.1 of Lachnospiraceae bacterium. Classification (GTDB taxonomy): domain Bacteria; phylum Bacillota; class Clostridia; order Lachnospirales; family Lachnospiraceae; genus RUG11977. Next base: position 9,641 of record JAKSRW010000002.1, read on the forward strand.
AGAGTAAGTGGAGTAGGAACTAGAGCATTATACTTGTTTTTGGGCTTGTTTTCAGATTTGTTTTTCACAAATACCTATGATCTGGATTATCTTGCCGATTTTAGGTTTAATACAAGTGAGCTTTTGAGCTGCTGTGTTATAGGAGTTGTAATAGTAGGATTGATTATATATGTTGCAAAGAAAGAAAAAACACTTATAGAATTTATACTACCTTATATTTGTTTTTCGGTGTTCTCAATATATATTTATTTTTGTGTATATAATTCAGGCCTTCCACTTTTGTTCCTTATTTTTTGGGCATGGCTTACTGTAGAAAAAAACAGACAGGTAAAAATTCATATAGAAAATAATGAGAAAACAGGTGTGAGCAGATATCTGTTGTCGTTGTGCCTGGCGGGAATGCTTTTGCCTTTAGTTTGGAGTTTTTCCGCAGCAGTAAAGGATGGCGAATATTCATACACGGTAGGAAAAAAAGAAGCGGAATTTCTGATTGAAAATGGCTTTGATCAATATGATATTTGTGTGGAATGGACGTATGATACTGTAGATGGAGACGAAGAACGGTTGCGGTTTCTTGATCCGGTACATAATCTTGTCATGGACAGACTTGCGGCATATCTTGGCCATCCCAATTTCGTGAACTGGCCATTTGAGGAATCTCTTTATGTGAAATATAACTCGGTTATGTCAAACGAAGAAAGAGAAGCTATTATAGAAAATATAAAAAAGAATCCCAGACCATCGGTTCTTATCGGCGAGCCGAAGCTTGAAATGTTGAATGGGGACGATTTTGTTTTATATGATGAGTATGCAGAAGTATACAGAGGGACAACCAATAAAACCTGGAAGGGTGTTGGAAATCTGGGCCGTTCTTCTATACTTGTCAGAAAGGATTTACTGAAAAATGACGGTCGCTAGTGAGAAAAAAGGATTAATAGATTTCTTTATCCATCTGATGGAATTTATGATGGCAATTACTATTATATTTGACTGTAATTCAGTGTACCGAACTATGAGATTTGGTGTCAGTCCGGTACTTATTAGTATGTTTGCAATAATAATATTTGCAGCCATACTTATTGGATTATGGGTGAAAAAAGATAGAACGAATATTGAATGTATTAAAGAACATAAGCTGTTGTTTCTTTGCTCATTTGTCTTTGTGTTATTTTTCTATTTTGTAAATGCATCAAAAACAGAAACCCTTGGATGGTTGGAATACTTTTTGTTTTTCATGAATTTAATGGTGATTCTATACAAAATATATCGTAAAAATCATGATACATTTCGTATTATCTTTATTATTGAACGAGTAATGATTGTGATATCAGTGGTCTCTGTTGTATTGTGGATTGGCTCCAGTTTGTTTGGACTTTGGGGAATGAATGAGGATGTGTTTGTTCAGTGGGGCGGAAAGTACTATAATAGCAACTATCTGAATATGTGCTTAAGACGTTGGACTGAAGCTTGTGCTGGTGATACATATAAGAATCTCGGAATATTCTGCGAGCCTCCGATGTTTGGCCTGATGTTAGGCTTCAGTATCTATACAGAGCTCTTTTTAAAGAAAAAGACTAATTTGCTTACGGTAGCGGTGTTCATTATTGCGCTGTTATCAAGCAGGGCAATACTTGGAATAATGATATGCGCAGTCGGTATTTTCTTTAAGCTGGTTGAAATGATGGCAGGAAAGAAGTACGCGAAGCCTGTAATCATCGGGGCTGTGCTTGCGGCAGCAGCAGTTATAGCGGGGCTGGCAATATTCAAAATGGGAAATGAGGCAGGAAGCTTTAAAACCCACATCGATGACTTTGTTGCGGCCTTTAAATGCTGGACCAATTATCCGATATTCGGATGCGGCTACGGTAACCAGGACCCGATTACGGCATATATGAGCGCATTTCGTGCTGACAATCTGGGCGTGAGCAATTCCATCGCGGTGGTACTTGCGGAGGGCGGAATCGTTCTTTGGTTATACTATGTAATCCCCTTTGTGATTATGGGTATGAGCTTCTTTAAGAAGCATAAGAAAACCGCATACTGGGCAGCGGGAATGTTCATGTTCTGGGTGGGTGTAGTATTCCATTTAAGACTGCTTATATTCCTGATTCTCGCACTTGGCTATTCTATGATTGACCTTAGAATGGTTGAGGATGAAAACAAAAAGAAAAAAGTTGCCTTTTCGATTAAATGGTTTGATGAAAATGAGGATACGGAACCGGGATTTTTCGTGAAGAAGCCTCTGCGTATACCGGTATCATTTCAGATTGTTATGATGGCATTTCTGGTATGTGTATCGGGATATAGCCTTATAAATGCGTCAGAAGTCGAGACTTTGGATATAGTAAGTGCGATAATAGTATTAATCGGTTCGGCCGCGCTTATTGTGTTAAATGTCGGTGGCATAAGGCTGAACGGCTATATAAATCTGGCAGTTGAAGGCGGATTATGGCTTGTGTTTATGTTAGTAGGAAATCTTTATCAGGTTCTTGATAAAATATATACGGCAGCAGGCCTTTATATTCAGGATAACTGGTGGGCATCGATAGCTCAGGTGACAGTCATGTATGCTATAGGCTGTGCCATTGAAATGATAATGGAGAAAAAGAGAGTGTAGGTTTGTAGGATAGGCTAAGGGGAATGAATCGTGTATAAGAGAAAACATAACGGATGGATTGAATATACGGATTTTATCATCTTGGAATTGTTGACTGTCAACGTTTCCTTTCTTTTGGCGTACTGTTTTCGTCACGGCTGGTCAAATCTGCCTTATAAGGACAATGACTATCTGCTCCTCATAGGGATAATTTCGCTCTTTGATATTGTTTCGATATGTCTATTTGAAGCCTTTGAAAATGTTTTATCGCGTTCGGCAGGACGTGAAATAGGCATGAGCCTGCGTCACATTGCTATTGTTTTTGCAGAGCTGACACTCTATCTTTTTGCAGTGCAGGAAAGCGCGACATATTCGCGAATTACACTGTTTTCAACCTTTATGATTGACTTGGGACTCGGAATTACGGTAAGACTTATTTACAAACGTACGAAGTCCGTAAGAAAAAAACATATCCGTACCTTTATGGTAGTGACGACCTCTGACAGAATCATGGATGTCCTTAACGGCCTGGGTGGAGATGCGAATGTAGGAATCAAAATCGCGGGAATAGCCCTGGTAGATAAGGATTATACAGGCTGTTCATTTGATGAAATTCCGGTGGTGGCTACGGTAGGCGGAATCACGGAATATATACGAAAGGCCTGGATAGATGAGGTTTTTCTGGCTATATCCGAGAATAGTGATGTAAAAGCTACACTCATAAAGAATCTGGCGGAGATGGGAGTAACCCTTCACGTGGATGTGGAGAAAATAAGCGGTGTGCCCGAAAGCAGCCAGATTGTGGAAAACATCGGTGCATTTTCGGTAGTAACTTCGAGTATCAGCTATGCTTCTCCGGCGAAGCTTCTGGTAAAGCGAATCGGTGATGTGCTCATCGGCTTTATAGGCTGTATATTTACTGTAATCATCGGAATCATTCTGGCACCTGTCATACTGATAAAGTCTCCCGGACCCCTGTTTTTTGTGCAGGAGCGAATAGGACAGAACGGTAAACGCTTTAAAATGCTCAAATTCCGCAGTATGGTAACGGATGCCGAATCTAAGAAAAAACAGCTTATGGACCAGAATACAATGTCTGATGACAAGATGTTTAAGCTGGACTTTGATCCGCGTGTCATAGGCAATAAGTTAACCGCTGACGGGAAGAGAAAAACAGGAATAGGTGAGTTCATCAGAAAAACCAGTCTGGATGAATTCCCTCAGTTTTTTAATGTATTAAAGGGTGATATGAGCCTGGTAGGAACACGTCCGCCCACAGCAGACGAGTGGGAGCGTTACGAGCTTCATCATCGCGCCCGTCTGGCCACAAAGCCCGGAATCACGGGGCTTTGGCAGATAAGCGGAAGAAGCGATATAAAGGATTTTGAAGAGGTAGTGAAGCTCGATACGGAATATATTTATAACTGGAGTATCGGAATGGATATAAAGATTTTGTTTAAAACGGTTGGAGTAGTTATAAAAGGGCGTGGAGCCAAATAATTTGGAGAGATAGATATGATTATTACCAAGACACCATTCAGAATGTCATTTTTTGGTGGCGGAACAGATATGGAGGCCTATTTTAAGGAAAGAGGCGGAGCGGTACTTAGTACAACATTTGATAAATACTGTTATGTTACAGCAAGACACCTTCCTCCCTTTTTTGATTATAAATCAGAGGTTGTATATTCGAAAATCGAGCGTGTTACAGATAATAATGGTATTGAACATCCGGCTGTACGTGAAGCAATGAAAATGCTTGATATGCATAGTCTACGTGTTACATATGAGGCTGATTTACCTGCAAGATCAGGTCTTGGTACATCCTCTTCTTTTGCCGTAGGTATGCTTAATGCGTTTCATGCACTGGATGGAAAGTACACTGATAAAAGAACGCTTGCTGAAGAAGCTATTTATCTTGAAAGAGTATTGTGCAATGAATCCGGAGGATGGCAGGATCAAATTGCAGCAGCATATGGTGGACTTAATAGAATTGAGTTCAATGCAAATGGATTTAATGTAACGCCTGTTATCATTCCAAATGAACGAAAAGAATCATTGAATAATAATCTAATGATGTTTTTTACTGGATTTACACGCTTTTCAGCGGAAATACAGAAAGAAAACAAGGTTAGTGATAAGCAAAGACAGCTTGATGAAATATTTACACTTGTTGGAGAGGCAGAAAAGGTCTTGGTTAATAAAAACTCAGATCTTAATGAATTTGGACGACTTCTTGATTTTACGTGGTCAATAAAACGTGGAACCGGTAAAAAGGTATCAACTGAAGACATTGATAGGATATATGAGTCAGGAATAAAGGCCGGTGCGCTTGGCGGAAAGTTACTGGGTGCAGGCGGCGGCGGATTTATGGTATTTTATGTGGAACCAGATAAACAGGAAAATGTAAAAAAGGCAATGAATAAACTTCTTCATATACCTTTTAAATTTGAAAATAATGGTTCGCAGGTAATTTATTTTGCACCAGAGGTATAAAAAGATAATGAAAGCAGTTATTATGGCTGGTGGCAGGGGTACCAGAATCTCATCTGTTGCAAGCGATATCCCTAAACCGATGATAAGTATAGATAGCAGACCGGTTCTTGAACATGAAATAATCTGCTTAAAAGAACAAGGATTTACGGATTTAATAATTACTGTCAGCTATATGGCTGACAAAATAATGGAATATTTTGGAAATGGAAGTTCGTGGAAGGTAAACATTCAGTATTTTGTTGAGGAAAAACCTCTTGGAAATGCAGGTGCATTATATGAACTAGGGTTGAGTGAGGATTTTTTATTGATAAATGCAGACAGTATTTTTAATATCGATATCAATAGATTTGTGAATTATCATAAGTATAACAATGGATTGGCGACTATACTTACCCATCCTAATTCACATCCTTTTGATAGCGGCTTAATTTTTGCAACCGAAGGCCACGTGGTTGAAAAATGGCTTGGGAAGCATGATGATAGGCCGCAGTGGTATAAAAATCGTGTAAATGCAGGAATTCATATTCTTTCACCGAAACTTTTAGAAAAGCGTCCAGAAAAGGAAAAAATCGATTTAGACAGTGATATTCTTAAGCCTTTGGCAGGTACAGGTAGATTAATCTGTTATGACAGTCCGGAGTATATAAAAGATATGGGTACACCAGAGCGTTATCAGCAGGTGTGTATTGATTTTAAAAATGGTATTCCTCAAAAAAAATGTCTAAAAGAGAAGCAAAAGGCAATCTTTTTAGATCGTGATGGAACAATTAATAAATACGTTGGGTTTCTCAGAAATATTGATGATTTCGAACTTTTGCCGAATGTATCTGAGGCAATCAGGATGATTAATCAGTCAGAATATCTTGCAATCGTTGTAACAAATCAACCTGTGATTGCCAGAGGAGAAGTAACATACGAAGAATTAAATATGATACACAGGAAAATGGATACATTACTTGGAAAGCATGGTGCATATATAGATGGCCTGTATTTTTGCCCGCATCATCCTGATAAAGGATATGTGGGTGAGATATCAGAGCTCAAAATCAGGTGTTCGTGCAGAAAACCAGGTTCTGGAATGTTGCTAGCTGCAGCAAATGATTTTAATATAGATTTATCAAAAAGCTGGATTATCGGTGATAGCGACAATGATATAAAAGCAGGGGAGAATGCCGGCTGTAATACAATGAAAATTGATACAAATGGTTCGATTTTCAACTGTGTTGAAAGGATAATAAATGGTCAGTGACAGACTTAAGGAGTTAGTAAACAGATATCCTCTTTTAGTGGAATGCGAGAAAGATATATGGGAGGCTTATCTTGTACTTGAGGACGTGTATAAAAAGAATGGAAAGCTTCTGATTGCAGGAAATGGTGGTTCAGCAGCAGATTCGGAGCATATTGCCGGAGAACTAATGAAACATTTCAAGATTGAAAGAAAAGTGTCGCCTGAATTTGCACAGAAGCTAATGGCAATCGATCAGGAACGAGGAAGACGACTTGCAGGAAATCTTGAATGTAGCCTTATGGCAATACCTCTCGTTGCGCATGAAGCACTTACGACTGCGTATATAAATGATGTTGATGGTCTGGGAGTCTTTGCTCAGCAGTTGTTTGGGTATGGTAGAGCCGGAGATGTCTTTCTTGGAATTTCAACTTCGGGTAATAGTCGAAATATAATGTATGCAACAGTAGTTGCCCGTGCAATGGGAATTAAGATAATTGGTCTCACAGGCAAAAATGGTGGTGAATTGGCAAAGGTTGCAGATGTGACTATAAAGGTTCCTGAGACGGAGACATATCGTATTCAGGAATTACATTTGCCGGTATATCATTGTTTATGTCTAATGCTTGAGGAAAGGTTTTTTGGATGATAAAAAGACAAAGACTATTAAATACATATGTTAGTAACCTGACTATGACTGAGGCAGTTAAAGCAGTTGATGATTTACTTCTTCTCGAAAAAAAGTCATATATTGTTGCTGTTAATGTTGATGTATTAACAAAAATAGAAGCTGACAAAAAACTTGCAGGAATTACAAAAAATGCAGACATTGTGTTGGTTGACGGAAAACCACTTGTGTGGTTTTCAAAACTAGAAAAGAGACCGGTAAAAGAGAAAATTTCAGGATCGGATTTTGTTCCGACAATATGTAGACGAGCAGCGGAAACTAATAGGTCAATTTTTATTCTTGGCGGAAAAGACGGAGTTGCAGAGAAGGCAAAAAGGAGACTTTGTAAAAAATACCCTAAACTAAAAATAGTAGGTACATATGCACCGCCTATTGGTTTTGAGAAAGATATAAAAGAAAATGATAAAATCAATAAGATGATTTCTGCTGCCAAGCCGGATATCTTAATAGTCTGTTTAGGCTGTCCAAAGCAGGAAAAATGGATTTCTGATAATATTAATAAGTATGATGCTAAGTTATCAGTATGTGCAGGTGCTACCGTAGATTTTCTGGCCGGGAATGTGAAGCGTGCACCACGTTGGATGAGTGATTTTGGGCTGGAATGGTTTTATCGGTTTACACAGGAACCTAAAAGGCTTTTTAAAAGATATTTTGTTGATGATTTGAAGATAATAAAAATATTCCTGAAGTATAAAGACCGGTGATGATATGAATGAATTATCAATAGTAATACTCAATTACAATACATGGGAAGAAACTATCGTTGAGGTTGAGAGATGTCATAATGTTCTCTCGGTGCCATACAAAGATATAATAGTAGTGGATAATGCTTCTACGAATGAGTCAGCAGAAAAACTCACTGAATATTCGAAGGGAAAGTCGATAGTCTTTATTATATCAGAAGAAAACAAAGGATATGCTTCGGGAAATAATATTGGACTAAGATATGCATTTGATAAAGGTTACAAATATGCATTCATTATGAATAATGATATCGAGTTTTCCGACGACACACTTGCATATAATATGATTGAGGTAATGAAGAAGGATTCAACTATAGCTGTAATTAATTCGGATATCCTTTCACCAGATGGATATATGTTTAATCGGGATAGTAAAAGACCTTCATTTTGGGACTATACTTTAGGAATATTAAGTTACAGAAAAAAGGGCAGACAAATAAATAATCTGGGAGGTTATGGATATGTGTACAGACCTCAAGGATGTTGTATGCTTGTTGATTTGATGAAAATTCATGAAGTTGATTATATGGATGAGAACACATTTCTTTATGTTGAAGAACCCATTCTTGCTGAGCGGCTTTTAAAAAAGAATTATCGATGTGCTTGTTATATTGAACAGCAAGTGGTACATAATCATTCGGTTACAGTAAAGAGTACATTTCAAAAGAAAAAAATTCGGAGAATGAATAATGAGAGTTTTAGGTATTATTTGACTGAGTATAGAGGGTTTGGAAAACTAAAAACGACAATTTGCTGCATTGTAAATTCTTTGAAAATGATTTTTTTAGAAAGGTAACGGGGGATATATTTTGAATATTCAGAGGCCATTGGTATATATTATTTTGGTAAATTATAATGGATATTTAGACACGGTTGATTGTGTGAAAAGTATCCTTGATAATGATTATCCTAACTACAAAATAATTATTGTAGACAATGCTTCTGCTGACAGAGATACAATCCTAAACGACACATTTCTTACTGAAAACGCTGATATACTGCTTGCTGGCAGTAATGATGGTTTTTCATCAGGAAATAATATTGGAATAAAGTGTGCAATGTCTAAGGGGTGTGAGTATGTTCTTTTGTTAAACAACGATACAATCGTTGAAAAGAATTTTTTATCCGAATTAGTCAACTGTGCCGAGAGTAATCCTATGACCGGGATTGTTACAGGACGGATCTATTGTTATTATGACAAGAAGACACTTTGGTATTCAGGAGGCGAATATAATAGAGCGAATGGACTTACTAATCAGGTATTATTTGATGAATCGGTAAAAGGTGAAAAAGAGGTTACTTTTGCTTCTGGATGTATGATGCTTATTAGTAACAATTGTTTGAAAAAAATTGGACTTCTGGGAGAATCTTTCTTTTTATATTCTGAGGATACAGATTATTGTTGTAGGGTTAATGATAGTGGGATGAAGATTATTTGGTCGTCGGACAGTGTGATTTATCATAAGGTAAGTGCTTCAACAGGTAATAATTCTGATTTTCAAAACTATTATATGCTTCGAAATAATCTTTATATGATACAATCTTTTGGTAGTAATAAAAAAATAGCATACTGGAAAAGAAGAATACAGTGTATAAAAGATATTATAAAACGAAGGTTAAACATAAGAACTATGCATTGGGCATATGCAGATTTTCACAAGGGGATTAAAGGAAAGGGTATTCGCTTTAATAAATGATATGGTGATATTTTATGAGAAAAATTTTGTTTATTTCTATGAGCATACCTTATAATCAGGTACGTCATGCAGGCGGCAAAACGTTTAACTATTACATAAATAAATTAACTGAAGATCCTGAAAACGAAATTACGATGATAGCTAAGGTATTACCGGAAGAGGAAAAATATACCTGTACAATCAATCCGCTTATTAAATCTATTTTTGTACGAACACCACAGAATAAACTGAAAAAACTATGGGCATATTTCAAAAGTTTAAATTCAAAATTGAACCCTAATTATAAATATGGTAATGTGTTGACAAAAGAAATTTTTTCTCAAATAACAATGCAAATGAAATTACTGGCTAATAATGGTTATATTCCGGATGTAATTATCCTGGAATGGACATGGATGTTGTTATTTATTGATGAAGTAAAGAAAATTTTTCCGAAAAGCAAATATGTTGCTTCAGAACATGATGTTTCATTTTTAGGTGCTGAACGGCAGATTGATTTGGTAACAGGCTTAAAGAAAAAACGTGCAATAAAATATTATAATGCTCTAAAGAGGAATGAACTGGCAAGTATAAATAAATGTGATATAGTCTTTACACATAATTATAAAGATAAACAATTATTGCTTGAAAATGGTATTAGTGAACAAAAGATTGATACTATCGTTCCTTATTATTTAAAGAAAAATATAAAAAGAGAGCCACAAAAAGGAAGTATTCTTTTTTATGGAGCCATGAATAGAATTGAAAATTCCTCAGCAGCTATATGGTTTATAAAGAATGTTATGCCATTACTGGAAGACATGGCAATACATTTTGTGATTTTAGGTAATAATCCACCTGAAGAATTAAAAAAATATGAGTCGGATAAGGTGACTGTTACCGGATTTGTAGATGATGTTACACCTTATTTTGAAGAGGCAATGTGCCTTGTTGCACCATTATTGATGGGGGCAGGAATTAAGGTGAAAATTATTGAAGCAATGGCTATGGGAGTTCCGGTACTGACAAATGATATTGGAATTGAGGGAATAAATGCAAAGGATAGGAAAGAATATTTGTGTTGCGAGACTGCGAGAGAATATGAAAAATGCATACGTAATATGATAAATAATTACATAGAATTAGAAATAGTTGGTGTGGGCGGAAAAAAACTTATTGAAAGTGAATATGACCTGGATAAGTCTTTTGAACATTATGCAGACAGGATAAATGATTTAATCAAAAAGAATCGCGTGGTAGATAATGAAATGAAGGAGGTTTGGTATGCCTGATATATATGAGGATGATAAAATAAAAGTGATTGCTTTTTATTTGCCGCAATATCATTCGATTCCTGAAAATGATAAAGCATGGGGTACGGGATTTACTGAGTGGACAAATGTAAAGAAAGCTAAACCTTTATTTGCAGGACATAATCAGCCAAGAATACCCCTTGATAATAATTATTATAATTTATTGGAAAACGGAGTGATGGAATGGCAGTCGTCACTTGCACAAAAATATGGAGTATTTGGGTTTTGTTATTATCATTATTGGTTCAAAAAAGGGAAAAAACTTTTAGAGAAACCTATTGAAAAAATGTTGGTTAACCCAGATGTGTCAATTCCTTATTGTGTTTGTTGGGCAAATGAGAACTGGACAAAAAAATGGGATGGAGGGAATTCTGAAATTATCGAGGAGCAAGATTATGATGATGAGGATGACTGGGAAAAACATATAGATTATTTGGTTAGTTTTTTTAAAGATGATAGATATATTACAGTTAATGGGAAACCGTTGCTTTTAATCTATAGACCAACGTTGATTCCGAATGTCCAAAAACTATTATACTGTTGGAATGAAAGAGTAAAAGAACACGGTTTTGAAGGAATTTGCTTTATGGTACAGAATGGATCTGCTTTTTATGATCCACAGTTTGAAATGGGATTGTTTTCTTACCAAATCAAATTTGAACCATTTTTTTCAGCGATGTTAACAAACGGAGAAAATTGGAAACGAAAAAGAAAGTGCATTAGACTATTAAAAAAACTTTGTGTTTTCAAACCGGTTTACAAGCTGAAAAAATTTATTAATAAAAAAAAGACTGAGACTGGAAAGACTCAGAATGTTATAAACTATGATAGATTATGGAGTGGTATTCTTTCTGATAATCTTGAAAGTTACTTGGTAGAAGGTGCGGTTGTAGACTGGGATAATACTCCGAGGACTCCTTATGGAACTAGACTGGATGGAGCAAATCCTGAAAAATTTGAAGCTTATTTTGGAAAGTTGGTTGATAAAATAGAAAAAAAACAAGAGTTTCCTGCGATTTTTATAAATGCGTGGAATGAATGGGGAGAAGGAGCATATCTTGAACCGGATGAAAAGAATGGATATGGTTTTCTTGAAGGCATAAAGAACGTATTAAATGATAGAAAGGTAGAGAAATGAAGGACGAATTTGATGCGGGGATGGTATCAATCATTATTCCCACATTTAACCGTGGATCGACAATAAAAGAATCAATACAGAGCGTTTTGACACAAACATACACAAATTTCGAATTGATTATTGTTGATGATGGCTCTACTGATAATACAAGGGAAGTAGTTTTGAGTATCGATGATAATAGGATTAGATATATATATCAGAATAATAGTGGAGCTTGTGCAGCACGAAATAATGGAATAGATAATTCAGTTGGAGCATTTATTGCTTTTCATGATAGTGATGATATTTGGCACGAGGATAAATTGGAAAAACAAATGTGTGTATTCAATAATTCTGTGGCAGATATCGTTTTTTGCGGACTTAATAGATATGAAAAAGGGAAAAGTGTTCAACTAGTTCCCCAAAACATGCAAAAAGGGATTTTATCGCCCGTGCAAGATTTGTTTGGTATAGGAACACAGACATTAGTATTCAAAAGAGATGTATTGAATCATATTCGGTTTGATGAAAAGATGCTACGTTTCCAGGAATTTGAATTACTGATAAATTCAACTGAAAAAGGTTATAAAATTTTTTGCTTAGATGAGGGATTAGTTGATTATTATATTGGTGATGATTCCATAAGTAAGAATTATGAAAGGTTACTTTCAGCGAGTCGTAGGATAATAGAAAAATATCCTTTTTTTTGCAAAAAATATCCCAAAATGAAAAAGACGATGGCTGCAGTTTTATTTGATGCTGCAATCTCTGTTTGTGAAAGAGGAGAATTGTCATATAAACAGTACTTAATAATGTCAGCAAAATATCAAAAGAATATAAAAAACATAATGAAGGTAATTTTCTCATATATTGGGTTATATAAACCTAAACGAAAAGGTTAGTTATATTAGGAAAGATTTTTTGAAATGCTGTGTCATAACATTATAGTTAAAACGAAAAATAGATAGTATCGTGAGATATATTTTTTTGATGCTATTTGGGGTGTTTTTCTTTGAAATTGGATAAATGTAATTTAATATAAAACTATGCATTCTGATGATGCATATAATGCAACTGTAGGTGCCAATGTTAACAGGTATGGTGAATATAGGGTATCATATCCATATAATATTACTTTTTATAATATGATTACAACTGGTGAGTTGGTATTGTTGTCGACACTACTGTGGCTATAATAGCAAAGGTAATTGGTGAAAAGCAAATGGGAGAGTTATATAAGATAAGTGTTATCATACCGGTATATAATGTGAAAACATATCTAAGACAATGTGTCGAGAGCGTTATTAATCAAGAATTTGATAGTTTTGAAGTTATTCTTGTTGATGATGGTTCTACAGATGGCTCAGGTGAGATTTGTGATGAAATGGAATTACAGTATTCATATGTAAAAGTCGTCCATAAAAAAAATGGAGGTTTAGGAAGTGCAAGAAATGTAGGAGTATCTATTTCGAATGGACGATATCTCATTTTTGTTGATAGTGATGATTGGCTTGCTGAAGGTGCTTTGGAAGGTTTATTTGGGATTTCTGAAAGAGACCGTTTAGATATTGCTTTATTTGCCGCGCAAAATATCTATGAGGATGCTGTAGCTCAGGAGCAAATGTCAGGGATTAGCTATGAACGAAAGAATTTTCTAAATGAAGTAATGTTAGGCGAAGACTACATAAAAAAAGTTCTTCCAATGGGTGAATATTTATCTTCCGTTTGTTTGAGAATGTACAGAACTAAATTTTACAAAGAGAATAAGTTTGAATTCTGCGAGAACATTATTCATGAAGATGAAGATGTTTCTTTTTTGAGTTGTTTATGCGCGGAACGTATTAAAGTGGTTCCGGATAAATACTATATGCGTAGGTTTAGAAGTGGTTCAATTATGACTTCTAAAACTTATATACGTTCAGCTGAAGGTTATAGGTACGCATGGGGAAAATTGTGGGAGCTTATAGGAAAAACATCGGAAAACAAAACACAGCTTTGTGTGAAATATAGTTCGATGTTTACGGATATTTGTATTGGATATTACATAAATGCGGGGGGGAGCGAAAAAAGAAAGCTTGCCAGAATGGCACAGGAAATGTGTAAAAGACAGAGGAACGTTGTAAAATCTAGAAAATACAATGCTATTGCTATTTCACCGTTTGCATATAGCGTGTATAACCGAATTCGTGAAAAAAAACACATACTAGATGAAAGTATAAGATTGAGAAGGTTAGAATCAGGTTATTTCAGAAACTGGATAAAAAGCATATTTAATCATTCAAAGAAAATATACTTAATAGGAACACCGACTCATGGGAATGTTGGTGATCATTTAATTGCTAAAAGTGAATATGATTATTTAAGTAGTAGATTCCCGAATAACCAAGTAATTGAGATATCACTTTATTATTGTCGCCGATTTTATAAAAAAATTAAAAGGCGAATCCACAAAAATGATATAATTTGTGTTTCGGGTGGAGGGTGGCTTGGAGATTGCTGGATAAATAACGAATTATTTGTCCAAAGAATTATTAGTGATTTTCAAGAGAATACAATAATAATTTTACCCCAAACTATTTTTTATTCTGCAAACAGTAAAATGATAGAGAGTGCAAAAAACATATATTCTTTGCATGAAAATTTGCTTGTTTGTGTACGGGATAAACAATCAGAAGATGTTGCATTGAATAAATTAAAATTAGAATACAAGCAAGTTGTTCTTATGCCTGATTTTGCATTATTATATCATTCGGAAATAATAAACACAAAAGGTCATTGTATCGGTATTTGCTTTAGAAAGGACAGAGAAATGGCAATGACACAGTCTGAACGTGATGAATTAATGGAGTATTTGTCCCAGAGTAAGTATTCATTGGTGAATATTAATACAAATGATGAAACTAGAGTTGTTGCAAGAAAGAATCGGAAAAAGTATATCGATGAGATAATGCTTAAAATATCAAAGTGTGATCTATTGATTACGGATAGATTACATGCAATGATTATTTGTGCACTCGTTGGAACACCGTGTATCGTTTTTGATAACTCTACACATAAGGTTGCAGGGGTATATGATGCTTGGTTAAGTGAATTCTCATATATTAAAATGGCAGAAAATAATGAAAAATTGTATGAAGATATAATTGAGTTTCTTGACTATGAAACATTGGGAAAAGAATTTTCTAAGGAATTATATTTATATGGGGACAAATTGGCAGAAGTGATGAAAAAGTTAGGGGTATAGAATGGAAAACAGTAGGAAACTGACCTTTATTAATCTGTTTACTGGCGTAATAACAATGGGAATACAAATTATTGTGAGTTTCTTCCTTTCACCATATATTGTAAAAACCTTGGGGGCGGAAGCAAATGGATTTGTACAGCTGGCAAATAACTTTGTAATGTATGCTTCACTAATTACGGTTGCATTTAATTCAATGGCCGGGAGATTTATTTCTATTAGTTATCATCGTGGTGAATTTGACAAGGCTAAGAGTTATTATAGTTCAGCCGTTTTATGCAACATGGCTCTTATTGTTTTATTTATACCTATGGCTGTAATTATTATTTCAAAAATTGATCGTATTATCGATTGTGGAAATACACCTATTCAGGATATAAAACTTATTTTTTTGTTTGTATTTGTTAATTATTTCATAGGGTTAATCACGTCATTGCTAAGCATAGCGTTTTATGTAAAAAATGAGTTATATATCAATAATATAATCAATCTTTTCCGAAATATAATGAATGCAGTTTCGTTATTGTTTATTTTTTTGATTTTTCCGCCTAGAGTTTTTTATACTTCGCTTGTTATGGTGGCGTTATCAATTGTTTTAGTACCAATATATATAAAGTATAAAAAAAGTTTATTACCGGAGATATCGTTTGAAAAAAAATATGCTAATTATTCGTCACTTATTATTATGCTTAAATCGGGTGTATGGAACACTATTAATCAATGTGGACATATTCTAATGACAGGATTAGATTTGTTAATTACAGACATTTTTATTGATCCTGAAGCAATGGGGGAGCTTGCTGTTGCAAAAACAATACCAACTACTATTGCTTCTTTGGCAACTGTTTTGAACACTAATTTTGCTCCGGAATTGACAATTGATTGGGCAAATGAGAATAAAAAAGATATGTTAGTAAATCTGAAAAAAAATATGAGAATATCAAGTGTGCTTGTTTCTATGCCGGTTGTTACATTTTCTGTTTTTTCAATTTCATTCTATCGATTATGGGTTCCTTCATTAAATGCTGAAAGGCTTGGTGTCTTATCAATATTGACGATGATGGCTTTTATTCCGCTTGCTGGTCCTCAGACGTTGAACAATATCTTTCAAGCGGCTAATCGTTTAAAAGTTAATTCTATTGCTTTTTTTATCACTGGTATTTTAAATGTTGGTATTGTGTATCTGTTGCTCGATAAAACAGATTTAGGGGTGTATGCGGTCGCTGGGGTAAGCTCTGCGTTAGCCATTGTACGTAATCTAACACTTACTATGATTTATACGGCATATTTGATGGGACAGAAATGGTATATATTTTATAAGGATGTGTTGATTTCTTTATTATGTAGTTTTATTAATTTTTCGGTGGGTATTTTTATTGCGTTTTCTTTGCCGACAGATTCGTGGCTTGGTCTGATTTCGAGTGTGGTTTTGACCTGTGTAATGACTCTGACAATAGAGTTGTTATTCATGTTCAGTAAGAATGAGAGACAGTTGTTTATCGATAAGATAAAGGGTAGGTTTTTGAAAAATGGAAAAAGTTAAGAAAATACTACTATTGCATGTGCCTATGTCAATATGTAATTTTCGTTGCCATTATTGTTACTTGGCACAACGTGATGAGTGTTATCAAGGGGTACAACCTGATATGAAATATTCACCGGACGAGGTGGCGAAAGCGTTATCTGTACAGCGTATTGGTGGAAAAGCGTTTATTAATATCTGTGCAGCAGGTGAGACTTTATTAACAAAAAATATAGATTTATATGTAAAGGCATTGTTACAAGAGGGACATTATGTTGAATTTGTTACGAATTTATCTGTGTCATCAGTACTAGACAAGTTTTTGCAATGGGATGAAAAAATATTGAAACACTTGGAATTTAAATGTTCATTTCACTATCTGGAACTAAAGAAAAAAGGTTTGCTTGAAACGTTTGCTTCGAATGTTAAAAAGATATGGCAAGCTGGGGCATCTGCCAATATAGAGATAACGCCTAGTGATGAGTTGATCCCATATATTGATGAGGTCAAGGATTTCTCATTAAAACATTTTGGAGCACTTCCTCATATTACTATTGCAAGGAATGATCAAACTAAGGGGATTGATTACTTAACAAATCTTTCTGATGTTGATTATGAACGAGTTTGGAGTAGTTTCAATTCTGACTTTTGGAGCTTTAAGAGGAGCATATTTGGGAAAAAGCAAAAAGAGTTTTGCTATGCAGGAAAATGGTCTGCATACATTGATTTATCAACAGGAATTATGCGCCAATGCTATTGTGGTAAGGAGTTGGGAGATGTCTTTGCTAATCCTTTAGAGCCTTTTTTTGAAAAAGCAATTGGAAAGTGTGAAATGCCGCATTGTTTTAATGGACATGCGTTAATGACTTTGGGGTTGGTACCTAATGCGACAAGCGTTCGGTATGGAGAGATAAGAGATAGAAAGAAGCAAGATGGCTCATATTGGCTACAATCAGAACTTAGAAGTTTTTTTGATTCAAAATGTGCTGATTGTAATATAACATACGGGAACCTAAAAAAAAGAAATATTCTTTTAAAAATCAAAATCAATAAGATAATAGAAAAAGTTAAACGCCATATATAGGAAATGGTAGGGTGTTTGTTAGATTTTATATAATATGTTGATTAAATAATAGTGAGATTGCATGACAAGTATGTATTCTTTATGGTAAATAATACTAACAAGGAGCATTAAATGAGACAAAAACTTGAAAATTTTTTGAATAATAATTCGAAAATTCTAAAGTGGATTACTGCCTCAGTTTTTATCTGGGGCCTTATAGCCCATGGTTTTATGTTTTTTAACAAAATATCCTACCATGATGATGCGATGAATCTTTACGCTATTGGTGTGACAGTTTCATCAGGGCGTTGGATGCTTTATTTGATGCGTGAGATAGCAGAGGTTTTGTTCGGAAGCTCTTTGTATAGTATTCCGCTGTTTAATGGTATTACATCATTACTTTTGCTGTCAGTGATTGTTTTTTATGTTGTTAGATTGCTTGATATCAAAAAGACAATGCATGTTGTTCTTTTGAGCGGGTGTCTGGTAACATTTCCGCAGATTACGGGAATGTTTGGATATATGTTTACAGCACCATATTATTTGCTTGGAACACTTTTGGGAATAATGGGTGTGTACAGAATTCGGGACAAGAAGCCTACTGCATTGAATTACGTTGGGGCGGTAATACTAATGGCATGTTCAGTAGGAACTTATCAGGCCAATATTGCGGTAATTCTTTCTATGATGGTTATGCTTTTGATTCATGATGAAATAGTGGGGCAACAGTTAGAAAGAAATTCAAACACGCTGAAAATGTTTATTATCAGATGCATTAAGCTTGTGGGGATAGCGCTTGCTTTTTTGCTTGTTTATCTGGGATTAGAACAGCTTTTTTTGTATTTACGAGGGGAAGCATTAAATGATTACCAGAATATAAACACCTTCGGAATGACCTCTTTCTCGGGATATCTTGAACGCATAGTGACTGCATATAAAGAATTCTTTTGGCCTACAGTTGACAGCGGGGCAAGGCAGGCATTTCCTTTTATCTCGAACGCTATGTATAAGGTCCTTATACTTGTATATATTGTTTTGATGCTGTTCCCATTACTGGACAAGAGAAAACGCAATATAAGTAAAGGCAGAGTTATTTTTTTGATGATAGTAATGCCGCTGGCATGCAACTTTATTTTTGTTATGTGTGATATAACGAATGTTCATGCGGTAATGATTTATGGATGCGCGATGTTTTTCCCGTGCCTTATTATGCTTCTTGAACACTATGATTTTGAGATTCAAAGTAGGCTTATTTCTTTTAAGAAAATAGGCGTGTTTTCGGCTGTGGTTTTGTTGCTGATAAATATATGTTACATCAGATATTCAAACACATGTTATTTGAAGGCAGAAATTGTGCAGAGTCAGTTCATAAGTTATGCAAACAACCTGATTATGCGAATTGAGGAAACAGAGGGCTATGAGCCGGATATGATGGTAGCATATGTAGGTGAAGATAGGAAGCTGATGCTTGATTACTATATGGGAGAGGATATGTTTTATATCAGTTCGAATCCCTATAATTTTTCTTCTGTTACAAATGATTATGCATGGCGTCAGACTATGGCTTTGTGGTGTGGATTTAATCCATATGTCATTAACTACGCATCGGAATTTGAGAAAAATGAAACGGTTAGACAAATGCCCGTATATCCGATGAATGGTTCTATAAAGGTTGTTGATGGTGTACTTGTGGTTAAGTTTGCTGACACTAATTATTAACTCGGAAAGGAGCACTATGGTAAATTCAATAACGCTTTTTGATAATCAAAATACACAATTTACGAGCTCCGTTTCTGAAAGTAAGCTTCGTGCACAGATATCTAATTTAGAGAATCAGCGTGAGCTTGAACTTCGTTCACAAAAGCAGAGTGGAGTTAATTATGGCTCGGACAATGGTGGAGAATCAGTAAGTAGTCGAGTGCAAAATCTTGAGAACCGGCTTGATCAGCTTTCGAATCAGCTGAGAAAGCTTGAACAACAGAGGTCGTCTATTACCACCGAACGCAAATCTCCAAACGAATGCGAAACCTGCAAGAACCGCAAATATCAGGATGGTTCCGATGAGATGGTTTCATTCAAAAGCCCGGCACATATTTCGCCTCGGGCGGCCGGAAGTGCAGTTCGTGCCCATGAGCAGGAGCATGTGGCAAATGCTTATAAAAAGGCCAACGAGGGGAATGGAAAGGTGATTCAGGCGAGCGTACAGATTCATACAGCAATATGCCCTGAATGTGGAAGGTCTTATGTCGCAGGCGGAACCACCAGTACGCAAATAAAATATTATAACGAGGATAATCCATATCAGCAGGATTTGAAGAAGCAGGATGAGAGTAAATATGCGGGGATGAATATTAATGCAGAGCTTTAATATTCCCTTTGCCAGTTTTCGCATTCTGTGTTATTATAATAGATAAGCGGCAAGTGTATAATTTACATATTGCTTAATTCAGAAAGGAGCCAGTTAATGAACAGTTATTATAGCGGAAATGATGAAGATTCCAATGTTTGTCAGGTTTGCGGGGCTCAGCTTTGGGCGACATCCTCGACATGTCCGGGCTGCGGAGCAAAGATTGAGTATAAAAGTAAGAGTCGTAGTGTGAATAACAGTAGTCTTGGAGCGAATGCAGGCAAAACGGATGCGTTTGCACCATCGAACGGTCCGGCTCCGAAGAAAAAGTTTGTGGATGACGGAACCAGCAGCGCGTTTGGAACCCCTTATGCCAGAGGTGCATACGACAAGCGGCCTGAGGATGAGAAAAAGAAAAGCTACGGAGGCAGAGGTATTCCGATAGGAACTATTATTGTAGTGCTTATTATTGCTGCGGCTATCGGAGTAGCGGTATATTTCGGAAGCCAGTATGCAGGCAAAGCGGTGGATGAGCGTTTGACTGAGGAGACTCAGAAGGGTCAGGTTTACGAGGAGCTGGATAAAAGCAGTATAGACCCGAGCAGATCGAGAAATTGAAATAAATGTTGATATTGTGGTAGACTTTGGGTGGTCTCTGGGTGGTCTCTTGGGGACGGGGTCAGTGGTTCATTTTGTGGGCAAAATGAACCACTGACCCCGTCCCCAAGAGACCACCCAGAGACCACTTCTGTGTCTATCATTTTCTTGACAAACCCTGCTTGTTAGGATATTATTATAGTGTATATTAGTGTGAATAACTATATACTTTAATCGGTATATGTCATAGAATTAATATATGCATTTTTAGTATTTACTATACTTATTCATGGGGTGAAGCGTATGAGTGCTAAAACGTCCAAAAAGAAGTCGGCGGCTAAGAAAACCGCTGCAAAGAAGACTGCGGAGAACAAGAAGCCTTCGGTATTTAAGCGTTTGGCGGCTGCTGTTGCGCAGGCGTTTAAAAAGAATGACAATGCGAATGTAAAGTTCAGCATTCGCTATAAGATATTGCTCAGCTTTGTTGTGCCTATTATTTTTATCGTCGTTATCGGTGTTGCGGCTTATCGAAAGGCTGAATCCGGTATGCGCGAGAAGTATGAGGCGTCTACAAAAGAGACTGTAAGAATGGCGGCTTCGCAGATTGACCTCGTTTCTTCATACGTTAAGGGCGATGCTACGAAGTATGCTTTCGATAAAGAGCTTAATAAGCTGGTTAAGGGCTTCTATGACGATGATACGCTTCGCTGGAAGAATATCAATGACCAGACTAATTCGTCTATTATGTCCAGTAAGGCGGGTAACTCCTTCGTCGGACATTTCCACATTATTACACCTTCAAATCTGAAGATGTACTCGACGAAAACCATTACTACGAACGGTATCTTCGAGGATTACATTAATTTTGCCAGGGATCCGCAGAATGAGCGTAATGTTATTGCATGGATTGACAGCCATCCCATGATTGATTCGGTGATGGGCTTTACCCCTGTAGATGACTATTTCCTGTCATACCAGGCGCTTGCGGAGGATAGAAAGTATCTCGTTGTAATCGATATTTCGATGTCTGCCATGCAGGATTTCGTTGATGAGATTAATCTCGGAGAGGGCAGCTTTGTCGGAATTGTAACTGCCGGCGGAAAGGAGCTTCTCGGTTCCTCAGCGGTAGATAATGAGCTTCTTAAGGACAACCCCATGGTTGTGGATTTTGTAAAGCAGGATTTCTACCAGCAGGCACAGGCTGCGATTGAGGAAGACAGCCAGGCAGGTGTAATCGAGATTAACTACGGCGGTCAGAAATGTCTCTTCTTCTATTCACCCTGCGAGGTGTCAAAGAGCATGATGGTTGCACTGGTTCCCTTGGCAACGGTTACCGCACAGGCTAAATCAATCAGTGTGCTCACCATTATCATGGTTGCAATTGCGCTGATTGTAGTTCTTTCAATCGGTTTCTATATTACAGCAACCATTCAGAACAACGTTCAGCGAGTATCGGGCAGTCTGAACGAGGTGGCAAAGGGTGACCTTACCGTAGGCGTTAATGTTAAGGGTAAGGACGAGTTCCAGAGCCTTGCCGGTGCGGCCAACGACATGGTTTCCAATACGAAGAAGCTGGTATCCAAGGTGGATGCGGCAGCAGGCGGACTCGAGGAATCTGCGGATGATGTTACAAAGGCTTCGGAGATTCTCGGAGCGTGCTCAGAGGATATTTCGGATGCTATTTCACTTATTAATAAGGGTATGGAGCGTCAGTCACGTCATGCAAATGAGGTTGTTGATACTACAGACCACCTTTCGGATGAAATCCGTAACGTTTCCATTCAGGTTGAGAAGGTTAAGGTTATCCTGAAGGAAACAAATGAAATGATTAATGAGTCAGTGAAGATTATCAGAACTCTCGGTGATAAGGCTCTTGAAACCACCAAGGCTACCGATGCCGTAGGTGATTCGGTTAAGGCTCTTACTGATGAGACCATGAAGATTAACAGCTTCGTAGGTGTAATCAAGAAGATTTCTTCACAGACCAGACTTCTTTCGCTTAATGCTTCAATCGAGGCAGCACGTGCGGGTGAATCCGGACGAGGCTTCGGAGTCGTTGCAGACCAGATTCGTAACCTTGCCGATGATTCATCAAATGCGGCCGGCGAGATTAACAAGCTGGTTGACGGAATTAACAGTCAGGCTGAGAGCAGTGCCATTTCGACAGAACAGGCCCGTGATATTGTAGATGAGCAGTCAGAGCTCGTTAACCGTTCAATCGGTATTTTCAATGATATGCAGTCGTCTATCGAGACACTTATTAATGGTCTCGGAAGCATCGATTCCGCTACTGTAGCGGCAGATGCGAGACGTGCAGAGGCAGTTACCGCAGTTAGAAACATTGCAGACATCATTAAGGATAATTCGAATAATATTCAGGTCGTTATGGATGTTGCGGTACAGCTCAAGCAGAATATTGATAATCTGAACCGTACAGCTAAGCGTCTTGATGAAAGTATGGATGAAATGAAGAGCGAGGTTGCAGTATTTAAGATTTGACAAATATCCCTTCAGAAGTTATACTATAAACGTATGTGCTTTTGGAGGGATTTTTATGCCCTTCCGAAAGAAATGGGAGGAAAGTAAGTTGTGAGTAAGACAGGCAAAAAAGTGCTTAAGTACGGATTAAATGTGGCATTGGTCGTACTGATTACCTGGTTTGCCCTGCATATGATTTTTAAGGACAATGAGCCTGAAAAAATCCTGGAGCAGATTAAAATGGCAGACGCTCGCTGGTTAATTCTGGCGGCAGTATTAATGTTTTTATTTGCCACATTTGAATCATTTATTCTTAAATATCTGTTTAGCGGACTTAAACAGAAAATTTCTTATGTAAAATGCTTTTTCCTTGCATGGGTTGAGTTCTTTTACAGTCAGATTACCCCTGGTGCATCAGGTGGACAGCCTGTACAGATTTACTATATGGGTAAATGCGGAATCAATGGCTTTGTTTCGACAATGGTATGTATGCTTGTTACCCTGACCTACAAGTTTATGCTTGTAATTCTCTGTATTGTGTTCATCATACTCAGACCGGAGCTTACTATTGTGGCGATTGAGGATGTAATAGTTCTCTTTATCATCGGTGTATTTTTACAGGCAGGTTTTGCTACATTCCTTTTAATAGCTGTTACAAAGCCCGCATTTGCAAGCTGGATTATCAATACCCTTATTAAATGGGGTATCGGACTTCATATCATCAGACATCCTGAGAAGCTTATTGCAAAGGCGAATGAGTCATTAAAGCAGTATGACCAGGCATCGGTATTTATTCGCCAGAATAAGCGTGTTCTTCTTAATGTATTCCTGATTACGGCCGTTCAGCGAATGATGTATTACATGATTACATATTGTGTAACACAGGCGCTCGGTATTGATTGTAACTGGATTGATGTAGTAGCTATTCAGCTGATGCTTTCAATGGCTGTTGACGCACTTCCGCTTCCCGGTGCTGCCGGCGCAAACGAGATTGTATTTAACAGACTTCAGAAGCAGATATTCGGACCTGAAAAGCTTGCCCCCGGACTTCTTCTTAACAGAGGTATCACCTATTACCTGCTTGCTCTGACAGGCGGTGTACTTTCACTTATCGGTCATATCTGGGTATTCAGGAGAAAGGTCGGTGAGACGACAAATACTCCCGAGGGCGAAGCCATGATGAACGAAATGATAAAGGAAGCCGAGCAGGATGAGGCTGCGGAGCATGTTCTGATAGATGCTGAGGAGGTCGCTGAGGCTGTAGAGAAGGCTGACGGAGAATAATTCCGGCAAAGAAAATTCTATAATTTTTAAGATAATTAATGGTAGCCGTTTGGCTGCCATTTAATTATAAATAATTTAAATTTATTAGGAGGAGATCATGAAACTTACTTACAATGTTGAGGACAAGCCCGGTATAGGCAAAGTTCTTGTATGTGCTCTGCAGCAGCTGCTTGCGATTCTTGCAGCCACCATCGCTGTGCCTGCAATTACAGGAAACGGAATGTCACAGTCAGCAGCGCTTTTCGGCGCCGGAGTCGGTACACTTGTTTATGTGCTTTTTACGAAGAGAAAGAGTCCTGTTTTCTTAGGCTCTTCATTTGCGTTCCTGCCGTCACTCGCTGCAGCATTTGCAGGCGGCGTATCTGCATCACTTGGTTTCTTTGGACTTATCATTGGTGCATTATTTGCAGGACTTGTTTATGTGATTCTTGCTATTATTGTTAAATTTGCAGGTGTTAACTGGGTTAACAAGATTATGCCTGTGGTAGTAATCGGACCTACGGTAGCTATCATCGGTCTTTCACTTGCCGGAAATGCAATCGGCGACCTTATGAAGAACGGTGCGGCAGAGGTTACATATCCCAATGCTTACGTAAATATTGTCATCGGTCTTCTTACACTTTTTGTTACCATGCTCTGTTCGGTATACGGCAAGAAGATGGCGAAGATGATTCCCTTTATCATTGGTATCGGTGCAGGCTATATTGTTGCGGTTATTCTTACCTTAATCGGCAATGCTTCAGGTGCAGAGGCATTTCAGCTTATTGATTTCTCAAAGTTTGAGAATATGCAGTGGGTTCCCGATTTCGCATTTATCAAAGCTTTCAGCGGCGATTTCGTATATGGTGAAGCTGCAAATATGGGCTCATACATCCTTACAATCATCGTAGGTTACGCGCCTGTAGCCTTCGTAGTTTTCGCAGAGCATATCGCTGACCATAAGAATCTTTCATCTATCATTGAAAAGGACCTTCTTAAGGAGCCCGGTCTTCACAGAACACTTCTCGGTGACGGCGTAGGTTCAATGGCAGGTGCATTTTTCGGCGGCTGTCCCAATACTACCTACGGTGAGTCAATCGGCTGTGTAGCTATTTCGGGAAATGCTTCTGTTGTTACAATTATCGCAACTGCGCTTCTTGCAATTGTAGCTTCCTTCTTTGCCCCCTTCGTTACACTTCTTGCGACAATACCCAGCTGTGTAATGGGCGGTGTATGTGTGGCTCTGTACGGTTTCATTGCGGTAAGCGGTCTTAAGATGGTTCAGAAGGTGGACCTTGAGGATAACAGAAATCTTTTCGTAGTATCAATTATCCTGATTTCAGGTATTGGCGGATTCTTCCTCCAGTTTGGTGCGGTTAAGATTCTTACTCCCGCATGCTCACTTATCCTTGGTATCATCACATGCCAGATGCTTGGAACAAATAAGAACAGCACTAACTCAGATAATGAGAATAAATCAGTAAAAGAAACAAAGAAAAAGAAATAATGAATGATATTTTAGCAGGTTTAAATGATGTACAGCAGCATGCTGTAACTACTACCGAGGGTCCGCTTCTGATACTTGCGGGGGCGGGCTCCGGAAAAACGAGAGTGCTCACACACAGGGTTGCTTATCTTATTGATGAACTTGGGGTAAGTCCTTACAGTATTATGGCGGTAACCTTTACCAATAAGGCTGCCGGTGAAATGAAGGAGCGTATCCAGAATCTGGTCGGTCCCGGCGCAGAAAACATCTGGGTCAGCACCTTTCATTCCTCGTGTGTGCGTATTCTGAGACGTTTCATAGACCAGCTGGGCTATGACAGAAATTTTGTAATATATGATACGGATGACCAGAAGACTCTGATGAAGGAAATCATCAAGTCCATGAATCTGGATCCCAAGCGTTATAAAGAAAGAACATTTATGAGTGTCATTTCACACGCGAAGGATGAGCTTATCGGTCCGGATGCCTTTGAAAAGGATGCTCACGGTGATAAGGAACAGCTGATTTATGCTAAGGCCTATCGTGAGTACCAGAAGCGCTTAAAGGACTGTAATGCACTGGATTTTGATGATCTTCTGGTAAAAACGGTTGAGCTTTTCAGATGCTTTCCTGACACGCTCGATTATTACAGACGCCGTTTCCGTTATATAATGGTTGATGAGTATCAGGATACAAATACCGCACAGTTCGAATTTATCCGCCTTCTTGCTGTTTTTACGAATGCATACGGTGAAGAGGAGCATAACCTCTGTGTGGTAGGTGATGATGACCAGTCGATTTACAAGTTCCGCGGGGCCAATATCCGGAATATTCTTGATTTTGAGGATAATTACCCTGAAGCGGAGGTTATCAGACTTGAGCAGAATTACAGGTCTACAAAGAGTATTCTTGATGTAGCCAACAATGTAATACGTAATAATATTGCCCGTAAGTCGAAATCCCTCTGGACCGAGAATGAGGAGGGAAAGCCTGTTTCATATACTCTTTATGCAAGTGACCGTGAGGAGGCCGAGGAGGTAGTCCGCAAGATTTATTCTGAGGTAAGAAACGGTGCTGAATATAAGGACTATGCGATTCTTTACAGAACCAATGCCCAGTCCCGTATTTTTGAGGAACGTTTTGTAAATCTTAATGTTCCCTACAGAATTGTCGGAAGCGTAAACTTCTATCAGCGAAAGGAAATCAAGGATATACTGGCTTATCTGCGTACTATTGACAACGGACGTGATGATATTTCGGTAAAAAGAATCCTTAATGTTCCTAAGCGGGGAATAGGTTCTACTACAGTAGAAAAAGTCGCTGCTTATGCGGCAGAGCATGAAATAAGCTTTTATGAGGCTTTGACTCGGTCTGCCATGATCGAGGGTATTTCAAGGGCGCGTAACGGAATAGAGGATTTTGTAAGCTTTATAGAGGCTATGAAGAGCAGACTTTTTGAGGGGCTGGAGCTTTCGGGGCTTATAGACGAGGTTCTAGAGGGTGTAAACTACGAGAGCTATCTGCTTGATGAGGACGAGCCCTCAAAGGTAGAGGAAAGAATGGAAAATATCGGTGAACTTGTGAGCAAGCTTGCCGAATATGAGGCGAATGCAGAGGAGACTGCCGAGCCGCCCACACTTTCGGGCTTCCTTGAAGAGGTGGCGCTGGTGGGAGACATTGACAGCTATTCGGAAGAAAACGATGTGGTTGTTCTGATGACTATACACAGTGCTAAGGGTCTGGAATTTAAAAATGTATTTATGGTCGGTATGGAGGAGAATATTTTCCCCGGCTTTATGACACTTAACAGCGAGCATCCCGATGAGGATATGGAGGAGGAACGCCGTCTTTGCTACGTCGGAATTACCCGTGCGCAGGAGAGACTTTACCTGAGTGCCGCCTACCAGCGTATGACAAACGGTAACATTGCATTCAATAAGCCTTCACGCTTCATTAAGGAGATTCCGCGCGGCCTGATTTCTATGAATGATGCGCTCGGTAGAGGAAAGACTGTCGGCGGAAGCAAACGATTTGAGGATGAAGGGATAAAAAGCAGCAGAAAACCCGGCTTTGGCAAATCAATTGATGAGCTTCCGGGCTTTAAAAAGTCATCTGCTTTTTCTGACACTGCAGCTTTTGGAGCGGCCGAAAGCCACAGTCGTGCCTACAGAAACCAGGATGCGGGAAGATATACCGGTAATGTTCGTCTGAATGATAATCCTTATGCAAAGTCTGCCGCAGCTGCTTCTTCGATTTTATCGGAAGAACTCGGATATACGGTGGGTGACAGCGTAAAACATATCAAGTTTGGTGTCGGAACCGTAAAGGATATCGTGAAGGGCGGAAAGGATTACGAGGTTACCGTGGATTTCCCTGCGGGAACCAAAAAGATGCTGGCCTCCTTCGCGAAGCTTATTAAGGTTTGATTACTGAAATAATAACAAAAAATTCATAAATTCACAGAAAAATTTGTGGAAATTTTATTAAATGTGTGATATACTCTCTACAAGAGCCCTATCTTTGCTCTGCTGACGCTGCTATCGGACTGAGGGGACAAAGGACAGTCAGGTTTCAGCTTTTGGTATGATATGTAGGGTGGTATTGCGGTTAGTACAGGAAAGGCGGTATTTATTTATGAGTGGAAAGTTAAGACAGAAAATTTCAAATGCTTATGCAGCATCAAAGTTCCATGCTCTTCTTAAGAGAAGAGAAGAGGAAGGCAAGAAGAACGGTCTTCTTATTGCTCTTATCATCCTTGCAGCAGTAGCTGTAATCGTTGGTATCGTATTAGTAATCCATAAGGTTTCAAAGCCTGATTACCTTGAGGATTTCGAGGATGACGATTTCGAGGATTTCGATGATCTTGAGGATGCTGAAGATTAATTTTCAGATGGCCTGACAATTTGGCTTTTATTGATTTGAGATCGTTGCTTACAACATTAAAGCCGGATGTTAAATCCGGCTTTAACTTTTAGAGGGGAAAGAGATGGCTAAGACAGAAGCTAATAAAAAAACAGGTTCATCATCGACCGGAAAGAGAAAATTATCTGACAGTGCGGCAAGGGAAATACGCCGTATGCTTGCCGAGGATAAGAATGGCTATATGCAGTCAATGCTGAAGAAGATGAAGACCATTACCTATGTTCAGCCCGGCGAGGTGCCCAATATTGACCTTTATATGGATCAGGTTACAAAGTTCATGGACGAGCATCTTGAGAGCTCAAAGCGTTACAGCGATGACAAGCTTCTCACGAAGACCATGATAAACAACTATACTAAAAATGATCTGCTTCCTTCGCCTGAAAAGAAGAAGTATACCAAGGACCATATGTATACGCTTCTGTTCATTTACTATCTTAAAAACGTACTTTCAATAGATGATACCTCTAGTGTACTCAAACCGCTTACGGATATGTTTTTCGGTGATAACGGTTCAATCGATATGGAAGATATCTATGCTGAAATCTTTGGTATCGAGTATGAACAGTCCTATGCCATAACGCGTGATATTATCAAGAAATACTATAAATCAAAGGAGTCCTTCGATGAGGTTGAAGACAAAAAGGAGCAGGATTTCCTGCAGGCCTTTGCATTTATCGGTATGCTTTGCTTTGATGTTTACATGAAAAAGCTGATGATAGGTAAAATCATCGATGATAATTTCTCACTCGACAATCTGATTAAACCGGATTCCGAAAAAAACGAAAAGACTTCAAAAGCGGATAAAGAAAACAAGCCTGATAAGTCAAAAAAATAAAAAACTAAAGTAATATTATAAAAATGCCGATATGAATTATAAG
Source organism: Lachnospiraceae bacterium (assembly GCA_024403355.1). GTDB lineage: Bacteria > Bacillota > Clostridia > Lachnospirales > Lachnospiraceae > RUG11977. The sequence continues at coordinate 39,292 of JAKSRW010000002.1, forward strand.
ATTTTATAGTTTTATCGGCTTTTATAAGTTTTGTTTATTGTATGAGGTGCATATGAAAAAGCATTTATTCCGAATTATATCCGCAGCGGTTATCCTCGCGCTGGTCATACTGTGTATCCCCGTGATGCCGGCCACAGAGGTTAATGCTGCGCCCTCAACCTACAGCTTCATCATTGGTAATAAGGAGATAGGCGACGGCCAGACCATCGACTATTCGCTCTATAATAATGCGGATAAAACTCTGTCTATTATCCTCAGAAATACCGAAGGTATTCCGGCAGGCACCAAGATTACATGGGTTGTCAGCAACAGTAACATTATTACGGTCAAGGAACAGGACGATGCTACCTGCAGCGTTACGCTGAATATTGTATCTCCCGGTTTCTCGGGTCTTTCGGTAACCATGACCTCTGTTGACGGTGTAACCTATACTGCGGTTGCATACTGTTCAATCTATGTTCCCCTTCAGTGGTCCGATAATGTATCGTCTACAGACCCCACACAGAACAATATTCTTGCTTCTGACGATAACGGAAACTATGGTCTTTTCTATGCGCAGACGGGCGAGCTTACCTATACGCTTCAGCTTTATGCGCCCAATTCCGCAGACCATCCCGGTCAGGATCATTACTTAAGAAAGCTCAAATATGTAACCTATAAATATTCGGATCCGGCGAATACCGGTTATCTGACAAGTGATGTAACCGCAGACCAGATAGGCGATTTCACCGCTGCTCTAAACTGGTCCAGCTCGAATCCAAATGTAGCCACGGTCGATTCACTGACCGGTCTTGTTACGGCGGTTTCGGCGGGCTTTGCCACCATTTCGGTAAAAACCAGTACTGAGAATGAGCGTGAGGGCGCCGGCGATGTGCTGTCCTACAATGTAATAGTCGTCCCCGAGGGTTATGTCAGCGGCTATACCACAGAGTACAGGAATGCCGACAAGGTAGTAACCTCCGGCTACGATAACGAAATAGTAATTCAGACCAACGTAACACATGCGGATACGCTTACCTGGCGTATTTTCAAGGGTGATTATGCATCTGAGAAAAACGAGATTACAAAGGAGCTTCAGAATAATATTGAAATAGGCACAGCAAACGGAAGAGTGGTTTTAAAGAATCTTTCAGCAGGTGTATATTATGTTACCGGTATTCCCGTAAAGGATGCGGCAGCGGCCAGAATTTTTCCGACCTATGATGTTACCCAGTCCTTTATTAAATGCTTTACCTACATAATCATTGTGCCGCTCACCTTCCCGCAGGGACCTATTGTACTGAGCTATTACAATGCCAACGGTAATGATTCCTACAATATTCTTGAGGCAACCAATATACCCGCAGGACTTTTCAGATTTTATTCGGATGATCCCCATGTTGCAACGGTAGGCCTTGATTCGGGTATTATTGAGGCAGCAGGCTCGGGTGACTGTCAGGTTCGACTCAGTCTTCAGAACGAGAAGGTGCTTAAGGAAATTTTCGGAAACTATGCGGATGATGCAAGTGCTATCGGCTACAACAAGAGCGACAAGCTGGTGGATGTAACTGTTTACGACGGTATCGCAATCAGTAATTCAACCGCTACCATGACAGTCGGTTCAACAATGCAGCTTTCGCTTACGGCACCGAATCCTTATTCGGGTGATATTATATGGTCATCAAATGACGAATCAATTTGTTCCGTAGATAACAGCGGTCTTGTTTCAGCAAAGAAGCAGGGAACCGCGAAGATTAGCGTAAAGATTAAAATCGGCGGTGTAACGAAGCGTGCCCAGTGTACGATTAAGGTTATTCCCACCGTTAATTCCATTACACTTTCCGCAGAAAAGAATTTTGTGGCAATCGGTGAAAATCTTACCATTAATGCGAATGTAAATCCCAAGGTATCGGATATGTCACTTAAGTGGTACTGTTCTGATACTTCTATAGCAACCATGACAGCCGTTAATCCTCTTTCACTTACCATTACCGGTGCGAAGGGCGGTACAGCGGTTATCACGGCGGTAAATGCGGAAAATGCCATCGTAGGCACCATGATTATCAAGGTTGTGGCAAATATTGACAGCGTAACGCTTTCGGACACCGAGGTATCGCTGCCGCAGAATACGGGCTTTTATCAGCTCTATGCTTACGTTTCACCTGAGCTTCCCGAGAATGAGAAGCTTACCTGGCAGACCTCCGACCGTAAGGTTGTAACCGTAGATTCAAACGGTAAGGTATCACTTGTGAAGCCCGGTTCCGCAGTTATCACCGTAGTTACTCAGAACGGTAAGACTGCCCAGTGTATCTTTACGGTACTTCAGGGAATCCAGTCGATTACCTTTGACGATCCTTCACTTACACTTTATGTAAACGAATCGCATCGTATGACCTATGTCATAAAGCCCGCTACGGCATCGGATACGACTCTTAAATGGTCCACCTCCGATTCAAAGATTGCGACAGTTGATGCGACCGGCTATATTACGGCTAAGAATACCGGAAGCTGTGTTATCACGGCTCAGGCTGCTGACGGCTCCGGTGTATTTACCACCTGCAGTGTCACCGTTCTTCGTACCGCGGACAGCATAACGATGGATGTTACGGCACTGGAGCTTAACGTTAATGAAACCTATCTGCTTGAAACCGAGCTGAAGCCGGCAGACTGTACGGATTCGATCGTTTACGAGAGCAGTAACACAAAGATTGCCCAGGTTTCCAAGAAGGGTAAGATTACAGCCAAGGCAAAAGGCTCATGTATCATTTTTGCAAAGACCACATCGGGCCTTTCTACCTACTGTACAGTTAATGTTTCACAGCAGGTAACAGGTCTGACGCTTGATAAAACAGAGGCTACTATTGAGGTGGGCGATAAGCTTCAGCTCAATGCAAGTATTACCCCTAAGACCGCATCAAACCAGGATTTAATCTGGACCAGCAGTAATCCAAAGGCTGCCACCGTTGACAAGAACGGTATCGTAACCGCTGTTCAGGGCGGCTCGACCATGATTCGTTGTGTCAGCGATGATACAGACCTTCAGGCCTATGCACTCATTAACATAAAAGAAAAGGTTACCACAATAACCGTAGAGGAAAATGTGGAAATCGGTGTGGGTGATAAGCTTAAGCTTAATGCGGTGGTTCAGAATCCCTCCGCTACCGATAAGGGACTTGTTTGGAAGTCAAATAAGACCTCTGTATGTACAGTCAGCCAGAAGGGCGTAATCAAGGGCAAGAAAGCCGGAAAGGCAAAGATTACGGTAACTGCGGCGGACGGAAGCGGTGTCTATGCCGAATGTGAGGTTCGGGTAATCACAGAAACCGAAAGCGTGGATGTAAGTGCTTCGTATGTCGAGCTTCTGGTAGGCGAGAATATTAAAATAAAGGCTACAACGGAGCCCTTGAACGTTACCTATAAGCCTATCTGGTCGTCAAGTAACGAGAATATAGCGATAGTTAACAAGAAGGGAAAAATAACTGCCCTTAAGGCAGGAGACTGCGTGATGAAGGCTCAGTCGCCGGATAATCCGGATGCTTTTGCCATGGTATATGTGCATGTCACCACACCTCCGCCCCCTGTAGTTGCTTCAAATATCAGCCTTGCACAGACTGAAATTGTAATGGTTGCAGGCGAGACTACTGCTGTAGACTACACAATCACTCCTTCGAATATCACTGAAGGCTATACCTGGTCAAGTGATAATCCTTCGGTTGCTTCGGTTGCAAGTGACGGACGAATTACCGCTAAGGCTATGGGCAGTGCAAACGTTATATTAATGACCCAGTCGGGCAAGAAGGCTACAGTCAGAGTATTTGTAGTCGGCCTCAGCAAGACAAAGCTTACACTTCATCAGTACGAAAGCCTGAAGCTCAAGCTTGAGGTATACGGTGCAGGTTCGAATAATCTTACGGTTAAGTGGGATACCGACAATCAGGGTATCGCAGAGATGAACAACGGAACCGTAACAGGAAAGGCGCTGGGAACAACTACCGTCTATGCAATAGTTAACGGCAGGGCGATAGGATGCAGCGTTAAAGTAGTAAAAAATAATTAAACACTCCCTGACCAAAATCAGTCGCATCGTGGTACAGCACGATGCGACTTTTTTTAATAGGCCGGCCGCTGCAGCATCCTCGTCTGATTTCTTTTCGACCTGCGGTTTACTAACTGTCACAGCCTTGCGTATCTATGTCCTACGCCTCGAGTCGGCCATCCGTGGCCTCCTTCTCGGCGCGCCGTCCGTCCGTGGACGGCTTTACGGACATAGGTCTTTTTATACGAGGCTGTGACAGTAAGAAAACCAAGGCAGGTCTCAAATATCAGCCGTGAATGTTGCAGCGGCCGGCCTTCCAAAAACTTAATCGCATCATGGTGACGTAACCACTCTTTACAGGTTTTGGTCCTACGCCACACCCGAGCCGTGTCATGTTTTCTTACGGACTGGCATTGTAGTCTGAAAAATAATTATCCGTTTGCTATACTTACGAGGAAGCACCAAAGGATAAATAAAAGGCCTGGGTGTGGCGAGAGACAAATCAGTTCTGATGTGGTTACGACAGGATGAGGTTTTTACTGCTTTGTTTTCGATAGGGGCCTTAGCTTCCCCGGCCGTAATGTGTGTTTTCTTCGAGAGCCTTCGAGCCTTGCTACATTTTCTTACTGCCGCAGCTTTGCAATAAAGAACTATGCTCGTCACGCCGTCCATGGACGGACGGCGCGCCGCACGGGAGGACAAGGATGTCCGACTGGCGGCGCAGAGCATAGATACGCGAGGCTGCGGCAGTTAGAAAATGAAAAGGCGAGACCGGTTCTCGAAGGAAATATCATTACGGCCGGGGAGTTTTGCCAGCCGGCTGACACTAAAAAAACGCATCATGGCGAACCACGATGCGGATGATTTTGTAAGGGAATATTAGAAATGCTTGTCGTAGAATTCATCGATAAGACTTTCGATGTAGTCCTCATCGAGTTCACCGAAATGCTCCGTGATGGCTTCCTTCATGGCGTTTGTGCGATTAAGGTAACGGATTTCATCGGGCTCGGATTCGTCGATGTCGGTCATAATACTGATATTTTTCTCCATCCAGTCCTTGATATTATTTGTGAATTCTTCTTCGCCGACCGAGTCTGCCTTTGCCTTCTTTGAACGCTTGATGGCATTAAGGCCGACACCGAGGCAGCCTGCGGCAAAAATGAAGAGCACACCTATTGCAATCATGTTGCCGTGGAACACATGGACTATGTCTAAAATGTTTAAAACGGCAAAGCCTGCAAGAAGCACTGCAAAGCCAAGGAAGGTAACGGCTGTAGTGGTCATTTCCTTTGCCTTTGCGGCCTGGGGAACATATACCCCGGCGGCAGTGTAGGTGGCGGCGTTTACGGCATCATTAAGAAGCTTTCTCTTTTCTGCGTCGGTCAGCTCCATATCGTTTGGCGCGGCGTCTGCATTGGGCGAACTCTCGGAGGAGTCATCGCCTGCATCGTCTGTGCCGGCCTGTTCTGTCATTGCCTTTTCAAAGCTTTCCTGAATATACTGGTTTGCACGCGCATTTTCTACCTTCATGAAGGCATTGAATTCAGTTTTAGCCTTCTTTAAATCCTTCTCGTAAACCTTGACCAGATACGAATCCTTTGTTTTGTCATATTCGTATTCGGCTTCAATATCTGAATGCTTCAGATATGCCGTAAATTTCTTTGCATAGGTTTCAACCTCGATATAGCAGAGATCAATCATCTCCGGAATATCTGTTTCTTCGTCGATAAGCTCGGAACCGCAGTCGGTGCAGAGCTTGATGCCTTCTCTGTATTCTGTCTTACATTTTGGACACCAGGGCATATTATTTTCCTCCGTTTCAGTTTGCTTTACTTTCACCATTTATATCTTAAATCATATTTAAAAAATTTTCAATCACAGAGGAAAAATTACTTTTATTTATTTGCTTTTTGTGGTATTATAAGGTTGATTAATTCTACTGATTTTATCTAATGGATTGGAGGATTCTCTTATGAAACTGAAAACCAGACTTTTAATAATCGCCTTTGCCCCGATACTTATTCTTTCTATTATTGCGGGAGTAATTGTCGGCGGTGCGCTTCCTGAGGTTAAGAACGATCTTCAGGAGAAAAATCTTAAAAATGTAGCATATCTTGCGGATATGGTATTGAGCGGAATCAATGGTGATTATAAGGTCAGTGCAGGCCGGCTGTCCAAGGGAGATATGGATCAGGAGAGTCTTGATTTACTGCTTGACAGAATGGTTGGCGGGGATGATCTGGACCTGATGCTTTTCTACGGAGATACAGGCTATGCCACCACCATTAATGATGAGACAGGCTCAAGACTTACGGGCGCTGTGGCAGATCCTCTGATTTATGACAATGTAATAACACAGGGTATTACGGTCTATGACAACAGTGTGGAACTTAACGGTGTAAAATATTATGGATTCTTCATTCCTTTGAAGAACGGTGACAGAAACTGCGGTATGATTTTTGCGGGCCGTGACAAGGCGAATGCAGACAAGCTCACAAATCTTATCATTACCGGCGTGGCAATCGTTCTTCTGGTTTACCTTATTCTTGCGGCACTGATTGCGGGCCGTGCATCGATGAAGGTCAGCAAGGCGGTTGTGGCAAATATCGAGGCTACCGACAAGCTTGCATCGGGTGAGCTGAACGTGGTTATAGATGATAAGTACCTGAATCGTAAGGATGAGCTCGGAACTCTCGGACAGGCCAACGAGAAGCTGGCGAACATTCTGAAGGGCATTGTATATGATGCAAAGCTTTGCTCGGATAAGCTGAATGATTCGGTTGGTCATCTTAACAAGGTTTCTTCAACTACCATTGATACCATCAGAGGTATAAAGAGTGCGGTTGCCGAAATTTCACAGGCTTCCGCAAATCAGGCGGCAGACACAGGTACTGCTTCGGACAATGTGGTTTTCATCAGCAATGCGCTTAACAGCACCGTTGAGGAAACAGGACGTCTTATCAGGAACACCGATACAATGCATGAGAAGAGCAATGATGCACTTGCAATTCTTAATGAACTCAAGAAAATCAATGCAGATGCGGATAAGGCAATCAGGACAATTTACGAGCAGACAAATAATACAAACGATACTGCAAGGGCTATCAGCGAGAACATTGAACTGATTTCGAATATTGCAAATCAGACCAACCTTCTTTCACTTAATGCAGCCATTGAGGCGGCAAGAGCGGGCGATGCAGGTCAGGGCTTTGCTGTTGTGGCATCTGAAATTTCGGCACTTTCTGAGCAGACAAACAATGCGGTTATGACAATCCAGCAGACTATCAATTCTCTCGTGGAGGATTCGGACCGTGCCGTTTCAACAATGAGACGTGTAAGAAGCATTATTACCAGACAGAATGAAAATGTTGACAAAACAGTAGGCGTATTTAACAAGCTTGATGTAACAATCGATGATACCGTTTCAATCTCTGAAAAGATTCGTACCGAGGTTAAGTCACTTGAGCGTGCAAAGCATATCGTAGAGAGCTCGCTTATTAAGCTCGCAGAGGTTGCGGGGCAGAATGCTGAAGGTACAGAGAAGACTTCACAATCGATGGATACGGTAACTACTGCTGTAGAAAGCGTATCGGATGCAGCTTCAAATATTTTCAGAATGTCTAAGAAGCTTGAGGATACAATGGCTGTATTCAGCTACACAGAGGATTACAGCTCGGGCAAGAATGAATTTGAAAGAATAGCGGTTGAAAGCTATGCGGCGGCAGCCGAGAAGAAGGTCGAGGATTCAAGAACGGTCTTCTCAAAGAAATAAGAAATATATGACCTATAGAGAAAAGGGTTGGGCAGCTCCCGACCCTTTCTCTGCAATAAATGACACTGTTTGCCGGGTTATAGGGCAGCAGGTGAAAGGCAAAAGTTTAATGAGAAAATTAGCATTATCAGACGAAATATTGATGAGTGTAGATAAATCCGCGCGTTACATCGGACACGAGGTGAATGCGGTATGGAAGGATTTGGACAGTGTGGATATCAGATTCTGCATGTGCTTCCCTGACGTATATGAGGTCGGAATGTCACATATCGGAATTCAGATTCTTTATGAGATGTTCAACCGCCGCCCCGATACCTTCTGTGAAAGAGTGTATTCCCCCTGGCCGGACCTTGATAAAATCATGCGCGAAAAGAACATTCCTCTTTTTGCCCTTGAAAGCCAGGATCCCATAAAGAATTTTGATTTTCTGGGAATTACCCTTCAGTATGAAATGTGCTACACAAACGTACTTCAGATTCTTGAGCTTTCGCAGATTCCGCTTATGGCTAAGGACAGAAGCTGGGAGCATCCGATTGTTATCGGCGGCGGCCCCTGCACCTATAACCCCGAACCTCTTGCGGATTTCTTTGATATTATCTATATCGGCGAGGGCGAGACGGTATATGATCAGCTTCTTGATCTGTACAAGGAATGCCGTAAAAACAATGATTCCAGACATGAATTCCTTGTGAAGGCTTCACATATTGAAGGTCTTTATATGCCTTCACTTTACGAGGTTGAATATAATGAGGACGGTACACTTGCGTCCTTTACACCGGTTGAAGGTGCACCTGAAAAGGTAAAGCGTCAGGTTGTGGCAGATATGAGTGAAGTGGTATATCCCGATAAGCCTATTGTGCCCTATATCAAGGCCATACAGGACCGAGTTGCCCTTGAGATTCAGCGCGGCTGTATCAGAGGCTGCCGTTTCTGCCAGGCGGGTATGATTTACAGGCCTATACGTGAGAGAAGTCTGGAATTCCTCGAAAAATACGCTATTGCCATGATAAATTCCACCGGCTACGAGGAGATTACCCTTTGTTCGCTCAGCTCAAGTGATTATACAAAGCTTGCCGAATTGATGGAATTCCTTATTGAGGAGATGGGACGCCGCAGAATCAATATTTCTCTTCCCTCTCTCAGAATAGATGCTTTTTCGGTAGATGTTATGAAGCGTGTTCAGGATGTGCATAAGAGCAGCGTTACCTTCGCACCTGAAGCAGGAACACAGAGAATGCGTGATATTATAAATAAGGGTCTTGACGAGGAAACTATTCTTAAGGGTGCCCGTCAGGCCTATGAGGCAGGCTGGAATAAGGTCAAGCTTTATTTCATGCTCGGTCAGCCCTTCGAGGAGGATTCGGATGTTGAAGGCATTCCTCATCTGGCAGACAGTATTGCCATGGAATACTACGATACCGTTCCGAAGGAGAAGCGCCAGGGACGCTGTCAGGTAACGATTAGCACCTCATACTTTGTTCCGAAGCCCTTTACTCCCTTCCAGTGGGCGGCTCAGATTACGCCCGAGGAGTACACCAGAAGAAAGACCCTCCTTATGGATACCTTAAAACAGGAGCATAATTACAAAAGCATTAAATATAACTGGCATGACAGCCAGACTTCTATTCTGGAAGGACTTCTTGCAAGAGGTGACAGAAGAGTCGGCAGAGTTATTCTTGAGGCCTATAAGCTTGGCTGTATCTTCGATGCATGGACAGACTTTTTCGATGCTAAAAAATGGTATAAGGCTATAGAGAATGCAGGCATTGACATGGATTTTTATACCACAAGAGAGAGAAGCACGGATGAGCTTCTTCCCTGGGATTACATTGATACAGGTATCACAAAGAAGTTTCTGAAGCGTGAGTATGAGAAAGCTTCCCGTGCTGAGGTTACCAAAAACTGCAGGGATGCATGTGCCGGCTGCGGCTGCAATACCTGGAATACGGGCGTCTGTGTTGAAAATAAATAAGATAGCAGAAGGGCATGGTTAAATAAATGTTTTTTAGAATCAGGTTTGCCAAGTATGGCGTTATAAAATTTATCGGTCATCTGGATATAATGCGTTATTTCCAGAAGGCTGTCAGACGTTCGGGTCTGCTGATTGAATACTCGCAGGGCTACAGCCCCCATCAGCTTATGGTTTTTGCTTCACCTCTCGGTGTGGGAATTACCAGTGACGGAGAATATATGGATATTTCAGTGGAAAATGATGCGGTTGAAATTACAGAAGCCGTAAAAGCGGTTAAGGGTGATTATTCTGCTGAAATAATTAAGTCTATGACAGATGAGGAGCTTGCATTGGCAGGAAATCAGGCTGCACAGGCGATTGCGAAGACTATTTCAGGTTCACTTACAGAGGGTACGGAGATTATTTCTATCCGTTATATTCCCTGGCGTGAGGGCGAAAAGCATCCGGAGAATGCGATGAGTCTCGTAAACGGTGCGGATTACCTTATGTCGGTGAAGGACGGCTACTTGGTTGAAGGAATCGCAAATGAAGAAGAGGCCGCAGAAAAATGGCAGAAATTCATTTCTCAGGATTCAATCAATATTGTAAAAAAGACCAAAAACGGCGAGAAGGAAATGGATATCAAACCATATATTTTCGCGTCTGCGGTTAATGATGCCGATATAAAAGAACTTACCGATGAATACGGACTTCTTCATGCCGACAGCTATGAATCCGGAATTAAAATTTTCTTAAGACTTTCGGCCGGCAGTCAGACAAATATTAAGCCCGAGGCTGTAATGGAGGCATTTTGCGCATTTTGCGGTATTGAATTTAATGGCTTTGCATGGCAGATTCATCGTGCGCAGATGTACAGCAATGTCTTGGAAAAAACACCATTGTAGGAAGGTATAAAGCCGTGGGGGATTCAATTATAATCGTGCGCCGCGAGGACAAAATCATCACCTGTCTGATGAATGAAAATGACCTTGTATCAATTCAGGTTGATAAGTCCGACAGCAAGCGTATGGTAGGCAATATTTATCTTGGCAAGGTCCAGAATATTGTCAGAAATATTAATGCAGCATTTGTGGAAATAGCAAATAAGCAGATCTGTTATCTGCCCGTTTCGGACAAGGAAAGACCTGTATTTTCGGACGGGGGAAACCATCCCATCCGTGTGGGGGATGAGCTTATAGTCCAGATTTCAAAGGATGCCACAAAAACAAAGGCACCGCTCGCAACCGTGAATTTCAATCTCACAGGTAAATATCTGGTGCTGGTTCGAGGCAAGAATGTACTTGGTATTTCTTCCAAAATAACTGATGAAACAGCCAGGGACAGACTGAAGGCACTTCTTAAGGACAGTGTGACCAGAGATTACGGCATAGTCGTCAGAACAAATGCCGTGAGCGCATCCGATGAAACTATTCTGGCTGAGCTTGACAGACTCAGGGAGGAATACCGAAAAATGCTGGAATTCGGTACACACCGGGTTTGCTATACGCAGCTTTATGCCGCACCGCCGTCATTTATCTGGGAGGTGCGTGACGGTTATTCCGAAAGACTTGATAAAATCAAAACGGATGATGAAGACATATACAATCAGCTCAAGAGCTACTTCGAAGCAAGCGGTGACGAAGAAGTAAAAAAGCTTGAGCTTTATAAAAACGATAATCTTTCTCTTTCAACTTTATACAGTATTGAGAGTAAGCTGACAAAGGCATTGCAGGAGAAGGTATGGCTGGATTCGGGTGCTTATCTTGTCATTCAGCCGACAGAGGCGCTTGTATCCATTGATGTAAATACCGGAAAGGCCATTGCGGGCCGCCAGGACATAGAGGAAACCTTCTTCAGGGTAAATTGTGAGGCGGCAGAGGAGATCGGCAGACAGATAAGGCTGAGAAATCTTTCCGGAATTATCATTGTGGATTTCATCGATATGAAGAGCGATGAACATAAAAAGCAGCTGATTAAAAGGATAAAGGCTGTTCTTGCGCAGGACAGGGTTCCGTGTCATTTTGAAGATATGACAGCACTGAATCTTGTCGAAATAACCAGAAAGAAAATCCGTAAGCCGCTTTATGAGCAGCTGGCAGAGGATTAAATAATAGAAAGGTATGGTAGATTATATGAAAAAACGATTTTCAAGAGTGCTTGCGCTTCTTATGGCCTTGGTGCTCTGTACGGGCATTTTTGCGGGATTTGCGGCAAATGTAAAAACATCTGCAGAGGAGCTTGCGGATACTTCGGAGCTTGAGAGTCTGGCGGAAATTTACAAGGACTACTTTATTCTCGGTTCGGCCTGCGAGGCAATAAGCAACTGGAATGTTAAATCAAGAGAAATCGGTAATCCCGCAAAGGAAGCTGCTATCAGCAGAATCTTTAACAGTATTACCTGCGGCAACGAGATGAAGCCCGCCTACAACTTTGATGCCAAGTCAGAGAACCTTTTCAAAATCAATCCCGCAGCGGATGAGATGATGAAGTGGGCTACCGATAACGGTGTAGGCATGAGAGGACATGTACTTGTATGGCATTCACAGGTTAATCCGGGCTTCTTCTGTAAGGACTTCACCGCTATGAAGGACGGTAAGGCCACCAAGTCAGAGAATGCATGGCTCGATGATGACTGTCTTGTAGACAGAGACACACTTATCGACAGAATGCGTACATATATTTATTCGATGATTGAATACACCTACGCTCATGGCTATGCCGGAACAATTTATGCATGGGACGTTGTAAATGAGGCAACCGACGAGGGCCAGGATGACGGTTTAAGACGCAGCAGCTGGTACAGAATCCTCGGTGAGGACTTCATTTACTATGCCTTCCTTTTCGCAAGAGAAGCTGAAGTAAAGTTTGCAAAACAGTATGCGGCAGATTACGGTCTTGACCCTGAGGGTGACCTTTCTTCAATCATGCCCAAGCTTTTCTATAACGACTATAATGAGTGGATTAATAAGCGTACGGATATCATCATCCGTTTTACCACACAGGATGTCCTTAACAAGGACCAGAGTATGGTAAAAAGTGATGTGATTAAGCCTGACGGAGACGGAACACTTTTTGGAGACGGTCTCATTGATGGTATCGGTATGCAGGGCCATATCAGTGATACACAGAGCATTTCTTCATACAGAAAGGCTCTTGAGGCATACAATGCCGCAGTGGGAGAGGTTCATATCACAGAGCTTGATATCGGCTGTACAAAGACAGGCGCAAAGCGTTTTTCAACACAGGCAAAGTACTGCTATGACTTTTTCTCAATGCTTATCGATGCCTGCAAAAACGGTGTAAATCTTACCTCAGTAACCTTGTGGGGACTTACTGATACTTCCTCATGGCGTGCTGAAAACGATCCCCTTTTATTTAACGGTGACCTCAGCGCAAAGCCTTCCTTCTATGCAGTGGCAATGGCAGGAAAGGGCGAGGAATACGATGCTGAAATCGCAGAAGTAGTTGAACCCCTGGCAGATAAGTTTATCAATTTTGAGCCTTATTATGATGAGGCAGGAGACCTTGTTCCCACAGACCTTGCTTCAAATGGAATAATTCCCAGAAGCAGCGGACATCTTGCATATCTTAATCTTGCCGCAAGAAAGAACCATACACCCGACCAGGCTGTAGGCTTTGGTGTAAAGGTATCCCGTGATGACAAGGATGCAAACGTAAAATTCGATATTACAAGATATGCGGGAAATGTAATCGATCTCAGTCTTTTTGCAATGACCGATGATGCCGTTATCACAATCGGTATCGACGGTTCTTTCCCTCTGGTGCTTGATAAGAAGCAGGCAAACGGTACGGATAGTGACGGCTGGGTTGAGCTCTCAAGAAAGTTCAACGTTCCCGAGGGACTCGGTTCGGTATATATTTACGTTGAGACAGACGGCAGCAATGACTTTTTCATCGATGATATTTCCATTAAGCTTGCAGAGGCTGACGGAAGCGAAATGACGGTTACAAAGGAAATGATTGAAGACGGTGTGGGCAACGACGGCGGCGCTTCAATCGGTGCTGAAGAAGAGAAGAATCCCACTGAAGAAAATTCACCGGCAGAAGAGAAAAAGCCTGCGGATACCGCAGACAAGTCTGAGGAAAAGACTGAGGATAAGAGCGAGACAGCAGCGGTAACTCCCGCAGTTCAGGAAACAGCCGGGGAGGAGAGCTCATCACTCGGAATTATCCTTATCATTGCCGGAGTGGTACTGGCAGCTGCCGCAGTAGGCTTTGTTGTGTACAGAAAGAAAAAATAAACGACAAATGAGATAGCAACAATTATCTTGATTTATTGCTTTTTCCTTGCTAAAATAAGGAACGTAAATATGCTTTGAGGAGGTATTATTATGGCATCTAACACATTTTCGTTTAGTGCATTACCTGCAAATGTTGGGGAACTGCAGGCATTAGCTGAGGCAGAAATGAAGACACCTTTCCAGACAGCGGCACTTGCCGTTGCGGTATTCTGCCGTTATGAGAACTCTGTTGATGATTGTATCGCAATGCTTGATTATCTGAAGGGACCTGAGCCTACCAATAATTTTGACAAGCAGTTCATCCGTGACAGACTTGTCGGAAAGACATATGTGCCCCGCTCATATTTTGCGGGAACATCACCCTCAAATAATTATCAGGCAACAGCACCCTATACGGTGACTGTAAGCGATAACCCTTATTCATATACCAATGAGAACTATGCCACACTCTGGATTTCTTCATCAGGTGCGGATAACCCCCGTCAGATTACACTCAGACTTAAGCCTTCTACAGGCGTCTGGTATGTAAATGATTACAAGGGACTTCTTCCCGACATCAGAAAGCCCGTGGCTGAGGATCCCTGGGCATAAAGCTGAGCTTAATAAAGCTTGCGGTAAGTAATTGGATACCTGCAAATTTGCGCGACTGACGGAAGAGGGCGACAGCCCTGGTGGATTTAACCACAGGGAGCGGAAATGAGCAAAACAACTATGAGTCGACCGTCTGGGCACATTGATCATAATATCAGTGTGCCCTTTTTTATTAGGGTAACAAAATTTATGGCGGAAAATCCGCAGAAAGGAACTTGTCATGAGCATTTATGACGTAAACAAATTTGATGAACTGGTAAAAGGAAATTCTTATGTAGGCCGCGGTATTATCGTTGGTAAGAGCGAGGACGGAAAGAAGGCTGTTACAGCTTACTTCATTATGGGCCGCAGCACAAATTCAAGAAACAGAGTATTTATCAAGACAAACGACGGTATCATGATTGAAGCCTACGATCCTTCAAAGCTTGAGGATCCCAGTCTTGTAATTTATTCACCCGTACGCCAGTACAAGAACTATATGATCGTAACAAACGGTGACCAGACCGATACAGCTTACGACCACATCAAGGCATGGGATGAGCAGCTTACAGAGAAGAAGAGCTTCTTCGCAGGCGTTACAGACGAGCTTGCTGCACAGAACCTTGCATATGCGGTTCTTGACAATGCATTTGAAATTGGCCTTTCAACACGTGAGTTTGAGCCCGACGGACCCAACTGGACTCCCAGAATCAGTGCTGTATTAAAGTTCGGCAAGTCAAATGACTTCAGCTACAAGATGAACATTTTAAAGAGTGCTGATGCAGAGGGAACAGCCTGCAACCGTTTCACCTATGATTACAAGGCACTTGCAGGTGTCGGCCACTTCATTCACACCTATAATCATGATGGAAATCCTATCCCTACCTTCACAGGTGAGCCTGACAGAGTATTCGTTCCCAATAACATTGACGAGTATACTCAGACAATCTGGAACGGTCTTGATGCAGACAATAAGGTTTCACTTTATGTTGCATATGTTGACCTTGAGACAGGTGACAGAGAGACAAGAATCATTAACAAGAACGAAAGATAAGTATTATTAAAATATAATCAGGAAAGGTTAAATAATCATGAAAGAATTCGAATTAAAATATGGCTGTAACCCTAATCAGAAGCCCGCACAGATTTACATGGAAAACGGCAAGGAGCTTCCTATCGAGATTCTCAACGGACGTCCCGGATACATCAATTTCCTTGATGCCTTCAACAGCTGGCAGCTCGTAAAGGAGCTTAAGGAAGCTACAGGCAAGTGCTGTGCTACTTCATTCAAGCATGTATCACCCACATCCGCAGCAGTAGGAAACAAGCTTTCGGACAAGCTTAAGAGAGCGGTATTCGTAGATGATATCGAGGGCCTTGATGATTCACCCCTTGCATGTGCATATGCAAGAGCAAGAGGAACAGACAGAATGTCATCCTTCGGTGACTGGATTGCACTTTCGGACGTATGTGACGTTACAACCGCTACCATCATCAAGCGTGAGGTTTCAGACGGTGTAATCGCTCCCGGCTACACAGACGAGGCACTTGAGATTCTCAAGAGCAAGCGTAAGGGCAGCTACAATATCATTAAAATCGATCCCGACTATGTACCCGAGGTTCAGGAGAAGAAGCAGGTATTCGGTGTAACCTTCGAACAGGGAAGAAACAATTTCAAGATTGACAATGCTTTACTTGACAATATCGTAACAGAGAATAAGGAGCTTACCGAGGAGGCAAGAACAAACCTCATCATCGCACTTATTACTTTAAAGTATACCCAGTCAAATTCGGTTTGCTTTGCAGCTGACGGACAGGCAATCGGTGTAGGTGCAGGCCAGCAGTCTCGTGTTCACTGTACAAGACTTGCAGGCAATAAGGCTGATAACTGGAACCTTCGTCAGTGGGACAGAATCCTTGATCTTCCTTTCCTTGATACACTCGGACGTCCCGACAGAGACAACGTTATCGACCAGTACATTACAGGCGAGGGCGAGGATGTTGCTGCTGATGAGAACTGGCAGAAGTACTTCAAGACCCAGCCCGCACCTCTTACAAAGGAAGAGAAGCAGGCATATCTTGATACCATCAGCGGTGTAGCACTTGGTTCTGACGCATTCTTCCCCTTCAGCGATAATATCGAGCGTGCGAAGAAGAGCGGTGTAACCTATATTGCAGAGCCCGGCGGATCTGTTCGTGACGATCTGGTTATTGAAAAGTGTAACGAATACAATATGGTAATGAGCTTCACGGGAATGAGACTCTTCCATCATTAATTCAGGAATAATTAATTACAGTTATGAAGAAAAGATTTTTAATGCTTGCAGCGCTGCTCGTCCTTATGGGCGGGCTTGCGCTTACAGGCGGTTCAAAGGTCAGCGCAGGAGTTTTCCCAAAGAGTCTGTTTGAGAAGACGATTGCGGGACAGATCAAAATAGAAAAGCTTTACAAGGCTCCCGAGAAAGAGGCGGTAAATTTTGATGCGCCGCTTCCTCAGATAAAGTGGAACGACAATTATAATGATAATGACCTTCGCTATATGAGCGCCATTATTTTCTGCGAAGCCAATAATATGTCGCATGATGCCCAGGTGGCTGTTGCCAATGTTATCATCAACAGAAAAAACAACACAAAGGACTTCGGTCACTGCAGCACTATCAAAGAGGTTATTTATGATGATAAGTGGGGAGTACAGTTCTCACCTATTAAGGGCAGTCCCAGTTCAATGGACAAGGCTCTTGAGCTTTTTGATAATGTTGATAGCTATAAAGGTACCTGGCGCTATGATTACATGAAAAAATGTATCAAGTCGGCAAAGGCTGCATTCAGCGGTGAAAAGGCCGTTCCTGACAGCTATCGTTATTTTAACGGAGCCATTGAAAGTTCAAAGGCAAAATGTGAGGCTAATGGTAAGGAATATAAGATTATTGACGGTCATATTTATTACTGAGTTTTTTACTTTATTCGGTAGATGATACTGACGGAGAAAGGAAGACTGAGCAATATGGGGGATATTTTATCAGGACTTGAGGTTTTCGGATTGAAAAACCTTGACCGGATGGATGTGTATGGGGATGAGAATGCCGAGAAGCCTCAAAAGGAAAGCAGGAAAACTGAGCCTGTTAAGCCTTTGGAGACGGATACCATTTTTGAAAAGGGCTATGAATGTCCCTGCTGCGACCATCAGTTCAGGGAGAAAACAGTCCGTACCGGTAAAATACGTATGATATCGCAGGACATTGACCTGCGCCCCAGATATGATGTGGGGGATACGTTAAAGTACGGAGTGGTGGTATGTCCTCTTTGCGGATATGCGGCTCTTGTGCGGTCTTTTATGCATCTGTCGCCGGCGCAGTCGAAGATTATCCATGAAAAGGTATCTCAGTCCTTCACCGGAATAAATCTTGAGGCCGAGACCTACAGCTACGACGATGCGATTGCCCGCCATAAGCTTGCACTTGCCTGTGCGGTGCTTAAACGCAGCGAGGTCAGCGAAAGAGCCTACCTGTGTCTGATGATAGCCTGGCTGTTGAGAGTTAAGGCTGAGCAGTTTAAGGTGAGCAGTGAGGAAACAAGACTTAAGCGTGAAGCTATGAAGGAAGAGGAACAGGCTCTTCTCGCAAAGGCGGCGGATGGACTTAAGGAGGCCTTTACCAGGGAGCATTTCCCTATGTGCGGGCTTGATGAAAGTACAGCCACATATCTGGTTGCCGCGCTCTCTTTCGAGACCGGAAAATATGATGAAGCAGGAATTTGGGTTTCAAAAATCCTTACAAACAGGACTGTGAATAACAGAATCAAGGACAAGGCCAGAACCTTGAAGGATACTATAAATGAAATGAAGGGGCAGAAATAATGGACGAACAATTATATGCGATTCCGGTAAATGATGCATTCGGTGAGGACGGGGAATGTCCTGTCTGTATTATGTATGATACACTTCAGAACAATGCGATTGAATTTACCATGGGACCTTCCTATATGGAAGATGATGTAAGAATGGAAACAAATAAGGTAGGCTTCTGTCCTAAGCATGTGGAGCAGCTCTACGGAAATCAGAACCGTCTGGGACTTGCGCTTATGCTTCACACACATATGCAGACAGTTATCCGTGAAACGGAGAAGCTGCAGAAGAAGGGCAGAGCGGCTTCGGGTGGTTTCTTCAAGAAAAATACTGAGGTATCACCTGTTGTTGCATACATGAGACAGGTCGGAAACAGCTGCTATATCTGCAACAGAATTGCAAATACCTTTGACAGATACATTGATACTATATTTTATCTTTATAAGAAGGATGATTCATTCAGACGTAAGTTTGAGGGCTCAAAGGGCTTCTGCATGGATCATTATGCGGCTCTTTATGAGGCTGCGGCAAAGCATCTTGGCGGTAAGGAGCTTGATGCATTTACTGCTAAGCTTGACAAGCTTTTCCTTGAAAATATGCAGCGCGTATGTGATGACATTGAATGGTACACAGACAAGTTTGACTACAGAAATGCAGATGCACCCTGGAAGAATTCGAAGGATGCCGTAATCCGTACAATCAGAAAGACGGACGGAATTCAGCTGAAGCTTTAATAAAAAAACACTTGCATTTTCCGTAATTCGTGATATTATAACATATAGTAGTTAGCACTCAAAAAAGATGAGTGCTAACAGAATAAGAAAACAGAGATTTTCTCAGGAGGTTGTGAAATGAAATTAAGACCATTAGGTGATAAGGTTGTTTTAAAGCAGCTTGAGGCTGAAGAGACTACAAAGTCAGGCATCATCCTTGCTCCCAAGGCACAGGAGAAGCCCCAGCAGGCAGAGGTTATTGCTGTCGGCCCCGGCGGAGTTATTGACGGTAAGGAAGTAGTTATGCAGGTTAAGGTTGGCGAGAAGGTAATTTATTCAAAGTATGCCGGAACAGAGGTTAAGCTTGACGGCGAGGAATACATTATCGTAAGACAGAGCGACGTTATTGCCGTAGTAGAGTAATCATTTGAAAGGAGTCTATTTATCATGGCAAAAGAGATTAAGAATGGCGCAGACGCAAGAGCAGCTCTTTGCGAAGGCGTAAATAAATTAGCAGATACAGTAAAGGTTACATTAGGACCCAAGGGAAGAAATGTTATCCTTGATAAGACCTACGGTTCACCCCTCATTACAAATGACGGTGTTACCATTGCAAAGGAAATCGAGCTTGAGGATGCGTTCGAGAACATGGGCGCTCAGATTGTTAAGGAAGTAGCTACAAAGACAAACGATGTAGCCGGTGACGGTACTACAACAGCTACAGTTCTTGCACAGGCTATGATCAACGAGGGCGTAAAGAACCTTGCAGCAGGCGCTAACCCCATCATTCTCAGAAACGGTATGCAGAAGGCTACAGAGGCAGCTGTTGAGGCTATCTTAAAGTATTCTGCAAAGGTAAACGGCAAGGAGCAGATTGCAAAGGTTGCAGCTATTTCAGCAGGCGATGAGTCAGTAGGACAGATGGTTGCCGATGCTATGGATAAGGTTTCAAAGGACGGCGTTATCACTATTGAAGAGTCAAAGACAATGCAGACAGAGCTTGACCTTGTAGAAGGTATGCAGTTCGATAAGGGCTATGTATCAGCTTACATGGCAACAGATATGGATAAGATGGAGGCAGTTCTTGATGATCCCATGATCCTTATCACAGATAAGAAGATTAGCAATATTCAGGACATTCTTCCTATCCTTGAGGACATTATGAAGCAGGGCAGAAAGCTTCTCATTGTTGCAGAGGATGTAGAGGGTGAGGCTCTTTCAACACTCGTTCTCAACAAGCTTCGCGGTGTATTCACAGTAGTAGCTGTTAAGGCACCCGGCTATGGCGACAGAAGAAAGGCTATGCTTCAGGATATCGCTATTCTTACAGGCGGTACAGTTATTACAGAGGAGCTTGGTCTTGAACTTAAGGATACAACAATGGACCAGCTTGGTCGTGCAAAGTCAGTTAAGGTTGCTAAGGAAAGCACAATCATCGTTGACGGTGCAGGTGACCAGAAGGCTATTCAGGACCGTGTAGGCCAGATTAAGGCTCAGATCGCTGAAACAACCTCAGAATTCGATAAGGAGAAGCTTCAGGAGCGTCTTGCAAAGCTTGCAGGCGGCGTAGCGGTAATCAGAGTCGGTGCAGCTACAGAAGCTGAAATGAAGGAAAAGAAGCTCCGTATGGAGGATGCTCTCAACGCTACTCGTGCAGCGGTTGAAGAGGGTATCATCGGCGGCGGCGGATCAACATATATCCACGCAGCTCAGGAGGCAGCAAAGGCTGTTGCCGGTCTTGAGGGTGATGAGAAGACAGGTGCACAGATCGTTCTTAAGGCACTTGAGGCACCTCTTTACACAATCGCAAACAATGCAGGTGTAGAAGGCGCAGTAGTAGTAAATAAGGTTAAGGAATTAGAGGCAGGCTTCGGCTACAATGCTCTTGAGGATAAGTATGTAAATATGGTTGAGGACGGTATTCTTGATCCCGCAAAGGTTTCACGTTCAGCACTTCAGAACGCTACAAGCGTTGCATCAACCTTCCTCACAACAGAGGCAGCAGTAGCTACAATCAAGGAGCCCGCTCCCGCGGCACCCGCAATGCCCCAGGGTGGGATGTACTAAAAGCAAAGTGAGGAAATAGAATTTTTGCTGCAAGTATACTTGCAGGCAAAAATTCTATTTCCGAACGCGCAAATGTATGAGCAAAAAAGCAACGCGAACGAAGAGAGCGGGGCGATTTGCGAATACATTTGAGCATTGCGAGAGCAAAGCGGAGCAATGCGTGCTTTTAGAAGAATATAGGCAGCCGCGCAAATGTATGAGCAAAAAAGCAACGCGAACGAAGAGAGCGGGGCGATTTGCGAATACATTTGAGCATTGCGAGAGCAAAGCGGAGCAATGCGCGCTTTTAGAGGAATATAGGCAGCCGCGCAAATGTATGAGCAAAAAAGCCACACGAGAGAAGCGAGTGAGGCGATTTGCGAATACATTTGAGTATTGCGAGAGCGAAGCGGAGCAATACGGGCTTTTAGTCAAACTTTTTCAAAACGCGCAAATGTATGAGCAAAAAAGCCACACGAGAGAAACGAGTGAGGCGATTTGCGTAATACAAGCTTTTAGTATGAAAGTAGCTAACGCGCAAATGTATGAGCGTATTATTAAATTATCAAGGAGAAATCAAATGACCGGAGCGTATACAGAAGTAGTAGTAAAACGTAAGGCAACGCCGTCGAGCTATGCAGCCAAGGCAGCCCTCATTCTGGGTATATTCGTGTTTATCGGATGCTGGCTTACAATGGCAAATACATTTGGCTCAATCAGTATATTCCTTGCCATAGGTATGGTTATAGTTACCGTAGTATTATGGCCCAGCTTCAACGTGGTTTATGAATATGTATACTGTGACGGCCAGATAGATTTTGATAAAATCAGCGGTGGTGAGAAACGTAAGAGAATGCTTCGTGTTGATCTTGATAATTGTGAAATCATGGCACCTGAAAATTCTTCTGAATTAAATGCCCACAAGAGCAATAAGCAGCTGGTTGAGAAGGATTTCTCTTCACTTGAGCCTAACGCAAAGAAATACATGCTTGTAGCTTCCAGCGAAAAGGAACGTGTAAGAGTAATCTTTGAGCCTTCGGAGGAAATGCTTGAGCTTGCCAAGCAGAAGGCACCCAGAAAGGTATTACTTGACGGTGAATCAGGTAAGCCCTATATTCAGTAATAAATCAAAATAAATATAAGAGGGGGATAGCAGGATACTGCTGTCCCCTTTTAACTTTCTTGACACTTTCTTTGAGATGATGTAAAATATACTATGTCTGCGTATGCCTAACAGCAATGCAGACAAATAACAGGGATACCGGAAAGGAAGAGTAATCTGTATGATTATTACGAAAGCTGACAGGAAAAGAAAAAGACGTCGGCAGATTATTTTCAGAATAGTTGCCACGATTGCCTTCTTCACTGTGCTCGTACTCCTTATAATGGTTGGCTTAAAGGGTGCTTCACATCTTTTGAGCGGAGGCAAGGAGGAAGCAAAGGAGGAGATGCTTTTAAGCATTAATCCCGTAACAAGACCCGGTACACCCATGCAGAATCCGGTAAAAATAATTGTTCGAAGGGGTTCTGAAACAGATACAAGCGCAGAGGAAATGAGAAACAGACTTGAACGCGCGGAATTATTAAATGAGTTCCTTGACATTCCCGTTAGTGAATCGGCTCACTATGTTATCGGAATAAACGGAGAGGCGATGCTTGTGGTTCCTTTGGAGGAGGAAATTCCCGGGAACACAGACTGCATTGTACTGGAATACTGTCAGGACAGTGAGGGCAATGTACCCGATGTAATCGTAAACCGCGTAAACAGCCTGTTAAAGCAGCTGAAGACAAAATACGGCATTACCAATGACCGCATAATATCGAAGTAAGGCTGCCGGAAGAGAAGGGAAAGAATCAGTTGAATATGACAGATACAGAATTTATAGATTTACTTAAAAAGTTTGAACAGAATAAGATGATTGACTGCTTTAGGGCTATGAATGAGGCAGACAAAGAGAGAATTCTTAAGCAGACAGAGCTTATGGATTTTAATTGCCTTCAGTACGCAAAGTCCGGTGAGGACAAGCCTCGCGGAGTTATAAGCCCCATCCGTACCATGAAGCTGGCCGAGATAGATGAAAAGCGCGAGCATTATCGTGAAATCGGTATAAAGGCCATTCAGGAGGGTAAGATTGCAGCTCTTGTGCTTGGCGGCGGAATGGGTACCAGACTCGGAAGTCCTCACGCAAAGGGTATGTTTGATATAGGAACCAGTAAAAATGTATATATCTATCAGCGAATGATTGAAAATATGCTTGATGTGGTTAAAGAAGCAAAGACCTGGATTCCTTTAATAATCATGACCAGCTATATAAATGATGCAGAGACCAGACAGTTCCTCTGGGACAAGAAATGCTTCGGCTACAATCCTAAGTATATTTCCTTCTTCATTCAGGACATGGCTCCCTGCCTTGACGAGAATGACCAGATGATGCTTGCAAAGCCTGATGAGCTGGCTATGTCTCCGAACGGTAACGGCGGCTTCTATTCATCAATGATTAACTGCGGACTTGCGGATAAGTGCAAGAAAGCAGGCATTGAGTATCTGAATGTATTTGCGGTAGATAATGTATTGCAGCGAATTGCCGATCCGGTATTCATCGGAGCCACTATTGAAAGCGGCTGTGCCACCGGTGCAAAGGTAGTAAAGAAAAGCAATCCCGGTGAGCGTGTAGGCTCCATTTGTATGGAGGACGGTGCGCCGTCGGTTGTTGAATATTATGAAATGACAGAGGAGCTTCTGGATGCGGTGGATGAGACAGGAGAGCCTGCCTACAGCTACGGTGTAATCCTCAATTATTTGTTTAAGCTTGAGGTAATGGACAGTGTAGTGAAGGAGAAGCTTCCCTTCCACAAGGTAAAAAAGAAGGTGCCTTATCTCGCAAAGGTAGATGATTCACCTACAGGCTATGCCACAATTCAGCCTGCGGAGCCTAATGCCTTCAAGCTTGAGACTCTTACACTTGATATGGTACATCTTATGGGAACATGTCTTCCCTTTGAAGTAATCCGTGAAAAGGAATTTGCTCCCATAAAGAATGCAATGGGTGTTGATTCCGTACAGACGGCACGCGAGCTGCTGCTTCTTAACGGATACGAGCTGTAAATAAAAACATCGTTCCTCATCTGAGGAACGATGCAGATTAAAATATTATTGTGCGTGAAAGAATTATTTGTTTAAGCAGCACTGCTTATACTTCTTACCTGAACCGCAGGGGCAGGGATCGTTACGTCCGATTTTCTTTTCAACACGGATTGTGCCGGAATTCTTCTGCTCACGATAAAGCTCCTTACGACGTGCTACAGGGAGAACGCCATCCCACTCGGGAAGGTCATAAAGCCAGTCAGCCTTATTAGCTACCATGTTGTAGTAAAGCTTCTCGGGATCATAGTCAAGATTAACCTCTGAATCCTCTGTAAGCTCATCAAGGGGATTGGGTGTCTTTAAGCTGTCGTTGATGCCGTCAAGGAAACCTGTCATAATGAATGAATCAGTATTGAACTTCTTTGCAAGCTCTTTAACTGTTCCGGTAACGGGTGTTCCGAACTGTGCAAGAATTTTAATATAAATACTGGATTCAACTCGGAAATAGTTACCCCAGAAGAGATTCTGGTCATAATCAGTACGACTTGTTTCATAAGCGCTTTTGCGCCAGTCTGCTATTAAACTCATGTTTTGCTCCGTTCTGCAGCATTTGCTGCTTTTGTTATCTCGGGCATTATTATATATTGAAAGCTACATTTTTGCAAGAGGATTGTTTGATTACGCATGAATATAATAGAGGAATTTAAAACGGTCAGGAAGGAAATGAGCGCTGAGCTCGTTGAAAAGAAGTCCAGATTCATTGCAACAATGAGACCTGTTGGCAGTGAAGAGGAAGCCCTTGCCTTTGTGGCCGAGATGAAGAAAAAGTACTGGGATGCGCGTCATAACTGTTCTGCGTATCTGGTGCTTGACGGACAGGAAAAAATAACAGAAAAATGCAATGATGACGGTGAACCGTCCAGAACTGCCGGAAGCCCGATGCTTGAGGTGCTGAAAGGTGCAGGACTGGCAAACGTTGCGGTAGTGGTAACCAGGTATTTTGGCGGAATCCTTTTGGGAACCGGTGGCCTGGTCAGAGCCTACAGCGGTGCCGTTTCGGAGGCAATCGAGGCTGCGGATATAGTTACCATGAAGCTGATGAACCGGGTCATAGTCGCAACAGATTATAACGGCTACGGACGACTTCAGTATTTTGCTTCGAATGACGGTTTTAAAATAACTGATACGGATTTTTCGGATACGGTAAGGGCCATAGTGTTATGTGATGATATTCAGCTGGGTTCGCTTACCAAGAAAATGACAGATGCTACTGCGGGAAAATGCAGTATTGAAATACAGGGAAAAGATTTCTGTGAAATATAATTTTATAATCTTTGGAAAGGCGTTGATAATTCGATGGATTATAGCAGAAAAGGTGTAGAAAAAAAGAGAAAGGAACTAAAGTCCGTAACAAAACGACTTAACAGCAAGCTCTGGATAACTGTATTCAGAGGCGCTATTATCGGTGTGGTAGCTGTATGCATCGTCAGTGTTATGGTTGTGTTTGGTGCGTTCAAAGCGCTTATCGATACAGCCCCGGATGTCGAGATTACCGAGCTCGAAGCAAAGGGCTATACCTCATATTCATACTATTCGGACGGAACCGTTGCCCAGCTTTATGCGGGCTCACAGGCTAACCGTGTATATGTTACGATTGACCAGATTCCCAAGGTAGTTCAGCACTGCTTCGTGGCAATGGAGGACAGACGTTTCTATGAGCATAAGGGTATCGACTTTAAAACAATCATGCGTGCCGGTTACTCCTTCGTTGACAGTGGTTTCACGCAGGGTGCTTCAACACTTACACAGCAGCTGTTAAAGAACCAGGTATTTGAAGGCGGTCGAGAGGATACGGCACTCGAAAAGGTAGTACGTAAGGTTCAGGAGCAGTATCTGGCGGTAAATCTCGAGCATGTAATGTCGAAGGACCAGATTCTTGAATATTATATTAACCTTATCAACCTTGGTAACGGCTGTTACGGTGTCGAAACTGCGGCAGAGGGTTATTTCGGAAAGAATGTTTCAGAGCTTACTCTTTCTGAGGCAGCGGTGCTTGCACCAATCGCCCTTTCACCCACAAGACAGAATCCTCTTCTTTATCCTGAGGTAAATGCAGAGCGTCGTAAGCACTGTCTTGATGCGATGCTTGAGCTTAACTTCTGTACCAAGGAAGAATATGATGAGGCACTTGCAGACGATGTTTATACACGTATTGCAGAGCAGAATAAGAATAAAAAGACTCTTAACATCGGAACCTATTCGTACTTTACGGATGCAATGATTACAGAGCTTTATAAGGATCTTCAGGAAACTCTCGGCATTACCTATGATGAGGCCCAGAAGATGCTCTGGTACGGCGGTCTCAGCATTTATACAACACAGGACCGTGAGATTCAGGAAATCATGGATTCATATTATACGGATGAATCTAATTTCCCGGAGTTTGGTTTCGGAAGCACACAGGGTTCATGCTACGAGCTGACACAGGATTTCGCAATATCGGTTCATCATGCAGACGGTACAATGACCAACTATTCACGAGGCAATTTCCTGAATTATTTCAAGGATTACAGGGACAGCAGCGGCTTGTATTATCATGAGGACGGAGGAAAGACAGGTATCAGCGAGCTTTTCCTTGACCAGGATGATATCTATGCAAAAATTGATGAGTTCATTGCGGCTCATACTACTGAAGACGATGTTTATGTTGACAAGAACATTGTAATAAATCCTCAGCCTCAGTCCTCTATGACTATTATCGAACAGTCAACAGGAAAGGTTGTAGCTATTTACGGCGGCCGTGGTGAAAAGGTCGGCAGCCGAACACTTAACCGTGCATCGGGTTCTACCCGTCAGGTAGGATCAACCTTTAAGGTTCTTGCATCCTTCCTTCCCGCACTTGACGCAGGCGGACTTACACTTGCTTCTGTTCAGGATGACTCACCTTACTTCTATCCCGGAACAAAGAAGGAGGTATTTAACTGGTACGGCAGCAGCAGCTTCCGTGGACTTCAGAGTATTCGAAACGGTATTTCAAATTCACTGAACGTAGTAGCTGTTAAGACCCTTGAACAGATTGGTGCAAGACTTGGTTACAACTATCTGCAGAAATTTGGATTTACCACACTGACTGACCAGGATGTGAACCTTTCAATCGCACTTGGAGGTCTGACCACAGGTGTTACAAACCTTCAGGTTACAGCCGCTTATGCCTCTATTGCAAATGGCGGTGTTTATAATAAGCCCATTTTCTATACAAAGGTGCTTGACCATGACGGAAATGTTCTGATTGATAAAACCAATCAGCAGTCTACTCAGATCATGAAATCATCGACGGCATGGCTCATTACGGATGCAATGCATGATACCACTACAGTCGGTACAGGTAAGAGACTTGCATTCAGAAATTACAATATGCCTGTAGCGGGCAAGACCGGTACTGCGGCAAAGAACTATGACCTTTGGTTCGCAGGCTTTACACCCTATTATACATGTTCTGTATGGACCGGTTATGATAATAACTTTAACCAGAGAAACAAGTCATATCAGCAGGATCTCTGGCGTAATATCATGGAAAAGGTTCATCAGACAAAGAATCTTGAATATAAGACCTGGCAGAAGCCTGACTCCATTGTACAGGCAAATATCTGTACAAAGTGCGGTAATCTGGCTGTTTCCGGTCTTTGCGACCAGGCTGAGGGCGGATCCTGCGTTAAATCAGAGTACTTTGCGAAGGGTACGGTTCCTTCACAGAGATGTACCTGTCATATCAGGGTAAAGATTTGTAAGAAGTCAAAGAAGGTTGCAACCGCTAACTGTCCTGAGAAGAAGACTACATCTGTAGTACTGCTGATTAAGAACGAAGATTATTCAAAGTATGACGGATATCCCGGATACGGCGGAGGCTGTCATGCATGGACATATGATACCGAATACCTCTACAGACCTGACCAGGTATGTGACAAGCATTCAAATGCGGCTGAAGCCGATGAAGACGGCGAGGAAATCCCTGATGACCAGCTTTACAGTGATGTACAGCAGGATGTCGGACAGGATGATGTATATTCGGATGATATTGCAGATGCAGTAGGCTGATAATAAGGAGACAAAGCTGTTATTTACAGTGCGCAAAAGGCATTGTTTATACGGGCTGAATTAGGGAAGAGAATTGGTAACAATTAAATTTTGGAAAGAAAGGTTGTTGGAATGGATAAAAAATTAATTACCAGAGAATTTTTAACAGGTGAAAGAGCTTTATTTAATTCTGAGAATCTGATTGTTACAGATTCTGTATTTGATGACGGTGAATCACCGTTAAAGGAGAGTAGTAATATTGATATTGAGGGCTGTCTTTTCAGATGGAAGTACCCCCTCTGGTACTGTAATCATATCAATGTAAAAAACAGCCAGTGGTTTGAAATGGCCAGAGCGGGTGTATGGTACACCAATGATATGCAGGTTGAAAATGCCATGATTGAGGCGCCCAAGAATTTCAGACGCTGCAATGAGCTCAGCCTGAAGAATGTAAATTTCTTCCATGCGGCGGAAACTCTTTGGAGCTGTTCAAATGTTAAAATGGAAAATGTAACCGCAAAGGGTGATTATTTTGCAATGAACAGCTGTGACATGGTTATCGAAAATTTCAAGCTTGACGGTAACTATTCTTTTGACGGCTGTAAAAATGTCATAATAAGAAATTCGTCACTGCTTTCGAAGGATGCCTTCTGGAACAGCGAGAATGTAACGGTATATGATTCATTTATTTCGGGTGAGTATCTTGGCTGGAATGCAAAGAATCTTACACTTATCAATTGTACAATAGAGAGCCTTCAGGGTCTTTGCTATATTGAGAATCTTGTAATGAAAAACTGCAAGCTCATCAATACCACACTTTCATTTGAGTATTCAACGGTTGATGCTGAGATAATCGGTGAAATTGACAGTGTAAAGAATCCTAAATCAGGAATTATCAGGGCTGATTCCATTAAGGAGCTCATTATGGAAGAGGACAAGGTGGATGTATCAAAGACAAGCTTTGTTCTTAAGAAAGAGGTGAAATGAGTGAGTATTTTTGATGTTGAAACCAATAGAAGAAATACTCAGTCATATAAATGGGATGTTGGGGAAAACGAGCTTCCCATGTGGGTGGCAGACATGGATTTTCAGACTGCGCCCTGCATTATTGAGGCTCTGAAGAAGAGGGTAGAGCACGGCATATTCGGCTACTCTGTTATACCGGATGACTGGTATCGGGCCTATATCGGCTGGTGGAAGAGAAGACATGCCTTTGAAATGGAGAAGGACTGGCTGATTTTCACAACAGGTGTTGTACCCGCTATTTCATCGACAGTCAGAAAGCTTACCACTGCGGCTGAGAATGTAATAGTTATCACTCCCGCTTACAATATATTTTTTAATTCAATTTACAATAACGGCAGAAATATTGTGGAGAACAGACTGATTTATAAGGATGGAGTCTACAGTATTGATTTTGAGGACCTTGAGAAAAAAGCGGCAGATCCGCAGAGCAGTCTTTTGATTTTATGTAATCCTCATAATCCTGCCGGAATTATCTGGGACAGAGCTACGCTGGCAAGGATTGGCGAGATTTGCGCGAGAAATAATGTTACGGTGCTCTCTGATGAAATACACTGTGATATTACGGTTCCCGGGCGTGAATACGTTCCATTTGCATCTGTCAATGAGACCTGTAAAAACATCAGCGTAAGCTGTATTGCACCTACGAAGACCTTCAGTATTGCGGGACTTCAGACAGCGGCGGTCTGTGTAGCTAATCCGCTTCTGCGTCACCGGGTCTGGCGTGCGCTTAATACCGACGAGGTAGCTGAGGGCAATGCCTTTGCCTGCGATGCCGCAATTGCTGCTTTTGAGCATGGCGAGGAATGGTTAGAGGAGCTGAGAGCTTATCTGGCCGAAAACAGAAGAATTGCAGAAGAATATATTAGGGATAATATTCCTTCGGTAAAGGCTGTTTCGGCTGAGGCGACTTATCTGCTCTGGATAGACTGCGAAAGCTATGATATATCGTCCGACAGGCTTGCTGAAATGATACGCGAAAAGACGGGACTCTATCTTTCTGAGGGCTGCGAATACAGAGGCAACGGTAATCATTTCCTCAGGATGAATCTTGGCTGCCCAAGAAGCAGACTTCTTGACGGTCTTGACAGACTTAAAAAAGCATTTGAACTTATAAAACAGTAAAATATCCTAATGCAGGAGGCTTGTAATGACCTTAAATCAGCTGAATTATGCAATAGTTGTATCAAAGGAAAATTCGCTGAATGATGCGGCAAAGAAGCTATTTATTTCACAGCCAAGCCTAACCAGTGCGATTCATTCGCTGGAGAAAGAAATAGGCTTTGAGATTTTCAACCGTTCAAAGAGCGGAGTAAGTCTGACAAATCAGGGCAAGGAATTCATCGGTTATGCAAAATCGGTTGTGGAGCAGTATGAAATTCTTGATGCAAAGTACATTTCAAAAACCAATATAAAGAGTTCCTTCAGTGTATCGATGCAGCATTACACCTTTGCCGTCAATGCCTTTATGGAGCTGGTAAAGGCGCACAGTCCCGAGGACTATGAGTTTGAGGTTCACGAGACCAAAACCCATGAGGTTATAGAAAATGTCAGAAACCAGAAGAGTGAGCTGGGAATCATCTATATGAATTCCTTTAACAGCAGTGTGCTTTCAAAGACTCTGGCTGAAATGGGACTTGGCTTTACTCCGTTATTTGACTGCCATATATATGTATATCTCAGTAAAAATAATCCTCTTGCGAAGGAGAAGCTTGAGACAAAGGCGATGATTACTCTTGAGGAGCTGGATGCATATCCCTGTCTGGCCTTTGACCAGGGTGAGTATAATTCGGCCTATTATGCGGAGGAAGTGCTCAGTACACATCAGTACAGGCAGATAATCCGTGCAAATGACAGAGCGACAATGCTGAACCTGATAAAGGGTATCAACGGCTACACTCTCTGCTCGGGAATTATCTGTGAGGACCTGAACGGCTCTGATTACTGCGCCATCAAGCTAGATACTGATGAAAAGATGACTATCGGCTACATATCAAAGAAGGCAACCGTAATAAGCAGTCTGGGGCTGCAGTATATAGAAGAAATATCAAAATATAAAAATTTGGTTCTTGATTAAAGAAAGAGTTATAAATAACATTTATTAATACCGCTTGTTAACCATCTGTATCAGATTAATGATGCAGGTGGTTTTTTCGTTATTGCCAGTCAAAAGGAAGAAAAGACGTAATTGGTGAAGTCTATAAATACCTAGTAGTGTTATAGGTAAAAGCTATCACCAATTATTATTTTTGTGTATTTTACATTTACCTAGTAAGGTAGTATGATTAACACAACAAAGGAACACAAGAACAAACAATTCAAAATCATCAATTCAAATTTCAGGAGGAAAATATTATGAGCAATTACAAATTCGAAACATTACAGCTTCACGTAGGACAGGAAAATCCCGATCCCGCATCGGACGCAAGAGCAGTTCCGATTTACGCAACAACAAGTTATGTATTCCACAACAGCCAGCATGCGGCTGACCGATTCGGTCTGGCAGATGCAGGCAATATTTACGGCAGACTTACAAACAGCACACAGGGCGTGTTTGAGGATCGTATAGCAGCTCTTGAGGGCGGTGTTGCAGGACTTGCGGTAGCATCAGGTGCCGCAGCAATCACCTATACCATTCAGGCACTTGCAAAGGCCGGCGAGCACATCGTAGCACAGAAGACCATCTACGGTGGCACAAGCAATCTTCTGGCTCATACATTAAAGCTTTACGGTATCGAGACAAGCTTCGTAAATGTACACGACCTTGCAGAGGTTGAAAATGCAATAAAGCCTAATACAAAGGCAGTTTATATTGAGACACTCGGCAATCCCAACAGTGACATCCCCGATATCGACGCACTTGCCGAGCTGGCTCACAAGCATAACCTTCCCCTGGTAATTGACAATACCTTCGGAACACCTTACCTTATCCGTCCTATCGAGCATGGTGCGGACATTGTTATCCATTCGGCCACAAAGTTCATCGGCGGACACGGAACAACACTTGGCGGAGTAATCGTAGACAGCGGTAATTTTGATTGGGCAAAGACCGGTGCTTACCCCTGGATTTCAGAGGCAAATCCCAGCTACCATGGTGTAAAGTTTACCGAGGCAGCAGGAAAGGCAGCGTTCGTAACCTACATCCGTGCGATTCTTCTTCGTGATGAGGGAGCCTGCATCTCACCCTTCGCAGCATTCCTTTTATTACAGGGAACAGAGACCTTGAGCCTTCGTCTTGAGCGTCATGCAGAGAATGCAAAGAAGGTAGTTGAGTACCTTGTAAAGCATCCTCTCGTTGAAAAGGTAAATCATCCCAGCCTTGAGGACCATCCCGATCACGCACTTTACACAAAGTATTTCCCCAATGGCGGCGCATCAATCTTTACCTTCCAGATTAAGGGCGGAAGAGAGGAAGCATTTAAATTTATTGACAATCTTAAGATTTTTTCACTTCTTGCAAATGTTGCGGATGTTAAGAGCCTTGTAATCCATCCCGCAAGCACAACACACAGCCAGCTTACGGATGAAGAGCTTACAAGCGTAGGTATCTACCAGAACACAATCCGTCTTTCAATCGGTACAGAGCACATTGACGATATTATCGCAGATCTTGAAAATGGATTTGCAGCATTGGCAAAATAAGAGTATACTATACGGAAAAGATAGTTGAACAATTATAATCAGACAGGAAGGTAAAATACTATGAGTAAAATTTACAGTTCAGCAGAGCAGTTAATCGGACATACACCACTTTTGGAGCTTACACACATTGAAAAGGAGCTCGGCCTTGAAGCCAGAGTTCTTGTAAAGCTTGAATATTTCAATCCCGCAGGATCGGTAAAGGACAGAGTTGCCAAAGCAATCATTGCCGATGCGGAGGCAAGCGGCAGACTTAAGCCCGGTGCTACAATCATCGAGCCTACCTCAGGTAATACCGGTATCGGTATCGCGGCAGTAGCGGCAGCAAAGGGCTACAAGGCATTGATCGTAATGCCTGACACAATGAGTGTTGAGAGACGTCAGCTTATTCAGGCATACGGTGCGGAGCTTGTACTTACAGAAGGTGCAAAGGGCATGAAGGGTGCCATTGCAAAGGCTGAGGAGCTTTCAAAGGAAATCGAGGGCTCAATCATTGCAGGTCAGTTCGTAAATCCTGCAAATCCCAAGGCACATCTTGAAACAACAGGTCCTGAGATTTTTGAGGACACAGACGGTGAAGTAGATATCTTCGTAGCGGGCGTAGGCACAGGCGGAACGGTAACAGGTGTCGGCGAATATCTCAAGAGCAAGAAGAGCAGTGTAAAGGTAGTGGCAGTTGAGCCCGCATCAAGCGCAGTTCTTTCAACAGGTGTAGCAGGAGCACATAAGATTCAGGGAATCGGAGCAGGCTTTGTTCCCGATGTGCTTAATACAAAGATTTATGATGAAATCATTCCGGTAACCAATGAGGATGCCTTTGAATACGGCAGACTTGTCGGCAGAAAGGAAGGAGTGCTTGTAGGTATATCATCAGGTGCGGCTGTAAGAGCTGCGGTAGAGCTTGCAAAGCGCCCTGAAAACAAGGGAAAGACAATCGTTGCACTTCTTCCCGATACAGGTGACAGATATTTATCTACTCCTTTATTCGCATTAAATTAAGCTGATAAGGATTTTGAATTGTTCATAAGCAAAAGGACCCGCTCGGTATACGAGTGGGTCTTTTTGCTTGTTGGGGGATTGGTGGTGGCTGGTGCCAACCCTCAAACATATTTTCTGCTATGAATATTCCTTTAGGTATGGTAATATATAAAATAGAAAGATAACCCACTGCCTTTAGGCGGTGGGTGAAGCTTTCGCGAGGTGCGGGGTTCAAGCCCCGTACCTCGTAAGCTGCGGTAGCAGCGATTTTATAACGAGTGACAAGCGAAGCGGTCACGAGTTTGACTTTATAGCATATAAACAGAAAGGAAGCTGTGAAATGATTAAGCCCGGTTACAAATTTGATACGAAGGTTCAGTACCTAAAATATAAAATTCTCAGAGAGGTTGCAAGGCGTGCCTGGGAGGATACTCTGCTTGAGAATATCCTTGATATTCCTCAGATAATAGTTCCGGGAAAGATACCAAGCATGCGCTGCTGCGTATACAAGGAGAGAGCAATCGTCGGCGAATATGTTAAGCTTGCGATGGGCGGAAATAAGAATAACCCCAATGTAATTGAGGTTATCGATATAGCCTGTGATGAATGCCCCATGGGTGGATATGAGGTAACAAATGCCTGCCGCGGCTGTCTGGCACACCGCTGTGAGGATTCCTGCAAATTCGATGCAATTCAGATCGATGAAAACTTTGTGGCGCACATTGACAAGACAAAGTGTAAGGAATGCGGAGCATGCTCAAAATCCTGCCCCTATTCGGCTATTATCAACCGTACACGCCCCTGTCAGAATGCCTGCAAGATTAAGGCCATCAGCATGAATGAGGACTATACGGCAGCCATTGACAACAGCAAGTGTATTTCCTGCGGTGCATGTGTTTACCAGTGTCCTTTCGGAGCGATAACCGATAAATCCTTTATACTCGATGCGATTGATTTGATTAAAAAGAGTGAAAACAATACAAAGTATCCTGTATTTGCGGTTGTGGCCCCCTCAATTGCCAGCCAGTTTAAGTATGCGAAGCTGGGCCAGGTTATTTCCGGACTCAGGGAGATGGGCTTCCATGAGGTGGTAGAGGCAGCTCTTGGTGCGGATATGGTAGCGGATGCGGAGAGCCGTGAGGTAGAAGAAAAGGGCTTCCTGACAAGCTCCTGCTGTCCGGCATTTGTTAAGTATGTCACGGAGAACTTCCCGACTCTGACTCCTTATGTATCACACAATCTCTCTCCGATGGGAGCGATTTCAAAATATCTCAAGGAACGTCATCCGGACTGCAAAATAGTATTTATCGGACCCTGTACCGCCAAAAAGGCTGAGATTCAGCGTGAAAGCGTAAGGCCTTATGTAGACGTGGCTATTACCTTTGAGGAGCTTCAGGCCCTTTTTGACAGCAGAGACATAGATATAAAGACTCTTCCTGAAAGCGTACTTGACAATGCATCATACTTTGGACGTATTTTTGCACGCTGCGGCGGTCTGTCCGATGCAATGATTCAGGGAATGAAGGAGCATGGAAGTGATTTTGAACTTAAGCCCATTGCCTGCGACGGAATAGAGGAGTGTAAAATCGCACTTCTTAAAAAGAGTAAAAACCTGCTTGATGCCAACTTTATCGAGGGTATGGCGTGTGTAGGAGGCTGCGTAGGAGGTGCCGGCTGTCTGACTCACGGAGAAAAAAATAAATTAGATGTCGACAAACACGGTAAAGAGGCGACAGACAAAACAATAAGCGATTCAATTTCGGGACTTCAGTAAAAATCAGGGCCGGCACATATCAATGTGTCAGCCCTTTAATTATTACTTATCTTTTTTGACGGGAGCCTGAGTGCCCTTGCTTTCGTCATCCTTTTTCATTCGTGCAAGCACGGAAATGATATATACGATTATGGGGAAGACAATAGTGCAGGCTGCAGTAGCCATAAAGATTGCAAAACGATTCTCCCAGTCACTGAGTGCAGCCACGAATGACAGTATGTAAAGGCCAAGTATTATGACAATGCATATCAGGGCGCATATTCTTTTGAAGGTCATTTTTCCCTTGTTTTCGCTAGACATATTTTAAATCCTTTCTTATCTGACAGATTGATTATTCTTCACATTCACGTCTGATTTTATCCATATATTCCTGCAGCTTTGCCTCGTAGCCTATTCCTGTCAAATGATAGAACTTTCTTCCTACCAGCTCATCGGGAAGATACTGCTGCTCGCAGAAATGGTTTTTATAATTGTGTGAATACTTATAGCCGATACCGTGACCGAGCTTTCCGGCACTGTTATAATGTGCGTCCTGCAGATGAGGCGGTATTCCCTTAATCTGCTCAGTCTGAACAACCTTCATACATTCTTCAATAGCAAGGCAGGAGGCGTTGCTTTTTGGTGCGCAGGCAATATATGCGGCAGCCTGGGCAAGTATAAGCTGGGACTCAGGCATTCCGATTCGTTCCACGGCCTCGGCTGCGGCATTCGCAACGACAAGGGCCATAGGGTCCGCATTTGAAACATCCTCTGCGGCGCAGATAGTGATTCGTCTGGCGATGAACTTGACATCCTCACCCGCATAGAGCATCCTTGCCAGATAATAAATTGCAGCATCGGGATCGGAGCCGCGCATGCTTTTTATAAAGGCTGAAATTGTATCATAGTGGTTGTCGCCCTGCTTATCATAGCGAAGCACACGCTTTTGAATACATTCAGAAGCAATGTCAAGAGTGATGTGAATTTTGCCGTCCTCGGAGCGTTCGGTGGTAAGTACGCCGAGCTCTATGGCATTAAGGGCGGAGCGGGCATCGCCGTTTGAAATATCACTTAAGAATTCAAGAGCCTCCGGCTCGATAACCGCATTGAATGAGCCCAGTCCCTTTTCTTTATCATTTACGGCGCGAAGAAGAAGCTTCTGAATATCAGCCTTATTAAGTGGCCGGAGCTCGAATATGATTGAACGGGAGATAAGCGCTCCGTTTACCTCAAAATAAGGGTTCTCGGTGGTAGCACCTATCAGAATGATTGTACCGTCCTCAACGAAGGGGAGAAGATAATCCTGCTGTCCCTTGTTAAAGCGGTGAATCTCGTCAATAAAGAGAATCGTTTTCTGCCCGTAGCCGCCGAGCTTCTTTTTTGCTTCCTCTACCACCTCTTCCATGTCCTTCTTGCCGGCTGAGGTAGCATTTATCTGGCAAAAGTGTGAGCTTGTGGTTGAAGCGATAACCTTTGCAAGAGTGGTTTTACCCGTTCCGGGAGGTCCGTAGAAGATAATAGAACTTAGTCTGTCGGCCTTTATGGCACGATAGAGCAGCTTGTCCCTGCCGATAATATGCTCCTGGCCTACCACCTCGTCGAGAGTGCTCGGCCGCATTCTGGAGGCCAGAGGGGACTCCTTATCTTTATTCTGTTTTTCCATAAATGAAAACAAATCCATAATAATAGCCATACCTTTCCAGCTGCGCCGCAGGCTTTATGCAATTGTGCAGACCTGTGGGCTGTGAGGAATTCTTATTCTTTTTTCAGAGCAGCCTCAGTGTAATTGATGGCCGCATTCCAAAGCAGCCACTGCTTATAGCCGGCATCGTAAACCGCATTAATCTGGCCGCGAACCTCATCCTTGCCGTATTCCAGATGATGCTTAACCCAGCTTGCCGTGAAATCCTGCAGCCAGGGACGTACATCAGCCTTGTTTTCGGCGGGATCCAGCATATAGAGGACCTTATTTGAATCCATAAGAGCATTAAATACGAGCTCATAGGGATGCATATCGGGATAATCAAGCTTATAATAGCCGTCGCCGTAATGTGAGGGATAAACCATTGGACAAATGTAATCCAGATATTTAGCCATATTAAAGTAGCTCTGTCCGACAATTTTTGCATCGACCGAGCTGGAGATAATAGCACCGTAAACATCGCAGGAAACAAAGGCGCCCATAGGCTTTATAACCTCGCAGATGTTCTTTATACCGTTTGTAATAACCTCGATACGAGTCATGCTTTCGGCCTTGGGACCGAAATCCACATTCTTCATACCGCTGTCTGTGGCGAAACGGATGTAGTCCATGTTAACTTCGTCAAAGCCGGCCTCAACGCAGCCCTTACATACCTCTGTTAGATATTCCCAGACCTCATCGGAGTAGGGGTTGACCCATGCCAGACCCGACCTGTCTCTGAAGATTGAGCCGTCCTTGTTTTTTAGTGCCAGCTCAGGCTTTTTCTCCGCAAGAACAGGGTCCTTAAGCGAAACGACACGCGCTATCAGGTAAATATTGTGTTCCTTGAGCTTCTTCACAAGTGCCTTAATATCGGGAATGGATTTTGTGGTGGCACCGATGCTTCTTGCAACATCATAGTCCATATCAAAGGTGATATAGCCGCTGTCGTCCTTAATATCAAGAACTATTGTATTGAGCTCAGTTTCGTCTATAAGGCGGATAACATCATCCAGCTTTTTATACATGTACATTGAAGAAACATAGACACCCTTGGAATTTACCCTTTCTCGGGTATCGACAAAGTCACCCATCCAGACATCCTCTGCGAATGGATCCTTTTCTTCCTCTTCGCTTTCTTCTGCGGGCTTCCAGAGTCCGTAGATGCCCGTGGTTGTATCGAAGCTTCCGTAGACTGAGCTGTCATCATTTGATACCAGCTTGTTGACCTCCTCAAACGCATCGGAGGAGTCAAGGTCCGCAGTATTCCAAAGTGCAACACCCATGTCACCGACACCCTGGGCGTAGGCTTCATCTATTTCGCTGATATCCTCTGCGGCCAGTTCAGCAGCCTGCTTTTCACGGTCTGCCTCGGCCTGCTTGGAAAGCATATGTATTATAAAATACGCACCGATTCCGAGACCGATTGCGGCAACCACAAGGATGATTGTCGTCGTCCATTTCTTACGGCGGTGACGCTTGCTGTTACGATTAAAATCAAGATATAGGTTTTCTTTCATCGTTAAACCTCATTTCTGATTAATAAAAGACTGTGTACACTTAATATAGTAGATGGGGGCGGTTTTGTCAAAGTGTTTTATGCGTTTTTTATTCAATATCTTGTGCTAACTGTATAAAACAGCCACAAAAAGAGTCGTTTTTTTGTTAATTGCGTCTATTTACATTTAAAATGTGAAATGCTATGATTAACGCATTAGGAATTATATGCAACATATGATTATTATAATAGGTGGAGGATATAACAATGACTTACGAGGAGATTGTTGCAAAGGTTAAAAAGTCTTATGAGAAGGCAGATGCTTCAGCTGTTGAGGGACATCTTGCGGTTCAGGTTAATGTTAAGGGTGAGGGCGAAGGCGCTTTTTATGTAGAGGTTGCCGATGCTAAGATTGCAGTTGAGCCTTATGAGTATTTTGATCGTGACTTTATCCTTGCTTGTGAGGGAGCAGCTATCGTAGATATCGCTGCAGGCAAGAAGACAGTAGCTGATGAGCTTGCTGCAGGTAATGTAGCCGTAGAGGGTAACCTTGATAAGGTTGCTGAGTTCGATAAGATTGCAGTAAAGAAGGCTGCAAAGGCTGCTAAGAAGGTAGAGGAAGTTAAGGAAGCAGTTAAGGAAAAGAAGACAAACGCAAAGACAGCAGCAAAGAAGGCTGTAGCTGCAGCAAAGAAGGAAGCAGCTGAGACAGCCAAGGATGTAAAGGATGCTGTTAAGGAATTAAAGGTTGAGGCAGCTGAGAAGAAGACAGCAGCTAAGAAGGTAGCAAAGAAGGCCGTAGCTGAGGCAGAGGTTGAGCTTGAGGCTGTATCAGAGAAGGCTGTTGAGGCTGTTAAGGAGAAGAAGACTACAGCTAAGAAGGCTGTAAAGAAGGTTGCTGTTGAGGCAGCAGAGGAAATCAAGGCAGCAGCTGAGGAAGTTAAGGCAGAGGCTGTTAAGGATGCTGCAAAGGTTAAGACAGCAGCTAAGAAGGCAACAAAGAAGGCTACAAAGTAATTATTCCATACTGATTGACAGTAAGTGATTTTGTCCCGGGACGGTATTTTCTGCCCCGGGATTATTTTGTGCGAATGCCGGGAAAGCCACAGAAAAGCCGGCTAAATCTTTTTACACGGAATTAGCCGTGCTTGAGAGTCCCGATGAAATAAAGGAGTTTCTGCTATGTGGATATGGCTTGTACTTGTGTATGGTCTGATAAAGGGCATACGCGAGATATTAAAGAAAAAAGCTCTTGAAAAAAGTACGGCGCTTGAGGTGCTGTTTTTATATACATTTATTTCCTTTCTGATAGTTACACCCGAAGCGGTGGGAGCCTTTGATCAGGATTTTTCTACGCTTCCGATAGTGGCATTTAAGTCCTTCTGTATCTTTCTTGCCTGGATATTCGGCTTCAATTCACTGAAAAATATTCCTGTGGGAATTTACAGTCTGCTGGATCTGGCCCGGGTTATTTTTACGACAGGACTCGGAGTTGTAGTGCTCGGAGAAAGACTGGGAGTAGGAGAAATCGTCGGCTGTACGCTGGTCTGCATAGGCCTTCTGCTTCTTAAGTTTAAGCCCGGTATGAAAAACTCAGATAAGGCTTTGCCGGGCGGGCCGAAGGGTAATACACAGGAACGCGAAAATGTTTCGACACTTTTTGTAATACTTACCCTTGGTTCGGCATTTTTGAATGCCGTATCCGGAATGCTCGACAAATACATCCTCTTCAATACCTCGATGAAGGACGGACATCTTCAGTTCTGGTACATGCTTTTTCTGGTCCTTTACTATCTGCTTCTGGTGTGCGTTTGCAAGCTTGCAGGGGCATTGAGAAGCAAAAAAGCTGTAAATGCGGCTGAGAAAGGAAATGACAGAGCCTTGTCTGATAATAAAACAGTAAATAAGGATTCCATTACATATCAGATGTCC
Organism: Lachnospiraceae bacterium; assembly: GCA_024403355.1. Lineage (GTDB taxonomy): Bacteria > Bacillota > Clostridia > Lachnospirales > Lachnospiraceae > RUG11977. Next base: position 80,128 of record JAKSRW010000002.1, read on the forward strand.
TCATTTAATCTAAAATCGGCTCTGAAGAACTACTGGATATGGATTCTTGCAATACTTTTTGTAATCGCGGACCGCTGTCTTTTTATTGCAAATGCAGACCCGGACAGCAAGGTGTCAATAATGACGCTGATTAAGCAGTCCTGTGTTCTGGTTACCATACTTGCAGGTCGATTTATATTCCATGAAAAGGAGCTTTTGCGAAAGCTTATCTGTGCGGCCATTGTCGTGTCCGGAATCATGATATCGATATTATTGTAAATATTGTCTAAAGAATACGAAGAGTATATGGGCAGGATTACTATTGATTTATCTATAGCGGGATTATATAATTATTGGTGGATTAACGATTAGTCCGACTGACAGATATATAATGCTTTTGAAAGGATGAAAATAATTATGGCAGAGAATGTATCAAAGAATCCTTACGCAGGAACAAAAACAGAAAAGAACCTCTGGGAGGCTTTTGCAGGAGAGTCACAGGCAAGAAATAAGTATACATATTTTGCTTCTGTAGCAAAGAAGAACGGTTATGAGCAGATTGCGGCTCTTTTCCTTCAGACAGCAGAGAATGAGAAGGAGCATGCTAAGCTCTGGTTCAAGGCTCTTGGTGAGTTAGGTACAACAGAGGAGAACCTTCTTCATGCGGCAGAGGGCGAGAACGCCGAGTGGACCGATATGTATGAGAGAATGGCTAAGGAAGCTGAGGAAGAGGGCTTTAAGGAGCTTGCGGCCCAGTTCAGAGGCGTAGCAGCCATTGAGAAGCTTCATGAGGAGAGATATCGTGCACTTCTTAAGAACATTGAAGCAATGGAAGTATTTAAGAAGAGCGGTGTTGTTATGTGGGAGTGTCGTAACTGCGGCCATGTTGTCGTAGGTCTTGAGGCTCCTGAGAAGTGTCCTGTATGTAACCATCCCCAGGCTTATTTCGAGGTAAGAAAAGAGAACTATTAATTTTCACGTAAGAAAAAGGGAACCGGTTATTTACACGGAAGAATGAGATTTACAGGGTGACAGCCCCTGCGGCATAAGCGGCTTACGGTAAGTCGTATTTATGGGTGCGGGGGCTGCCGCCCTTTGTTTTTAAGGAAATATTTGTTGCAATGGCATTGTGAATGTGATAAAATAATTAGCCGTGGTAATAGAACTTGAAAGGACGGGAAATATATGATAGATGAGATAAAAGAAATAGCTGAACGTATTGCCGGCTTAAGAGATGCCTGCGGATACAGCCAGGAAGAATTTGCTAAGGAGCTTGGCGTTGATATCGAAACCTATAAGGAGTATGAGTCAACCGGAAAGAATGTTCCTATCAGCGTTATTTACGAGATTTCAAAGCTTTGCAAGGTTGATTTTGCAGAGGTTCTTACAGGAGAATCGGCAAAGCTTGATACATATCATGTGGTAAGACAGGGACAGGGTCAGGTTATTGACCGCTTTCCCGGCTACTATTTTAAGGATCTTGCATACAGATTTACACAGAAAATCATGCAGCCTCTTATGGTTACAATCGATCCTTCAGATAAGCCTGTAGACCTTGTTTCACATAAGGGTGAGGAGTTTAACATCGTAATAAGCGGTGTTATCATAGTAAATATTAACGGAAAAGAAATCAGACTTGAAGAGGGCGACAGCATCTACTTTAATCCTGAGATTCCTCACGGACAGAGATGCGGCTGTGATAAGCCTTCAACATTCCTGACCATGATTGCTGAGGTGTGAGTGCCCTGAATTCTTGGAGAACTGTAAATGCTGCGAACGAAAGTGTTTGCACAGGACTTTACGGTTTTCGGGTTTAGGGCGGTAATATCTTCAAAATCATAATTTAAGGAAAGGAATTGCAATAATTGCACAAGGAACAGAAACATGTTAGAGAAATTTTTACCCAGAATCGAATTTGATTCTTATGAGGACTTCAAGGCAAACTACAAGGTAAACGTACCCGAGGATTTTAACTTCGGCTTCGATATTGTAGACGGATGGGCAAAGGAAAAGCCCGATAACAGAGCACTTGTATGGTGTGATGACAACGGTGAGGAGAAGACCTTCACCTTCGAAGAGATGAGCAAACTTTCAAATAAGGCAGCCAACTACTTTAAGTCACTCGGCCTTCGCAAGGGTTCGGTAGTAATGATGATTGTCAGAAGACGTTATGAGTACTGGATTTGTGCTACAGCACTTATCAAGATGGGTGTAATTATCATCCCCGGTACCCTTCAGCTGGCAAAGCATGACCTTGTATACCGTGCAAATGCGGCTCATATTGAAATGTTCATCGCACTTGACGATGATTACGTAGTTGACCAGATTCAGCAGGCACTTCCCGAGTCACCTACTGTTAAGACACTTATGCTTTTAACAGGAAAGCGTGAGGGCTGGCTCAATTTCCACGAGGGCATTGAGAATCAGAGTGATGTATTTGAGCGTCCCACAGACGACCAGAGAACACACAATGAAGATATCATGCAGATTTACTTCACTTCAGGTACAACAGGTATGCCCAAGATGGTTTGCCACAATTATATGCATCCCATCGGACATATTGTTACCGCAAAGTACTGGCAGTGCGTTCAGGAGAATAAGCTTCACATGAGCGTTTCTGATTCAGGCTGGGCTAAGTTCGGCTGGGGTAAGATTTACGGTCAGTGGATCGCAGGTGCTACTATTTTCTGTTACGATATGCTTAAATTTACAGGTGCAGGTCTTCTTAAGAAGATTCAGGACTATAAGCTTACTACCTTCTGCGCACCTCCTACAATGTACAGATTCATGCTTCAGGAGGATGTTGCTTCATACGATCTTTCAAGTGTTGAGCGCTGGTGTACAGCCGGTGAGCCGCTTAACCCTGAGGTTGTTAAGCGCTGGAAGGAATTTACGGGCATGACGATTGCAGAGGGCTTTGGTCAGACTGAAAGTACGGTTCTTCTTGCAAACTTCCCCTGGTATGAGCCCAAGGCAGGCTCAATGGGTAAGCCCGCACCTATTTACGATATCAGACTTCTTAATGCTGATGGCAAGGAGGCTGAGGACGGTGAAGAGGGCGAGATTACAATCGCTGTTCCAAAGGAAAATTATCCTATCGGTCTTTTTGTAGGCTATTATCTTGATGATAAGCTTACGGAAGAGGCTCTTGGTGAGGGTATATATAACCTTAAGGATGTAGCATGGCGCGACAGCGACGGTTACTACTGGTTCGTAGGACGTCATGATGACGTTATCAAGTGTTCGGGCTACCGTATCGGACCCTTCGAGGTAGAGAGTGCTCTTATTACTCACCCCGCAGTTGTAGAGTGTGCTATCACAGCAGCTCCAGACCCTGTTCGTGGTCAGGTAGTTAAGGCTACGGTAGTTCTTGCAAAGGGCTACACACCTTCAGATGAGCTCACAAAGGAGCTTCAGAACCATGTTAAGCACAATACGGCTCCTTACAAGTATCCCAGAATCGTAGAGTACGTTGATGAGCTTCCCAAGACACTCGGAGGAAAGATTAAGCGTGCCCAGATCAGACGTGAGGATGCAGAGGCAGCTAAGAAATAAATCTTTATCAGTTTTTTGAGGACGAATATGTTTTTTGTTAATGATATGCAAAAAAATGATAAAATTAATAACAGGCACAGAATACAGGTTATTTTGTGCCTGTGTTTTGTATGCCTTACAGCGGTATTATGCGGCGGCTGCAGCCTCTTTAAAGAGGACCCGATGCAGAGTGCGGCTAAGTACTTTAAGGAAGGCAATTATATAAGCGCGGAGAGCAGCTTCCTGAGCGCTATACGTGAGGATGCCGGCAATGCGCCCGCCTGGACCGGCTACGGCTTTTCTCTGATGAAGAAGGGCGATAACGAGGGCGCAAGAGCGGTATTTAAAAGGATGATGGACCTTGAAGGAAAGATTAATAACTTCTACGGTTCAGAGCCCGGAACAGCAGAGGCGGTAAGAAAGGGTCTCTATGAGGTTTATATCATGGAGGGTGATTACAAGTCGGCTGTGGACTTACTGCGCGAGCTTGGCGACAATGCGGAGGATAAAACAAGGAGTGCGGAGTATAAGGCAGAGGCTGCGGCTCTTGCATGGAAATATTTTAATCCGGATAATAAGGATACGGCAGTCACAGAGCTCGGAGGAATTGATATTAAGGAGCTTGTAACGGTAATAACCGAATCCATCGATGCCGGCAACGAAAGCATTAAGGCATACCGCATGCGCGCAAATCTCTATTATCTTATGAAGGACTGGGATAACTGGGAGGCGGACGAAAAGCGTATCATTGCCCTGAAGGACTATGCCTTTGATGAGTACTGCTCAATCTATGAGGTCGCGCTTAAATATAAGGATGGAATTTCGGCCCTTAAGCTTATTGATGAGGTTGTGATTTATATGCAGGGCCATCAGGCTTATATTGACAGCTATGACGGGCTTATCGGCATGATGCTCAAGGGAGCGGAGCTTGCGGAATATAACGAGCATGAATTCAAGCCGATTCATTATTTCGACCAGGCAGAGGAGTATATTAAGGCTGCCGAAAATAAGAACCTTTCAAATAACCAGGTGCTTAAATACAGTATCATTATTGCGGAAAAGAAGGGTAAGCTGGAGACTGCCTATAAGCTTCTCGGCGTTTATATTGAGCACTGTCCCGATGACAGAATGGCAATTAAAGAGAGGAATTATCTGAAGAACCGTGTGGGTATTTCGGATTGACGAATATACAGGGAACCGTTGCATTGTGCAGCGGTTTTTTGCATAATAAAAAATATACAAATGTATGTTTTTTGTTGTAAATCCCAGCAATTTGGAGTATTATAAAGAAAGCATTATTTTTTATCAAAAGGGAGAGGGATTAACAGATGAGTGTTGCAGATGAGCTCTTTAAAAATATGTGCCGGGATATTCTTGCAAATGGCACCAGTACCGAGGATGAAAAGGTGAGACCTCATTGGGAGGACGGAACACCTGCTTATACAATTAAAAAGTTTTGTGTTGTAAACAGATATGACCTCAGTAAAGAGTTCCCTGCGCTTACACTTCGTAAAACACCCATTAAGTCAGCAACGGAGGAAATGCTCTGGATATGGCAGAAGAAGTCAAACCGTGTGGCAGACTTATCTACTCATGTATGGGACCAGTGGCAGGATGAGAACGGCACTATCGGCAAGGCCTACGGCTACCAGATGGGAGTTCAGCATAAATACAGGGAGGGTATGTTTGACCAGGTTGACAGAGTAATTTATGACCTGAAGAATAACCCCTTCAGCCGCCGAATAATGACAAATATATATGTGCATCAGGACCTTTCGGAAATGATGCTCTATCCCTGTGCTTACAGTATGACCTTCAATGTCACAAAGCCCAAAGACGGCGGCAAGCTCGTACTTAATACTATTCTGAACCAGCGTTCGCAGGATATTCTGGCAGCAAATGCATGGAATGTGGCGCAGTATGCGGTTCTGACTCATATGATGGCGAGAGCCTGTGATATGCAGGTGGGTGAGTTTGTTCATGTAATAGCCGATGCCCATATCTACGACAGGCATGTGGATGTTATTAAGGAGCTTATTGAGCGTCCCTCACATCCGGCACCTGATTTTTGGCTGAATCCCGAAAAGAAGGATTTCTATGAGTTCACAAAGGACGATGTAAGACTGGATAATTATGAATTTGGTGAGCAGATTCTGAATATTCCTGTGGCAATCTGATTTGCAGGGATATTATGTGTTTGCAGAAGCGAAGACATTTTGTGATTATGTTTGGCAGACGGTTTGTCTGCGGGTTAGAAAGGTATGGAATATAATGAAATTAATAGCAGCGGTAGATAATCACTGGGCTATCGGTTACAAGGGACAGCTTCTTGTATCGATCAGAGCGGACCAGATTAATTTTAAAAAGCATACAATCAATAATACGGTAATACTCGGAAGGAAGACCCTTGATACATTTCCGAACGGACTTCCGCTTCCGCAGAGAAGAAATATTATCCTTTCTGCAAAGAAGGATTATAAGGTTAAGAATGCAGAGGTAGTTCACAGTGTGGATGAGCTTTTGGAGCTCGTTAAGGATGTAAATGATGATGAGCTTTTTGTAATCGGCGGCGAGAGCATTTACCGCCAGCTTCTTCCTTACTGTCATGAAGCTATCATTACAAAAATAGATTATGTATATCAGGCGGATGCATTTGTTCCGAATCTCGACGAGGATGAGGACTGGGAATGTGTTGAGGAATCAGAGGAAATGACCTGCTTTGATATTTCATTCAAGTACTGCAAATATATCAGAAAATCGGCTCAGAAGGCAGAATAATCAGGTATTGGTGAAAGAAGACTACATTTACAAAAGTCAAAAGATGTAGTATAAAAATATAATAATCAAATTAAACGGAGGATGGTATTATGTCAATTACAAGCAGAAATTTCGGAAAAACAGCAGATGGTAAGCAGATTACCTTATTCAGAATAGAGAACAGCAAGGGTATGGTTGCCGAGGTGACCAATTACGGTGCAATTCTCACATCACTTTTCGTACCCGATGACAAGGGCAGGGCAGCAGACGTTGTTCTCGGCTTTGACGGCGGCGATGAGTATTTTGATAACCCTTCATTCTTCGGAAGCACAATCGGAAGAAATGCAAACCGTATCGCAAATGCTTCATTTGTACTTAACGGACAGACCTGCAAGCTCGAGGTTAATGACGGCAAGAACAATCTTCACAGCACATTTGACGGATGCTTCAATAAGAGACTTTTCAAGGCAAAGATGCTTAAGAGCGAGAATGCGGTTCAGTTCACAATCGTAAGTCCCAATGGTGACCAGGGCTTCCCCGGAAAGCTTACAGCTACAGTAACCTATAAGCTTACAGAGGAGAACGGTATCGAAATCGAGTATACAGCAAAGTCTGACAAGGATACGGTATACAATCCTACAAACCATACATATTTTAACCTTAACGGCCATGCTTCAGGCTCTGCTATGGGTCACAAGCTCTGGCTCAAGGCTTCGAATTATACACCCGTTGTAAAGGGCTGCATCCCTACCGGTGAGATTGCTCCCGTTGCCGGAACACCCTTTGATTTCACAAAGAAGACTGTAATCGGTGACAGAATCAACGATGACTTCGAGCAGCTTAAGCTTGGTAAGGGCTATGACCATAACTATGCGGTTGATATTAACGGACGTGAATTAATCAAGATTGCCGAGCTTACAAATGATGAAGAGACACGTACAATGGAGGTTTATTCAGACCTTCCCGGCGTTCAGTTCTATGCAGGTAACTGCATCAGCAAGCAGCTTGGAAAGGGCGGTGCGGTATACAATAAGAGATGTGCTGTATGTCTTGAGACACAGTATTTCCCCAATGCAATCAACCAGCCTAATTTTGCTTCTCCTGTACTTAAGGCAGGCGAGGAATTCCACAGCGTGACAAAGTATATTTTTAAATAATTTGAATAAAAATGTCTTCATTAGAGAGAATATGAAGATGTTTTAAATAAAATGAGTAACTGGAAAGTGTGGTGGGTGTTATGGAATTAAAAAATTATAACACAGAAATTCCGGCAGATTTTACCAGTCCGGAAGACTTATATGAGCAGCTGAAAAAGAAGATTGTGGCTTATCATCCCTCGAGCGATTTAGCTCTGGTTGAGAAGGCCTATAAGCTTGCGTATGAGGCCCATAAGGACCAGAAGAGAAAATCAGGTGAGCCTTACATCATTCACCCTATCTGCGTAGCAATTATTCTTGCGGAGCTTGAGCTTGATATCGAGAGTATCGTAGCGGGAATACTTCATGACGTAGTAGAGGACACTATCGTTACGGAGGAAGAGCTGACAGAAATGTTCGGTGCGGAAATCGCCCTTCTGGTAGATGGTGTAACAAAGCTGACAAACCTGAATTATGCGGCGGATAAGGTTGAACTTCAGGCTGAAAACCTGAGAAAGATGTTCCTTGCCATGGCAAAGGATATCCGTGTAATTCTTATTAAGCTGGCCGACCGTCTCCATAACATGCGAACCATGCAGTACCAGCCGCCCCACAAGCAGTATGAGAAGTCTCGTGAGACGATGGATATTTACTCGCCCATCGCACAGCGTCTCGGTATTTCTAAAATTAAGATTGAGCTGGATGACCTTTCTCTCCAGTATCTTGAACCGGTAATGTACAAGGAGCTTTCGGCAAATGTGGCTGAGAAGCTCAGAGAAAAGCAGAATTTCATTCAGGAGATTACCGAAGAAGTAAGTGAGCATATGAAGGATGCAAGCATTGAGGCTAAGGTTAACGGCCGAGTTAAGCATCTCTTCAGTATTTATAAAAAGATGGTAACACAGAATAAGAGCCTTGATCAGGTTTACGATCTCTTTGCCGTCAGAATTATTGTAAATGATATTAAGGACTGCTATGCGGCACTTGGTGTAATCCATGAGATGTACAAGCCTATTCCCGGCCGATTCAAGGATTACATAGCAATGCCCAAGCCCAACATGTACCAGTCGCTTCATACCACACTTATCAGCCACAGCGGTCAGCCGTTCGAAATTCAGATAAGAACCTATGACATGCACAAGATTGCTGAATACGGTATTGCTGCGCACTGGAAATATAAGGTCGATCCCGACGGAAAGCTCAGCCCCGATTCTGAGGAGGAGAAGCTTACCTGGCTCCGTCAGATTCTTGAATGGCAGAAGGATCTTTCTGATAATAAAGAGTTCCTTATGTTGTTAAAGGATGATTTAAATTTGTTCTCGGACAGCGTATTTTGCTTTACTCCCACCGGTGAAGTTAAGAACCTGACAGTAGGCTCGACCCCTATTGACTTTGCCTACAGTATCCATAGTGCGGTAGGTAATAAGATGGTCGGTGCACGCGTAAACAACAAGATGGTACCCATTGATTATGTAATTCAGAACGGTGACCAGATAGAAATCATTACCTCTCAGAATTCAAAGGGACCTTCACGTGACTGGCTGGCAATCGTTAAGTCTACACAGGCCAAGAACAAGATTAATCAGTGGTTCAGGTCTGAAAATAAGGAAGACAATATCGCAAAGGGCAAGGAGCTTCTTCTTGGCTGCTGCAAGGCCAAGGGTGTTGCGGCTTCGGATGTTTTAAAGCAGGAATATATAGACGTTGTATTAAAGAAATACGGCTACCATGACTGGGATGCCATTTATGCATCAATCGGTCACGGCGGAATCAAGGAGCATCAGGTTTTCCAGAGACTCTACGATGAGTACGAGAAGAAGCATAAGGTCGAAATGACTGATGAGCAGGTGCTTGATTCAATCCCCGATAAGAAAGTCGAGAAGAAAGAAACCGGAAGCTCTAAGGGTGCTATAATTGTTCAGGGAATAGATGATGTGGCAGTTCATTTCTCAAGATGCTGTTCGCCTGTTCCGGGTGATGAGATCGTGGGCTTTGTTACCAGAGGCCGCGGCGTATCAATCCACAGAACCGACTGTATTAATGTTATGTGCATGAACGAGTTTGAAAGACAGAGACTTGTTCCTGCGGAGTGGAATGGTGCGGAGCAGAAGGAAAGCAAGCTTTTCTCTGCCGAAATCAGAATTTTCGCAAAGAACCGTCCAGGTGTTCTTCTTGGAATCTCGAAGGTTCTTACTGAGAATGATATTGCAATTACATCGATGAATGCACGTACCAGCAAGTCTGATACAGCTACTATTTCACTCAGCTTCGATGTAAAGGATACAGAGACCCTTAACACCATTATCGGTAAGCTCAGAAACGTTGAGAGCGTAATGGATATTGAACGTTCACGAGGCGGCTGATAATTATTTGTGAATAAAAATTTTATCCAGTGCTCTGTCTGTGGCTGAAAAACATGAAAGTGTTTTTCTGACGTGGTATGGGCACTGATTCTTTTATCTGAGAAGTTGCTTGCATTAGGAGGAGTTATGAAGATAGAAAAACTGGTTGTTGGTGCGGTGATGACCAACTGCTATATTGTATACAATGAAAACAGTGAGCCGGATGCGGCTTCGGGACTTAGGGAATGCTTTGTCGTGGATCCCGGAGACTACGCGAGTAGAATTCTGCAGCTGATGGATTCTTTGAAGCTTGAATGTAAGGCTATTCTTCTTACGCACGGGCATTTTGATCACATTTATGCGGTGGATGAAATCCGTGAGAAAACGGGAGCACCGGTTTATGCGGGGGCAGATGAGGCAGAGCTTTTAGGCAACTGTGAGATGAATGTTTCAAAAAGAATCCGTAAGCCTGTAGAGGTCAGGGCAGATAAGCTGCTGAAGGACGGTGAAGTCATTCAACCCGCGGGAATAACCGTAAAGACCATATTTACACCCGGTCATACACAGGGATGCGTATGCTACTATCTGCGTGATGAGGGTCTGCTTATGAGCGGCGATACCCTGTTTGAGAGCAGCATCGGAAGAACGGATTTGCCTACCGGAAATGAGGCGGAGATTTTTAAATCAATAACAAGTAAACTATTGACATTGCCCGCTGATACAAAGGTGTATCCGGGACACGGAGGAGAGACTACCATTGAACGTGAAAGCAGATTTTTCTGAAATTGATTTCTCACAGGACCTGGGTCCCCTTTTTAAATTCTTTTATCCGGGCGCAGAGGTTTTATGCAGAACAGGAATAAACGCTGTAAGCGGAAATGACGCATTTTCTGGAAATATTAAATCAGAAATTAATATATCCGGAGAGGCTGAAAATGCAGATTTTGAAGCCGAAGAGCTGTATCTGTTTTTTGATACAAGGGATGAAGAGTTTAAAATCTATCTGAACGGCAGGCAGGAAGTCAGTGAAAAGGTGGATTTCCTGGGGACTACAGATGTAGAAGAATCTGTCGGACACATTATGCCTCTCGAAAAGGTACGTCGCCGTGATTATAAAAATCAGCTGATGAGAGCGGTTTACAGAATACTTGAAAAAAGAACCGGCAAGAGTCTGCCCTGGGGCACATTGACGGGAGTACGTCCCACAAAGCTCTGCTTTGACAGACTGGAGAAGGGGCTGGAAGATAATGTAACGCATATGCGCGAGACCTACTATTGCAGTGAGAAAAAGGCAGTACTGGCTGAACAAATTGCAAAGAAGGAACTCAGACTTCTTCAGGAGCTCGACTATAAAAACGGATACAGTCTTTATGTTGGCTTTCCTTTTTGTCCGAGCATCTGCAATTACTGCTCGTTCGGTTCACATCCTACTGACAGGTTCGGTCATCTGATAGAGCCTTACATCGAGGCACTTTTACATGAAATAGACGAGTGCGCAGGACTTATAAGGGATTTAAAGCTGGAGACGGTATATTTTGGCGGAGGCACACCTACCGCGGTATCGGCAGAGCAGCTGGCCCGTGTAATAAAGCGTGTGAAGGAGCGTTTTGATTTTTCAAATGTAAAGGAATTCAGTGTTGAAGCGGGACGCCCCGACTGCATAGATGCGGAGAAGCTTCAGGTTCTTAAGGATGCAGGAGTGACCAGGATTTCCATAAATCCTCAGTCAATGAGACAAAAGACTTTGGATATTATCGGAAGAAGACATACTGCGGAAAAAACGGTTGAGGCCTTCAGACTTGCCAGAAGCATGGGCTTTGACGATATAAATATGGATATAATCGCAGGTTTATCAGGTGAGTGCCTTGAAGATATGAAATACACTCTTGATGAAATCGCAAAGCTGGATCCGGAGAGTATCACGGTGCATACGCTGGCATTAAAGAGAGCGGCAAGGCTGACTACTGAAAAGGAGAATTTCGCAGGCTGTGAGGCTTCTGAGGTTCCGGAGATGGTGGAATATGCGGCTGATTTTTGCAAAAAGCACGGTTATGAGCCATATTATCTCTACCGTCAGAAGAATATGACTGAGAATCTGGAAAATGTAGGCTATGCAAAACCGGGTAAAGAAGGTCTATACAATATCCTGATAATGGAGGAGCAGCAGATGATTCTGGCTTTGGGAGCCGGTTCATCATCCAAATTTACAGACTACAGATATCTGGAAAAGCTCAGAAAGCTCGAAAACGGATGCAGTCCTTTAAATGATGCGGAGCTTGAAGCAGGTCCTATTATCAGACGCTTCGGACGCGTGGAGAATGTAAAGGCAGTAGGAATTTACATTGACCAGATAGATGAAATGATTAAAAGAAAACGTGAATTTCTGGGTGTAGATACGGAGAAAAATCAGTAAACAAATTGAATTATTCAGCAAAATATGGTAAAATATTATATAACAAGTGACAAGCGATACGTTCACGAATTTGCCCTGTAAATAACCGGCAATTATTTAGCATACGAAGGATTTAGTGAAATATATCGGCAGTCTGCTTCGGGGGAGTGGTAAATGCTTTTGTCAGTTACTTTATAGTATGGGAATAAAGATGATTGGGACATTGGGCTTACAGACACGTGTATGAGGGTTTATAAATGATTAAGGGTAAAAAAGAACTAATAGATTTGTTTAATATGGAGCAGGAGCACATGGAGGATGTGGATGAAGCTATCGACCATGGTATCCTGGTTGCGAATCTGGCCTACAGACTGGCAAAGGAGCTGGGCTACTCGCAGGAATTCTGCGAGAAGATGGCTGATGCCGGTATTCTTCATGATATCGGTAAAATGAAGATCAGCGGTTACCTTTACGGTCGTAGAAAAAATGTACTGAAAATCGAGGAAATTAAATACGTCAGAAAGCACCCCGCACTGGGCTACGATTTCCTGACCAAGGAGAATATCGTTGACGAAGAATCCCGCCAAATGATTCTTCATCACCACGAGAACGTAGACGGCTCGGGATATCCGGACAATATGAAGGGCGATGATATCCCTGTCGGTTCACGTATCCTGCGTATCAGCGATGTGTATTCGGCGCTTGTGTCGGAACGTCCCTACCGTGCAGCCTTCGACAAGGAAACTGCCATGGAGCTGATGATAGATGAGGTAAAGAACTTCGACATGAAGTTTTTCCTGGCATTTATGAGGGTAGTGCATGCTGATGATTTTGTTGAAATAGATGAATATGTGGAGAATTGTAACGCAAAGACACATGTAAAAGAAATAGGAATTGCGAATTGAAAAACAGAGTAAAATTTGCAGATTTGTAAAAGAACGGGGATGTTATAAATGAAAATATATTATGAATCTCAGGATGGCTGGAGTAAAGAAGATTATTACTACCTGCATAGAGTACTGCACAGATTGTTTTTTTACTATAAAAAGAATTGTGAAGAAATTCGATTGATGGAAATTCAAAAGATGTCTGAAAAGACGAAGGTATTGATATTCTGTATAATAAAATATTATGGCTATGATCATTTATTGGATGAGTTTGAAAATTTAAAGCCTTTGAAAGATACCAAGCCGTTAAGAGAACGACTTGTATTAGATGATAACCCGTTGCCGGAAACTAATATATATAAAGATATGAATGTTGCTTGTTGAAGGGATATGAAATTGAATGCAAAAGAGCACATTGGATAATTTCGAAAGAGCGTTATATCGTCTTGATGAGTTACTTGTTGAAACTAACCACGAATCAATAGAAATTAGAGCACTTGGCGGATTTGCCATGATGTATTATGGTGTTCGCGAAAATGGATATACTATAGATATTGACTCATTGACTCCTGATTATGATTCAAAAGTTCTTGAACTTATCAAACAGGTAGGCGCTGAGCTTAATATGGAGTATGACTGGTTGAATACTGACGTTTCAATGCTTGATGGTTTCTTAAATATATTAGCAAACAAGATTACTTGGAATAAATCTGAGTATACATTTAAAAGAATTAATTTATTAGTTGCGGATATGATTGGACTTTTACAGTCAAAGGTTAAAGCCGTCAATGATGGGGGAATAGTTCCCAGAATAACTGATAAAAAAGACTTGGTTTCTATTTTGAAAAAGATATCAGTTAACGACATTTATGAATTGAATGCAAATGATAAATGTAGATTTATTGAAACTGACTATCCAAGATGTTATGAATACTTAACGGTTATTGGTAGCTGGTAAAATTTTTATTAAATAGGAAATATGAATAATATTTTTGTGATAAGTGACTTGATTTAACAGGCGTCGGCTCTATGATGGGCTGGCGCTTTTTATATGTAGAATAAAGCTTTATGACTTGTTTGCCAGGTCTTTTACTATAGCGGCAATATTTCGTAGCTGCTCTGCACTAAGTCTTTTGAGATTAATGTTTACTTCATGCAGCAGTTCCGGATCCTTTGCATCTACGATAAAAAAATCCTGCGGAGTGATATTTAAAAATTCGCATATATAGAAAAAAGATGACATAGAAGGTAATGCTTTTCCTGTTTCAATATTGTTGATATAACCGGGATTCTGCCCTATCGATAAACTCATATCTCTGGCTGAAACGCCTTTGTTAATTCTAAGCTCTGCTAGTCTTGAAGGAAATAAATCTTCGTACATTATACCCACCACCTTTTATCATATTATATATGATATTTGTGTCAAAATATTTGACCCAAAGTGATATTTGTAGTATAATATCGGAAATAAACTGATATATTGCGTTTGTTTGAGATTGTTAGAATAAATAATTTATGAGGGGGTAAGTATTATGGGGGTCTTAAAAAATGTTTATGCTGTATTGCTCTTTTGATAGTTGCGATTATATCTATTCCTGCAATACAAAGCCATGCCGCCGGTAAGGCAAAGCTGGAGCTGGAATTTACCGATGGAAGTAGAAGTATATGGAAAACGGAAGACGAAAAGCTTGAATTGGGTAAGAAGAAATTAGCGTATGTTTATTTCGGGAATTATCCACAGACAGAGATAAATTGTTATTATTTCTCGGGCGTATCCTATGATGGAGTTGCAAGGATAATATTTGATCAGTATGATTTTTTAAATAATGATATTGCATTATGTCCTGTACTGAAACTAAATATGTCTTCGATAATAGGTTGATGGTTAATAGAAACGGAGGATTATGACTATGAAAAATACGATTTTTAAAAGATTGATTTGTTGTTTGGTTGTTTGTGCAATGCTTGTTTCTAACTTTGCCTACCTCGAAAAGGTAAAGGCTGGAAATGATTATCCGGAATTAGTTTACGATTTGATGGATGACTTTAGTGATTTGGATGATATTACTGAAAATGTGGATTCCTTTTTTTCACAAAATGGAACTGGGGATATGGAAAATAATTATTTTGAATTTTCGGTAGAAAAAAGCGGGATATTGTTAATTACAGACTATATTCGTTGGAATACGAGGCTTAATAACTTAAATATAGCGGTATATACGTCGAAATCGATGATTAATTCGAATCCAATGGTGTTTTCATTTTCTGAAAGTTTATCAGGAAGATATAGTACAAAAAAAGTTTACGCATTCTATTTGAACCCTGGTACTTATTACATTGGAATAGAAATCGATGGAAACACAATGAACATTCAATCGGATCTGTTCTTTGCAGGTTTTCTTCCATATGAGTCACTATTCTCCGTTAATTCTATTGATTATAATGCTGATTTTACGGAAGCAAAGGTTAGCTTTAATTGTCCTAACTCAATTAAGTCTATTACTATGGCTAAGGATGTTGAAGGAAAAACACCAAGTGATATTTATACTAAAATTAATTCAGATTTTAATAGAATAACTATTTCGACTAATGAGGTTATTCTTAAGGAGAATGGCGTATATTATGCACGTTATGTGCCGCGTGTAGATACTTTAGCTGATAATAAGGTATCACTATTGACCTCATTTACTATCGATAATATTGGGAAGCCCATTGTTCCTAAGTCCCTTTCTCTCAATGAGAGTTCAATTACCCTTTCTGTAGGGGATAAGTTTACATTGGATGCAAAGATTTCTCCTAAGGAGGCTGCTAATGCAAAGCTTACATGGAAATCTAGTTCAAAGAAAATTGCTACCGTTTCAAAGTCAGGTGTGGTAACAGCGAAAAAAGAGGGAACTTGTAAGATTACTGTAAAAACATCAAATGGTCTGAAAAAGGTTTGTACAGTAAAGGTTGTAAAAAAAAACGCTCAGGCAGTAACACCGACGGCAACTCCTAAACCGACGGCAACTCCTAAGCCCACCGCAACCCCTAAACCTACCGCTACACCTACTCCCAAATCCACTGCAACGCCTACGCCTAAGGCTGAAACTCAATCTGCAGGAATTAATTATGATCGTGATGCTGCGGTTAAATTTGCCCGTGAAGCCTATGATACAAACTATCAGGCATGTACAAGTTTAGCAAGCTGCTGCTTATATAAGGGTGGTATTCCCCAGAAAGAAAAACTGGCGGTTAAAACAACTGATTCAGGCAGCTTTGGATTAAAGGCAAAAATAACTACTGTAGGGGCGTTATACGATTTTTTGATGGACAACGATTATGCTGAAATGGTTGAACCGTCATTTGTTTCATCGGATGAGATAAAAAGTAATTCCAAGATTCAGCCCGGTGATATCATTATGGTTAAAGGTGGAAATACCTATTATCATAATGCGGTAATTTCGTCGGTAGAAACTAATAGTAATGGAAATATCATTGTTAAATTATGTCAGAGAAATGTAAGCAGAAAAGATAAAAAACTGACAAAAACCTGGGCTTCGAGTTGGAATTCAAATGCTAAAGCTTATATTTTACACATAAAGTATGACTCAAAAAATAGCTCATCTACAGATTCAAATTCTTCAAGTAATAAGGTTGAGAACATTATAAAGCCTGCCGTAGGTGACAAGACACTTTATTATACAGACTTTACATCGAAGAATTACTATTATTTGGAGGCACTTGACGATATATCGTTAAGAAACGGTTCTAGTACAAGTGCTTCTAAGACCGGTAAAAAAATCAAAAAAGGTCAGAAAATAGCTGTATCATTTGTTGATAAAGATTCGAGATATGCCTGGGGAAAATTATCTGATGGTTGCTTTATAATCATTGCGGATTTAAAAGATGATAAGTATTTTAAGATTTTGAACATTACTAAAGAGCAGTTCCCTTTGGGCAAGTACAAGGCTTTATATGATGTAGCAAAAAAGAACTCAGCCAATATTGACGCAACAAAGAAGGGTTATTATTATCCCGGCGATATAATCAATGTGGTAGAAGTTACTGCCAACGGCGATTATATATGGGGTAAAACTGCAGATGGTTATTGGACTGCTTTAAGTGAAAAGCAGGGTGAGTTGTATTACCTTTATGAGGGTGCATCAGATAAGACGGCTGTCGGCAATATCATTAAAGATGAAACATCGAATGGTATATATAAAGTCATTAGTGATGTAAATAGTAATACAAAGAATGTTGAATTTGAAAAGGTTATTAGTTCTGCTAAAACAGTTATAATTCCGGAGTCATTAAATCTTGATGGTATTACTTATAAGGTTGTGTCAATCGCAGATGGTGCCTTTAAGGGTGATACAAAACTGACCAGCTTAGAGATAAAGGCACAGGTTGATGAACTTTCGAAGTCAGTACTGGAAGCTTGTACGAGTCTTAAAAAGTTATCTTTGCCTAATTCATTAAAAACAATATGCGAAAACGCTTTAAAAGATTGCAAATCAATCGAAGAAATTGATTTACCTGACTCAGTAAAGAAGATTGAGGCTGCAGTTTTTTCGGGCTGTAATAGCCTGAAAAAAGTCAATGCATCAAAGAATTTGAAAAATGTAGACGATGATGCGTTTAAGGATTGTAATAATGCAGAAGAAATAATCAATGGGTCTAATATTAGCGATGATATAAAGAATAGATTGGAAGCTGCTATTTTATTAGGTAAGGAGGATTTACTTAAAGAGGCCAGAAACAACCTGGCTAATATGAATGAAACTTCAATCAAGAGGCTTAATTCAATTATTCAGTCGGATATTCAGTCTCAGAAGACTTTTGAGGATAAGATGCAAACTGCGTTAGATTATCTGGTGGAGATAAGAGGTAAAATGCCCTGGACGACTAATGAGAAGGGGTGTACTAAAACCTTTGTAGGCAATCATGGGGACGCATGTTGTAATTTTTCGAAATATATAAGTAAGCCTTGGTTTATAAATATTTGTAATATTATGTTTGGCTCGAATCCAACAAAAAAAAATCAGGCAAAAGATCCGGACGAGGTGATTTGGGGCTCATCATGTAAGGGGGGCGCAATTGCTTTGCAGTATTTAGCCTATTGTGCAGTGATAGGAAAAGACACTTGCTTAATTGGTAAAAAAGTAGAATCCGGAAAATCATTTGATTTCGACTATAATAATGTTAAGACATACTGTAAGGTTGGAGATAATCTTAGACTTGATGAACATCATTCAGTTATTGTATACAAAATAGATAGAGATGTGCTTACTGTTGTAGATGTTAATACTGAGGCAAATTGTCCTGCTGGAATAAACTCTAACAGTTATATGGGAAAACACGAAATAAAATATAGTGGTTATAAAATAATGAGAATTTCTAGACCTCAGCAGTATGGGGAATTAAGCCAATAAAAGACTTAAAAACGAAAATCAGTATAAGTATTAGTAAACGGAGATGTTTTATATGAAGAAGATATTGTCGGTTTTATTTATAATAATGGCATTTTATATAATGAAAGATGTTCCTGTAAATGTGCAGGCAGCAACTAAGGCTAAGGTTGTATTTGAATTTACCGATGGAACAAAAAAATCATGGGAAACTGGCAGACCTAAAATAGAATTGGGTAAAAAACTGGCATATGTATATTTTGGCAGTTATCCACAGACAGAGATAAAAGGGAAAAAGCTTACAAGTGCTATTAAAAATGCAAAATATAACAAGTATGGAGAAGCAACAGTAAATGGCGTTAAATATAAGAGAATCTCAAAAGAGGACGCAGCCGCTGTGGTGTACAGTTGGGATCCTTTTGAGAATCCGGATAATCCTGAAGTGAATTACGATTGGGAGAATAAAAAATACGCTTATTTTAAGTTTGAGCCAATAAAATGGAAAGTTCTTTCTAATTCAAAAGGTAAAGTTTTCTTGTTCTCTGCATGTGGCTTAGATGCACAGCAATATAATAATGAATTTGCTAAGATCACTTGGGAATATAGTCCTATTAGAAAATGGATAAGTACTAGTTTTATAAATAATGCATTTAATTCATTTGAAAGAAAACTTATAAAAACCGCAAAGCTTGTGAACGCAGACAGCAAATACTATGATACTGAAGGCGGAAATGATACGAAGGACAAGGTATTCCTTTTATCACATGATGATGTACTTAACCCCAAATACGGTTTTTCTGAAGATGCTTGGAAAGAAGATATAAAAAGACAGTGTACTATAACAGATTATGCAAAGGCTATGGGAGTATATACTTTTAACGATGGGCATGGTTTTTACTGGTTACGTTCTCCTGAGTGTGGAGCTAATGCTATAAGTATATATAGCGGTAATGGACATGTGGGAAATGGAGGTTCACGTGATGTTGGGTATCTCAATTTTGACGCTGTGTGTCCTGCATTGTATCTTAATCTTTCTTCAATTGTTAAATAAAACAAAGAATATGATGAGTTTATTGATTCAAAGGGTACCTATTTTAAAGTTGATATACCGAAATTCGGAAAAGTGACCATTGAGGGTGTATCGGGTTATGGTGAAGGTGAATCTGTAACTTTAACATTAGATGGAAGCTATATTGTATCAGGTATGAAAATTAATGCAGGATACCAGAAGAGTTTGACATCATATTATGATAATTCCCGTCCTAAAAAGATTAAGGTCAGCTTTTCAAATGGCAAGAGTCTTACCTATACATTAACTGATGCGATGGAGAAGCAAACAATAGATTTTGGCTCAGAAATCGAGACCAAATATGTCAAAATTGAGATAGTATCAGTATATAAGGGTAATAAATATAAAGATACTCTGATTTCAGAGATTAAGCTTACCTAAATTGATATTAATTATGAGGAGTGTGATTTTGTGAAAAGAATAATTAAGCTATCTATTGGCTTTTTGATGTTTTTTATGATTTTTTTAATCGGGTTAAAGGTGAACTTTGCAAATGCAAAGCAGAGTGTTCCTTCATTAACTGTAAGATATGGTGATATATGGGATTTAGAGCCGGGCTCAAGAAAATCATTCTCGTTTTCTTATGATTTTAATGGTGACAAAAAGGCTGATAAGGCTACATTTACTTTTGAATGTCTGGAGAATGATGAAATTTTGCCCAGATATAAATTAACAGCAAAAATAAATAATAAAAGCATCATGTCAGAAGAAGTTATTTTTTATTATCAGTCAGGGAGCATGGTCTTTACGGTGTTTGACTTGAATCCGGGCGACAAATATTCAGAACTGATGATTAGGGATGAAACACACGATGATCCCGGTTCTTATGGACCATACTATATTTATCGTTATGACGGAAAAACCGGAAAACTTATGCATAAATTTGGTACGTATAAAGGTTATTGGGTAGAAACGGCAAAGCAGAAAAATAATGATAAATTGCAGGTAAATGTCTGTGTGGATGTAGCCGGTGTAGGTTTACTAAATATTTATGGAGACATGAAGCTTGCTTCTTCCGGTGAGGATATACTTTTGCGTGCTTCTGATGGTGTATATAAGGTAAAGAATTCCAGTTATGCTTCGTATGAGTTTTTAAGTTCAAAACCTATTTATAAAACTGCTGCATGTAAAATAAAAATCGCTACTACAAAAAAATACGACACAGGTTTAGTTACAAAATTAAAAACAAGAAAGTCAGACAATCGGCCTACACACATTTATGTAGAAATGGATAATGGAAAAAAAGGCTGGATTAAATTACCTGCATCATTTGGCGGTGAATATTTCCTGAGTGGTGGAATCCTTGCAGGATAAATAATAATAAAAGCATTATTCGGCCCTATTCTGATTTTGCGGAATAGGGCCGAAACTGATGGAGGCAGGTATATGAATACAATGAAAGAAAACAAAATTATAAAGTGTGATGATTGTGGGCGTGAGCTTATTGTAGGTGCCCGATTTTGTAAATACTGTGGAACTAAAGTGGAAAAACAAGCAGAAAACGATACAATGGTGTGTGCTAACTGCGGAAAGATTGTTAAAAAAGGTTTGTTTTGTATCCAATGCGGACATAAGGCAGAGGCAGAAATATCTGCGGAAAATGGTACGATTTCAGATAATGCAATAAATCGAATGCAGTCAGATGAGAACCTGATAAATACTTCACCATTACTTGACCGCGCATTTATTGCATTGGCTGATGAAGAGTGGGATGCGGCTTATAATTTCTGTGAACAGGTACTGAATAATGAACCGCAATGTGCAGATGCTTATCTGGTGCAGCTTTTATCTGTATTAAAGTGCGGAAGTCGTTCTGATTTATTGGGACTTGAAAAGCCGTTTGACGATTTGCTTAGTTATAGAAAAGCTATCAGATTTGCGGATGAAGCAACAAAAAATGAGCTAATAGGATATAATAATGCAATTCGCAAACGAATTGAAAAGGAAGCCGCAGAAGAAGAGCGTAGATTAGCAGATGAAAAAAACGAAATGGTCTATTCAGAAGCCTGCGGTCTGCTTATTGACAATGAAACTGCGCTAAAAAAGGCACAGCAGTTATTTATTAGCCTTGGAACTTATAAAGATTCATCTAAAAAAGCTGACGAATGTATAAATCGTCTTGAGGTATTAAGAAAAGATACTATTTATACAGATGCATGCAGGGACTTAATCAACGGAACAACAGATTCAGTACAATATGCAATAAAAAGCTTTGAAAGTATTATTGATTGGAAGGACTCAGCGGCAAAGATCAATGAATGTAAAAACAAGCTTGCCCGAATTGAGGAACTTCAGATGGAATCGGAGCAGGCTGAGTATGAATTAGAAAATTCATTCAAAAAGAAAAAAATTATTAAATATAGTCTGATTGCTGTCGGGGTAATTTTTATTTTACTGCCTGTTTTATTCCTTGTTATACCGGCTCTAAGCAGATCAAAAGAAAAAAATACTGATGAAGGACAATATATTAATGCTTCGAATAACAGAAATGAAGAATCAAATATTTTTACCGGAGATAAGGAGCAGATATATAAGGACGCATATAAAAATTATGCAAAAGGAAATCTCGAGGAAGCGAAAAACTTATTTGAGAGTATTTCCGGCTATGAGGATTCTGATGAATTATCGAAAAAAATTACCAATGAGATAATATATAAAACTGCTAAAACAGATTTCGAAAACCAGTTTTATGATAATGCGTATGAAGGCTTTAATCAGATTCGAGGCTATGAGGACACAGAATACTATATATCTCAATTAGAAAGTATTTTCCTTGATGAAGTTTATTTTGATGCCTGTCAGTTTATTGAAAATGAACAGTACTCTGAGGCGGCAAAAATTTTCGAAAAGCTTGGCGATTATAGAGACAGTAAAAACATGTTGGAAATATGCCGATACGAAGATGATTATCAGTCTGCTATCGGAATGATAAAACTGGGTCAGCTAGAAAAGGCAGCCAATATCCTTAAGAAAATGGAGTCCTATAAAGACAGCTGCCTGTATACATTTTGTTACGAAAATAATCTTAATGTTTATTTTGAAAATGGATATCCGGTGATTTCATTTGGCAAATATCCTCAATGGGATTACGATGGATATTACCCTGATGATCCGATTGAATGGTATGTGCTTGATGTTGAAACTGATAATAGTGATTTGGCGAAATCGTCTGCTAGATTATTAAGCAAAAGAATACTTGATGTATTTCCGTATTTAGATTATGTAGAAGAATATGGTTATTATCCAATTGATGATGTTGAATATCCGTGGGGCTATTATCCGTATGATGATTATATGGATGAGTGGCTTAATCGTTCGTTTATATATCATTGTTTTAAGCCGGATAATTGCGTACCAATTATGAGTATGGGATGTCTTTCGGCTGATGAGGTAAAGAATCTTCCTAAAGATATTCTTTATGCAGAGGCTACTTCATATGCTTTATTTAACGGTGTTCGTGGGTATGGTGATAAATATGCGTGGAATTTATATGCCAGTGATAAACATCACTCGGATAGTGCACTTGGAGAAGTAGTTTTTTTTAATGATGAAATTTGGTATGCAGATGAGTATGGAAAAGTGAAGAGATATTTTAATTCTGATGTATATGTGGGAGTAAGACCAACACTGACACTTGAGTTAAGTGCAATATGTGACTTTAGATTTAGACTCAATCCAGGATATGGGCAGCCATATGTTGAGTTCCCGGGTGGAGAGGAAGATGTACGTAACCTGGATGGAGAATTATTTGAAGGCTTTGAACTGGTTGACACTCAAACCGTGGATGGAAGAATTTGGTATCAGTATGAAATTAAATACGATGGAATAAAGTATAAGGTATATAGTTGTCTGGATTATATGTCTTTTCTGGCGGCACCATTTGATTCTGAAATTGATGCTGAATTAGAAGCTGAAATAAATGCAGCATTGGGTGGAAATTATTGAACATAATTTGAGGGGAAATCGGATGAAAAAACTAATTATTATATCTTTGTTATGTATGATGGTAGCTCTTTCTGCGTGCACTAATAAGGAGAAAGAGTATCAGAATCTGCTGGCTACAGCAGAACAGTCGATAGATGACGCGAAGGCACGTGCATATAGTGACGCTATAAAGCTTTGGCCTGAAAAAGCTGATGCATACATCGGTTTGTATGAGTATTACTGTGAGCAGGGGCGCTATATACTGGCTGAAAATGCACTTGATGATGCAGTTGATGCAGTAGAAAGTAAGGATGATATTATCCTTATTATGAAGTGCCTTGATGAATTAAAGGAAAAGAAGAACGCCGGCTCGGATAAAACTGACGTTAATCTAAAGCCTGATGATTCGAACGCAGGCAATGAAGTTATACCAAATAATGGGACAGTAAATAATGGTGCATCAGACAATGATACCATAGATGATGATAACGTAAAAAATGATGCGGTAACTAATGATACATCAAACAATGATGCGGCAACTAATGATACATCAAACAATGATGCCATAAATGATGTTACCCTAAATGACTATGCCGGAATTAGCTTGTGCTCATATGACGCTGAAACAGGAAAATATCTGATGGAGAATGACAAACTGCGTTTTGAGATGGATGAGATTAACACACAGATTTCTCTTACAAATAAAGAAAACAATGTTGTATGGAGGTCTAATGAGAAGAGTCCGATTGTTGTAGTTGAGATGAAACATTGCTGGGACTGGAATAGTAGCACTTATGATACTCGGAGTGCTGTATCAAACAATGAGTACAGTAAGCTTCCAACAGTAATTGATACAGAGCCATTTATTATTACTTCAATCAAAGAAGATTGTATTCAGGTGGAGTATGATTTGGTTAATAGGGATACGACTTTTATAATACCTCAACTAATAACTGAGGACAGATTTAATAGCTTTCTTGACAAGTTAACCGAAAAAGAGAAGAAGCTAGTCACTGAGTATTATAAAAAATACGATAAGGATAATTTAAGCGCAAAGGACAATTATGATGAACTTTGCGTTATGTATCCGGCTATAAAAACGGATATTATTTATGTGTTAAGGGATGTTACGAAAAATTCTGTAAAACAGAAAATTGCAGACATTCTTGTCGGTGCGGGATATACAGAAGATGACTATAAAAGGGATCTGATAGTTTCTGATTATAAACGTCCTACTGTAAGGGCTACTGTGGAATACAGGCTGGATAATGCTGATTTTCTGGTATCGGTAAAAAACATTGAATGGGATAATGATCATTTTTCCGCAGTTAATTCTGTTAAAATTCTTCCGGGATTTGGAATTAATGCGGTTGAGTATTCAGAAATTCCAATGCGTGAGGAATACATCCGAATTCCCGAAAATTATATGACAGATATACATTTTAATGAGCTATTTGAAGTGAATTCCATGGATTTTTATCCGGATACTTATAAACAGACTGAAATTACGACAGTAAAGGATATGGCAAATAATTATGATTTTTATCCGTATTTTGGAGTAACCCATAATAGTCAAACTTTTATATGCTGTCCGGAAAAATACCTTTCGTCCGCACTTATTTATTGTAAAAGTGATTTTGGTACGAGTACAAATTATGATGATATATCATGGGAGTATATTTTCTCTGATAACGAGGACGAAAAAGGTATTTCATGTCAGAAAAATACTGAATTAAGTCAGCGTTATATTTTTATAAATAGTGACGATGCTGAGCTAATTCGAAGTGAGTATAACAATTATTTTAAGCAAAAAAACGGCAATTATCCTTTAGAAAAATAATTTACGACTGAGCCGGAAAGAATATCATAGAATAAAATAAATCCTCTGTTTGTTACGATTTATATCAGTCGTACAGACAGAGGATTTTTTGCGGGATGAAATTATTGCAGCCTTTATTATTTTATTTCAATTAAGTGGGCTACGGAATAGTCTGAATAGTATTTTTTACCGCCAAAGCTTTTGCATACAACAACCTTGTAATAGTAGCTGCCTTTTTTTAGCTTTTTATCGGTATATGTGGAAGTAGTCGAACCCACCTTCTTATAGCCGGAATCGGGCTTTGAAGAGCGGTAGATGATGTATTTACAGCCCTTCTTCGGAGAAGGAATTTTAATGGTTGCCTTTTTACTGCCGGCTGTTATGGTGAAATTATTCTGAGTAGCCAGCAGGTATATGCTGACAGCCTTCGATAATTCGCCAATAAAGCGGTTGTCCTTCATAGCGGCAACCTGATATTTGTGCTTGGTTCCCTCTGTTTCATAGCGTGAAGAAGAATCATAACAGCTTGTAGTGTCAGCCGATGAGATTGTCAAAATATGCACACCGTCACGGTATACATAGTATCCGGCGGCACCCTTGATCTTTTTCCAGCTGAGGAATACTCCGTCAGAAGTATTTTTGCATTCGCTAATCTTGGCTTTTGCGGGCTTGATTGAAACAGTAAAATACTGAGGTGTCGTGGCTTCTACCGTATAGTCACCCTCAACCTTGTAATAAACCTTGTAATCGCCGATTTCGCTTGCAGTGGGAATCTCTGCAGAGTAGTTGATTTTGGAGTAGCCGAAGTAATTTTCCTCAATGCCGTAATACATGGTGCCTGCTGTGGTAGAACCGGCCTTAACCAGCGGATGAGCCTTACCGTCATATTCTATTTTATTTGCAACAGGCGCGGTAACTACAGGCTTTTGAAGCGTCGAGGAATCTATGATGAGTGAATATTTATAGCCGTGCTCCTCGCAGAATTTATGCGCTTCTGACTCAGGATAGCAGTATATGGTTGTAATACCGCGGATCATCCATAAGGCTGAGTTGCTTATTGAGGTCATACTTTTGGGCAGGTAAAGCCTGCTTATGTTGGCCCATTTTTTCTGCGTGCCGTTTACCCAGCCATCCAGAAGGTGGTCGGGAATATTTGTAATTCCCTCCTCAAATACCAGAATATTCGAAAGGTATTCGCTGCTTAACTGGGGGTATACAACGAACGGAGACCATTCTCCCGAATGATAACAGTCGAAATCATAATCCTCGCGAAAGCCGCCGTTTCCGGATACTACAGTTGTAGTCATCCAATTTTCGTCGCGGAAGCTTACCCAGGTAAACTGGTTGCCGTTGGTAGTAAATACGCCCTGTGTGCGAATGTCGGCATTTGCCGGGATATCGTAGGCATTTGCCTTTATGCCTGTAACTGCGATGCAGCAAAGACAAAACGCGAGAGCGAAGATTAGCTGCTTAATAAATGATTTGTTTTTCTTTGGGGTCATAATAATCATTATACCGTTTTACCTGTGCCGTAAATATCTGACAGAGGCATAAACGGTGTGCGTAACGCACGCTTCTCCTGTTTTTTTATAATTATAGTATAAAAACGGGCTGTTATCAATAGAATGCTAAATCAGTTCAAGCGCCTGCTTAAGGTCTGCAATGATGTCCTCGGGATCCTCAAGACCTACAGAGAATCTGATAAGGTCGGGCTCTACGCCTGCTGCGAGCAGCTGCTCATCGCTCATCTGACGGTGAGTATGGCTTGCAGGGTGAAGAAGACAGGTCTTAGCATCTGCTACATGTGTTACGATGGAAGCGAACTTCAGGCTATCCATGAATTTGATGGCTGCATCACGGCCGCCCTTAACGGCGAAGGATACAACACCGCATGAGCCCTTGGGAAGGTACTTCTGCTGAAGTGCATGATATTTGTCGTTCTCAAGGTCGGGATAATGTACCCATGCAACCTTCTCGTTAGCCTCAAGGAACTTTGCTACAGCAAGAGCGTTGCTGCAGTGACGGGCCATACGTACGTGAAGAGACTCGAGTCCGATATGGAGGTAATATGCATTCTGAGGAGCCTGGATAGAACCAAGGTCACGCATAAGTGTAGTGGTAGCCTTTGTGATATATGCAGCCTTGCCAAACTTCTCGGCAAAGGTGATTCCGTGGTAGCTCTCATCGGGTGTGCAGAGACCGGGATACTTGTCTGCGTGTGCAAGCCAGTCAAAATTGCCCGAATCAATGATTGCACCGCCGACTGCAGAAGCATGTCCGTCCATGTACTTTGTGGTAGAATGTGTTACAATGTCACAGCCCCACTCGATAGGACGACAGTTGATGGGAGTAGCGAAGGTATTGTCGATAATAAGCGGAACACCGTGCTTATGGGCAATCTTTGCAAATTTCTCGATATCATAAACAGATACTGTAGGGTTTGTGATGGTTTCGCCGAAGAGACACTTTGTATTGGGACGGAAAAGCTTATCAAGCTCCTCCTCTGAAATCTCGTTATCAACGAAGGTACATTCAATACCCATCTTCTTCATCGTAACACCGAAAAGGTTGTAGGTTCCGCCGTAAATGGCAGAAGATGCGATGAAATGGTCACCGGTCTCGCAGATATTAAAGATTGCATAGAAGTTTGCAGCCTGACCCGATGAAGTAAGCATTGCGGCTGTACCGCCCTCAAGTGCGCAGATTTTGTCGGCTACATAATCATTTGTGGGATTCTGAAGTCGTGAGTAGAAATAACCGTTTGCTTCAAGGTCGAAAAGCTTGCCCATCTGCTCGCTGGTATCGTACTTAAAGGTAGTGCTCTGGTAGATTGGAAGCTGTCTGGGCTCTCCCTGTGTGGGATTCCAGCCTGCATGAAGACATTTGGTGTCAACTGATTGATTCATAATAGTATTCCTTTCCTTCTTATAATTTGCATGTTTTATTAAAATAATTTATAAACCAGTCGTAGTAATACTCTTCGCGACGGTTTGTAAGCAGATTATTAATCCTTTCGGAAAGCTCCTCGTTTGAACGGATGATAGAGACAATCTCAGGATTGTAGCTTGTACCTGAGCCCTTAATAAGCTCCAGCATAACCTCTGCAAAGCTTTTTGTGGGCGCGTAATAACGGTCCAGGTAGTCGGTTGCGGCATCAAGTGCATCACATATCAGAATAAGGTCACATATCAGCTTAACCTTTGACTCATCAGGGTCGAAATGTGAAGGATATCCGTTACGCATATCGTAGCTTACATGATGGCCGAGAATGATATCGTGATAGCAGTGCAGGTCATCATCGAGCTCGCGGATACCGATATCGGGATGCATTCGGATAACCTTCAGCTCCTCATCCGTAAGCGAACGCAGCTGTGTATCCAGGATGAACGCAATATTGTTTTCGCCCAGATCGTGGATAAGGGCAGCCTTTCTGATATATTCAAGTATATTATCGCTGTTTTTAAGAATTTCCTCCTCACTGCTGTAATCGAGGATATCCAGAAACATCGAAGGATTGACATTAAGGATTTCTTTGGCAATCATTCTGCTAAGCTCAGCCACCATACGTGAGTGGAAGAAGGTGCAGAGATTTCTGTTAAGAATCATGCCTGTAAGTGCTTTTTCCTTCTCGTCAATTGTATCGTAGTATTTGAGTGTTTTTCGGCACCATAAAAGCATCATGCCGTTCACTGTATAAAAATTGCCGAGCCGCTCCGAATTTTCAATAAGAAAATCGGTTTTGTTGCGGACAAGCAGGCGGCGGTATTTATTACACTCTTCATCGGGAATATTGACATTATCGAGCCACTGAAGAACGATATCCGGCAAAATCACTTCGAAGTCAATGGTATCGGGACTTAAGGCTTTGTCGGATGCTTCACTGACCTCAGCCTCATAGGCGGGCATCTGGCGGCGTGTAAAATAGTATTCCGTCAGCTTTCGCACGGCCTCCTGATAGGTGCAGTTACCCTCAAAAATGAGAGTGCGGTAGTAAGCAATCAGCACCTCAATTCTCAGTTTGTAAATATCACCCTGACAGATTTTCATATTTGAATCATAGACCTCATGGGCGATTTTTATGAAAATCTGCTTGGTATCATACGATGCAATATCTATGTAGCCGGTAAGTCCGAGCCATTTATATTTGATTTTTTCAATAATTTCAAGAATTTCAGGTGAATGCTTATCTAAACGGCTGACAACGGGGGACTCGAAAAAGTCCAGCATCTCCAGCATATATTTTGCCGACTGGTCAATGGTGAATTCCCGGTTGAAGCCTACCATTATGCAGATAAGATATTCGTATGCAATAAAAAACTGTTTCCTGATGGAAAGGTCGGGAATAAGATTATATTTATCCCGGTAAAAAATAACCTTTTTGAAACAGTTCAGCGCTTTGTCGAAATGATCCTGACACTGAAGCCTTAAAGTGGTCGTGTATTCATAGCCGAGGCGGCAGAGCATCGGTAAAAGACGCAGGATATCATTCTCCTTCTCATAGAACCTCGTGAGCATTTCGAACATTTTCAAATCGAAAAACGGGTCGTCATAAAGGGTTACATAATTGGCCGCAACAGCGTGGAAAAAGGCCTCTGCCTGATTGTAGCGAAGTCCCTCCGTGGCATTTATTGCATCATAAATCGCACTGCAGCTTTTTTCGGTCTCTTCATAAATACGTCTGAGAACGCCGGTTCTTTTAACATAGTTGTCAATCCAGGCCTGCTTATCCGTAATCGTGTTGACGCCGATATTATATTTGACAATTTCATCGTTATTTGAAGTGTATGCATCAAAAATCGCTTTAATCTGCGCGGGTGTCAACGGGCTTCGTCTCAAGGCTTTTTCCTCCCTTCCGACAATATCTCATAATTATAATAATTATACCAACCGGGAGCTAAATAGTCAAATAAAGTTTGGTAAACAATAATGCTTTTAATTTGTATAAACTTATGGTATTATGATAATATGAGTTATTTTCGGATGTGAAGAAGAATTATTATTTGAAGACTGCCAAACGGCGGCAGTTTGTGTACGTTGTCCGGAATTTGTGATAGGTGGGGTGTGAGCAGATGAGCGAAAACAATGATGGTCAGAGAGTTTTTGGCGATATGCCCGCAGGTGAGCTTGTGGAATATGCATTCAGTCTGATTGACTCGGCGGTTGATCCCGATCTGGCGATTGAGCAGCTTATGGTCAGAATGACTGCTTATTTTAATGTCGATATTATCGTTGTCAGAGAAAAAACAGAGCGCGGGGCAGCTATTAAATGTACCTATGAGGTCAGCAAAAACGGAAATGTGAAGCTCAAAGGACTTGAGCGTCGTTTCCTCGGAAATGCCTGGAGTGAGTGGGACGAGCGCTACAAGCGCGGAGGTGGCTGCTATAAATACAAAAAGAGTATGGGTGAGTCACCTATGCTTCTCATGCGTGAGGATGCGGTTAAGAGCCTTATAGTAATCCCTTTTTACAATGACGGGAACTTTAAGGGCACGGTAGATTTTTACGACTCGGAAAATGAGCGCGACTGGACTGATAGTGAAATTGCCGAAATGAAGAGTATTTCGGATATTATGTTCAGATATATGTTTACGCTCAGATCCTTTGCTGAAAAGTACGAGGACCTTCGTAATGCCCTTAAAAAGGACGCTCTTACAAGGCTTCCGAAGGTTGACGAATTTATTAAATATGTCAATGACAGTATTTCGACCGATAAGAACATGGATTATGTAATTATCAGCTCGGATATTGCGAATTTTAAATATATCAATGAAAAGTACGGCTATAACACGGGAGACCTTCTGCTTACAAAGTTTGCGGAGATGATTTACCGTCGTTATAAGCGTGTTGTATCCTGCTGCAGAGAATTTTCGGATATTTTCCTTATTGCGATTAAGTGCAAAAAGGGTGAGTCGGCAGAGAATGTCTGCGCGCTGGTGGACCAGTGCAATATGTCCTTCCTTGAGGAAATTAAGCCTATAACAGAGGACACGAACGTGGCGGTAAACAGTGGCTTTGCCTTCGTCGGAGACAATGAGCTCACTGTTTCGGAGGCGATTACCGGAGCTACGGCAGCCCGTAAGGCGGCAAAGGATATGACTGTACTTAAGGGCAGCAGAAGCAAGGCCTATGAGCACAGTATGATAGCAAGCAAGGCACGTACACTTGAGATGATTTCCCATTGTGATGAGGCTATCGAAAAGGGACAGTTCCAGGTATATTTCCAGCCCAAGGTGCGCTGCGACAACTATGAAATTATCGGTGCGGAGGCACTTATCAGATGGAAGAAGGATGATGGCAAATATATTCTTCCTGATGAGTTTATTCCGGCCTTTGAAAATAACGGCTGTATAGTTAAGGCCGATTATTATGTATATGAGCAGGTATTTAAGTACCTGCGCGAGCGTCTTGATAAGGGACTCAGATGTGTTCCGGTGTCAATGAATGTTTCGAGAGTGCATCTTTTTAACACAAAGCTTGTTACCGTTGTTGACAGGCTGCTTGAGCAGTATAAGGTGCCTGTAGAGCTGCTTGAATTTGAAATAACGGAAAATGTATATTTAGACAGGCTTCCTGCGGTAATGTTTACCGTTCAGTGGCTCAGAAAAATGAATATCCGTGTGTCTATCGATGATTTCGGTTCGGGCTATTCTTCACTTGATACAATCGCAAAGCTTCCGGTGACTACGCTGAAGCTTGATAAGGTTTTCATGAAGGACAGGCTTGACGAGAAGGACAAGATAGTCATTTCCGCAGTAGTGGATATGGCGAAGAAGCTGGGCATGGATACTATATGCGAGGGCGTTGAAACAGAGGAGCAGAAGAGATTTTTGGAGGAGGCAGGCTGTGAAAAGCTGCAGGGCTTCATTTTCTCGAAGCCTGTTACGATGCAGGAATTCAGCAGAATGCTGGAGATTGAATAGGCTGCTTATGGTTCAATACTTGCGGTACAGGCGGAAAGGCATGATTATTTATGAGCGAATGCAGAATTTGTCCCAGAGCCTGCGGTGCGGACCGTGAGGCGGGAAATATCGGCTTCTGCGGTACGCCGGAGGATATATTTGTAAGCCGTGCGGCACTTCATATGTGGGAGGAGCCCTGCATTTCAGGGAAGAACGGCTCAGGAACCGTGTTTTTTTCAGGCTGTAACCTTCATTGCTGCTTTTGCCAGAATTATGATATTTCACGGGGCAGCCAAGGTAAAAAAATAACTGTCGAACGTCTGGCGGAGATATTCCTTGAGCTTCAGGCAAGACAGGCAAATAATATAAATCTTGTTACGCCTACGCATTATGCTTTTGCAATTATTCCGGCGATAGAGCTTGCAAAAAACAAAGGACTGACGCTGCCTGTGGTATATAACTGCGGCGGCTATGAATCTGTAGATACGATAAAAAGACTGGCAGACTATGTGGATATCTGGATGCCGGACATGAAATATAAATCGGCAGAGCTTTCGGCACGCTACTCAAATGCGGCCGATTATTTCGAACGTGCCTCCAAGGCGCTTGAGGAAATGGTCAGGAGTACGGAGGCTAAGGGCGGAATGGCCTTTAGTGAGGATAAGCCGGAGGAAATGATAATGACACGCGGCGTGATAGTTCGTCATATGACACTTCCAGGTGCGACCGCCGATTCAAAAAGAATATTGAGGTATTTGCATGAGAGCTATGGGGACCGTATTTACATAAGTATTATGAGTCAGTACACACCCATGCCGCATATTATGAATACAGATAAATTCCCGGAGCTTAAGCGTAAGGTTGACCCTGCCGAATACGGCAGGCTGGTCGATTTCGCTGAAAGGATAGGCATCGAAAATGCCTTTATCCAGGAGGGAGAGGTAGCAGAAGAAAGCTTCATCCCGCAATTTGACTGCTCCGGTGTATAAATCCCGCAAGGGAAAATATTAAAGAAAGGAGGGAAAAGAGATGAGACATTTTTTTATTGATTTGGAGAATGTAAGAAGCTACGGTCTTGAGGGAGTACTTCTTTTAAAGCCTGATGATATGGTATATGTTTTTTACAGTGATAATGCCAATACACTGACTATACCTACCATCGAAAGCTTGAATGAATCCCCTGCACAGGTAAAATATATCAAGATTAATTATCTTGGTGCGAACGCCATGGATTTCCAGATTGTCACACTGCTTGGAGCGTCAATTGAACGCGAGAAGGCAGGCAGCTTTTATGTTATCAGTCACGATCACGGATTCAGGTCGGCGGTAAAATTCTGTGAGGGATATTTCACTAATTATGATATTCTTACAGGCGTATACGCGAACATTCTGACAGCTATCAATTCTGAACGAAGCGGAGCAAAAAATCAGGATGAGAATGACAAGTCAGGTTCAGGTTCCAAAAAGAACTCGAGAAGACGTAAAGGCAGGAAAAACAATGGTTCTACTGATGTAGAAACAAATAATATGACTGCTGCTTCTGAGAAGTCTTTTGAGAGTATGGGAACAGAGGATACAGCTGAGGAAGAAATGACTGATATGCCTTCGGATGTGTCTGAGCAGCCTGAGGATTCTTCTGATGAGACTGCTTCCGGAAGAAATTCACGAAACAGAAGACGCCGTCACAGAGGCAGGGGTAAGAAGAATGCCGCTGATGCAAATGCTGAAATGAGTGCAGATAATGCTGAGGAACCGCTTGCTTTACAGGAGCAGAATGCGGCTGATGAAAGCGATGAGAGTTCTGATTCAGATTCTGCAGCAGAAACAGCTGAAAATGAAGAAAAAGCTGTAAAGAACAAAAAGTCAAGACGCAGAGGCTCAGGAAGAAGCAGAAATTCAAAAGAAGAAGCTTTGGAAAATACTTCAGCGGATGAAGGCGATGCAGGTTTAGACAATGCCGGACAGCAGTATGCGGATGCTGAACAGGAAAAGGACCAAACTGCAGACTCTTTAGGTGTTTCGGATGAAGGCGAACAGCCTGATAATCAGAAGGCTAAAAAGAGCAGTGCAAGAAAACGCCGTGAGCGAAGAGCTAAGGCCGAACAGCATAAAAATCAGAAAGAGACTGCAGATGCTGATGAAGCAGCAAGTGACAGCGAGCCTGTGAAGAAGGGCAGAGGAAGAAAATCTTCTGCAAAGGAGACTTTTGAAAATAAGTCTTATGAAGCAGCTGATTATGCTGAAGGAAAGGCTTCGGATGCTGACGGAAAAAGCGAAGCAGCGGGAAAGAAGTCCGAGGGCAAAAAGTCTGCTAAAAATGAGCCTGCAAGCATGAAGTACGTTTACAATGCTTTATCTGATTATCTTTCAAAATCAACAATCGATATGTATGCAAAGACTATTGATGAGGGTATCAGAAAGTCAAAAAATAAGGACGAGCTTCATAACTTTTTTAAGAAGGTTTACGGAACGGATGAGGCAGAGGCGCTTTATCGTGTCGTGGCATCTGATTTCGATGACATGAAAAAGCATGTTAAATAAGGCCGGGATATTTTAAGACTGCAAATAAAGAAAAAGACATATGAAAAATGATTTGCGTTTTTCATATGTCTTTCTTTTATGTCTTTCTTTTATGTCTTTCTTTTATTTCTTTCTCGGCATCGGAATCTGAGCCAGAACTATTGCGATGAATACTATGCAGCAGCCGAGGATTTCCTTCAGGGACATTGTATCACCGAGGAAAAGCCAGGCGGTTATTACGGAAAATACGGATTCCAGACTAAGCAACAGTGACGCTACAACAGGCTGCGTATTTTTCTGGCCGATAATCTGCAGGGTATAAGCAATTCCGCAGGAAAACACACCCGCATAGAGTATGGGAATTGCGCAGTCTATAATGCCTGAAAGCTCGACATTTTCTGTAAAGAACATTATTGCAGCGCAGATTACGCCTGCGGTAAAAAATTGTATGCAGGATACCTTGACACCGTTCAGGCTTCCCGCTTTCCTGTCAATTACGATAATATGGAAGGTGAATGCTATGGCGCAGAGGATTTCCATAATGTCACCCGGACTTAATCCTGCTTCATCAAAGGAGGTCAGCAGATACATTCCGACAACCGCAAGTATCGCGCTTATCCAGGTAAAAAGGCTGCCGCGTTTTCCTAAAAATATTTCGAAAATAGGCACTAAAATAACGTAAAGAGCAGTGATGAAGCCGGCTTTTCCTGCGGATGCACCAAGGCTTATGCCTATCTGCTGAAGAGATGAGGCCACGGCAAGTATTATACCGCAGAGGATACCGACAAGCAGATGCTCTTTGAAGCTGTCGCTGTAGGAAGCGGAGCCTGCGGACTTATCCTGAAGCGTATTTTGTTCTGACGCATGCTTATTTCTTCGTAATCTATCGGTAATTAATACCGGCGGAATCAGCACGAGTCCGCCTATTATGAAACGTGTGGCGTTAAAAGTAAATGGGCCTACATATTCTGTGCTGGCGCTCTGTGCAGAGAATGCTGCGCCCCAGATGAAGGCTGCAAGTACAAGAATTAAATTAGAACGTAGTCTTTTCATGATTTTTCACCTAATGCAACGAATGCAATTTCAAATAAACGCTAACATTACACCATATATGCTTTAAGAAGTCAAGGATAATCCACAATAGAATGATATGACGTCGGGGTCAAAAGCATTGCCCCCGACTTAATACACGCATTTCTTCGCACTTTGTGCTCCCGAAATGCTAAAAACATTCAAAATCCGCTCATTTTTCAATGAAAAATGGCTACTTTTTCATGTTTTTGCGTGTCATAAAGGCCTTCAATGCTCTTACAAGCAAGCTTGACGAGCATTTTTGACCTTTTGACCCTTGTATCATGATATCTGATTATTAAGTAGAATTCTAATGATATTTCAAATTGTATATATAATTAATACAATTATTTACTCAATAAACTGTCTTTATAGTGAATTATAAATAATAAACAGAGGGTAATCTAAAAATTAGTTGAAAAAATCGGAAAAACGTGGTAATATATTTGCATAATGAGGATTATGGGGTAATCTCTCATTTATTCAATTGAGGGGGACCGCAGGAGTATTAATATTTGCGGTAGATTGGAGTTTACATGGATAGTTCCGGAAAAATCAGAATCCTTATAATCGAGGATTCTTATATTGACAGACTGCTTCTGTCGGAAGCGTTTAAGGGACGCTACAGTATAATTACAGCGAACAATGGAGTAGAGGGTCTTAATGTTCTTGGCAGCAATGATGAAATAGGACTTGTTCTGCTTGATTTAGCCATGCCCAAAATGGATGGCTTTGAAGTGCTGTCTGCCATGAAATCCAATCCCAAGACCTGCAATATCCCTGTTATCGTAGTAACCTCAAGTGATGATACCGATAATCAGATTCGTGCACTTGATTTAGGCGCCTACGATGTTCTTTTTAAACCCCTTAACACACGTCTTGTAATCCACCGTGTTCAGAATATTTTCACCCAGCTTGCCGTTAATAGCATTAATGAGCCTGAAAAGCTTTACCAGCATGTTATCGCACAGAGTGAAATAGACGAAAAGACCGGCATTTATAACCGTCATAAGTTTATCAAGGAGACCGATAAGCTGCTGAATGAAAATCCCGATAAGAAATACTATATTTTCATGTGGGATGTTGACGGATTTAAGGTTCTTAATGATGCCTGCGGTACGGCGGAGGGTGACAGACTGCTTGCCTGTATGGGTAAGGCATGCAAAGCCATTGCAGTTCCCGGCATAGTATACGGACGCTGGGAGGCCGATCATTTTGTGGCCTGTATAGATGATGAAACCTACCGTAATTACGGTATCATAGAGAAGATTGTAGATAAGTTTGATTTTGATAATCCTTACTTTAATACTCAGCTTCGTCTGGGTATCTATTCCGTAGACGACCATTATCTCGATGTACGCATTATGTGCGACCGTGCTTTGATGGCGCTGAAGTCTACAAAGGGAAGCTACACCAGACATCATGCCTTTTTTGATGAGTCGATGCGTGCGCAGCTGGTTGAGGAGCGCCAGATTGTAAATGAGTGTGCAAGCGCACTGGAAAAAGGCCAGTTTGTGGTATATTTACAGCCGCAGTACGATTATTCAAAGGGTTATCTGCACGGAGCAGAGGCGCTTATCCGCTGGCTGCATCCGAAAAAGGGTCTTATTCCGCCCAATAAATTTATACCTATTTTTGAGAAGAACGGTTTTATTACCCGTCTGGATGAATATGTCTGGGAGCAGGTATGCAAGCTTCAGCATAACTGGATAGAGCAGGGGCTGAAAATTGTACCTATTTCGGTTAATGTATCCCGTGTTGATATAAGCAGCAATCATTTGTGTGAGTTCCTTGAGGAACTGATAAATAAATATGAGATTCCAAAGTCAAGTATCAGACTTGAAATCACGGAGTCGGCATACATGGACAATCCCAAGCTTCTGATTGAATCGGTTAAAAAGATTCAGAGTATGGGCTTCAGTGTGGAAATGGATGATTTCGGCAGCGGATATTCTTCACTTAATACTCTTAAGGATGTACCGGTAGATATGCTTAAGCTGGATATGAAGTTCCTTGAGGACGGAAACAATGAGGACCGCGGCGGCAGCATCTTAAGCTCGGTTGTCAGAATGTCGAACTGGCTGAAGCTTCCCGTAATAGCGGAGGGTGTTGAAACCAAGAGCCAGGCCGACTATCTTAAGAGCATAGGCTGTGTGTTCATGCAGGGCTACTATTTTGCAAGGCCCATGCCTATAAGCGAATATGAGGTTATTCTGAAGAATAATATAGAGAGCGAAGAGAACGAGCCCATGTTTAACGATGATATTTCGGGAGCATATGAGTTCCTGAATGCATCCACGCAGGCCACGCTTGTATTCAACAGCTTCGTGGGAGGAGCGGCTATTGTTGAGTATAACGGAGAGCTTCTTGAGGCTATCCGTGTAAATGACAGGTTCTATTCGGCTCTCGGTGTAATGAATACTTATTTTACGAGCCGCAAGGTTAATCTGCTGGATGCCTTTGATGAAAAGAACAGAGAGACGCTTATTAAGGCAATAGACAGGGCTATTTCGGATAAATCAGAAAGCAACTGTGAGGTCTGCTCGAAGGACTTCTTTAAGAAGAATGAGGACCTCTGGCTTAAAATCAGAATCAGACTTCTGGCTGTTACCGCGGATAAATATCTGATGTATATGGCAGTTGATAATATCACTCAGAAGATGAACCTTATTTCTGAGAATATTCAGCTTTCGGAGCAGCTTCTTGTAATAATGAACAATATTCCGAGCGGTATCATTGATTACGAAATCAGGGACGGAAGAGCAGGTATTATCTTCTTTAATGATAATGTGCCCGCTATGTTCGGATACAGCCGTGATGAATATGAAGAGCTTTTTACAAAGAGTCCGGAGAAGACTGTTCATCCCGATGACAGACAATTATACGAAGAAACGGTGATGAGAGGCATTACAAACGGTGATAGCGGATTCAGCATTAAGTTCCGCCATCTTTGCAAGGACGGCTGCTATAAGACGGTAAGCTTTGGCGGAAATATCACCAGGAAGAATGACAAGGCGGTATTCATCAGCGGTATTATAAATGAAATTAAAGAATAAATGATTACAGGGGGGCTGTGAAGGTGTTCATAGCCCTCTGTTATGTAAGAAAGGAAGATGTATGAAATTAAAACTGAATTTCCCAAAGGATTTATATTCGGATGTCAGAGTCGAGGAGAATTATTCTATATGGTTCAGTAATGAGAACGGTGAGGTGGATAGGGACGGAGACTGTGAGAAAAAGGGTGCTATGATCCGTGTTTTTGACGGAGAGCTCTGGTATACCGCTTCGACGAACGACCTGAACGGTATTCAGGAGGAGCTTGATAGTCTGGCAAAGCTTGCAAAGCCTAATCCCGATATTTATGAGAATCCTGAAATAAAGCTTCTTGAGGTAAATAAGGACAGTGTATTTAAGTTTACGGGAGAGAATGATGTCCGTAATTACACAAGAAACGATTTTAAGGAGCTGGTGGATTATTATATCGATAATTGTATTGACTGCTCAATACCTGAGATGAATTTCTGGAATGTTGCAGCAAATGCCGTGCATTTTGAATACAGCTTTTATTCAAGCAAGGGTGCAGAAATCGAGTATGACAGCCAGGAAACAAGAATAGGAGCGGTAGAAGCATTTACCGTGGACGGGGCTACCACCTACGGCTATAAGATTATTATGAAGCCTTGCTTTGAGGAGCTTAAGGGCCATGAGGAGGCCGTTAATAAAAAGATGCAGGAAAGCCTGAATTATGCTAAAAATGCGGTGGATGTTGAGCCCGGAGATTACTGCTGTGTGCTTGCTCCGTTTGTTACCGCAATGTTCACCCATGAGAGCTTCGGACATAAGAGCGAGTCAGACTTTATGCTTAATGATAAAACCCTTCAGGATGAGTGGGTTATGGGTAAAAAGGTTGGTACCGAGCTTGTTTCGATATGCGATGACGGTTCATTAAATAATCATGGCTATAAGCCCTATGATGATCAGGGAACAAAGGCACGCGAAACCTGGCTGATAAAGGACGGTGTTCTCACAGGACGTCTTCATGATGCACAGTCGGCATCGATTCTTAATGAGGAGCTTACAGGCAACTGCAGGGCACAGGATTACACCTGTACACCTGTTGTGCGTATGACAAATACCTATATGAAGGGCGGAACTACCCCTATTGCCAATATTTTTGACGGTATTAAGGATGGTATTTTTGTGGCAGATTCAGGTTCGGGAACCGGTCAGGCCATGTTTACGATTCGTCCCAATATCTGTTACAGAATCAGGGACGGTAAGGTTTGTGAGCCTGTTCGTGTGAATGTTATTAACGGAAATGTTTTTAAGACACTTTTTGATATTGAGGCAATTGCGGATGATTTTGTGCTCTGCAATGAGCTTGTATGCGGAAAGTCGGGACAGAGTGTTCCGGTATCGGCCGGAGGCCCCACAATTCGTGTAAAGAGTCTGACAGTAAATTAACAGACCTATTTGCTGAATTAACTGCAGACGCCGGATTATTTATGGAAAACAGAAGGGTATGGTTATTAATATGAGAGAACGTTTAACAACGATTAATGAATCTACTGAAATAAAATATCAGGAAGGAAAAAAGGTTGCCGTAAGCAAGAATAAAAAGATTTCGAATTCCTTCCGTGTATATAAAAACGATTGTGTAGGTATCAGCTATCAGCTCGGAGAGGTAAAGGATGAGGATGGCTTTGCGAGGGCGGAAAAGGCACTTGAAAGGCAGCGTCCGTATCCTTTCGGACTTGAAAGCGGTGTGAGACACCGTGATAAGACAGAGAGCAGTATTTCGGATTCTGAGCTTGTGGAAATCGCGGAAGAGTGTATGGGTTATCTGAACAGGACTTATCCGGACTACAGCTTCCATGGCACGGTTATGTGGGAGAGTCAGCTGTCCACAAGAACAAATGACATGGGCATGGATTATAGCAATAAGGATGCCGCAATCAATGTTGGCTTTGATTTTAAGCATAAGGACAGTAAGGATATTTCGGACGGAGAATTCCATTTCAGCCTTCGTAAATATGATAACAAGGTATTTTTCAAAATGGCCGATGATTATCTGGCGAACTTTAGGAAGATGGTAGATTTCCCTGATGAAATCATCATAGATGAGCAGTATTACGGAATCGTCGGTACGCTCGGAAATCATCTGTCAGGTGAAAACATCAGCAGAAAAACCTCGCTTCTTGCGGATAAAGTGGGAGAGAAGGTATTTGCTGACGGCTTTACCCTTACGCATGATGTAACGGACAAGGAGTGCTGGTTTAATCCCTTCTGGGACGGCGAGGGAGTAACCTTTAAGGATGATAAGCTTGTACTTATTCAGAACGGCAAAATCCTTACAGGCTATGCTGACAAGCGCGATGCGGCAAGGTTCGGAATTAACCACACGGGTCCTGCGTATGCAGACTATACGGATATTCCCGGAGCGGGCGGACTGAATATGAGAATCGACAGGTCTGATAAAACGGTTAAGGAGCTTTTGGACGGAAGATATGCCGTAATCCCCGTAATGTCCTATGGCGGAGGATTTAATGAAAAGGGTGAGTATACAATGCCTGTTCATGCAAGTCTTCTTTTTGATGGTGAAAAGGTGCTCGGAAAGCTTCCTCCGTTCACTATTATCAGCAATATGTTTGATATTTACGGTAAGGATTTTATCGGCGTAAGCGCAGACCAGCCGATTTATAATGACAAGCAGCTGCTTTACATGGTTATGCGCGGAGAAATGAAATAATAATCGGTTTGCAGTGCAGGCAGAAGGGGATGAAAAATATGGAGACAATTAAGTTATTTGAGAATACCTGGGCTTTTGATGAGGGCGGTGTAAGATTTTTCCTGCTGGCGGGAAATGAACAGGCGCTTCTCATTGACAGCGGTATGCAGACAAAAAATGCTAAGGAGCTGGCGGCAGAGCTTACTAAGCTTCCGATAAAGCTGATTAATACGCATGCGGACAGGGATCATACCGGCAGTAATGCAGAGTTTGATGAGGTTTATATGAATCCTGCGGAGACAGTGAATTATTACCAGAAGGGGGCTCCTTCGGGAAGAATCGTAGCGGTAGATGATAAGGATATAATTGATCTGGGAGACCGTGAGCTCGAAATTATTGCAATTCCCGGACATACCCCCGGAAGTATCGCTGTACTGGATAAAAAGAGCGGGGCGCTTTTCTCGGGAGACCCCGTTCAGGACGGTAACATATACATGTTTGGACCCTGCAGGGAGATGCATGCATATATATTAAGTATTGAAAAGCTGGAAAGACTCAGTGATAAATACACAACGATTTATCCTTCTCACGGCTCACTTACCGTATCAAAGGATATTCTTCCGAAGCTTCGTGAGGGTGCTAAAAAGGTTCTGGCAGGTGAGATAGAGGCTGAGACTATAGACCTTTGGGGCAACAAGGTTAATCTCTATAAGGTCGGTGTGGCAGGCTTTTTGTATGACGAATAAGAAAAAGGGCGAATGAAATGAAATCTCATCTTCATTCGCCCTGATTTTTTGTTAAATATTATTTGAAATATCTGTCAAGTAAGCCCTTAAGAGCCTTGCCGTGTCTTGCTTCGTCACGAGCCATTTCATGAACTGTATCATGGATTGCATCAAGGTTATTTTTCTTTGCACACAATGCGAGGTCATATTTACCCTGTGTAGCGCCGAATTCGCAGTCAACTCTCCAAGCAAGGTTAGCCTTTGTTGAAGCCTTCATATTAGCTTCAAGATCCTCACCAAGGAGCTCTGCAAACTTAGCAGCGTGCTCAGCCTCTTCGAAGGCTGCCTTCTCCCAGTAGAGACCAATCTCGGGATAGCCCTCGCGATGAGCGATACGGGCCATGCAAAGGTACATACCAACCTCAGAACACTCGCCCTTGAAGTTTGCCATAAGCTGCTCGAAGATATATTTCTTGTCTTCTTCACTGATATCAGCGTTGTTCTTTACAGTCTTGGCATAAATACCGTACTCATGCTCTGCGGCAAGCTTTAACTCGCCTTCAACCTTCTTAAACTTTGTTCCTGAAACATGACAGACGGGGCACTCTGCGGGTGCCTCATCACCCTCGTGAACATAACCACAAACGGGACATACATACTTAGCCATTTTGATAATCCTCCTATAAATATAAATCAGTAATGATTACTGTTTTAATATATAATATTATTATACAAAAGTCAAGTGTTTTGTCGCTTAATTGTCAGCTTTTTTTACTTTGTCCGCAGGCAGCAGCTCTGCCATAAGACGTTCAAGGTCCGCCGCAACAACGGGCTTTGGCAGATAAGCATCAAAACCGTAGCCTGTATACTGTTCCTTTGCACCGGCCATTACGTTGGCAGTAAGTGCGACAATAGGTGTACCCTCCGCAAGCTTCTGCTCCTTGATGATT
Source organism: Lachnospiraceae bacterium (assembly GCA_024403355.1). Lineage (GTDB taxonomy): Bacteria > Bacillota > Clostridia > Lachnospirales > Lachnospiraceae > RUG11977. The sequence goes on from JAKSRW010000002.1 coordinate 123,250, forward strand.
TTAAGGGTTGCAATACCGTCGGGAGCGGGCATCATATGATCTAAGAGAACGAGATCATACCTGGCATTCTTTAAGCGGTCGATACATGCATAGCCACCGTCCGCCTGGTCTACAATAACCTTGGTTCTGCCGAGCAGCTTACTCATTACCATGAGATTCATCTTGTTATCATCTACCACGAGAATATGTGCATCGGGGGCTGTGAAGCCGGCCTGATATGTCTTTGCGGTAGTCTTTACGTCATCCTTTGTAGCCTTTTGGAAATCTCCGATGGGAACGTTCTTCATAATCTTCTGTGGAAGAGTAACCGAGAATACTGAGCCCTGTCCGTACTTACTTGTAACGTTGAGGCTGCCGTTCATCATATCTACGAAGCTTTTTGTAATGCTGAGTCCAAGACCCGTGCCCTCGATGTTTCTGTTAGTCATCATATCGGCACGTTTGAAGGCCTCAAAAATTCCTGCTAAATCCTTTTCCTGAATTCCGCGGCCGGTATCCGTGATGCGGAAGGAGAGCATAAGCTCGTTTTCTTTTTCCGGCATATATTTAACCGAGAGAGTGATGGTACCCTTATCGGTATATTTAGCCGCATTTGTAAGAAGATTGGTAAGTATCTGCTTAATTCGAATTGCATCTCCGTACAGATACTCAGGGGTAGTTTCATCGATATCGGTCTGGAAGGCTATGTCCTTGTTCTGAATACGCGTCATAACCATATTTTTCAGGTCTGTGATAAGACGGCTGAGACGATATTCAACCGGTACGATTTCCATTTTACCGGATTCTATCTTTGACATGTCGAGAATATCATTTATCAGAGTCAGAAGCATTGAACCGGCACTTTCGATATTGGCGGAGTATTCGAGAATCTGCTCGTCCTTTGATTCACGCTCAATCATTGTATTCATACCAAGGATTGCGTTGATGGGAGTACGGATTTCATGGGACATTCTGGCAAGGAATTCCGATTTTGCCCGGCCTGCGGCCTCGGCGGTTCTGAGAGCTTCAGCAATTTTTTCCTGCTGAAGCTTTTCCTTTTCGAGTACGGCGCGCACGCTTCGTACGGTAAGAATAGCGGAGGAGAGGCTCTTTTCATTCTGTTCGACTTCGGTTATTGAAATAACCATAGGAATAGCATGTGTTGAATCGGGCGAATCGCCTGTTGCGGCCAGTGCATTGCATTCTTCTATGACTTTTACGAATTCTTTAACGCAGTTTTTGTTCCAGGACTCATTATTTGCCCTGATTGCAGTATAAATATCTTTCCTGAGAGCGTAGTTGTAATTGAGCTTCTGGTCGTTTTGAAGTCGTTCTCTGATGAACTCTGGTTCCATAAAATCCGAAAAATCTTCATTACTGCTGAAATCATCGCTTTTTATTTCTGTACTTTTTATCAGCTTTGAAAATTCACTGAAGGAAAGGTGTTCATTGGCTGCCATGGAAGGGTAGACAAATTTAATGTCTTCTTCCGTTAGTGATAAGCTTGCAACGGTAGAGTATTCACGTACGGTACAGAGCATGGCCTGTTCGAGCATACGCTTTTCTTTCTCCTGCTCCTCAATCAGGATTATTTCATTGTCCCTCATAATAACTGTGATAAAGGTCTGCAGCATACCGAGGGTTTCACCGATACTGATAATGGGAACATCGGCGATAAACATGGAGAGAACTACTGATGCGAGCGGAAAGAATACAAAAGAAAGTACGGCAAAAAAGTTTCTTTTTGATATCGGATCCCTATGCTTGAAGTAGCATACAATTGTGAATATAATGCAGAAAATAAGATAAACTATCGGGAGTATCAGTGTGATAATATTCAGTGTGCCGCGGTGGTATACGCCCTCTGTGTCGATATAATAAATCCAGTCTGTCCAGTAGGATAACAGGGTCATGGCAAAGGCAATAGCAGGCGGGATGAAGGTAAAGATTAGGTGCGCTTTTTGAGCTTTTTGCGAAATTTTGCTGAGTCGGACCGAGTAAGTAGCCCATACCGGAATGATGAAAATAGCCGAGAAGAAGTATACATCGTTGACCAGGTATTGCATAAAACGGGAAAGATGTATATTGTGCGCGCTATAGAGCTCATAGACTAAATCGGAAACAACAAGAGTCTGACAAAGAACAATCATAATGAAATAGAGTCCCTGAAACGGAACTCTTTTTTTCATTATGATAAATCTTACCATTATTGTCAGCATGACAGCCAGACAGAGCATGTCGAATGCCGCATACACATTTGATATTAACATATTGCAGATGCCTTCCTTAAAAAGCCTGTGGGTTAATTAGCCAATGGATTTAACGTCAAAGCCGAGCATTGTAATATCGTCGAACTGATCGGCAGAATTGGCAAATACATCGATATCGTTCTTGAGAGCGGGAAGCAGCTCGCTTACAGTCATTTCGGGATGGGAATTAAGAGCGTTAAGCATACCGTCTACGCCGAACTGCTCCTCCTTGAGATTAATTGACTCGGGAACACCGTCGGTGTAAACAAAGAGACGGTCGCCTGCGTTAAAATTAAGCTCATACTCATCGAACTGCATATCCTCCATACCTGCAAGTACGAAGCCATGCTCATCATTGTGAATTTCATATTTTCCGTTTGCACGTCTGATAACGGGGCATTCATGACCGGCGTTTGCACAAATCATTTTTCCTGTTTTAATATCGTAAATACCGATCCAGACGGTAACGAACATCATTGTTTCATTGTTTTCACAGAGCTGGTTATTAACCTTGTAGAGGATTTCCCTGGGAGAAAGACCCGACTGTGCGCTCGTCTTAAGCAGGGTTTTTGCAATAACCATGAAAAGTGATGCGGGAACACCCTTACCTGATACGTCCGCCATAACGAGTGCAAGGTGGTCGTCGTCGATAAGGAAGAAATCGTAGAAGTCACCGCCGACTTCCTTGGCGGGATTCATGGTTGCGTAAATGTCAAATTCATTTCTTTCGGGAAAGGCAGGGAAAATGCTGGGAAGCATGTCTGCCTGAATATGTGAAGCAACGCCAAGCTCAGCCTCGTTCTTCATTGCCTTTGCCGACCAGAATACCGATTTGAATATCTGATAGTACGCGATAACGAAAATCAGACAGATAGGCAGGTAGAGCATCATGAAGGATGACTGGTTGGGCAGGATTCCGAGTACATTATTTGTAACGTAGTTGATAATGTAGAAACCGATGATTGATGCAACGGGTGTGGCAAGATAAGCACTCATCTTTCCCTGGAGCTCTTCGCTGACCTTGATAACAAGGTGACGGAGCAGCTTCATGTAAAGTATATAAATGATTGTATAAACAACAACCTTGATTATGATAAAGAGAAGTATATTTCCTGCTGTGTAGGGGTGGGTGGAGAAAAGCTCAAGCTTTCCGCCAAGGACCGCATCTGTTGTACCGCAGAACATAAATGTACATACATTTGCAATCAGACAGGCCATCAAGGATGTAAAGAGCTTTGTCGACCAGCTTTCAATATAAAGAAAATTCGTTGCCAGACAAACCAGTGCGGAAAGTCCTAAAATACCCACGATATCGTTTGTGATATCCAGTGTATAGAAGGCAAAGGTAACGGAAAAACCGAGAGCTGCCGTCAGCAGCCAGAAGAAAGCCGTTTTAACCTTTACTAAACGGGGCTTAAGGGTTGAGGCTACAATTGTTGCTGCAAATGCAGATGCAAGGAATACTGCAAATGACCATAAAGCGGTGATTGAAGCTGATAACTGCATATGAAAACCATGCCTTTCCTAGAAATTGTCAAACATTAACATGCCGTCAAGGGCATTGAAATAATTTGTGAGATAATCATCAGTAATAGTATGCCACTTGGCACCGTTTTTTTCAAGTACCGATGAGGTAAAATCACAGGTAATGCCGGTATAAGTATAAGTGGTATCGGGATGCTCGAGTTCAAGCTTGACTGCCGCATCCTGAAGGGTATCGTCATTTCTCGCTTCTGCAAGAAATGAAGCGAATACCTCGTCGGGAACAACCTCTACGGGGTGTCCGATTTCGGAAAGAATACTGAACATATGGCTGAAACGAGCTTCTTCACGAGGATATACATGGAAAATCTGATAATCGTCGCAGAGGAAGGATAGCTTAACAATCATGTGGGCGGTATCATCCACAGGAGAGAAGTTTACCGAATGCTTCAGCAGCGTTGCAGGTATTTTTCCGAGCTTTACGTAAGAGGACATAAGTCTTGCAAAGGCGTTTGAAGACATATTAATCTGGAATTCACCGTCTGACATACGTCCCTGAAGGTTGCCGACTCTCATTATCTTGAAACGAAGTCCCTGGTCGGCCGCGGCACGGAGAATATCATATTCCGCCATGTATTTTGAAAGAATATACTGGTTGCTTATCTGCTGGCCGAGGAAGAAATCCTTTTCTGTAAGTGTAAGTGGACTGCTGCCTCTCTTATACATGCCTCCGACACTGATGGTGGAGATCTGGATAAGTGCGGCATTATGCTTTAAGCAGGCATCAATAAGGTTCTGAACGCCTTCTCTGTTAACCTTGTTAAGGGCATCGCCGTATGCGAAATGAGCAACATTTGCCGCAGCATTTATTACGAAATCAATATGCTTTGCAAAGGCCGGTTCAATACTTTCGGGAGAGGTTAAATCTCCTTCGAGTATGATAAGCCGGTTTCCTAACAGCTCATCAAAGGCCTTTTCCCCGTAATAGAAGAGAGTGCTGAGGATTCGTTTCTCTGCGCTGAGCTTTGAAGAGGGACGAACCAGACAGGTTATGTTGCCTGTGTATTCAGGGTTATTTAAAAGGTCCAGTAAAATATGGGCACCGAGGTAGCCTGTGGCGCCGGTAATAAGAATATTTGCCGACAGCGGATAAGAGGGTGCATCTGTGGGAGTCCTCTTAAGCTGTTCGTCTATTCCTGTATAATCAAGCTCGCTGAGGGGATTGATTTCGTCCTCATCATTTGCGGCGGAGCTGTGAAGTATATTTTCGATAATGAGCGCGGGTGAGGGATATTTGAAAATATCCTCATAGGTAATTGCTGAAAATTCGGTATCCGCAAGTACCGTAATAAGCTCAATGGCTGTAATTGAATCACCGCCCAGCTCAAAGAAATTATCGTCGGGACCGTAGCTGCTGTCATTAAGTACCCGGCCAAAGGCCTGACAGAGAGCGATTTCCTGCTCGGTTACGGGACGTCTTTCGGAACGCTTAAGTACAACCTCGATGGAAGCAAGAGCCTTCATGTCGGTTTTTCCGCCCGGAGTCTGGGGAATTGCATCAAGTGCAACGAAGACATCGGGAACCATATATGCGGGCAGACGCTTTTTCATAAAAGCACTGAGCCTGTCATTATCTATCGGACAAAGCGCGGTGTAAAAGCCTGCCAGGAATTTGCTGTGCTCGGAGGCTCTTACCATAACTACCGAGGCTGTAATGCCCTTGAACTGGGACATAACATTTTCGATTTCGGGAAGCTCGATACGAAGTCCGCGCAGCTTGACCTGGTTATCGTTTCTACCCTTGTAGATTATTCTTCCGTCGGAAAGAACATGGCCTATATCACCGGTTCTGTAGAGACGGAGTCCCTCTGAATTAACAAATTTTGCGGCGGTAAGCTCGGGCATATCGATGTATTCGATTCCTACACCCTCGCCGTAAATGCAGAGCTCTCCGTTCATTCCGCGGGGGAGAAGAGCGAGGTTTTTATTCATAACAAGAACACCCATATTTCCGATGGGACGTCCGATGGAAAGGTCGTCTCCGGCCTCGGTGATAGTGGCACCGATGGTGGTTTCCGTGGGACCGTAGCCGTTATAAATTCGTACATCGTAGGTTTCTCTGAGTGTAGTAATAAGTGCCTTCGGAAGAACCTCGCCTGCCGAAAGAATCGCCTCGACGTTTTTAAGCGCCCTTGTGAATTCAAAATTATTCAGGTAGGCGTTAAGTCGTGAGGGCGTGCAGTGGAGCAGGTTTGCCCCGTGCTTTTGAAGCAGTGCGGCAAGTGCCGTAGGGTCTGTAACGGCATTGTCCGGTGCATATTCAATAAAAAGACCGTTAAGAAGCGGTACAAATAATTCAAAAAGTGAAATATCAAAGCAGACCGAGCCGATGGCAACAAGTCCCTTTCCTGTTTTTACAATGTCACGGTTGAAGGGGTTGTTATCTGCATTTGTAATATTTACGATTCCGCGGTGCTTAAGCAGACAGCCCTTCGGACGGCCGGTGGTACCTGAGGTATAAATGCAGTAGGCCGGCATGTCGCAGTCGATTGTGGGAAGCTCCTTCTTTTCTGCGGTTTGCATAAGCTGACCGGCTGAAATAAAGCTGTGCTCAGCCGCACCCGGAACATCCGAATCCGAAATAAGCAGCTTTGCATGGCTGTTCGTAAGAATGTATTCGACACGGTCCTTGGGATATGCAGGGTCAATGGGAATAAAAATGGCAGCTGCCTTCAAAATACCGAGCTGCACAGGGATGATCCTGTGGTCACGAGAAAGCATGAAAAGGACCCTGTCACCCGGTTTAATGCCGGCTGAAATAAGTCCGTAAGCCACTCTGTCCGATAACGCATCCAGCTCGGAGAAGTTGTATTCGCCTCCTGCTGCGTAGAGAGCGGGACGGTCTGCATATTTTGCGGCTGCCTTTCTGAAAAGTGAAACAATAGACTCATTTTTACCGAGCGGGTATAAATTTCCTTTGGAAAGCTTAAAAATTTCCTTCTTTTCGGCTTCTGAAACCAGACTGATATCACGAACGACCTTGTCCTGAAGACCCTGCTTCAGAATAGTGATATATGAATCCGCAAAGGCTTCAAGCTTCTCGGGCGAATAAATTCCGTTTCGTCCGTTTAAGGTAATGGAAACAGAACCGGCCTTTCGAAGAAAATTGAGCGTAAGATGATTGTGCATTGCACCGCATACGCTGAAGCTGACCTCAAAGGGACGATTGAAATGAAGCTCGGGCTGGTAAAAATTAAATGTATATTCGCTGAAGGAATCGGTGTAATCCGTAGTGTTATGAAGAGTTTTAAGGATATCACCGATACCGAAGCGCTTAAATGAGGATGCCATTTTTGCACTCGAATAAACCAGACTGCATATCTTGGAAAAACGTGAATCGGCGGGAACGTCAACCTTTACCGGAACTACAAGGGTAAAACAGCCGATGGTCGAATTGTCCTCGAGGGTACGGTTGAGACGCGGCATTATAAAGCCAGCACTTTCGGTATTTGTACAGCCTGAAAGATAAACTGCAAGCGCCGCCTCGTAAACAGCGGGCTCGGTTACATGACATTTTTTTGCGAATGCCTTAATCCTGTCGGCAAGCTCAGCCTCAATTTCAAAGTTGTAATCTGTTTTTTCGAAGCTTTCTGATGAAACGGTAAAAACGGAGGGTTCATGTGTGAGTCCGGTAAAATAATCCTTCCAGAAATCCTTAAGTGTGGAATCATTGCCGGGCTTGAGTGCCTCGGGAGTTTTGTCGGCTGAGTAGAGATAATCGTCACTGAAGAAGGTTGAACTGCCGGGCTTGCTGCCTGAGAGATAATCAAGCAGCTGCTGGGCTACCATGCACATTCCGAAGCCATCAATAATTAAATGATTAAAAATACATGAGACGATTATTCCGTAGTTTTCGACCTCAATTATTACGAAATCATAGAATTTATGCGATTTTGTACCAAGACTCTTATCATTTTCATGCTGCAGACAGAAGCTTACTGCTTCCTCTTTGGAGGAACAGTTTATGCTGCTGATATAAAAGGGCATGGACTTATTCTGAAGAATGTAAACGGAACCGTCGATTTCGGTGGTGTCCGTGGAAAAAACGTCGGCGGATTGTAAAATTTCGCTGAGTGCGGAAAAGATTCTGTCTTTATCTGTATATCCGGGGAGCTCAAGTCTGAAACCGATGGTATTGATACCTGAGCCCGGAAGCATTTTCTCATTAGAAAGTATGCCCTGTTGTGAGAGTGTAGGGTAGTAATAGTTTCGCATATAACTGCCTTTCTGATAGAAATTATCCTTACATATAGTTATAATATAGCATTCAGACGGATATTATTCAAGGGGAAAATATGGCTTCGGGGCAGTATACAGCTCTGTCGGAGGACTAATTTTATGCTTGACATACGGGAAATTGAGTGTTAGCATAATGCCATCGTTGCGTTAGTCTAGACTAACGAATGTTTGCGCGGACTAAATTCGCTGCGGACAGAAAGGCACAGGCATTTTATGACGTTGAATAAGCTTCCTGTAGGCGAAAGCGGAATAATCACAAAAGTAGGCGGAGAGGGTGCTCTTCGGCTGAGATTTCTTGATATGGGACTGATTCCGAGAACAGAAGTCACGGTATATAAGATTGCACCTCTGGGGGACCCTGTGGAACTGCATCTGAGGGGCTATTCTCTTACGATTCGTATGGAGGATGCTGCTAATATCGAGGTGGATCCGATAGGGAAAAAGCCTGCCGTTTTACCGGAGGAGACTGAGACAAATGGCAGACGAAAGGCAGGTAAAGGAAAATGATTTTAGCGCTTGCCGGTAACCAGAACTGTGGAAAGACCACTCTTTTTAATGTACTCACAGGCTCAAATCAGCATGTGGGAAATTTCCCGGGTGTAACCGTGGACCAGAAGTCCGGTCTCGTTAAGGGCACAAAGGATTGTGAGATAGTTGACCTTCCCGGTATTTATTCAATCAGACCCTATACAAACGAGGAGATTGTTACAAGGGATTTTATTCTAAAAAGTAAGCCTGACGGCATAGTAAATATTGTCGATGCTACCAATATCGAACGTAATCTGTATCTTACCCTGCAGCTGCTTACACTAAAAAAGCCTATGGTAATCGCACTGAATATGATGGATGAGGTGCGTGAAAACGGCGGATATATTGATATTAAAAAAATGTCCGAAAACCTCGGTGTTCCGGTTATTCCCATAAGTGCTGCGAAGAATGAGGGTATTTCGGAGCTTATAGCCAGAACAATTGAGGTTGTGGGCGGAAAAATCCTTCCAAAGCGCCTGGATTTTTGCCCTGACGGACCTATTCACCGTTGTATACATTCAGTTTCGCACGTTATTGAGGACCATGCGGAAATGGTCGGAATTAATTCAAGATTTGCTGCTACAAAGCTTATCGAGGATGACGAAATCATCACCGAAATGCTTAAGCTTAATGATAATGAGCTCGAGCTTATCCGCCACAGTGTGGATGAGATGGAGCAGGAGTCGGGACTTGAGCGAAACGAGGCTATTGCTTCGATGCGTTATGACTTTATCGAGGATGTCTGCAAAAAGACGGTGAAAAAGCCCAAGGAAAGCCGTGAACGCAAGCTCAGCCTTAAAATAGACAGAATTGTAACGAATAAATATGCCGCAATTCCCATTTTCGTGGGAGTTATGATGCTTATTTTCTGGCTTACCTTCGGTGTGATAGGCGCCCTTCTTCAGGAGGCCTTTGAACTTGGAATCGATGAATTTACGGCATTATGCGACAGGGCACTTACAAGCTACGGAATAAACCCTGTGGTGCACAGCCTGGTTATAGACGGTGTATTTGCGGGAGTGGGCTCGATGCTTTCCTTCCTGCCTCTGATTGTGGTGCTTTTTTTCTTCCTGTCAATACTCGAGGATACGGGATACATGGCCAGAGTTGCCTTTGTAATGGATAAGCTGATGCGTAAAATCGGACTCTCCGGCAAAAGCTTTGTGCCTATGCTGATAGGCTTCGGTTGTTCGGTACCTGCGGTAATGGCCACAAGAACCCTGTCATCCGAACGCGATAAGAAGATGACAATTCTTCTTGTACCCTTTATGAGCTGCAGTGCAAAAATCCCGATTTATGCGGTATTTGCATCAGCCTTCTTCCCTGCGCAGGCTGCTCTTGTGATGATAGGACTGTATTTTGGCGGTATTATTATTTCAATTCTGGTGGCAGTGATTTTCAAAAAGACATTATTTAAGGGCAATCCCATTCCCTTTGTAATGGAGCTTCCGAACTACAGACTTCCCTCTGCAAAGAGCGTGGGAATGCTGCTCTGGGATAAGGCGAAGGATTTCATTACCAGGGCATTTACGGTTATTTTCTTCGGTACCGTTATTATCTGGTTCCTTCAGACCTTCGATACAAGACTCAATGTGGTAACGGACAGCTCGGAATCACTTCTGGCTCTTATAGGACAGTTTATTGCACCGGTATTTTCACCGCTCGGCTTCAATGACTGGCGCGTGACTACGGCACTTATCAGCGGATTTACCGCAAAGGAGGCTGTCGTAAGCTCTCTCGGAGTATTGACCGGAGCTTCGTCTGAGGGCCTTACTGCAGTGCTTTCGGGAATGTTTACGCCTCTTTCGGCAGTGAGCTTTTTAGTATTTACCCTGCTCTACACACCCTGCGTTGCGGCTGTCGCAACTATTAAAAGAGAGCTTGGCTCAGGTCTGAAAACAGTGGGCGTGGTAGTATTCCAGTGTCTGGTGGCATGGGTATTCGGACTTTTGGTATTTGCAATTGGTTCTGTGCTTTAATGCGGTTTGTACTGCGGGCGGAAAGGCATGGTTATTAATATGTTTGATAATTTCGGAATGCTTGATATAATTATTCTTGCAGCGGTGGCAGCAGCCATGATCGGCATAGTCGTATATCAGCTGCGCAGATGGCGCAGGGGAATTCACGGCTGTGCGGGCTGTAACGGCTGCCTGGGCGGCTGTACGGGCTGTGACAGGGGCAAAGGCCGCAATAAATCCGAAGGAATGTTGAATGATGGACAGCTTTGAAATAAAAGAAATTAATGATTATATTTCCTATATCCCGGCGTGTGAAAAGCCGCTTTCGGGGGATGTGGGGATTATTTACGGTAAAAACAGGACTTATATTTATGATGTCGGAAGTACCCTCGGCACACTGGAATTTCTTAATTCCATCAAAGGAGAATTTGCCATAGTTACCTCGCATTTCCATGCTGACCATATCTGGTGGCTGAGTGAGCATAAAAAGGGTGATGCCGGTGTATCGCGCGGCGACAGAATAAGTACGGATTATTTAAGGCCTGCTTACAGTGAGCTTTACGTAAGTGCTCAGACAAAGAAATATACGAAGGACGGAATCGTGGTTTCAGAACCGCTGATTATAGAGGATGAGACTCGAAACGGACAGCCGCTGAAGCTGGAAATTTATCCGCTTCCTTCTTCGCATGCAAAGGGCTGTCTGGCTCTGATTGTCAATGATGAATACGTTTTCCTGGGTGATGCAACCTATTGTACTTGGAAGGAGGCCGGTATGGGCGAGGGCGAAGAGGCTGCACCCGGAAAAGGCAGGGCTGAGTATAATGTTCAGCAGGTTAAGGCTCAGCTTGATTTTTTTCAAAGTATTCCCGCAGAAAAACTGTGTCTTAGCCACGACCGTAAATTTGTCAGACCGAAAAAGGTTCTTATCCGCGAGCTTCAGGCTCTTTATGCGTCACGCGAGGCGGGCAAAAATATAATTGTCGTGAGATAAATATTTATTGATTGTAAATGTATATGTATGCTATAATATCAGTCGGCTGTTATTTTTTTTGATAAAAATTGCGGGAAATATGCAGATTTACAAAAATGGGGGATTTAGTAAATGGGAAAAAAATCAATAAAAGAAAATAAAAATGTGTATCAGTTATGCCGTGAGAAATGTGAGCTTACACGCCAGAAGGCAAGTGAAGAGATGGTTTATATTTCCGACGACAGAATTGAAAAAATCGAGAGTGAGAAGTCTCTTCCTCATCCCGATGAGATTCTTGCGATGGCAGCATGCTACAAGGCACCGGAGCTTAAGAATTATTTCTGTGCAAATGAGTGTCCGATCGGCCAGAAGCAGGTGACCGAAATTAAGGTTCAGGAGCTCTCTCAGATTATTCTTGAGCTTATTGCCTCTCTTAATTCGCTCAATAATGAGAAAAACCGCCTTATCGAGATTACCGTAGACGGCGAGATTACCGAGGACGAGATAGAGGACTTCAAGAAAATCCAGCTACAGCTTGATAAGGTTTCAAGCACAATCAACGGTCTCAGACTCTGGCTTGAGAAGGCTATTATCGAGGGCAAGGTAGACAAAAATATTTTAGAATAATTCTTGCATTTTTTTAGTTATACTATATAATTAGCATTAGTTATAAGTGCAGAATGCACCGTAATAATTGTAAAACAGAAAGGAGAAGGCCGGAGTTATTCCGTGCCGAAATGTTTATGGGAAAATTTGTGGTAACTGAGACAAAGACAGGATTCAAGTTCAACCTCAAGGCAACAAACGGTCAGGTTATTGCCACTTCTGAGATTTATTCTTCAAAGGCTTCATGTCTTAACGGCGTAGAGAGCGTAAAGAAGAACTCTGTAAAGGCAAATCTTGAGGACCAGACAGTTGAGGGCTTTGCAACAGAGAAGAATCCCAAGTTTGAGGTTTATACAGATAAAAGAGGCGAGTTCAGATTCCGTCTTAAGGCAACAAACGGCGAGATTATCGCTGTAGGTGAGGGCTACACCGCAAGGGCAAGCTGCTTAAACGGTATCGAGAGCATCAGAAAGAACGCTCCCGAGGCTGAAATCGTTGAAGAATAATTTGAAGTAATTTGAAGGAGAAAAGCAATGTTTAAAGAATTCAAAAAGTTTATTATGCGCGGAAATATGCTTGACCTTGCAGTCGGCATGATCATCGGTTCCGCATTCAACGCAATCGTTACTTCACTTGTAAATGACATGTTTATGCCTTTACTCGGATGGATTGTCGGCGATACTGATTTTTCAAATCTCTACTGTGTACTCGGAAACTTACCTGCAGACGTAGCATCAAAGCCCGCAACTCTTGCAGAGGCACAGGAGCTCGGACTTGCAACATTTAACTATGGTAACTTTATTACCGCACTTATCCATTTCCTTCTTATGGCAATCGTTGTATTCCTTATCGTTAAGGGCTTCAACAAGCTTAATGAGAAAGGCTCAAAGCTTAAGAAGAAGGAAGAGGAGAAGCCTGCAGAGCCTACAACAAAGGTTTGTCCTTTCTGCCAGTCAGAAATCAGCATCAAGGCTACAAGATGTCCTCACTGTACATCAGAGCTTGATAAATAAAGCTAAAATCAGATTTTTATAATCTGAGTCTGCTGCAGAGCACAATAATTTAAAAGCAGTTAATGCCGCCGTGTTACGGGTTTTTCCCGTGATGCGGCGTTTTTTTGCGGCATTGTTACATGACTTATGTTAATTCGCCCGGCAGTGTGAATGAGCTAAAAATTAAAAAAATTATATTTTTCTTGAAATTTTCAAATGAAATGATAAAATAATTCCGTGTGACTAAATTTTATGGGTGAACTATGCCCTTAAAGCATTAGATTTTAGAAGAGGATTATCAATGAACATTAAGGACGAAATTCAGAAAAGAAGAACATTTGCGATTATTTCGCACCCCGATGCAGGTAAAACAACACTGACCGAGAAGCTTCTGCTTTACGGCGGAGCTATTAACCTTGCAGGTTCGGTTAAGGCAAAGAAGACCTCAAAGCATGCTGTTTCTGACTGGATGGAAATCGAGAAGGAGAGAGGTATTTCCGTTACCTCTTCGGTAATGCAGTTCAATTATGACGGCTACTGCATTAACATTCTTGATACACCCGGCCATCAGGACTTCTCTGAGGATACCTACCGTACCCTTATGGCGGCAGATTCTGCAGTCATGGTTATCGATGCATCAAAAGGTGTTGAGGCTCAGACTATAAAGCTTTTTAAGGTTTGTGTTATGAGACACATTCCGATTTTTACATTTGTTAATAAGATGGATCGTGAGGCACGCGATACCTATGAGCTGCTTGATGAGATTGAGACGGTGCTCGGTATAAGAACCTGTCCCATGGACTGGCCTATCGGTTCGGGCAAGGAGTTCCAGGGCGTTTATGACCGTGAAACAAAGAAGATTAACAGATACTTTGCAACAGCCTACGGTATGAAGGAGGTTGAATCGGTATCAGCGGTTATCGGTGACCCGACACTTGACGAGCTTATCGGAAAGAAGGCCCATGAAAAGCTTCAGGAGGAAATCGAGCTTGTTGAGGGTGCAACCGACGAGCTTGACCTCGAAAGAGTTCAGAAGGGTCAGCTTACACCTGTATTCTTTGGCTCGGCACTTAACAATTTCGGTGTGGAAAATTTCCTTAAATACTTCCTTAAGATGACACCTTCACCTCTTGCAAGAACTGCAGGTGAGAATGTAATAGACCCTGTAAGCACTGATTTTTCGGCCTTTGTATTTAAAATTCAGGCTAACATGAACAAGGCTCACCGAGACAGAATCGCATTTATGAGAATCTGTTCGGGACGTTTTGATGCGGATGCCGAGGTATTCCATGTGCAGGGCGGCAGAAAAATGAGACTTTCGCAGCCTCAGCAGCTTATGGCTCAGGAAAGAAAGGTTCTTTCGGAGGCCTATGCGGGGGATATTATCGGTGTATTTGACCCCGGTATCTTCTCTATAGGCGATACGGTATGTGCTCCGTCACTTAAATTCCAGTACGAGGGTATCCCTACCTTCGCACCCGAGCATTTTGCAAAAATCCGTCAGATGGATACCATGAAGCGTAAGCAGTTCTTAAAGGGTGTAACTCAGATTGCCCAGGAGGGTGCAATCCAGATTTTCCAGGAGTTTAACACCGGTATGGAGGAAATCATCGTCGGCGTAGTAGGTGTGCTCCAGTTCGACGTTATGAAGTTCAGAATGGAAAGCGAGTACGGTGTTGAAATCCGAATGGATATGCTTCCCTACGAGTACATCAGATGGGTAGTAAACACACCTAAGCCTCTTTCAGACCTGAACGTTACCTCGGATACCAAGAGAGTAAAGGATATGAAGGGCAACCCGCTTCTGCTTTTTGCCCATGAGTGGAGTATTAATACGGTTATGGACAGAAATAAGGGTCTTGAGCTTGCAGAGTTTTCCAAGAATTAAAGAACAGGCAATAATTTAGACACATTTTACCGTTATAATACGGTTTATAGCGCTTTCGTGCTGAAAATATTTGTTGTAACAAAAAAATCAATATGCTATAATTCACTATGTTTGTAGTTTATTGATTTATAAAAAAGTTTATATTTAAAGGAGAAAAAAGAAATGGACCAGATTATTGAGATTTTAAAGGGAATTCGTGATGACATCGATTACACAACAGAGACAAATCTTGTTGATGGCGGTATCCTTGATTCATTTGATATTGTAGGACTTATCACAGAGCTTAAGGATGCTTATGACATCGAAATCAACATTGAGGATCTTACACCCGAGAATTTCAACAGTGCTGAGGCTATTTATGAGCTCGTTGAGAGAATTTTAAATGAGGATTAATTTCAGGCAAATACTGATTTTTTAAGGTAAACATAATGAGTTATTCAAGTTTTTATTTTCTTGCGTTTCTTGTTGCGGTTATCGTGGTATACTATGCCGTTCCGAAGAAGGTCCAGTGGGTCGTTCTTCTGGCGGCGAGCTATGCCTTCTATCTCATAGACGGTGTTGCGCAGGTGGCTTATCTTATCGGTTCGACCGTTGTCACCTATACCGCAGCGATGATAATGCAGAAAAAGCGAGACGCATATAAGCAGGATCTGGCGGCACGCCAGGAGGCAGGCTCACTTTCGCGTGATGAAAAGCAGGAGCTGAAAAAACAGGCAGGTATAAAAATTCACAGAGTACAGGTGCTGGCACTTATTATCCAGTTGGCTGTACTTATTGTGGTTAAGTATTTGAATTTCCTGCTCGGAGTGGCAGACTCTGTCGTTGATCTGATTTCACCCGGTCACGGTGTATCAACAATCAGCATTCTTGTTCCTCTGGGTATTTCCTTCTATACCTTCATGTCAATGGGATATATCATTGATATCGGTAAGGGTAAATATGAGGCAGAAAGAAATTTCGGAAAGCTCGCGCTTTTCCTTTCCTTCTTCCCTTCGGTAATTCAGGGTCCCATTAACAGATTTGATGATGTGGGCAGGCAGCTCGGTGAGGGCCATGCACTTAAGTATGAGAATCTTACCTTTGGTGCACAGCTTATGATCTGGGGTTTCTTTAAGAAGCTTGTAATCGCAGACCGAATCGCTCCTCTGGTTGCTACTATCTTTTCGGATAATTACACAGAGTATTCGGGAACTGTATTTTTCGTAGGTATGCTCGGCTATGCCTTCCAGATTTACGGCGATTTCTCCGGTGGCGTTGATATCGCAAAGGGTGCTGCACAGATGCTTGGCATCGAGCTTCCGAATAACTTTGAAAGACCTTATTTTTCGGAATCACTTGCCGATTACTGGCGCAGATGGCATATGACGCTCGGCGGCTGGATGAGAGAGTATGTATTCTTCCCCATCATGCTGTCAAAGGGCGTATCAAAGCTCAGTAAAAAGGCTAAGAACAGATTCGGAAATCAGGCCGCAAAAATTGTTTCTTCGGTTATTACAACCTTTACGGTCTTCTTCTTAATCGGTATCTGGCACGGCGCAAGCTTCCAGTATCTGGCATTCGGTTTATACAATGCCGTTATTGTTGCGATAAGCGTTGCACTCGAGCCCCTGTTTGAGAAGACCAATAAAGCGCTTAAAATCAATACTGAGGCTTTCAGCTGGAAGCTTTTCAGAATTGTAAGAACCTTCCTCATTACAGGAGGTTCAAAAATCCTTGTAAGATCACCCGGCCTTAAGGCTGCCACCGTGATTTTCGGAAAAATCTTCACCGATATTGACCTTGATTTCATCTTCGGTGTTGACGGTCAGATTTACACACTCGGCATAGATGAGAAGAATATGCAGCTTCTCATACTTGCTCTTCTTATTCTGTTAGTTGTCAGCATTCTGCAGGAAAAGGGTATAAAGATTCGTGAAACACTTGCACGACAGAATATCGTTTTCCGTTGGTTTGTTTACATTGCTGCGATTGTATTCATCCTTGTATTTGGTATGTACGGACCTGAATACAACGCTGTGGATTTCATTTACAAGCAGTATTGATGATTATTGAAAGGAATAAGAAAAGCTATGAATAAAAAACAGGTATTACGTATCGTAGTATTCCTGCTCCTTATGTTTTTAGTGCTTGTACCTCTTTGTGATTTGTTTGAGTATCAGAATTCGAACATGTCAAGAAGATACGAGAAGTATAAGGTTCTGGAAGATGACACCATAGATGCCGTTTTCATAGGCACCAGCGGTGTTGACCGATACTTTATAAATTCAAAGGCGTATGAAGAATACGGAATGACGGTATATCCTCTTTCCACCGAGGGCGAGCCCCCCTGGCTTGTACTCAATATGGTAAAGGAGGCTTATGCCCATCAGAATCCCAAGCTTGTGATGATTGATGCACGTCCCTTCATTGCCAGCAATTTTGCAAAAAACACTAATCTTACAGATGTAAGAGCACGTCGTGTGATTGATATGCTTGATTTCTTCTCGTTCAACAGACTTGATGCAATCAAGAGAACACTTGATGTAATGTCAACACTTGACGAGAGCATTCACTGGTATACTCCGTCATATTATTTTTCATTTATCAGATACCATAACAAATGGAGCGATGATGATTTTTCCTTTGATGATATGACTACAGAGCGTGCCGGCTATATGGGCTTCTATGTAGCAAAGTCAAAGTCTATCAAGCAGACAAAGATTAAGGCTTCGGAATATACTGACGAAACCGCACCCTTAAATGAAATCAGCGAGAAGTATCTTCGTGAGCTTTGCGCATATTTCAGGGACAATAAGATTAATGCTTTGTTTGTTGATACACCTACCTACACAGGCCTTGAGGAGTCAAAGAGAAGAAATACCTTTACTCAGATCGTTGAGGAAGAGGGCTTTAAGTTTGTGAACTATAACACTCCCGAGCTTGATGCTGAGCTCGGACTTGACCGTACAAGCGATTTCTACAATTCAGCCCATGTAAATTATTACGGCGCTGAAAAGTTTACTGCTCATTTTGCGGCATATCTCCATGAAAATTATGATCTGCCCGACCATCGTAATGATGAGAAATGTGCAAAGGACTGGAACGGAATCTACGCTAAGGTTAAGAGAAATATTGCTAAATTTGAAAAAGAAGCTAAGAAGAAATAGTAATTTTTGAAAAAGAGGATAAAGTATGAATTCGATAGTTGAGGCTGTTGCAAAATTTGCAGCGGAAAGACCTGACCGCGTTGCGGTCATTGCAGATAATGAGCAGATTACATATGCAGAACTCTGGAAGGAGGTTCAGGGCTTTGCGGAGTATATCAGGTCACAGGGCTTTGAAAAGGGCTCAAGAATCACAGTAAAGGCAGCTCCTTCAATCTGGTTTGCGGTATCATGTTTCGGTATCCATCTTTCGGGAAATGTTCAGGTTCCCATGGAGAAGACCATAGGTAAGAGCGGTATTGACAATATCGCTGAAGAGCTCGGTGCTTCACTTATTATCTCTGATATCGGTGCTGATGAGAAGTTTAACTGCATCAGCTCGGAAGAGGTTCGTGAAATCGGCAGAAAGTATTACCGTGATGACCTTAAATTTGATTTCCCTACAAAGGATATGCTCTGCGATATCATGTTTACAACCGGTACAACAGGCAAGTCAAAGGGTGTTATGGAGTCACACAAGGCTGTAGTTGCCGTTTCGGAGAACGTTCAGTACGGTGCTGAAATTATTCCCGATAACGTATATCTTGTTCCCGCACCCATTAATCATGCATCGGCTATCAGAAAGCTTTACACAACAATGATTACAGGTACAACCTGTGTTCTTCTTGACGGCTTTACTGATTTAAAGAAGTTCTTTGATTATATTGAGAGATATAAGGTTACTTCAATCCTTATGCCTCCTGCGGCAGTTCGTATGATTCTTCTGCTTTCTGCTAAGAATCTTGCAAAGTATTCGGACCAGCTTCACCACATTCATACAGGTGCGGCAGCATTCCCCGAGGCTGACAAGGAGAAGCTCAATGAGCTCCTTCCCAACACAAGACTCTACTTTGCATACGGTTCATCAGAGGCAGGCTGCTCATGTATGTTTGATTATTCAAAATACAAGGGACTTATCAGCTGTGTAGGTACTCCCAACAAGAATGCGCATGTATTTATCGTTGATGAGAATCACAAGGAGATTAAGTCATCAAAGACAAATCAGGGTCTTATCGCCATCAGCGGTGATATGATCATGGATGGTTATTACAATGCCCCCGAGCTTACAAAGACAGTACTTGAGGACGGCGTTGTTTATACAAACGATATCGGATACATTGATGAGAACGGCTTCGTTTACATGCTTGGACGTAAGGGTGATGTAATCAATATCGGTGGTCTTAAGATTGCTCCCACAGAGGTTGAGGACGTAGTAATCCGCTTCCCCGGTGTGGCAGAGTGTGCATGCTTCGCCATTCCCGACCGTATGGGCGGCGTGGTTCCGAAGCTCAATATTGTTCCCGCAAATGGTGCAGAAATCGATATTCCCGCACTCAGGGCACATATGGCAAAGTATCTTGAGGCATTTAAGATTCCCAAGAATATGGTGATTGTTGATTCTCTTCCCAAGACAAGCAACGGAAAGCTTGACAGAAAGAACCTTAAATAATTATGAATCTTAAACAGTTAAAGTATGTTATTGTTCTTGCGGAACAGGGCAGTTTTTCAAGGGCTGCCGAGGAGCTGAATATTTCGCAGCCTTCATTAAGCCAGTATGTCAGAAAGATTGAATCGGAGCTTGGCGTAGAGCTTTTTGACAGGTCGGGAAGTGTTGTCAGACTTACGGATGCGGGAAATGCCTACATCGAGGCGGGTCGAAGAATCATTAATATTGAGCATCAGCTCATGTCCAGCTTCTCTGACATAAAGGACAATAAATCCGGAAATATCATAATCGGTGTTTCACCGCACAGAAGCGTGTGTCTGCTTCCCGCGGTTATATCCGAGTTCCGTGAGGAATATCCGGGTATGAATATTACGGTAGATGAAAGAGTGGGCTACGGACTTCTCGAAAGGGCGGAGCACGGCGAATATGATATCTGCATTACAACCGCTCCGGTTGATACAAAAATATTCGATTGCGAAAATATACTGAAGGACGAATGCGTTATTGCGGTGCCTAAGGGTTCGGCAGTTGATAAAAAGCTGGCGGCAGCGGCAAAGCGCGATAAAAAAAGGAACTATCCTGCGGTAGACATTCGTCTAATAGACAAAGCCGATTTTATATCGCTTCCCGAGCCTCAGATTATGCAGAGAATTATGACAGGCATCTGTGAGGATTATGATATATCGGTTAATACAATAGTGACCTGCACCAGTCTCAGTGCATCCATGGCACTGGTTAAGGCAGGCGTCGGCGCAGCCATGGTTCCCATGAGCGTGACCACGGACTACAGGGATTCGGTTTGCTGCTATTCGGTGACCGAGGATATTCCTCACAGGGATATCGTGGTGGTATACAGGAAGGGTCAGGTGCTCAACAGAGCGGTAAGAAGGTTCATTGATTTACTTAAACAAATAAATAACTAAAGGAGACTATCAAAATGGAAGAATTAAAGCCCGTAAAAGAAGGAAAGGTTCGTGAAATCTATGACAACGGCGACACACTTATTATGGTTGCCACAGACAGAATCAGCTGTTTTGATGTGATTTTAAATAATGTTGTAACAAAGAAGGGAACAGTTCTTACCCAGATGAGCAAGTTCTGGTTCGATATGACAAAGGATATCCTTCCCAACCATATGATTTCAGTTGATGTAAACGACATGCCTGAGTATTTCAGACAGCCTAAGTTTGACGGAAACAGCATGCTTTGCAAGAAGCTCACAATGCTTCCCGTTGAGTGTATCGTTCGTGGTTACATCACAGGTTCAGGCTGGGCAAGCTACCAGAAGACAGGTGAGGTTTGCGGAATTAAGCTTCCCGAGGGACTTAAGGAGTCAGATAAGCTTCCTGAGCCTATCTACACACCTTCAACAAAGGCTGAAATCGGCGATCATGACGAGAACATCAGCTATGAGCAGAGCGTAGACTACTTAGAGAAGAGATTCCCCGGAAAGGGCGCAGAATATGCTGCAAAGCTTCGTGACTGCACAATCGCACTTTACAAGAAGTGTGCTGATTACGCACTTTCAAAGGGTATCATTATTGCGGATACAAAGTTTGAGTTTGGTCTTGATGAGGATGGCAACGTGGTAATCGGTGATGAGATGCTCACACCCGACAGCTCACGTTTCTGGCCTCTGGATGGCTATGAGGCAGGTCATTCACAGCCTTCATTCGACAAGCAGTTTGCAAGAGACTGGCTCAAGGCTAACGAGGGACACAATTGGACACTTCCTCAGGATATCGTAGACAAGACAATCGGAAAGTATCTTGATGGCTACGAGAAGATTACAGGAAGCAAATTAATGTAATAAAAAAGGCGGGTATAAGGCTTGAAAATTGGAAACAGCAAGCGTCTTAAAATAATGACTGTCATCATTGCCGTACTTGTTGTTGTACTTATTGCCACAATCATGATTACTCTGATTAAGGCAAAAAGAATGGTGGAAGAGGGCAAAAAAGACGTTATCGACTATGTTCATAACGATGCGGGTGAAGTCGGTTATTATGACGAAGAAAACAATTTCGTGTCGATGCCGGAAAATGCGATAATTCTGGGTGAGGATTATCTGCAGAATGATATGGTCGGCAAGCTGCTTATGCTTACCAAGGATCCTTCAAAGGAGGGCCTTGAGTCAAGCAGAGATATTGCCAAGGCACTCGGCTACGGAAAGGACACAAGTACAAGTCTGGATGCGGAAGCGGAACCTATCGGTTCTGATGATAAAAATATTGATAAAAAACAGGACGGCTCCGATAAAAAGGAGGAGACTTCAGAGGACGCTCCCGAAGGGGATAATACGGGAGATACAGGTCTGATAAGTCCCGAAGATATGTTTTTATCAACTCAGTACAGTGAAAACAGACTTAAATATCTGGAGCTCTTAGGCTTCAGAAAGCCGGTAGGCGACAGTGAGAATCCCGATGAGGAGAATCCTGACAATGCAGAGGAAGAGCCTGCAGAGGAGCCTGTTACATTCCTTTCGGTTTATTATGCGGGTGTAGATGATCCAAGCGTCGCACATATTCAGGAAAAGCTCATGCAGTTAGGCTTCATGGAGAACTCCGACCCCACAGAGCACTATGGTCCCATCACAATGGAGGCCGTAAAGCTCTTCCAGCGTCAGAATGACCTGAAGCAGGACGGTATTATCGGTGAGCAGACTATTGCCATGCTCTTCGATGATAATGCAAAATCATACCTGCTTAAGAGCGGTATGGAGGGTGATGATATCAGACGTGTTCAGAAGCGTCTGTACGAGCTTGGTTATCTGGCTACTCTTAACCAGATTACCGGTGTATACGATGATGCAACCGTGCAGGCTGTTAAGTCATTGCAGACCTCAAACGGTCTCTCGGGAGACGGCAAAATCGGTGCCATGACAAACGAACTCTTATACAGTGAGGATGTAAAAGCTAACCTTATTTCCTTCGGTGACAAGAGTGATATTGTACTTGAATGTCAGAAGAGACTTAAGGAACTCGGTTATATGACCACCGAGCCCGACGGTTTATACGGAAATGATACACTTGCGGCAGTAAAGCAGTTCCAGTCAAGAAATGACTGTATCGTTGACGGTTACTTAGGACCTTCAACCAGAGCCGTTCTCAACAGCTCAACCGCTAAGGCGAACGGTGTCGTTCTCGGCGACAGCGGTGATACCGTTAAGCGTATCCAGGAGCTTCTCATTAAGTACGGCTACATGGAGGCAGGTTCCGCAACAGGATACTTCGGTGAAGTTACCGAATCTGCGGTAAAGCAGTTCCAGGGCAGAAACGGACTTCATGCGGACGGTAATGTAGGTCAGCAGACTATGAGCAAGCTTACCGGTTCGAATGTACTCAAGGCAGGCCAGTCAGGCGGCAACGGCGGCACAGGCGGCGGTGACAAGGGTACAAGTGGCGGAAAGGATAATAAGCCTACAAGCGGCGGCAGCAAGAATGATAATAAGGAGCCTGTAGTAACCTATTCAGGTTCTGTAGATAATCTTATCAAGGTTGCCAAGACAAAGATCGGATGCTCATATGTATGGGGCAGCAAGGGACCTAACACCTTCGACTGTTCAGGCTTCGTATACTGGTGTCTGAAGCAGGTCGGTGTAAATCAGTCATACATCACTTCAAGCGGTTGGAGAACTGTAGGAAAGTACAAGAAGAATACAGACTTCAATAAGATTAAGAAGGGCGATGTAGTCGTAGTATACGGCCATGTAGGTATTGCAGCAGGCAACGGTGAGGTAATCGATGCTTCATCATCAGCCGGCAAGATTGTTTACCGTACAATGGGTGACTGGTGGAAGCGTAACTTCATCTGTTCATGGACCATCTTCGGTTAATTAAATAGTATTTAGTCAGGGCAGATTCCTTTTGGGGGAATCTGCCTATTAGAAATTAGAAAGGTATGGAAACTAAAATGAAGCTTTATAACACACTTACACGTAATGTTGAGGATTTTAAGCCCAATGAAGAGGGTAAGGTAGCAATGTATACCTGCGGACCTACAGTTTACCATTTCGCACATATTGGAAATCTGCGAAGCTATATCTGTGAGGATATTCTTGAGAAGACACTTCGTTACGTGGGCTATGATGTTAAGCGTGTAATGAACATCACGGATGTAGGACATCTTTCAAGTGATGCGGATACAGGCGAGGATAAGATGCTCAAGGGCGCAAAGCGCGAGAACAAGACAGTTATGGAAATTGCAAAGTTCTATACAGATGCATTTTTCTCAGACTGTGAAAAGCTGAACATCAAGAGACCCGATGTTGTAGAGCCTGCCACAAACTGTATTGACGAATTCATCAATATGATTAAGGTGCTTCTCGAGAAGGGCTATGCATATATGGCCGGCGAGAACATTTACTTCGATACCTCAAAGCTTAAGGACTACTACGTATTCGGTAACCAGAGCGAGGATGAGCTTATGGTTGGTGTTCGTGATGATGTTACCGAGGATACAAATAAGAGAAATAAGAATGACTTCGTGCTCTGGTTTACAAAGTCTAAATTTGAGGACCAGGCATTAAAGTGGGACAGCCCCTGGGGCGTAGGATATCCCGGCTGGCATATTGAGTGCTCATGCATCAGTATGAAGCATCTTGGTGAATATATGGATATCCACTGCGGTGGTGTAGACAATATTTTCCCTCACCACACAAATGAGATTGCACAGAGTGAATCATATCTCGGACACAAGTGGTGTAACTACTGGTTCCATGTTCATCACCTTAATGACCTTGAAGGCAAGATGAGTAAGTCAAAGGGAAATATCCTTACAGTTTCGGTTTTAGAGGAGAAGGGCTATGATCCCCTTGTTTACAGATTCTTCTGTCTTCAGTCACATTACAGAAAGCCTCTGGAGTTCTCATATGATGTATTAGATAATGCAAAGGCTGCTTACGGAAAGCTTCAGAAGCGCTGCCTTGACATTCTCAAGGAAGCAAAGGCTGCAGGTGCGCTGGCAGAAGATAAGGAAGGCTGCCCTAAGTGCAGAGCTAAGGGTGTGCTTGAAAAGAATGGACTTGTAGCCGCAGATAAGGTTAACAAGGCTGTATTTGATGAATACAATGCAAAGTTTATTGATGCCATTTCAAATGATACAAACACTTCTATGGCGGTAACTCTTGTATATGATGTAATTAAGGCAGATACCGATGCGGCAACAAAGCTTGCGCTCATCAGCAGCTTTGATAAGGTGCTGGGTCTTGGCTTAACCGTAGAAAAGGCTGAGGAGACTGCAGGTGTTGATTCAGAGCTTGAGGCTTATGTATTAGAGCAGATTGAACTCAGAAAGGCTGCAAAGAAGGAGAAGAACTTCGCTGAGGCTGACAGAATCCGTGCAGAGCTTCTTGAAAAAGGAATCGTTCTCGAAGACACCAGAGAGGGTGTTAAGTGGCATCTTGCTTAAAGGAATATTTTGCTGAAGGAATGAAAGGATGACTGTTGATGGAGCTTAATAATGAAAAATCCGTATCAGGGCTTGCAGATGCGGTCAGAAAAACTTTTAACCTTGCGGGGCAGGATATTCGTCAGATTCCGGCACTTACGCTGGCATATCTGGGGGACTGCATTTATGAACTGATCATTCGTACTATGCTTGTAGAACAGGGCAACTGCCATGTAAATGACTTAAATAAAAAGTCATCCTTTTATGCGAAGGCACCCAGCCAGGCAAAAATGATGCATGGAATAGAGGCGCTTCTGACGGAAGAAGAGATGTCCTTTTATAAGCGCGGAAGAAATACAAAATCAGGAAGTGTGGCAAAGAGCGGCACAGTGGCGGAATACAGGACAGCGACCGGCTTTGAGGCACTGATGGGATACCTCTATCTTGAGGGACGCACCGAAAGGATTTTTGAGCTCGTCAGGGCAGGAACAGAGGCCCTGGACAGCTAATGTACAGGTTAGATCAAACTCGTGACCGCTTCGCTTGTCACTCGTTATAAAATCGCTGCTACCGCAG
>JAKSRW010000020.1 GCA_024403355.1 Lachnospiraceae bacterium
AGCTTCACCCACCGCCTAAAGGCAGTGGGTTATCTTTCTATTTTATATATCATTTGACTATAATTGACAAATGTTTTATAATTTTTTTATTAGTCGTGAAATTTCAGACACAATTCGAAAGGAGTTTAGCAATGAAAAAGAGATTAGCAGTCATTTTAACACTGGTACTTGCAATCATGCTCTGCCTGCCTACAGTTATTCAGGCGGAGGCAGCCACAAAGAAGGGCTTAAACAAAACAAAGGCTACTATCGAGGTAGGCTCATCCGTTACACTTAAGGTTAGCGGTGTACCCGGTACTGTTAAGTGGAAGTCAAGCAATCCCAAGGTTGCCAAGGTTTCGAACGGCAAGGTCACAGGCGTTAAGCAGGGTTCATCCAAGATTACAGCTACTGTAGGCAAGAACAGCTACACCTGCAAGGTTACAGTAAATGCAAAGAGCAAGAAGACCTATGTAGGAACATGGGAATGTACTGATATGGTCATTGAAATGTATGACGGCAATGAAACCAATACCCAGTCCATCAATGTCAAGGAATTAAAGAATGCAATGAAGGAGCAGGGTCAGGATCCCGCCACTATTGATACTACTATCGTTCTTACAAAGAATACCATCACTGTAAAAACATATCAGTATCCTAACGGTGTTTCATCAAATATAGAGGTTACAAGCAACGGTTTCAAACTTAAAGAGCCCGGAATGTTATCTGTAGGTACATACTCATCTAAGAAGGATACACTTACATACACCCTCACATATGATAACGGTTCTATGAAGATTGTAGAGACCTACAAGCGTGTAAAGTAATCTGCTTCACACAACACAGTTAAAATTTTATAAAATCAGGCCGCTCTCGCCGGTGTTTATTCACAAGCGAAAGCGGCCTTTTCATTAGGTCAAATTATATTCAATCAAAATCAAAACTGCATTTTACGGCAGGCTTTGCCTCGCCTTCAATAGTGAAGGCCACACCAAGGCTTCCTTCCTTTTCATAGATTGCAGGAATAAGTCTGTCCCCAAGGAAGCAGGACTTGCTGTATTCAATGCGCAGGCGCCTGATTTTTGCACCATCAGGAAGATAAGCAAGCGCCATCTCGATATATTTCTGGTTATTTACATGCTGATTAGGGTCCAGCATCCACTTATCTACGACAATGCAGGCCTCCGTCCTGAAATCGCCCTCAAAGCTGATTTTACGGTCTGTATATTCCATATCGAGCTTATCGCCAAGCACATAGCCGTCCATCATATTTTCATCGGCCTTGACCGGTCTGACCTTATTAAGGTCAATAAGCGTCCATACCGAATTCACCTTCACAAGCATCTCACCTGTAACGGCATCCTTAATATAGAAATTACGCAGTCCCAAAAATCCCTTTAATTCATAGGGAATAGTTCCGATTATAATCTTATCGGTGAGCTTCGGCATGCGAATCAAATCAATCTGCCAATAATTCACCACCCATGCCAGGCCTCTGCCGAGCAGGTAGTCCACACCGATTCCAAGCTCCTCCGACTGAAAGGTCGAGCAGTCCTGCAGATAATTCACCAGCGCACTCCATTTCAGTTCACAATTTACATCAATCTCACTGTATCTTACTCTTGATTCAAATTCATACATAATTCAATCCCCCTGCCACTGTTTATTATATCACGGCTGTCAAGCAGAATCCCTTGAATTGGCTTCGACATCCATGTCAAACTCGTGACCGCTTCGCTTGTCACTCGTTATAAAATCGCTGCTACCGCAAAAAGGACTTCCGAGTAATTCCCGGAAGTCCTGAATAATTTTTATTTAGTTTTCACTAATAATTAAGCCTGGCCGTTTGAACCAAGTACGTTAATGATCTTGTGAGCAACCATATCCTTAACAGCCTGACGAGCGGGCTTAAGGTACTGACGAGGATCGAAGTGTGAAGGATTCTCTGCGAAGTACTTTCTGATGTTACCTGTCATAGCAAGACGGATATCTGAGTCGATATTGATCTTACATACAGCAAGCTTAGCAGCCTGACGAAGCTGCTCCTCAGGAATACCAACTGCATCGGGCATGCTTCCGCCGAAATCGTTAACCATCTTAACGAATTCCTGGGGAACTGATGATGAACCGTGAAGAACGATGGGGAAACCGGGAAGTCTCTTCATGCACTCCTCAAGAACGTCAAAACGAAGGGGAGGGGGAACAAGGATGCCGTCAGCATTTCTTGTACACTGAGCAGCTGTGAACTTGTATGCACCGTGTGATGTACCGATAGCGATTGCAAGTGAATCACAACCTGTCTTGTCAACGAACTCCTGAACCTCTTCAGGACGTGTATAGCTCTCGTGACCAGCCTCAACTACTACCTCATCCTCGATACCTGCAAGAGTACCAAGCTCTGCCTCTACTACAGCGCCATGAGCGTGTGCGTACTCTACTACCTTCTTTGTGAGCTCGATGTTCTCAGCGAAGGGCTTTGATGAAGCATCGATCATAACTGATGTGAAACCACCATCGATACAGCTCTTGCAAAGCTCGAAGCTGTCGCCGTGATCAAGATGAAGAGCGATCGGAATATCGGGATTCTCCTCTACTGCTGCCTCAACCATCTTTACAAGATACTTGTGGTTAGCGTATGCACGAGCGCCCTTAGAAACCTGAAGGATTACGGGGCTCTTAAGCTCTGAAGCTGCCTCTGTAATACCCTGTACAATTTCCATGTTGTTTACATTGAAAGCACCAATAGCATATCCGCCATTGTAAGCCTTCTTGAACATTTCGGTTGTTGTAACTAATGCCATAAAAGTAAACCTGCCTTTCATATATTTATGTCTTTCGACAAATTTTTCAATCGTACTTATTATAACATACATTTCGCAAGTGTCAAGATTATAATCCAAAGAAAACAGGACCTGACATCATAGTTATCCATGATTTCAGGCCCTGCCATTTTCTCTTATTTCATATACCATAAGCAAGAGCCGCAAGCTTTTGCACTCTGCCTGTCATATGGCAATCAATTTTTATTCATCATCAGAACTGCTGTCCTCATCAGGATAGAAGGCATCATCGATGTACTCCTCGTTCTCCTCGTACTCACCTGATGAATACTCGCCCTGATAATCATCCTCGTAATACTCGCCTTCCTCGTAGTACTCCTTCTCACCGGCAGCGGTCTCATCATAGTACTGGCCGTTGTCGTCGTACTGAGCCTCGTAGTTCTCGAACTGCATATTTGCAGCACGGCTTGCTTCGAACTCAGCGTCTGTACTGAGGTTAACATTACGGTATGTCTTCATACCTGTACCGGCAGGAATCAGCTTACCAATGATAACGTTTTCCTTAAGACCGATAAGAGGATCAACCTTACCGCGGCATGCTGCTTCGGTAAGTACCTTTGTTGTCTCCTGGAATGAAGCTGCTGAAAGGAATGAGTTTGTAGCAAGAGCTGCCTTGGTAATACCAAGCATAACCTCTTTGCCCTCTGCAGGCTTCTTACCCTCTGCAACAAGGATTTCATTTGTATCAAGGTAATCGAACAGGTCAACCATTGTGCCGGGAAGCATCTCTGAATCGCCATTGTCCTCGATACGAATCTTCTTCAGCATCTGACGAACAATAACCTCGATATGCTTATCGTTGATTTCTACACCCTGCAGACGGTATACACGCTGAACTTCTCTGATCATGTAATCCTGAACTGCTCTGAGTCCCTTAATCTTTAAGATATCATGAGGATTTACTGAACCTTCTGTAAGCTCATCACCGGCCTCAAGTACCTGACCGTCCTGAACCTTAATACGTGAGCCGTAAGGAATAAGGTATGCCTTAGACTCTGTGGTTCCGTCCTCATCAACCTTTGTGATAACAACTTCGCGCTTCTTCTTTGTATCTCTGATGGTAACGGTACCGCCGAACTCTGCGATGATAGCAAGTCCCTTAGGCTTACGAGCCTCGAAAAGTTCCTCGACACGGGGAAGACCCTGTGTAATATCATCACCGGCAACACCACCTGTATGGAAGGTACGCATGGTAAGCTGTGTACCGGGCTCACCGATTGACTGAGCGGCGATGATACCGACAGCCTCACCTACCTGAACAGGCTCACCTGTAGCCATGTTCGCACCATAACACTTAGCACAGATACCAAGATGTGACTTACATGTAAGGACAGTACGAATCTTGATCTTAGCATCAAAACCTGCTGCCTTAATATCCTTTTTATTCATGATACGCTCAGCACGGCTGGGTGTAATCATATGATTCTTACGAACAATTACATTTCCGTCATCATCGCAAATCTCTTCGCATGAGAAACGGCCTGTAATACGATCCTTAAGTGACTCGATAACTTCCTTACCGTCTGCGAATGCCTTGATTTCCATTCCGGGAATGTTCTCTACACCCTCGCAGCAATCATTCTCACGAATGATCTGGTCCTGTGAAACGTCAACGAGACGACGTGTAAGGTAACCTGAATCGGCTGTACGAAGAGCTGTATCAGAGAGACCCTTACGAGCACCATGCGCTGAGATGAAGTATTCGAGTACGTCAAGACCTTCACGGAAGTTAGCCTTGATAGGAAGCTCGATAGTCTTACCTGATGTATCTGCCATGAGACCACGCATACCGGCAAGCTGCTTAATCTGCTTATCGGAACCACGGGCACCTGAGTCAGCCATCATGAAGATGTTGTTGTACTTATCGAGACCTGCAAGAAGCTCCTTAGTGATTTCATTATCGGCATTTCTCCATGTCTCAATAACCTTCTTATAACGCTCCTCATCGGTAAGGAAACCTCTTCGGAACATCTTTGCAATTGAATCTACTGTTGCTTCAGCTTCATCAATGATTCTCTTCTTTGCAGCAGGAACTGTCATGTCCGAAATAGAAACGGTCATGGCTGCTCTTGTTGAATACTTATAACCGAGTGCCTTGATAGCGTCGAGTGTCTCTGCTGTCTTTGTAGCACCATGCTTATTAATACACTTGTCAAGAATAGGCTTTAACTGCTTCTTCTTTACAAGGAAGTTAACCTCGAGATCAAGGTAATTCTCTTTTACAGAACGGTCAACGTAGCCTAAATCCTGAGGAATAGCCTCGTTGAAGATGAAACGTCCGAGTGTGGTGTGAAGAACCTTTGAAATCTTCTCACCTGTCTCAGGCCAGATGCCTTCTCTTCTTACATAGATAGGTGCCTGAAGTGTGATAGCACCGTTCTCGTAAGCAAGAATAGCCTCTTCCATGTTCTTGTAGATACCGCCTTCGCCCTTGTCGCCTTCCTTCTCGAGTGTAAGATAGTAAATACCAAGAACCATATCCTGTGAAGGAACGGCTACGGGACCACCATCTGAAGGCTTTAACAGGTTGTTAGGTGAAAGCATGAGGAAACGAGCCTCTGCCTGTGCCTCAACAGAAAGAGGAAGATGTACCGCCATCTGGTCACCATCGAAGTCGGCGTTGAACGCTGTACATACGAGAGGATGAAGCTTGATAGCCTTACCTTCAACAAGGATGGGCTCGAATGCCTGAATACCAAGTCTGTGAAGTGTAGGCGCACGGTTAAGCATTACAGGATGCTCGCGAATAACCTCTTCAAGGATATCCCAAACCTCTGTCTGAAGCTTTTCAACCATCTTCTTAGCCTGCTTAATATTGCTTGCGATTCCGCGTGCGGCAAGCTCCTTCATTACGAAGGGCTTGAAGAGCTCGATAGCCATCTCCTTGGGGAGACCACACTGGTAAATCTTTAATTCGGGACCAACGACGATAACTGAACGTCCTGAGTAGTCTACACGCTTACCGAGAAGGTTCTGTCTGAAACGTCCCTGCTTACCCTTTAACAGGTCTGAAAGTGACTTGAGTGATCTGTTACCGGGGCCTGTAACGGGACGTCCGCGACGGCCGTTATCAATAAGTGCATCAACTGCCTCCTGGAGCATACGCTTCTCATTACGTACGATGATATCGGGTGTTCCAAGTGTAAGCAGCTTCTTTAATCTGTTATTTCTGTTGATGATACGACGATAGAGGTCATTAAGGTCTGATGTAGCAAAACGGCCGCCATCGAGCTGTACCATGGGACGAAGATCCGGAGGAAGTACGGGGATTGCTGTAAGTACCATCCACTCAGGCTTGTTGCCTGACTCGCGGAATGCTTCGAAAACTTCAAGTCTCTTGATAATTCTTGCGCGCTTCTGGCCTGAAGCACCCTCAAGCTCTGCATAAAGTGCGTCGCAGTCCTTCTCAAGATCGATTTCCTTTAATAATTCAAGAATAGCCTCAGCACCCATGCCTACCTTGAAGGCATTCTTTCCGGGCCAGGTCTGTCTTGCTTCATTATATTCGTATTCGCTCAGAATCTGCTTCTTTTCAAGAGTTGTCTCACCCTTATCAAGAACGATATATGATGCGAAATAGAGTACTTTTTCAAGGTTTCTGGGTGAAATATCAAGGATGAGACCCATACGTGAAGGGATACCCTTGAAATACCAGATATGTGAAACGGGGGCAGCAAGCTCGATATGTCCCATTCTCTCACGGCGTACAGATGCCTTTGTTACTTCAACACCACATCTGTCACAGATGATTCCCTTAAAACGAATCTTCTTATACTTACCGCAATGGCACTCCCAGTCCTTGCTGGGTCCAAAAATCTTCTCACAGAAAAGACCTTCACGCTCGGGCTTTAAGGTACGATAGTTGATTGTTTCAGCTCTCTTTACCTCAGATCTGGACCACTCGCGGATCTTTTCAGGTGAAGCAAGACCAATTCGGATAGCCTCATAATTAATATCCTTAACAGCATCCTGTGTAAAATCTGCAGACATAATTATTTCCTTTCCATTATCTATTTATAGTCGTAATTTATTCCTCGTCAAGTGAACTGTCATCAGCGAAATCAGCTGCGTAGAGGCTGTCATCATCAGTATATGAATCATAGAGACCATTCTGATCATCCTCTGCAGTTCTTACATCGTAGCCTGCATCGCCGTAATTCTCATCGTAATCCTTGTTGTAGTCATCATCGACTGTATCACGCCAAGTGTTGCCGTCGCCCTCACCGTAATCAACATCCTCGGTAAGCTTAACCTCTGAACCTGTTTCATCAAGGACAGTAACATCGAGAGCCAGTGACTGAAGTTCCTTAAGAAGAACCTTGAACGACTCGGGAATGCCGGGCTTGGAGATATTCTCGCCCTTAACAATTGCCTCATAGGTCTTGATACGTCCTGTTACATCATCTGACTTAACAGTAAGAATTTCCTGAAGTACATGAGATGCACCATAAGCCTCAAGAGCCCAAACCTCCATCTCACCGAAACGCTGGCCACCGAACTGAGCTTTACCACCCAGAGGCTGCTGTGTAACGAGTGAGTAAGGTCCGATTGAACGGGCATGAATCTTATCATCGACAAGGTGATGGAGCTTGAGGTAATGCATGAAACCGATTGTAACGGCACCGTCGAAATACTCGCCTGTACGACCGTCACGAAGTCTTACCTTACCATCGCGGTTGATGGGAACACCACGCCAATTCTCACGACTTGCAAGATTCTCCTTGCTTCCGAGGTAATCCATTACCTCTTCGCCGAGAAGCTCGCCATACTTGGAAGTGAAATCTTCCATATTCTCATCGAATTCCTCTCCGAAGCTTTCAGCCTTTGCAGCCCATTCCTTAAGTTCCTTCTTATCGAAAGGAAGGTTTGCGTATGCATTAGCCATTTCGAGAGTATCCATAATATCTGACTCGTCTGCACCGTCAAATACAGGTGTAGCGATGTTGAAGCCAAGTACCTTTGATGCAAGTGAAAGGTGAATCTCAAGGACCTGACCGATGTTCATACGTGAAGGTACGCCCAGAGGATTAAGAACGATATCCAGAGGTCTTCCGTTAGGAAGGAAAGGCATATCCTCGGCAGGAAGTACACGGGAAACAACACCCTTGTTACCGTGACGACCGGCCATCTTATCACCAACCTGAATCTTTCTCTTCTGTGCGATGTAGATACGAACTGTCTGGTTTACACCGGCAGGCATCTCATCACCGTTTTCACGTGTAAATACCTTTGCATCAACGATGATACCATACTCACCGTGAGGTACACGGAGTGATGTATCACGTACTTCTCTTGCCTTCTCACCGAAAATTGCACGAAGGAGCTTCTCCTCGGGAGTAAGGTCTGTCTCGCCCTTAGGTGTTACCCTACCTACAAGGATATCACCGGCGCGAACCTCGGCACCGATACGGATGATGCCGCGCTCATCAAGATCCTTGAGAGCCTCATCACCTACGCCTGAGATATCTCTTGTAATCTCTTCGGGTCCGAGCTTTGTATCTCTTGCTTCTACTTCATATTCCTCGATATGAACGGAAGTGTAAACATCTTCTGCAACAAGTCTTTCACTGAGGAGAACCGCATCCTCGTAGTTGTAACCTTCCCATGTCATGAAACCGATAAGAGGGTTAGTACCGAGAGCAAGCTCGCCCTTGTCTGTTGAAGGACCGTCTGCGATAACCTGACCTGCTACTACTCTGTCGCCCTTTACAACGATAGGACGCTGGTTAATGCAGGTACCCTGGTTTGATCTGGTGAATTTTAAGAGCTTGTACTCATCTCTCTCACCTTCATCAGTCTTGATAACAATATGTGTAGCTGTTGACTTCTCAACCTTACCGTCATGCTTTGCAAGTACGCAGACACCTGAGTCAACTGCTGTCTTGTGCTCCATACCTGTACCGACTACAGGAGCCTGGCTTCTGAGAAGCGGTACTGCCTGACGCTGCATGTTTGATCCCATGAGAGCACGGTTAGCATCATCGTTCTCAAGGAAGGGGATAAGTGCTGTAGCTACTGAGAATACCATCTTAGGTGATACGTCCATGAAGTCAATCTTTGTCTTCTGGAACTGTGATGTATCCTCCTTGAAACGACCTGAAACGTTTGTGTTGATGAAGCAGCCGTTTGCATCGAGAGGCTCGTTAGCCTGAGCAACAACATACTTATCTTCTTCGTCTGCGGTCATGTAAATTACTTCGTCTGTAACTCTGGGGTTAGCAGGGTCTGACTTATCTACGCGACGATAAGGTGCTTCGATAAATCCGTACTCATTAATTCTTGCGTATGATGCAAGTGAGTTGATAAGACCGATGTTAGGACCTTCTGGTGTCTCGATAGGACACATTCTTCCGTAATGTGAATAGTGAACGTCTCGAACCTCGAATGATGCACGGTCACGCGAGAGACCGCCGGGTCCTAAGGCTGATAATCTTCTCTTATGAGCAAGCTCACCGAGAGGGTTATGCTGGTCCATGAACTGTGACAGCTGAGAGCTTCCGAAGAACTCCTTAACTGCTGCAGTTACGGGCTTAATATTGATAAGAGTCTGAGGGCTTACACCGTCAAGATCCTGTGTAGTCATTCTTTCACGAACAACTCTTTCCATTCTGGAAAGACCGATACGGTACTGGTTCTGTAAGAGCTCGCCTACGGCTCTGATACGTCTGTTTCCTAAGTGGTCGATATCGTCCTTGTTACCTACGCCATACTCAAGGTGAATGTTGTAGCTTACTGAAGCGAAGATATCTTCCTTTGTGATGTGCTTGGGAACAAGAAGCGCAACGTTACGCTTGATTGCGTCCTTAAGCTCATCTGCATCTGTATACTGCTCAAGGAGTTCCTTTAATGCAGGATAATATACAGGCTCTGTGATTCCGAGCTCTTCCTTTACTGCGTCTGTGCACTCGAAAGGTACATGGCATGCAAGATCTACAGCCATATTTGAAATAACCTTAACGTCGTGATCCTCAACGCGGACAAGGATGCTGAATACTGCTGCATTCTGGATTGCATCAGCAATCTTCTCATTGATTACTGTGCCCTTCTCAGCAATAATCTCACCTGTTGTTGTATCTACTACATCCTCGGCAAGTGTGCAGCCTACTACACGTCTCTTAAGAGCAAGCTTCTTATTGAACTTGTAACGGCCAACCTTGGCAAGGTCATAACGTCTAACATCAAAGAACATGCTGTTAACAAGTGAATCAGCGCTCTCAACGGAGATAGGCTCACCGGGACGAAGCTTCTTATATAATTCCTTTAAGCCGCCCTCGTAGCTGTCATCCTCTGCAACCTCTGCAGGCTCCTTAGAGAGTGAAGCAAGAATCTTGGGCTCATCACCGAACATATCGATGATCTGCTGCTTTGTGCCGATACCGAGTGCACGAAGGAATACTGTAATCGGAACCTTACGGTTACGGTCAACACGTACATAGAATACATCGTTAGAATCGGTCTCGTACTCAAGCCATGCACCACGGCTGGGAATAACTGTACATGCGTAAAGCTTCTTACCAAGCTTATCATGTGAAATCTCATAATATATACCGGGTGAACGTACCAGCTGGCTTACGATAACACGCTCCGCACCATTGATTACGAATGTACCGGTCTCAGTCATAATCGGGAAATCGCCCATGAAAATTTCATGGTCCTTGATTACGTCTTCATCTTCTTTATTATGAAGTCTTACCTTAACCTTTAAGGGTGCTGCATATGTAGCATCACGCTCTTTGCACTCCTCGATATTGTACTTGATGTCATCTCTGCAAAGCTGGAAATCAATAAATTCCAAGCTAAGCTTGCCATTGTAGTCCTCAATAGGAGAAATATCCCTGAATACTTCACGAAGTCCTTCTGTAAGGAACCAGTCATAGGATTCCTTCTGAACCTCAATGAGGTTAGGCATCTCCAGAACTTCCTTCTGCCTCGAGTAACTCATTCGCACGCCCTTACCAACTTTGATAGGCCGTATCCTGTTTTTTTCCATCATTGATGTTGTCACCCCTTGAATAATTTTGGTTAATGGTTGCAATCATCTTGTATCTATGCTACAATATATACAAATGGGCATAGTTGTAGACAGTT
Source organism: Lachnospiraceae bacterium (assembly GCA_024403355.1). Lineage (GTDB taxonomy): Bacteria > Bacillota > Clostridia > Lachnospirales > Lachnospiraceae > RUG11977. The sequence goes on from JAKSRW010000020.1 coordinate 10,908, forward strand.
GCGCATCATTCATAATACCATAACCTTGTCAAGATGTCAATCATTTTCTTGGGTTGTAATATGATTATTTTTCGGAGCTTTACGAAGTACCCTTCAACATGCATTTTTCTGCATCATTTGCTATACCCCGTTCCATGTTTTTTGATTAATTCGCCCTTATAAGGGCTTTTTTTATTGGATTATTTTAATGCTTGTAAAAATACTTTCTTGTATGGTTTCTTATTAATTTATATAAAGCCTATCTATCGTATTATTTCTGCATCCACATCGTTTTTAGTTACACGGGTCTGCGAAGCAGATGCCCCAATAAATAAACCTGCCGAAAATCTCATTTTCAGGCAGGTTTTTCTATTGGGGTAGTTCAGACACGCAGTGGCTGACCCGTGTGACGACCGTATACCACACACCCTTAGCTGACCCATGTGATAGCCGTATACCACACACCCTTAACTGACCCGTGTGATAAAAAAAACCTGTGCCACGGTTTTCCATAGCACAGGTCAGGATTTTCAATTTGACAAAAATTACTTAAGAGTAACCTTAGCGCCAACTTCCTCAAGCTGCTTCTTAGCTGCTTCTGCCTCTTCCTTAGAAACGCCTTCCTTAAGAACCTTGGGAGCGCCATCAACAGCGTCCTTAGCTTCCTTGAGGCCTAAGCCGGTGATTTCACGAACAACCTTGATAACCTTAACCTTCTCAGCACCTACTTCTGTAAGCTCTACGTTGAACTCTGTCTTCTCTTCCTCAGCTGCTGCTGCGGGGCCAGCTGCTACAACAACACCTGCTGCTGCGCTTACGCCGAACTCTTCTTCACATGCCTTAACTAACTCGTTAAGCTCTAAAACGGTCATGCTCTTAATAGCATCGATAAATTCCTGATTTGTCATTTTAATTTCCTCCATTATTATTTGGTTTATTTTCAATTTGTCGGATTAGTAATCCGTAAGTTCTACGAAACATTTCTGTATATCGTAGTAATAAGCGGCATAAAATTATGCCTCGCTCTTCTTCTCTGCAATCTGCTTGATAACACGTGCGATGTTTGAAATCGGTGACTGAAGTGAGCCAAGCAGCTTGGAAATAAGAACTTCTCTTGAAGGGATTGTAGCGATAAGCTTGCAACCAGCCTCATCATAGTATGTTCCGTCGATAACGCCACCCTTGAACTCAATTGTGGGTACGTTCTTCATGAACTCAGCAATTACTCTTGCAGGTGCTGTAGCATCGTCAATGCCAAAAGCTACTGCTGTAGGTCCGTCAAGAACCTTATCAAGCTGAGCATAATCAGTTCCTTCAAAAGCACGCTTTAAGAAAGTGTTCTTGTATACCTTGTATACAACACCAGCTTCTCTTAACTTCTTACGGAGCTGAGTATCCTGCTCAACTGTGATTCCACAGTAGTTAATAACAACGGCTGCCTTCGCATTTGCAACATGACCCTTAATCTCTTCGATAATGGGGGCCTTAAGTTCAACCTTTGCCATTTGATTTTCCTCCTGTAATTATTTTCGGAAGCTTTTCTATAGGATCTCATCCCGGTGCTTTCTGCTTGTATGCGGAACAAAAAGCTTCCAACAGGAGTCAAATGATATAAAAACAGCTTCCCCGACCAAAAATCAGGAAAGCTGTATGAATCAAAATAATATCATAAACATTCCCCTCGGCGGGCGTCCTGTCACGGAGCTTACATCTGACACTTACTTGTTATTGGATTTCGCATCAGATACCTGCTGTCTTCGGTCAGGCATTAACATAGTTAATACCGATTGCTTAATGCAACCTTGAGAATATTATCATCTAAATTCCGTTTTGTCAATAGTTTTTTGTAAATTTTAAGAAAACAATCGCCCCGGCAAAAACCGGGGCGAAAAATTCATATCAACTTAATTATTTACTAACCTTCTTTGAAGGGGGTACAGGTGCATTCATAGCAACTGCAGCTGCCTCTTCTCTCTCTGCAGTCTCAAGGAACTCCTTGTACTCAGGAAGTGAAGGAATTGTTTCAGGATAGAAGAATCCGACAGCTACGGAATCATCAACCAGTTTCTTTGAAACAACCAAATATGCAATAATCTCGCATAGCATCATTATAAACGGTGCCAGCTGGAATTTAAACAGACCGTTAAAGAATACGGCTGACTTTGAATTGGGTAATGACATAATAAGAAGGAACATTACTGCTACAACTGAAAGAGTAATAAGTGATACTGTTCTGTATACATTATATACCCACTGCTTCTTACCCTTAATGAACAACATTACTGCACATACGATTGATACTACTAATACAATAAGTGTAAGTACATACACTATCATAAGAACTGCTCGGAATGTCTTAAACTGATTTAACAGTGTAATTGTCTTCTCGTTAGTAGATGTAAGAGCCTTTGTATATGACTTTAATGAACTGAACCAGTCATTGAAGGAACCAAGACCAAGCATAGTCTTTGTGTCTTCCACCTTGTTAATCTTGATATATACCCAAGGCATAAATGCTGTAGCTGCAGAAGCTAAAGCAAGAACCACAGCAATCACACGATAAACAATAAGCGATTCGAGAGTTTTTTTAAGGCCAAATTTGCCATCATAATTTACGCTCATTTTCTCTCTTGTATGATCATCCTTAAAGTAGACCACACATTCCTTTCTTTTTTATACTATAAATCATTCCTTTACACCACCGATTGTAAGACCGGTTACGAAATATCTCTGCAGGAAAGGATACAAGCAGATAATAGGAAGCATTGTAACTACTGTAGCTGCCGCACGTACTGTAATAGGTGTAACTGTTGCGGATGCTGCATTGTTCTTTGCACTATCTGCACTACCACTCTGCTGCATAACTGATGAAAGCAGCTTCATAAGCTCGTACTGAAGTGTAGTATAAATAGCGGATGTCTTGTTATAGAGCATTGCGTCAAACCATGAGTTCCACTGACCAACCGCTACGAAGAGAGCGATTGTTGCGTAAACAGGTTTACACAAAGGTGAAATAATCTTTACGAAGATTGTCCAGTAGCCTGCACCATCGAGCTGTGCTGACTCCTCGAGTGAATCGGGAAGACCATTCATATATGTACGTAATACCAGCATATTCCATGCACTGATCATACCGGGAACAATATATACCCAGAATGAATCTGTGAAACCAAGGTTCTTGTAAAGAACGAAGATAGGAATAAGTCCACCGTTAACATACATTGTAAGTACCCAGAAGAATGACAGTGAAGTCTTGAAAAGGAATCTCTTACGGCTGACAACGAATGCAAGAAGTGCATTTACTGCCAGTGAAGATAAGGTTCCAATTACTGTTCTGAGAACTGAAATTTTAGCACCTACAGGGAAGTTTTCAATCGCAAGAACTGTTTCATAGTTCTTCATTGCAAACTTTCTGGGGAGGAGGTAAATACCACCTCTTACCGCATCACCACCATCATTGAATGAAAGGGCAATTGTGTTAATAACAGGGTAAATGGTAATTACCACGAAAATAACCATGAATAATACAAGGAAAATGTTAAAAATAACATTGCTTGCTGAAACATGATGTGTTAACTTCTTTGCTCTCTTATATTTTGTATATTCGGGAGCGGTTTTCTTTAATACAACAGTATCGCGATCGCCTGAAGCTTTCACATCTGTCTCCTGTACCTGAATCTCGTCTGACATTTTTCCATCCCCCTTCCTTAGAATAATCTCTCATCGCCGGTCTTCTTGGCAATGGTATTGGCAATGAATATCAGTACGATACTGATAACACTCTTGAAAATACCGGCCGCACTACCGAGTGAGAAGTCGTTCTGGCTGATACCCCAGTCAAGAACGAAGATGTCAATTGTCTGAGAAACGCTCTTTACAAGACCGTTTCCAAGGAGATACTGTACTTCGAAACCGGCATTAAGTACGTTACCTACATTGATAAGTAAGAGAATCATGAATGTAGGACGAATACCGGGAAGCGTAATATATCTAATCTTCTGCAGTCTGCCGGCACCATCGATTGAAGCTGCTTCGTAAAGACAAGGGTCAATAGATGTAATAGCAGCCAGATAAATAATGGCATTCCAACCGGTTTCCTTCCAACAGTTCGCAAACGCGACAATTCCCCAGAAGTAATTCGGTTCGGCGAAAGCATTGATCGGTGAATCAATAGCACCCATCTTCATAAGAAGGTCATTTACAATACCTGTTGATGATAATGAATCATGAAGGATACCTGTAACGATAATCCATGAAAGGAAGTGAGGCAGGTATGATATTGTCTGAATGGGCTTCTTAATAATATTCGATTTAATTTCATTTAACAGGATGGCAAATAATACCGCCATAACTGTTGTTGTAACAAGGTTCAAAAGACCCATACAGAATGTGTTACGCATTGTAGGCCAGAACTTGTTAAGCGGATTGGTGAAGAGGAATTCAAATTTCTCAAGTCCGATCCATTTTGAACCAAGAATACCAGCGGTAGGCTTGTAATCTACGAATGCCATACCCCAACCTGTTAAAGGCCAGTAATAGAAAATACAGCCGTAAATAAATACAAGTGCACTGATAAAAATAAGTGATTTCTGACGTTTTACCTCTTTCCAGGTAAACTTCTTGTCCCTCTTAACAGGGGCAGCATACTCAAGTGTTGAACCGCTTGCGGTTACAACGAATGTAGACCCGGTAGCATTTTTCCCACCTTTTTTTGTATCTGCTACTTTTGTCTCAACAGAATTTGTATTCTGTGAACCATTGTCGTTTTTCTTCTGATTCGACATAAGGCTTCTCCTATCCTCAAAAAAGGAAGCGGCAATAGCGTCCCCGTAGGAATACGATTACCGCTTCTTTCTTAATAATCAGATTTTTTCGAAATTAGTTTTCGAATTACTTGTAAGTATCAAGGATTGCCTGCATCTCTGCAATGAAATCCTGAGGATTACATGTGTTGTAAACATCCATGTACTCAGCGTAGCCAGCCTCGAAGTCTGCAGCCATAACTACCTTAGGTAACCACTCGTGCTTTACATCACCCATTAACTTCCAAGCCATACCACCGGGTGTAGCTGTTGTGAAGTTGTTAGAGTAGCTGTACATAGGGAACCAAGGGCCGTTCTCTTCAACAACTGAACCGATCATCTCAGGATATGAACCAACGCCATAAGCCTCGAAGCACTTCTTAAGGGGCTCAGCCATACCTGACATGAACTCTGAAGCCTGCTCTGAAGGTGACATTGCGTTCTTGCCATCCCAGTGTGTACCACTCCACTGAGGGAAGTAGCTGTAATCGCAAAGGTGAGCTGCCTTGTATGTAGTATCAGCAACATTAAGTCTCATCTCATCTGTTCTGTAGTACATACCATCTGCATCAACTTCGTAGTCAACGCCCTTAACACCCCAGAATCTGAGGTCATGGAGCTCTGAATCCATAGCACACTGTACGATGAACCAGAATGCCTTATCGGGATCCTGGCAATCCTTTGTGATAGCGATACCAGAAGCCTGGTTTACAGTATCACCATATGTATGCCATCTGTTAACATCACCAGCGTGTGTTGTAAGACCGAAAGGAACATAGTTACATCCGTACTCCTCAAGAGTAACATCACCACATGTCTGGATCTTGTACTGAGGCTCTACAGTGTAAGCGAAATCCCACCACTGATCACACATACCAAGTACACGACCTGTTGTAAGCTTAGCGATGTACTCATCGTATGTCTGTGTGAATGACTCGGGATCTACAGTGCCCTTCTTGTACTCTTCATTGAGCTTCTGAAGGTAAAGCTTTGTATCTTCTGATGTGTTGTAATCAGCGATTGTCATTGTGTCCTTCTCTACAATAACTGAACCATCGTTAGGATATCCTGCAAGGAACTGACCTGCGTTCTCAATACAGAAGTATCTCCAGTCCTCACAGAGGATTGTGTAACCGATGTTAGGTGTGCCATCAGCCATTGTAGGATTAGCCTCAAGGTAAGAATCAATTACACTGAAGTAATCATCAAGTGTCTGAATCTGGGGATAACCAGCCCACTCAAGTACACGAACCTGCATCCAGAATGCTTCGTCGTTGTGTGTTGTGGGACGAGGTGTTCCATAGTTGTTTCCGAAAGGATTGATCCAGTAGATATGGCCATCGGGCTGACGGAACTTATCCCACTCTGCCTTTGTGAACCATGTATCTCTGAACTCAGGATACTGATCGATGTAGTCATCAAGAGCAATGAGTGCATTAGCCTCAACAAGCATGTTCATTTCATCTGAATCGATGAAGTCTGTGTACTTGCCTGATGCGATCATTGTACCTGTTGCCTCTGAAGCTGTCTGACCTGTTAACCAAGTCTCCTTAACCTTTACACCCCACTTCTCAGCGATCATCTCAGCGATATCGTTGTCTGAGTTGATTTCTGAACCGGGCATTGTGATGTAGAATGTAAACTCTGTTACTTCTTCAGTATCAATACCATCGGGTGCATCAACGGGTGTTGTGTCTACAGGTGTTGCATCATCAGCGGGCTTTGCATCGTCTGCGGGCTTAGCATCATCTGCGGGCTTTGTCTCGTCTGCGGGCTTTGTCTCGTCTGCAGGAGCCTGTGTTGTTGTTGCGCTTGAATCAGCGGGCTTCTCTTCTGTCTTTGAACAACCTGCAAGAACAGAAGCACCCATAGCTAATACAAGGAACATAGCTAAAAGTCTCTTTTTCATATTGACCTCCTCAAATTTTCGTAGCATTATTGCTACTGTACCTATTTTACTTCCAAAGTCCATATTGAACAACCCTATATATTTAGAAAAAAAACCCGATAAAATATAGGTGTTAACAATTTGTACATAATTTTACCGGGTATTTTTGTAGTTATTATATATAATTGTGAAGGTGCAGCTTTCCTTTTTTGTAGATTTTTGACTAAATTTTGCCTTTTGGGGGTAAATTTTACATTTTCGCAGAAAAACCTTAATTATTTACCTGTTTTCTATACTTTGTAGGGGTACAGCCCTTCTCGGCGATGAAATGATTAATGAAATAATCGGCATCCTTGTAGCCCACCGCCTCTGCTATATTGTACATTTTCATATCGGTGTGAAGTAAAAGCTCCTCCGCCTTCTCAATTCTGATTTTATGAAGGAAGGATTTGAAGGACATACCGTATCTTGACTTGAACAGCTGACCCAGATATGCCGCATTCACAAAGTATTTTTTGCCGAAGTCCTTCAGGGTAAGATTGTCCTTGTAATTTTCCCTCATATCGGCTTCAATGCTTTTCAGAACGCCCGCCGCATTGTCGCCCCTCAGCTCAACAAGGTATTCAGAGAAATTCAGAAGCATCTTCGTCATATTCTCCACATCACCGTCCAGGTAAAGGTCGTCAAATGCCGAATTACCGATATTATGTACGATTTCCTCCTGGTTAATGTCCGCATTTACCTCGCGTGCAATGTGCATCAGTTCGAAGAGCAGGTAATTGATAACCATATCCGTAATTCGGCTCTCTCCCTTTGCCAGGCCCTCGCACATCTTCTTCGTACCGCTTTTTATCTCATCCTGCGAATTAATCTCCACCGCATGTATCAGCTCATCTATGCCGGCTTTATCGAGATTTCCGCCCTGACCGGCCCATTCGTCATTTACCTCAGACCTGTCGGTGCTCATTTCAAAGCCTCTGATGAAGTTTACAAGCATGACCGATTTGCAGGATTCGGCAAGCTCCTCAATTTTCCCGACCCTGCCGCCCGGATTAATGATAATAGGGAAATCAAGTCCGTCGCAAAGCTCCTTTTTCATTTTTTCAAGATAGCTTCTCTCATTCAGGTCGTCTGTCAGCAGTTCATCACTGTAAATAATACCCACATCATAGTAGCTGCCGCGAAGTGAAACATCAAATACGCAGCGAAATTCATCGCCCGTAATCTCGCAGCACTTCATGTAGAGCTCCTTCTGCATGCTTCTCTTCTTCTCATCCGAAGCCTCCTTTACGGAATCCTCGGTCTCGTCCAGCTCAACAGACACATAGCGCACGCCCGACAGCTCGCCCAGATGCTCCTTTACAAGCATTACGCTGTCATTATCGGGCTTTCCTTTTATAATAGAAATAATATTTCTCGAGAAAACCTCCTTGCGGCGGTCAATCTCACTTTCATCGTTCTTTTCCTTCTCTGCACGGATTTCCTTTGCTTTATTCAATGCGCCCAGAAGCTCATCCTTCTCCACCGGCTTCAAAAGATAGTCAAGAGCATTATTTTTCAATGCGGTTCTGGCATATTCAAAGTCATCAAAGCCTGTAAGAATGATAAAATTCGCATCGGAAATATTCTCTTTTCTTACCTTTTCCAAAAGCTCGAGTCCCGTCATCACGGGCATTCTGATGTCCGAAATGACCACATCCGGATTCTCCGCCTTAATTTTTTCAAGAGCCTCACGGCCGTTGCCCGCTTTTCCTATAATATCGAAGCCTTCTTTTTCCCAGTCAATAATTACGGAAAGTCCCTGCAAAATAATATTCTCGTCATCAACAAGCAAAACCTTAAGCATCCTCTATCCCTCCGTAAACCTTATTTTCGCCGATTATCGGCATTTTAATGGTAATAAGCGTACCTACACCCGATTCGCTTTCGATATCAAATACCGCCCTCTGTTCGGTGAACATTTTAAGACGGAGAGCCGCATTAAGAATTCCGATGCTCTTTTTGCCGCGGATCATTTCAATATCTACATTGCGCATGTCCTCAACCAGCTGTCTGCAGGCATCCTCCGGGATACCGTTTCCCGTATCCTCTACCTCCAGTACAAGCGTGTCATATTCACGCGAAACCCTGACAAATATCCAGCAGACCGAGGTCTTCTTCTCCATACTGTGGACGCAGGCGTTTTCAACAAAGGTAACAAGTGTGATTTTCGGCACACGTATATCGCGGCAGTCATCGTCCACACTCACCTCATACATCAGTTTATTGCCGAATCTGTACTTTTGAAGCTCAAGATAAGCCTCAACAAGCCTTATTTCATTCGCCACCGAAACGTAATCATTTCCCCATTCAACATTCTGACGCTGCATCATCGCGAGCTTCTCCACCATTCGGGCAGTCTCGTTTTCCTGCTTCAAAACGCTGTGCATTCGGATGCTTTCAAGAGCATTAAAGAGAAAATGAGGGTTAATCTGCGAATGAAGCGCCTCAAGCTCGGCCCTCTGCTTCGCAATATCCACTTCCTGACGCTTCAGGCGTTCCTTATACTCAGTTTCGATAAGATTGTTGATACGAGTCGCCATATCGTTGTAGGCGTGCATCAGGGTACTGATATCGTCCGTTCCGTCAACCTCAGGAATCGTAATCAGGCTCTCATTTGCTTCCGATGCAAAGGACTTTGAAAGCACGCTCAAACGCTCGGTAAAGGACTTATTCAGCAGCAGGAATGTGACCATCGGGAAGAAAACGTTAAGTCCGAGAAGCGCAACAACCAGAAACCAGTTCTCACGGATGGCCGTCCAGGTCACATTTTCATTTTTTAATACATAGATATCGAACTGCTTATCATAAAGCTTTATTCTTTCCTTTAAGCCTACGGCATCCGCATCAATTTCAGAAATCCTGCTGAAATCCGCATGCAGACCGCCCTTTTTATCATTCGAGAAAATAATCTTATCATCAAGGCATATATAAAGCGATGTTCCGTATTTTGCATTCTCAATAGCCTGCACAATACTGCTGTAGTTAAGATCAACCTTAATAATATTATTACCCGTAATTCCGTTTGACTCCTCATAGAAATCATAATCGCAAATCATGGAAAATACGCGTTTTTCCTCCCAGTTAACCTTTGTATAATCCACATAAATATAGGTATCGCTGGGGTCAACATAGGGAATTGTTTTTCTGTTAAAGGCCTCAAACTGTCTGTACCATTCGGTATCGGTAATTTTTGAACGGCGCTGGAAGTTACCGCCGTTTATGATATTCTCATTTTCGGGATAGATAGTCACAATGCTTCGGCCGTTCGAAAAAAGCTTGTTTTTTGAAAGCTCAAAATATTTGATATAGTAATCAAGATTGGAATTATAGGGCACAACGGAAGCCAGATTTACATTCTTATTTTCCGAAATACGCAGCATAAGATTATATCCGGTATCACAGTAGTCACGAATCGTGTATTTTGCGGAATCCACTACATTCTGCATCATATCCATATCATCCCTGGCCGCCGTGGAAACCATGATGTACATTACCACCGCATCTGTAAAAATCATCGGCAGAATAACACAAAAAAGGAAGATAATAAGCAGTTTCCTTTTTATACTTATGCGATTAAGCAGCTTTACAAGAAAACGCATATATCCTCCTTTCGCTTTTTAAATATTCTGTTGACCGGCCCTGCTGTTTCAGTTCTCTTTTTCCTGATTTTCGAGGAATTTCTTTGCACTCATTGTATGGCTGTATACTACGCCGGGCTTCTGGAACTCACCGCGCGAGCTGTACATATCGGTTACGGTACATATCTGATAGCCCTGCTCAATCAGCCAGGGAACAAAAAGCTTTGTCGCCTCATAGGTGCTTTCGTAAATATCATGACAAAGGATGATGGCACCGTCATCCACCTGTTTTTTAACCTCTTCGAATACCTTCTGGGCATTTTTACTGCTCCAGTCGAGAGTATCAACCGACCAGTTTACTAAAGGTGCCTTAGCCAGACTTTTAACAGTATCATTATAATTTCCGTAGGGCGGTCTGATGATACTCAAAAGCTCCACGCCCAGAATTTCATTAATGATTTCCTGATTACCCTCAAGCTGATGGATAATGGAATCCTTCGATTCCTTCTTCAGATTCTTATGGTTAATGGTATGGCTTCCGACCTCGCAGCCCGACTCATATATATGACGGAGCTGATCGGGATAATTACGGCTGCACTCGCCAAGCGTGAAGAAGGTCGCATGTGCACCGTACTGCTTCAGAACCTCAAGGATTTTGTCAGTATAAATACCCGGGCCGTCATCGTAGCTGAGTGCTACCATGGGCTTGGAAGGGTCCACTCCGTGATACTTGTCTGTTGCGTAGCTCTTATCTCCTGCGTCAGATTTGTTCGAGTCGCTTTTATCTGAGTCATCAGACTCTTTATCGCTGTCAGAATCAGATTTATCTGCATCAGCCTTACCTGCACTGCCATCTTCATCAGACTTATCACCCGAAGCGGTCTCAGATTTATCGGCTGTATCCGCACTGCCATCAGCTCCCGCAGTCTGTGACCCATCAGTTTTTCCTGTAGTATCTTTGCTTTTGTCAGTTCCCGAAGCGTCTGCACTGCCGGCTGCTTCTTCAGAAGCCTTATCTCCGGAAGCTCCGGCACCCGTTATATCATAGGTCGCCTCATCACCGCTGCTGTTTGCCATCTGTTCGGGCGAAGAAGCAGCGTTTTGGTCACCTTTTCCGCCTAAGTTAAGTCCGTCAAGTCCGGAAACCGTATTCTTGTCCGCAGCCGAATCCGCATATTTTATACCGGTATCCGCATTCTTGTCATCCGAAGAAACCGCCGAATTGTTAAGACTTTGCTGCTTATCTATTTTTGTCAGCTTCACAACATATACCACAAGCACCACGATACCGATAAGCATCGTCACCAGCCAGGTTATTTTTAAAGCTCTTGATGTTTTCCTCTTCATTTTACCGCCATACCTTTTCACCCCAGATCCAGTGCAGATCCGGCATGATAATTTTTTGAAGAATCCCGAAAAATACGAATTCTCCCACAATTTTAATTGTAATCCGTTCTCACTGATACGTCAATAAAAACTTAACCCCCCTCAGAAGCAAGGGAACCAACATCCGGAAGCAGATAGGTTTCCTTGCCTCTATTATATTGTTTAGTCCGGTGTGTACTTTGCCCAGTCGTCACCGAGAATTTTAATGACAGCGTTAACTGCATCATCTGCAACCGTCAAACTATCCCCATCCGTTTCAGCTAATAAATGATATTCGTACCACTCAACTTCCGCATCCCGATTCATATGTGGAACAAACCTATATAACCGACTCTTTTCATCCAATTGCATGCGTGGATTATTTTCCATGCCATGTATCCTCAAAAGATATTGTATCGTTCCAAGATATTGCGACTGAGGAATAAAAGGAGTTTTTGTAAACACCTCTGTACCATTAAAGTAATCCTCAAAGATTGTATTGATTGTGATTCCATTGATTCTTGACAAATCATAACTAAAGAAACTCTTTTTACCATTAAAATCAACCACATATCCCTGCAAACTTGTTGAATCGTCGGTAACCGGTCCCACCATCATATATCTCAGACAACGCATCATATAATCAGTTTCCATCGTATAATTACCAGCTGCATCGAAGGTATACGTTTCAGTATAATGATCTATTAACAACGTACCATCTACATGTTCCCAAAGAAGCCTTACAGTACCCTCACCTATTATTTTAAATTTCCATTTCTGTACATGTCCCGTAAAATAGGCTTCCTTATCACTGTAATCAATTAGTTCCAATACCCCTTCATCAAGCACAGTGCATATATAATCTTCAGGTGTACCCTGACTGTAATTATGGGTTTTCTTAGTAAAGTTGAGTACCTTCTCCTCCGGTTCTTCTGCTTTTTCAGAGATAAAGATTCTTACACAAGAAGTTAACAAAAGAGCTATCAGACATATACTTATCCATAACCTAATCCGCATAAATACTTCTCCTCATAATTACTTCAGCCCTCTATCAAAATTTTTAGCCGCATTGCTTCCCTTTCAATGCGGCAATTAAAAACTTAAGTCCCCCTCAGAAGCAAGGGAACCAACATCCTGAAGCAGATAGGTTTCCTTGCCTCTATTATATTGTTTAGTCCGGTGTATACTTTGCCCAGTCGTCACCAAACACCTTAATTATTTTTAGGGCCTCCTCTGAACAATAACAGGTATCCTCATCAGATTGTGTGGCAATTAATGCATACCTAATTTTTGTTTCTCCTATCAATGTGACCCCATATAATTCAGTGACTTCATCTTTTATTATACCCTCAACCTCAGGCACACTTTGAAGATCCATGTAGCTCTCACTTAACGCTTCTCTGCTTATCGTCGCTACGGCTTCAAACGCTTCGAAATTTTCAAGTAAATAACTATAAACATCATCAATTCCTCTTCCATTCAATAATTCTGACTCAACAGAATAAAAATGGAGTTTTCCATTAAAATCAGTAAAATACCCTTGAATTGTTCTGCTCTCATCATCTTTATGATACAAAATATATTTTATACCCTGAACCATACAATCATATTCCATCGTATAATTACCAGCTGCATCGAAGGTATACGTTTCAGTATAATGATCTATTAACAACGTACCATCTACATGTTCCCAAAGAAGCCTTACAGTACCCTCACCTATTATTTTAAATTTCCATTTCTGTACATGTCCCGTAAAATAGGCTTCCTTATCACTGTAATCAATTAGTTCCAATACCCCTTCATCAAGCACAGTGCATATATAATCTTCAGGTGTACCCTGACTGTAATTATGGGTTTTCTTAGTAAAGTTGAGTACCTTCTCCTCCGGTTCTTCTGCTTTTTCAGAGATAAAGATTCTTACACAAGAAGTTAACAAAAGAGCTATCAGACATATACTTATCCATAACCTAATCCGCATAAATACTTCTCCTCATAATTACTTCAGCCCTCTATCAAAATTTTTAGCCGCATTGCTTCCCTTTCAATGCGGCAATTAAAAACTTAAGCCCCCTCAGCTGAACCGAAGGGGCCAAAATTCATTATTAACTTTAAATCTCGTATCTGTCGTTTCTCTCAACGATAATCTTAGTCTTGCCGTCCTCGCCCACATAATTGCTTCCGGGCTTGATGGTATCATGACTTTCAATAATACAGTTCTCGATATATGAATTATCACCGATGTGAACGTTATTGAGAATAATTGAATTTCTGATTGTACAGTTATTGCCGATATAGGCCTGCTTAAATATAACAGAATTCTCAATCTTACCGTTTACGATGGTTCCGCTGGCAACAAGGCTGTTGCGAACCTCTGCGCCTGCATTATACTTTGCAGGAGGAAGGTCATCCACCTTTGAGTAAACATCAGGATACTGCTTGAAGAAGTAGTTTCTGATATCTGACTTAAGGAAGTCCATATTAGCCTGATAATAATCATCTGCAGATGCGATATTACGCCAGTACTCCTCATGCTCGTAAGCATAAACCTTCTTGATATCTCTGTATCTGATGATAATATCACGAACAAGGTCGTAGCGCTCCTCATCATGTGCCCTCTCAAGAAGCTCGATGAGCTGACGTCTTCTGATAACGTAGATACCGGCATTGATAAGAGGAGCATCCTCCTCACCTGCGATATTGGGCTTCTCATCAAAAGCTGTGATACGGCCGTCCTCATTTGTTGAAACAACGCCGTAACGGCTTGTATCGGCACCCTTTTCAAGACGCTTGCAGACAACGGTAATATCAGCCTTTTTATCAATATGGTACTCAAGCACCTTATTGAAATCCATCTTATAAATAATATCACCCGAGCTGATTACAACATAGGGCTCATGGCTGTCACGAAGATACTCGATATTCTGGTAAATGGAATCTGCGGTTCCTCTGTACCAGAAAGAATTATCTGCTGTGATAGAGGGGGTAAATACATAGAGACCGCCCTGCTTACGTCCGAAATCCCACCACTTTGATGAACTCATATGCTCATTAAGTGAACGTGAATTATACTGTGTAAGAACAGCAACCTTCTGAACCTTTGAATTAGCAAGACTGCTAAGCGCGAAGTCAACGGCGCGGTAGCTTCCTGCGATAGGCATCGCTGCTACGGCACGCTTATTGGTAAGCTCACGCATTCTCGGATTATTTCCACCTGCAAGTACTATTCCTATTGCTCTCATGCGTTCTCACCTGCCTTTATCAGACTTTCGCCGCCGCCAAGCCAGCCGTTTGCATAATCCTCAGCTGTTGTAACGCCGGAAATAACGGTATTCTTTCCGATATGGATGCCATCCGGAATAACTGTACCCTCACCGAGAGTAACAAGACCGTTACAGTAAATCTTGGGATGAAGCTTATTCTCAACCTCATCACCGATACCGAGCTCACAGCCGTCACCGACCGTAACCTTCTCAGCCATAATAGATTTATAAACCTTTGTGCCCTTACCGATACGGGTACCGTTCATGATAATTGAATCACAGACAACAGCGCCCTCCTCGATAACAACCTCGGGTCCGATAACCGAATTATATACGCTTCCGTAAATCTCAGCACCCTCACCGATAATGCTTCGGCTCATGACTGCGTTCTCGCCAAGATACTGTGCGGTAACCACGTCGCTCTTGGTATAAATCTTCCAGAACTCCTCATAGAGGTTGAAGTCGGGAACGAGATCAATAAGCTCCATGTTCGACTCCCAGTATGCTGACAGAGTTCCTACATCCTTCCAGTAGCCGTTATACTCGAATGCAAATACCCTTCCGCCATTCTGATGGATATAAGGAATTACATGCATACCGAAGTCACAGCCGGGCTGATCCTTAAGCTTGATAAGAGCATCACGCAGTACCTTCCAGCTAAAGATGTAAATACCCATTGAAGCAAGGTTGCTTCTGGGCTTTGCAGGCTTCTCCTCAAAATCGATAACTCTCTTGTTCTCATCTGTGATAACAAGACCGAATCTTGAAGCGTCCTCCCATGCAACAGGATATGTTGCAAGAGTAATGTCTGCATTATTCGCCTTATGGAAATCAAGAAGAATCTCATAATCCATCTTGTAAATATGGTCGCCGCCCAGAATAAGGACGTACTCCGGATTATAATATTCAATGAATCGGAGGTTCTGGTATATAGCGTTCGCGGTACCGGTGTACCATTCTGCATTGCTGCTCTTCTCGTAAGGAGGCAGAATACTTACGCCACCAATATTTCTATCAAGATCCCACGGAATACCGATTCCGATATGGGTGTTCAGTCTCAGAGGCTGGTACTGTGTAAGTACACCTACTGTGTCAACACCTGAATTAATGCAATTGCTCAAAGGAAAGTCTATAATTCTGTACTTGCCGCCGTAGCTTACGGCAGGCTTTGCCATATCTGAGGTAAGGATACCGAGACGTGAGCCCTGACCACCCGCAAGAAGCATGGCTATCATTTCTTTCCTGATCAAACAAATCACCTCCATCAACAAATTCGGGAAGCAAACTTCCTCAAAACTAATCATATCACACCTTCTTGTAATTTTCAACTAAAAAACATTTTATTCCCATCATTTTTTTGTAACTTTTTTACAAGGCATTTTCCCGCATTTTTGCAGTCTTGGATACTCTTTAACAGTTTTTCTTTTTTTACTCATTCCTGCTTTACACTCCGCTGCTTAGTGGCTATAATAAAAGCGGCAGAAACTTCTTTATTGTATAAAAACTGCATAAAGACAGCGTCAAAAAACAGAATATTCAGCATTTACAAGCTTTTGCAGAAGCATATTTCCGGAGAAAGGTATGGTACACATATGCGTTATATAGATTTTAGCAATCCCGGCAGGGTGCATTTTATCGGTATCGGCGGCATCAGCATGAGCGGCTTTGCCGAGCTTCTCTGCACAAAGGGATTCACCGTCACGGGCTCTGACTCAAAGGAAAGCAAGATTACCAAGCGTCTCGAATCACTCGGAATCAGGATTTTTTACGGAAACAGAGCGGAAAATATTCCCGCCGACTGTGACGTAGTGGTTTATACCGCAGCAGTAAAGCCTGACAACCCCGAGCGTCTGGCCGCTGCCGAACGCGGAATTCCTTCTATCGAGCGCTCAGGCCTCGTCGGCGATGTAATGCTTCACTATAAAAGAAATTTCTCGGTTGCGGGAACCCACGGTAAAACTACCACAACCTCCATGCTTTCACTGGTTGCCCTTCAGGCAGGTCTCGACCCCACCATTTCAGTGGGCGGTGTACTTGATGCAATCGAAGGAAACATGCGTAACGGCGGTCCCGACAATTTCATCATAGAAAGCTGCGAATACAGTGACAGCTTCCTTCATTTTCATCCTACTCACGCTATTATCACAAATGTTGAAGCAGAGCATCTCGATTATTTCAAGACTCTCGAAAATATGCGTAATTCCTACAGAAGCTTCGCAGAGCTGATTCCCTCCGACGGTCTTCTGGTTATTAATAAAGATATTCCCGACTATACAGAACTTTTCAATACGGTTAAATGTCCCGTGATTACCTACGGTCTGGGCGATTCGCCCGCAGATAAGGGCAGCGCCGGCAGCTATTACAGTGCCTGTGAAATTTCCTACGATGATTATGACTGCGGCCGCTACACTCTCACCTGCAACGGTGAAAAGCTCGGCGAAATCACACTCAGCGTTCCCGGCGAGCATAACGTAAGCAATTCCGTTGCGGTAGCCGCAATGGCCTTAAGCTGCGGAATTTCACTCGATGATATCCGCGAAGGTCTCAGCAAATTCAAGGGTACCGAGCGCCGTTTTGAAAGAAAGGGCGAATTTAACGGAGTTACCGTAATCGATGACTATGCACATCACCCTACGGAAATGCGTGCTACACTTCTTGCCGCACAGAAATGTCCCCACAAGAAGCTCTGGGTTGTTTTCCAGCCCCACACCTACTCAAGAACCATTTCCTTCAGGCAGGAAATCTGCGATGCTCTCGCACTTGCCGACGGAATAGTTCTGGCCGATATTTACGCAGCCAGAGAAAAGGATCCGGGCACCATTTCATCAGAGATGCTGGCCAATGACATCAAAGTCAAAAATGGTAAAGATGTTTACTATTTTCCCGACTTTGAAAAAATTGAGGACTTTTTAAGACAAAATTGCTCCACAGGTGACATGTTGATAACAATGGGTGCCGGAGATGTAGTAAACATCGGCGAAGCGCTCATTAAATAACAAAGTTATCCACATTATCCACAATTCCTTTCACGCTTTTGAGAATGCAATATTTAGTGGATTTCGGCTGTTATCCACATTATCCACAATTCCTTTCGACAGTTGTTTAACCGTCATTTTTCGGTTTGCATAAAGAGCTTTCTATGCTATAATGCACAAGCCGAGAGTTCGGCATCGATTGTATGAAGAATTACCGCAAAAGGCGGTGCATGATACAGAAGCTGTTAGTAAGGAATGGTGACTTATATGGATTCCAGCATTACATTATCCTACGGCTGTCGCACAACCGACACCAGGATTTCAAATAAGTTCATAGATAATTATATGGCAGAGGCCAGAGGAAGCGACGTCAAGGTTTATATTTACCTGCTCCGCTGCTTCCAGGACCCCACCCTGTCTGTCAATATCAGCGCCATGGCTGAAGCACTTGACGAGACCGAGAAGGACATCCGCACTGCGCTCAAATACTGGGACAGTAAGCAGATTATTTCGGTCACCTGTGCCCGTAACGGCAGAATCACAAATATTCTGATCCGCGACCTCGACCTCGACGAAAACGGCGAGGACATTGAAGATGAGGAGGATATCAGCGTCGATACGGCTGTAATCTCCGTTGAGAAAAAAGCTTCAAAGACTTCCCAAAAAGAGGCTCCCGCAGAATATGCCAAGGACAGTACAAAGACAAGCAGCCCCAAGCCCGCTGCCGCTGAAAAGAAGGAGATTGAGCGCCCCAACTATTCTTCAGAGATGATTTCAGGCTTCAGGAACGAATATCCCGATTTCGACAATCTTCTCGATTATATTGAGACCGCGCTTGAAAAAACACTCACTCATCGTGATTTGCAGACTCCTTCATTTATTTTTGAATCGCTTGATTTTCCCGCCGAGCTTATTAAATTCCTTTACAGCCATTGCGTAAGTCTCGGTAAAAAGTCAAATGCCTATATTGAAAAAGTTGCCCGTGAATGGCATAATGCAGGTGTCAGAACAGTAGATGATGCCAAGCGCCAGATTGAGGAATTTTCAAACAAATACGCCGCTGTAAAGGCCGCCTTCGGCATCAAGCGCAGCTTCGGCGAGGCAGAGCTTAATTTCCTGCGCCGCTGGTATGACGAGCTGAAGATGCCCGAGGATCTCATAAGAGAAGCCTGCAGCAGAACAATGCTCAGCATTTCAAAGCCCAGCTTCGAATATGCCGATTCGATTCTTTCAAAATGGTACGAGGCAGGCTACAAGACAAGAGCAGAAATCAGCAATGCCGCAAATGAGCGCAAGGCTGCCGCAGCTGCTTCAAAGAAGCAGTCCGTAAGCCCCCAGCTTCAGTTTGCACAGCGCAGCTATTCGCAGGAAGATTTCGATGAAATAGAGCGCCAGAAGCTCGGAATAGTAAAAAAACAGTAATTTATTCTGCAGGCTTTGCATGCAGAGAAAGGTAGCAGCATATTTATGGCCTTAGATAAAAGACAGTTTGATATGATGCGGGATATGTACGACGACCGCCGTTATCAGTCACAGCGCGAGCTTGACAGGAAAACAGAAGAAATATATGCGGCTATTCCTGCTATCAGGGAGCTGGATTTAAGGATTCCCGATGAGGCTACCAAGGCCGGTCTGGCTGCCATCAGAGGCGATAACAGTCTTCTTGAAACACTCGATGCCAGAATCGCTAAGCTTTCGGAAGAAAAGAGGACTCTTCTTCGCGTATCAGGCTATCCGGAGGATTATCTTGATTTAAAGTATGTATGCGACAAATGCCGGGACACAGGCTTTATTGAGAAAACAGACCCCGCCACAGGCTCTCTTGTAAAAGAACGCTGCAGCTGCTATAATGAGGCTCTTACAAAGCTTCTCTTCAAGGATTCGAACCTTAACAGCATCATCGAGCAGGAGAATTTCGATACTCTCCGGCTTGATCTTTACTCAAATAATCCTGAGGACACTGACAAAGGGCTTCAGCTTACACCCTACGAGAATATGCTGCAGGTCGTTCAGAAGCTCAAGGAATTTACCGCGAATTTTGACAATGAATTTAACAATATATTAATATACGGCGGCACCGGCCTCGGAAAAACTTTTCTTTCCAATGCGCTGGCCAAGGCCATACTTGAAAGCGGACATTATGTGTTATATTTCACCACCTGTTCGCTTATTGATATGCTCGCCAAGTACAATTTCAACTATGACGAGTACGAAAAGAGTGAGGACTGCAGACACGACAGTCTTTACACCTGTGATTTACTCATTATCGATGATTTAGGCACTGAAATGACCAATTCCTTTGTTCTTTCAGAGCTCTACAATATTATTAACGAGAGAATTCTTCACAAGCGTTCTACCGTTATTTCAACAAATCTTACCATCGGTCAGCTCAGTGACCGCTATGGTGAGCGTGTATTTTCACGTTTCCGCAAGGATTATACCTTTGTAAAACTTATCGGCCGCGATCTCAGAGCCATTCTCTGATACGGTCGTTAATATGTAAAAAACCAGGAGGTCTGTATGTCACAGCAAATTGAGTTTTTAGAATCTATTCCCGTAGGCAAGCTCGGCATTATCGCACTGAAAAGCTGTACCGAAATGGGTCAGAAGGTTAACGATCATCTTGTTAACTGGCGCGACCAGAGAGATAACGAGCACACTTCCACAATCGCTTTTTCAGGATACCAGCGTGACCATTTCCTGATTAAGTCAAATTGCCCCCGTTTTGGTACCGGTGAAGGCAAGGGTGTCATCGGCGAATCAGTAAGAGGCTATGACCTCTACATTATGGTAGATGTTACAAATTACAGTCTGGAATACAAGGTTTGCGGTCATATGAACCATATGTCACCGGATGACCACTTCCAGGATTTAAAGAGAGTTATCGCAGCCGTAGGCGGTAAAGCAAGACGTATCACGGTTATTATGCCTTACCTCTACGAGAGCCGCCAGCATAAGCGCACCACACGTGAGTCACTTGACTGCGCACTTGCACTCGAGGAGCTCTACAATATGGGCGTTGAGAGCATCATCACCTTCGATGCTCATGATCCCAGAGTTCAGAACGCTATTCCTCTTAAGACTTTTGAGACTATTAAGCCTACCTATCAGTTTATCAAGGCTCTGTTAAAGAATGTTCCCGATATTCAGTTCAGGCCTGATAAGATGATGATGATCAGCCCTGACGAGGGTGCTATGGAGCGTGCAATTTATTTTGCTAATGTTCTCGGTCTTGATATGGGTCTCTTCTACAAGCGCCGCGATTTTACAAAGATTGTTAACGGACGTAACCCTATCGTAGCTCATGAGTACCTTGGTTCGGACCTTGAGGGCAAGGATTGTATCATTATCGATGATATGATTTCTTCCGGCGACAGTATGCTCGAGGTTGCCCAGGAAACCAGAAGACGCGGTGCCGGCAGAATTTTCGTATGTTCTACCTTCGGTCTCTTTACAGAGGGTCTTGACCGTTTTGATAAGGCTTATGAGGAGGGACTCATCTACCGTGTTGTTACTACCAACCTGATTTATCAGACTCCCGAGCTGCTTAAGCGCGAGTGGTACATCAGTGCCGATATGAGCAAGTACATGGCTCTTATCATCGATACTCTCAACCATGACCACTCAATCAGCGAGTTCCTTGATCCTACAGACAGAATCCACAAAATCATGGAGAAGTACAACCAGACCACATAAAATTATTTCCCGGTCCTTAATCGGCCGCATTATGTCGAGAGCCATGATGCGGCCGTTTTTATATAATGCCGGCTGTCCGCTACAGCGTCCTCAGCGAACTTGGTTTCGACCTGCGGTTTACTAACAGCCACAGCCACGTTGTATCTATGTCCTACGCCTTGAGTCGGCCATCCATGGCCTCCTTCCCGGCGCGCCGTCCCTCCATGGACGGCTTGACGGACATAGGTCTTTTTAAACGCGTCTGTGGCTGTAAGAAAACCAAGGCAGGTCTCAAATGTCCGCTGAAGATGTTGTAGCGTCAGCCGGCTTTTCCAAGTGCACGACGCATCATTGCAACAACCATAGTCGGCCTTATGATTTCGAACCTTCGCCACGCCCGAGCCGGGAAATCATTTATTGGCTACGTCGGAATTATGCAGACAAATTGCGAAGATGATTGCAAATAATCTCATCTTGATAATTTATTTATGAACTTATTATATTATCTATATTGTTAGTGCATTTTTCCATTTCCGACTTCGATATTAACTACGGACCGGGTATTATCTTTTTTCGAGGACCACTGCCCCCAGTGCGTCATACAGCTTCCACTCTCCGGGTTCAAAGTAATGGGCCGGATAACCGTCAGGCTCCACATAGTAGCGTTCTCCACGATAATTATAGTAGTAGCGATTACCGTCATCATCGTAATATGCAGGCTTTCCTTCGAAGTCATATGAGACGTCCTCGTCCTTACCATCATGTAAAACTATTATGCTTCCGTCTTCGCCATAGAAAAGGATATTTAATCCGTCCCACGCCCGGTCAGGTGTGAGCTTTTCCGTATCAGTATTTAAACCGGTCGGAGGCAGATTCGGGTCTCCATCCCCGTCCATATCTTCCATGTCGTCCGGTATTCCATCCCCATCCATGTCTTCCATGTCGTCCGGCATTCCATCCCCATCCATGTCTTCCATGTCGTCCGGGATTCCGTCTCCGTCTGCATCTTCCTCATCGTCCGGAATTCCGTTTCCGTCCGTATCGACAGGCTTTGGTCTGGGGTCTATGAAGGGCTCAAAATCTGCATTGGGCAGGCCCTTATGGATTTTATTCATGTAATCCTGCCAGATATGACCCGGATAGGTATTGCCCATCAGGTCCTCCAGCTTGCGGGGATAGTCGCAGCCGACCCAGATTCCGCTGGTGTAGTATTTTGTGTAGCCTACAAACCAGCCGTCCTTCTGGTCATTGGTTGTACCTGTTTTTCCTGCGGATATCATATTGTCAAGCGCAAGACGCCTTCCGGTACCGGTGGTCATAACGGTTTTTAAGACATCAGTCATCATCAGTGCCGCGTTTTTCTGGTAAATGCGGGTCTCGCCGGCAGTGCACTTAGCTCCGTTTGCCGCAAGTGTATTGCCCGAAAGGGCCAGATTCGCAGCACGCGAGCTTTTGTCCGTATTATCTATTATTGCAGTTCCATCCGCATTTGTTATTCGCATAATGCAGGTGGGCGTTCTAAAGCTTCCGCCGTTTGCCAGTGCTGCGTATGCGGAGGTCATCTCCAGGGCAGTCGCGCCGTAAGTAAGTCCTCCCAAAGATGCTGCCGGAACATAGTCCCTCTTAACCAGATGTGAGAAGCCCATACGCTTCAGATATCCCAGTCCAACAGCGGGTGTAAGCTCCTCAAAAAGCTTCCAGGCTATAGTATTTTTCGACACCGCAACCGCATATCGAAGCTCAATCTCGCCCGAGTATACACTGCTGGAATTCCTCGGGCCGCCGTCAAATTTTTCGTCCAGAACGATAGTGTCCGGATAATAGCCGTTCTCAAATACTGGTGTGTATACTGCCAGCGGCTTTATCGAGCTGCCCGGCTGTCTGGGACTCTGAAAGGCCCTGTTCAGCGTATAACCGTTAAATTCCTGGCCTCTTCCGCCGATTATAGCCACTACAAAGCCTGTCTCATTGTCAATGCACACACCCGAAGCCTGAAGCTCGTAAATTCCGGCTTCATTTACCGTCTTAAAGTCCGCCAGCTGTTCGTTTATCGATTCCTGCAGCATGGTCTGCTTCTCGCGGTTCAGCGAAGTGTATATTCGATATCCCTTTGTGTAAAGACTGCGTTTAAGCCTGTGATATTCCTCATCGTATATATCCTCGTAGCTGTCGCGGTCCTCCTCATCATAGAAATCAGTTCGCAGTGTAAAGCCCTCTGCGTTCATCATCGCACGCACCGCACAGTAATAGGTGAAGGTTTCCGCATAATCCTGACGTTCGAATCCACCCTCTGTCAGCAGCGGCTTCTCCTGCAGTGCATCATTATATTCATTACCTGAAATATAGCCATTCTCGCGCATCTGCTTAAGTACACTGTTGCGGCGCTCCATGGCATTATCAAAACGTTTGCGGGGATTATAATCTGAAGGGCTGTTGGGAATACCGCACAAAAATGCAGCCTCGGAAAGTGTCAGCTCATCCACACTCTTTCCAAGATAGCCTTCAGATGCGGCCTGAATTCCGTAATAGCCGTTTGCAAAATAGACATTGTTTATATAAAATTCCAGAATTTTTTCTTTGGAATAAATCTTTTCCAGCTCTGCCGCAAGAAATATTTCCGTAACCTTACGCTCGACAGTCTTCTCATTTGTCAGAAATATAGTTCGTGCCAGCTGCTGCGTGATGGTACTGCCGCCCTGCGTCACACGGCCCTCGTTTTTCAGATAAGCCTGCGCCGCACGGATAATCGCATATATATCATAGCCCGGATGTTCAAAAAACTTTCTGTCCTCCGTAGCCAGGAAGGCATTCACCACGCTCTTCGGAATGGCCTCATAGGGCAGATAATAAACATCCTTCTCGCCCTTAAGCACAGACATCACCGTACCGTCCTGATAATAGCAGACGGAAGTTTCTGTTGCCCTGAACATACTCTCATCCGACTGCAGCACCATCATATGCGCCCTGTCCTTCAAAGCAACCAGGTCCTTTCCGTATTTGGAATAGAACCATATACCGGTCACAGCCAGTGCCAGCAGGATTACAAGCAGCAAAATAAGGATTACCCTGAGGATAATCCTTTTTATGCTTCGTTTATTCGATTTGTCTGTAGCCTTATGACTCTTCCGCGTATTTTATCAATCCTTTTTACAGCCCGAAGGTGAAATTCCAAATCTCTTCTTGAAAAGCTTGCTGAAATGGTATGCATCATCATAGCCTACTCTGTCAGCAACCTCCTTGATGCTCAGCTCAGGAGACTCCTCAAGCAGCTCCTTAGCCTTATCCAGACGGATATTAATCAGATATCTGATAGGTGTATCACCTGTAACCATCTTGAAAATCTTTGAAATATAGAAGGGACTTACGTACATAGTCTCTGAAATAAGCTCCAGAGAAATTTTGTCCATATAATGTTCCTCAAAATAGAGAATAATCTCTTCTACAATCTTATTCTTATTGATTGATTCGAATGCCACATGTCCGCCGGGAGCTCCGGGAATCTGCTCGTCACGAATGATATTCAGCATATACTGTACCATATATGACTGCATCATGTAATAACGTCCAACCTTGAATTCATCGCTTTCCGCGCACATGGATGTACAGATTCTCATAAGCTTCTGTCTAAGGTCCGCACCCGTTCTGTAAAGGGGAACCGACGTAAGCTCTATCGAATTGGGCTTCATACCTTCAAGACAGAAATCCGAAGCCGCCACAAAGAACTCATATGTAGGTGTGGTCAGATCCTCAATAAAGGCCTGATGATAACAGCCCGGATTAAATATCAGAAGGTCTCCCTCCTGAACATCGTACATCTTTCCGTCAATCTTGTATCGTCCTTTTCCGGACATGATAAATGCCAGCTCCAAATGGTCATGGCAATGATATCTGTCCTCATCCTGCGTCCTGATTCCCTTCCAGGTATACAGAAAAGTAGGATTAAACCCCTGTGTTATAACACTGTCTGTTTTCTGCATTTACTCTACCCTGCGCCTAGGCGCATCCTTCCATAAATTAACCCTAATCATAAATTTTGTGCGAAATTCTTCGCAGTTCATCGCAGTTCAAAACTCATAACCGCTTCGCTTGTTACTCGTTAAAAGACGGCTGCTTTGCAGCCATTCGATACGGGATTGTCCCCCGCGCCGAATAAGGCTTGTACCCATCGCCCAAAGGCAACGAGCTATCCGTTTTCTTTTATATACCTGCTTTATACAGTATATCATTATTTTTAAATTTGAGCAACATTTTATATGATAATGCTCATTATTTTTCACAAATTAACCATTTACGGCAAATTATCTTTTATTCAGCTTCAGTCCGAATACGGCACCGATTACACCGCCCGCAATATGTGTCAGCTGTGATACCGAATCAGGCTGCATACCCTGGTAAATCTGCTGTCCCAGATAGAGTACCGCTACCAGAATGAAGGTCAGCGGAATCTCGCGGTCTCGAAAGCCTGTGATTGATGAAAGCATGATAAATGCAAATACAATACCGCTGGCTCCCAGAAGTGCTGTTCCGGGGAAGAGCAGGAAATGAATCAGGCCCGTTACAACTGCGGTG
Source organism: Lachnospiraceae bacterium (assembly GCA_024403355.1). GTDB lineage: Bacteria > Bacillota > Clostridia > Lachnospirales > Lachnospiraceae > RUG11977. Next base: position 37,041 of record JAKSRW010000020.1, read on the forward strand.
GTGGCCATCATCAGAATAATCCATTTCGAGCCGTAGCGCTCCTCTACAAGAGGTCCGATAACAAGTATCAGCATCAAATTATTCACAAGATGGAATATGTCCGCATGACCGAGTACATGGCCGAAAAAGCGCACATAGGTCAAAGGATTTGCAAGTGATGAGCGATATACACTGAAAAAGAGCTCGTCAGTCTTACCTCCGGTTATCCAGCCTATGAACAGTACAATCGCACAGAGCATTGCAAAGGTCAATATTACCGGCGAATTAAGAACAATTTTAAATCTTCTTGAGCTCGAGCCTGCGCCCGAACGTGAAACAGGTCTTGCCATATTAATAACCATGCCTTTCTATTTGCAGCGCATACTTTCATTCAGATGCTTTTACTGAATTATGCAGCTGCAAATTTGTATCTGAAAAATTAATTTCACACTATTTTCTTTCCGGATTAATCCACATTTATGCTTTTAAGCAGTTATCCTGCCGACAGCTTAACCGGGTGAACAAATAAAGTATAACACTATTTTTTGAATTGCACAATAAAAAAAGACCATCGCCTCACACCATGTATGAAGCAATGGCCTCAATTTTCATTTCATCTCATAAGAGACATATTGCATTACAGGAAATCAACCCTTTACGGCACCTGCAATGAAGCTTTCCTGAATCTTTCCGCTCAGGAATAAGTATACAAAAAGTGTAGGGAATGTAGCTACTACAAGCGCTGCACCAATGGGGCCCCAATCTGTTGTGAACTGACCTGAAAGAGCCTGAATACCAACAGGGAGGGTCTTGTAAGCAGAATCATTGATAAATACGTTAGCGAACATGAGCTCGTTCCAGCACTGTAAGAATGTGTAGATACCAACTGTAGCTACAGCAGGCTTCATAAGAGGAACAATGATACGAATGAAGGTTCCCCAAACTCCACATCCATCGATATAAGCCGCTTCATCCAGATCCTTAGGAATCTCACTCATGAAACCTGAACTGATCAGGATAGCCATAGCCAGCGAGAATGCTGAATAAGGAAGGATAAGAGACCAATATGTGTTGAGCATGTTGATGTTCTTTAAGATAACGTAAATAGGTACAAGTGATGCGTGGATCGGGATAGTAAGTCCTAACATGAAAATGCTGTTAAGGAGCTTTCTGCCTTTCCACTTAAAACGTGTAAGTGCATATGTAGCCATGATTGCCGCAATAAGTGTAATCAGAATTGTGGCTACTGCAACAATGGTACTGTTCAAGAAATACTTGGCCATGCTACCTGTACGCATAGCTGACGAATAGTTTGAAAATAACCATTCCTTAGGAAGTCCCGCAACGTTCTCACCGAAGATTTCCTTGTTGCTCTTGAGTGAGAAGGTAAACATCCAGTATACAGGGAAAAGGTTAATAAAAGCCCAGAAAATAAGACCTATATAAATAAATACCTTTCCAACAGCGCTTGTTCTTCTTACCTCAGAAATGCTTTTTCCGCCGGATTTCGGCTTATCAAAAATATCTTTTGCCATGTTAATCCTCCTGCTTAAAAATTGCATTAATGATCAATGAGAACGCGAAACAGGTAAGAATCAGGATAACTGCAATCGCACTACCCATACCATATCTGTTACGCAGGAACAGCATGTTGATCATAAGTGTACTGGGAACCTCTGTTGAATGGAAAGGACCACCGTTTGTTAATACGTATATCAAGTCGAATGACTTAAGTGAACCGGTAACAGCGAAGATAACGCTTACCTTTAAAATAGGCTTGATATAAGGAATAACGATGAAGCGGTTGATCTGTCCATCTGTTGCACCGTCAAGCATCGCTGCTTCACGAAGCTCTGTCGGAACACTCTTAACGCCCGCATACATCAGCAGCATATGATAACCGACATACTGCCATAGAATCGGGACGAAGCAGGCGGCCAGTGCCGTCTCTTTTTTACCCAGCCAGGTCTTTGCAAGGCTGTCAAGTCCCATACCACGAAGGGCAACGTTAAGAATACCGTATGAAGGGTTATAAATCTTTAACCAGAGCTGACCGATAACTACTGTTGAAATAAGTACCGGCATGAAATAGATAGAAAGGAAGGCACGCTCGCCCTTGATACCCCTACCAAGCATAAGTGCTAATCCAAGTGACATCGGCAGCTGGATGAATACTGATAAAAGAGCCAGTAACAGCGAGTTGCCCATTGCCTTTACAAAACCAATGGCATTAACACCCTCGGTGCTGGAGAACAATTCCTTATAATTGCCAAACCCTAAATTTTCAGCCTCTGCAATAGGCTTCATTCCGTCCCAACTGAAGAAGCTGTAATATCCTGAAAGGATAACAGGCGCAATCAAAATTCCGAAGAAAAGGACCAGCGCAGGCAAGAGGAACAGAAAAATATTGACTTTATTTCCGAATGTATTTTTCATTTATAATACCTTCCAACAAGAAACAGCGGCCCTTCCGACTACCATGGAAGGTCCGGATAAGGCCGCCGTCAAATTAGTTTACTTTAATCTTTTCTACAAGCTTGACTAATTAATTAGCCGATGTCCTTTGATAAACCAGCTACGAAGCCTGCACCGTCGATTGCGCAACCATATACCTGCTCAACATATGAAAGGTATGTGTTAGCTGAATCAGCAGCCATTGCTGTATCACCGAAGAGAACGTATTCCTTAGCGTTAGCACAGATTGCAGCTACAGACTGTGTTAAAGCGTTAACTGAGCTTGTGTCATATGATGATGAATCCCATGCAGGAAGACCACAACCATCAAGGTAACCATACTTACAGATGTTCTTACCAAGTTCGAAGCAGTACTTAGCAGCTGTTGCAGCGTTCTTTGATGAAGCAGCTACAGCAAGAGTATCTGAAGGTCCACCGATGAGCTGGCCAAGTGTAGCCTTGTCAGCGTTGATAACGGGGAATTCAGCAACCTTAACCTTTGCGCCGAAGCCGTCAGCGTTGCCAGCGAAGTCAGCACAGTTCCATGTACCATTCATGTAGAATGCGTACTTACCAGCGATGAAGTTAGCCTTAACTTCGTCGTTTGTAAGAGCGATACCATCGGGATCGAAGTAACCGTTGTTAACAAGGCTCTGGAATGTATCTACAGCGCTTGCAACTTCAGCATTGTTCCATGTAGCACGACCAAGGAAGATATCGTTGAGTGCAGCAGCGCCACAGCTCTTCTCGATAACTGACTCAAGGTACTCTGTTACACACCATGTCTCCTTACCAGCACATCCGAAGGGGATGATACCAGCAGCCTTAAGAGCGTCACAGCACTTAATGAAATCCTCATATGTGCCGGGGATCTCCTCATAACCAACCTGCTTAAGAAGGTCCATGTTAGCGAAGAGACCAACGATGTTCATAGTAAGCGGAACACCGTAGTGCTTACCCTCGTATGTTGTGTTACCAAGCATAACCTCGGGAAGCTCTGACTTCCAGTTAGCATACTCCTCATCGAGGCAGTATACACGGTTTGCAGAAACGAAATCACCTAAGAAAGCACATGACCATGTGAAGAAGATATCGGGCATATTGTCAGCCTGAACTGCTGCCTTAATCTTTGTCTTGTAAGCCTGGTTCTCTGTAGCTTCCCACTTAAGAGTGATGTTGGGATACTTAGCAGCCATATCAGCGATAGCAGCTTCGTATGAGTGACGGTTTGAATCGCTCTCTGTAGCGATACACCACATTTCGAGATCGATCTTCTCGTCTGTTGCGGGCTTAGCCTCGTCCTTCTTGTCGTCTGTAGTTGTAGCAGCGGGTGTGCTAGTATCTGCAGCGGGCTTTGTCTCTTCCTTTGAACATGCAGCAAGAGAGAAAACCATTGACAGTGCTAAGAGCATTGCAAGAACTTTTTTCATAATTCTCCTCCTTAAAAAGATAAATGAATTGTTATTTATGATAAACGGCTTTCGCCGTCAACCATCGCATTTAATACTCTTTCGTTATTCAGTTGTCATTTTGTTTCCTGAGCGGTGGTATGAACCATAGGCCAGGGATATTCGATTGTGAGAGTATTACCTTCAAGGCTGTAATAAATGACTGTGTCCTCGAAGTGATCGTTATAAACCAGCTTGATTGTTGAATCAGCCTCGTTAATTGTATAATAGCCGGGGAAGTATCCGTCCTCACGGAACTCACCAAGCTCATTAAACTCAAAGCTTAAATTCTGATCGTTATTCCATACACCGCAGATATTTGCGGGTGTACCCTCACCCTGGTAGGTATAGCTTGTTGTCTTGTAAAGGAGCATCTTGTCCTTTTCCATAACATAACGCATCTTTGACTCTGCGCCGCTTGCATTGCGAAGATTGAAGAAGTTGTCATCCTTTGTAAATGAGTAGCTAACATTTTCAAATATGAAGCTCTTCTTTGCTTCGTCAATAGTCAGCACTGTTTCCTCAGGTGCGTGTATGTAGCTCCAGAGCTCTGCTGTCGAATCACTTTTGCACCCCGTCATTACCATCAGAAGCAATGCCATCAAACAGACCAGTGTAAAAAATCTATTCTTTTTCATTGTTTTTTCTTCCTTCCCATGCCTTTAGGGATGTTTTCACAAAAAGGGGGTATTCACCCCACCTTGCTTTTATATATTATTACCAAGGCGCGCTTTTGTAAAGGTAAAAAATTTACATATTTAAGCATATATTTTACAAGTTAAGATAAATTATGCTAATTCTGCAGCAATATTTGCGCATCACAATATTGCTATTTTGTACACTGCTGAATTACATACTCCGAATAGCTCATTCCGGTGTATTTTTTGAAGCATCTGCCGAAATAATTGGGGTCGGGAATACCGACGGCGGATGAAGCGCTGAACATTTTTGTATTAACTGCAGCCAGCTCCATCGCACGCTCCATACGGCATTCGGTAAGGTACTCTACGAAGTTTTTACCGGTTTCCGACTTGAATTTTCGGGAAAGATAGCTTGAACTGAAGCCAAATTCCTGCGCTACCGCAGTCAGGTTCAGCTTCGAATCACTGTAATTGTCATGAATATATTTCTTTATCTGGTCAATGGCTGAGGCCTCAATTTCCTCTGTCTGTTCAGTTGAAACAGAGCTGATAGAGTCCAGCTTTTCCTTTGCGCGTTCAAGGGTTTCTTTTACCTCCAGACGCACTATAGGCTTCAGAAGATACTCAAATACAGGCAGACTTACGCATTTTCTTGCGTATTCGAAATCATCAAATGCCGTCAAAATAATAATGATGAGATTCGGGTAGCGCTTTGTTGCCAGCTCAGTAAATTCAATACCGTTCATGAAAGGCATTGAAATATCAACGAAGGCAATATCGGGCTTCATTTCGTCAATTACGTTTATTGCCTCAATACCGCTTGCCGCCTCTCCGACAACCTCCATGCCCAGCTGTTCCCAGTCAATGGATGCACGCAAAAGCCTGCGCGCCGACTGTTCATCATCAATTAGCATTACTCTGTACATCCTCGTCTCCCTCACCTTCTATATTAATACGTGGTATAACAAGTTCTATTTCCGTATATTCACCTTCAACGCTGCGGATGGTTACCAGGTCATCTCCGTTATAGTAATAGCGCAGACGCTCCACCGTTCCCCTAAGGCCAAAGCTCTTCGGAAGTCCGTTGTCAAATTTTGCTTTTTTACCCTGAAGCTCGGCAAGCAGACCTTCAAGCACCTCCGGACTCATACCGACTCCCGTGTCATATACCGTCAGGTGAAGCTTATCGTCAATCATTTTGCTCGATATCCTTATCACACCGGGCTCACCCTTCAGACGGATTCCGTGATAAATACAATTTTCAACAAGCGGCTGCAGCGTCAGCTTGGGAAGAAGGAAATTCTTTGTATTTTCTTCTATATTATATTCATCCGAAATTATATCTCCGTATCTGAGCTTCTGCAGCTTCAGATAATCCTGAATAATACTAATTTCTCTCTTCAGCTCGATTTCCCTGCTTCCTTTGCTTAAGAAATTGCGGTAAAAGCTGCCAAGTGTTTCAACCGCCAGGCTCACCTCTTCCGCGCCTGCCTCGAGAGCCATAAAATTGATTGTTTCCAGCGAATTATAGAGGAAATGGGGCTTTATCTGCTCGTGAAGCACAAGCATTTCCGCCTTCTGCGCCGCCTTTTCCTGCTCCATCAGACTGTCAAACAGATCGTTCTGCCTTTCAATAACGGTGTTAAAGCTGTCCTTCAGCATACCGATTTCATTGGGCTTAACCTCAGCATCAAGTGTCTTCACCCAGCCTGAATTCTTTGTACGCTCCATCGCCTCAACCATGTTGCTGATGGGTCTGGTGATAGAATTTGTGATGTAAATACTTGCTATAATAACCGAAGCAATAAATGCTACGAGAAGCATTGCGTATATTGTAAGGGTCTCGGTGGGAATCGATACATTACCTTCACCGGTGCCGCACATGATTACAAAGGGCATATCCTTCATCAGCATTCCCGACACGGTTCGAAATTCTGTCTTATCCTTGATTTCCTCCCGGACAATATCGGCATTCAGAAACTGTACGCCGAAATAATCCGCAATACTGCTGTTTCCCGCGAGATAGCTTCCTTCATTTGACAAAATGCAGAGACTGTCGTGCTGCTGTGTGAGTAGAATTCTGTCAAGCATGGCCTCGATGGAAATATTCATCATCAAAAGGCCTGTCTGTCTGAGCGTATACAGGTCATAGGTCGGACGGATGATTGTCGCCATCTGCTGTCCGTCAGCCTTTTTTATAGTATCATTTCCGTTCATAGCCACAAAGGCCTTTCCCATGGAATTGATGTAGACATGGCGCCAGGACCAGTCCTGAATCCTGTTAATATCCACCTCATAGCCGCCGTGGCCTGTATTCATGTAGGTACCGTCATTCCTGATAAGAAGCACCGAATCCACCTCTGTCGATACATTCAGAACTCGCTGGACTCCGAAATGAGCATCATTTGTCATACCGGGATTTACATTCTTATAGCGCTGGTATTTCAGAACGTCCTCATCCATCATGATGATTCGTGTGAGCGCCTTATAGTTATCCATATTGGCTATAATGCTTTCCTTCACACCGTTGATAATCGTTTCCGCCTCACGCTGTTCATAGTCCTTCTGGTTTTTTTCGGCAAGTGCAAGCAGGGAAACGGCAAAGGCAATTCCGAACACCGCAAAAACACCTGCCATAACGAGCCTCAGCCCTGCAGATATTCGACTGCTCTTCACTTTTTTTGCCTCACGTCTGTTCATCTCATTCCTCACGCCGCAGTTTTTGCAGATATCCGGCAGCTTCAGCCGATGTCTGTCAACCGATAACCGGTCCCTAAAAGCATAAAACAGGTCCCGCATCTCCTGAAACGGGACCTGCATACTTTATTTATTTTATCATCAGATGTCAAAACCTGCAAGATTATTTCATCAGCCCGCTATCTGATTTCCGGTATATAGCTGATAATACTTGCCCTTGAGCTCGATAAGCTCGTCATGAGTACCTCTTTCAATGATGCGTCCCTGCTCAAGAACCATGATACAGTCGCTGTTCTTTACGGTTGAAAGTCTGTGGGCGATAACGAAGGTTGTTCTTCCCTTCATCAGCTTATCCATGCCCTCCTGAACGAGCTTTTCGGTACGTGTATCGATTGATGAGGTAGCCTCGTCAAGAATAAGCACGGGAGGGTTGGCGATTGCCGCACGCGCGATTGCAAGAAGCTGTCGCTGACCCTGTGAAAGGTTCGCACCGTCACCGGTAAGCATGGTGTTGTAGCCCTCGGGGAGACGTCTTATGAAGCTGTCGGCATTTGCAAGCTTTGCTGCTGCCTTTACCTCCTCCTCGGTCGCATCAAGCTTGCCGTAGCGGATATTGTCCATTACGGTTCCGGTAAAAAGATGGGTCTCCTGAAGTACGATACCAAGTGATTTTCTCAGATCGTCCTTCTTGATTTTATTAATATTGATGCCGTCGTAACGGATTTTACCGTCCTGAATATCATAGAAACGGTTAATGAGGTTTGTAATAGTTGTCTTACCCGCACCGGTTGAACCTACGAAAGCAATCTTCTGTCCGGGCGTTGCAAAAAGCTTGATATCGTGAAGAACCATTTTTTCGGGCACATAGCCGAAATCCACATTATCGAACACTACATCACCCTTCAGTTCAACGTAGCTGGTAGTATTTTCGGCCTTGTGGAAATGCTTCCATGCCCATACACCCGTGCGTTCCTCTGTCTCCTCAAGTCTGTAGCTGCCCTTTTCGTCCTCCGAATACTCAGCTCCCGACTGCTTCGGCTCATAAACCTTCTTTGCATTAACAAGTGTAACATAGCCCTCATCCGTCTCGGGCTTCTCATCTAAGAGCTTAAGAATTCTGTCGCCGCCCGCAAGAGCCATAACGATTGAATTAATCTGCATGCTTATCATATTGATAGGCATGTTCAGCGATCTGTTGAATGAAAGGAATGCGGCAAGGTCTCCGAGAAGGAAGCCGCCAAAGCCGTTAATTGCCATAAGACCGCCCACAAGAGCGATTACCACATAGCTGACATTACCCAGCTGAGCATTGATGGGTCCGATGATATTTGCAAATCTGTTCGCATTATAAGAGCTGTCACAAAGCTCATTATTAAGACGGTCAAATTCGCGGATATTTTCATCCTCATGACAGAATACCTTGACAACCTTCTGGCCTGACATCATTTCCTCAACGAAGCCGTTAAGCGCACCGAGGTTCTTCTGCTGCTTTACGAAGAACTTTCCGCTCTTTGAAGAAACCTTCTTTGTGACAAAAAGCATGATTCCCACAAGTACGAAGGAAAGCAGTGTCAGCCAGCCGCTGAGGGTAATCATACTGATTACGACACTGATAATGGTGATTGTACTGTTTACAAACTGAGGGAAGCTCTGTGAAACGAGCTGGCGCATTGTATCAACATCGTTTGTATAAAGTGACATTATATCACCGTGCGAGTGTGAATCGAAATATCTGATGGGAAGTGATTCCATGTGTTCAAACATATCGTCACGGAGCTTTCTCTGGAAGCCCTGTGTAATCACTACCATGATTCTGGCCTGTACAAAGGAAGCAATAATACCTACGCCCACGAAGCAGCCTGTGATTATTATCTCCTCAAGAAGCGGGCCAAAATCCACGCTCTGATTTTTTATCATATCGGTTACGATATTGATAAGGTTTTTGGTGAACATTGTTCCGCGTACCGTCATACAGTAAACGGAAATTCCGATACATGCGAAGACCCCGATCCAGTAGGGAAGGAAGTCAACCATCATGTACTTAAAAAGTCTTTTTAAAATCTTCCCGGGATTTTCAACCATAGGCTTCATTCCGCGGGGCATGGGTCCACGTCCGGGTCCTGGCATTATCTTTCACCTCCTTCATCAAAATCTCCGCTGCCGCCGGTCTGTGATTCATAAACCTCGCGGTAGATATCGTTATTTGCAAGCAGCTCCTCATGTGTTCCGAAGCCGTTAATCTTTCCGTCCTCCATAACGATGATACGGTCTGAATTCATAATACTTGCAATTCTCTGTGCAATAATAAGCTTTGTAGTTCCCGGAATCTCACTGGCAAAGGCCTTCCTGATTTTTGCGTCGGTAGCCGTATCTACGGCACTTGTACTGTCATCAAGGATAAGTACCTTGGGCTTTTTAACAAGGGCTCTGGCAATACAGAGACGCTGCTTCTGGCCGCCCGATACGTTTGTTCCGCCCTGCTCAATATGGGTTTCGTAGCCCTCGGGCATCTTCTCAATGAACTCGTCCGCACACGCAAGTCTGCAGGCTCTCACGCATTCCTCGTCAAGCTTCTTCTTTTCCTCGGCGGAAAGCGTGTCATAATCGACCGCCTCACCGCCCGTTTTACGGATACCCCAGCGGAGGTTCTCCATAATAGAGCCTGAGAAAAGCACGTTTTTCTGAAGCACAACGCTTACCTCATCACGAAGCACCTCAAGGTCATACTCACGGACATCCTTGCCGCCGACAAGCACGCTGCCCTCATTCGCATCATAAAGACGGCTGATAAGATTAACCAGAGTGGACTTCGCACTACCGGTACCGCCTACAATACCAATGGTTTCACCTGCATTGATTTTAATATTAATATCGCTGAGAACATTTTCCTTACCGTCCTTCTTATAACGGAAATTAACGTTCTTAAACTCAATGCTTCCGTCCTTAACCTCCATAACGGGGTTCTCGGGATTTGTGATATCGGGCTCCTCATTAAGCACCTCGCAGATACGGCGGGCACTTGCGGCACTCATTGAAAGCATAATGAAAATCATAGAGAACATCATCAGACTCGAAAGAATGCTCATACAATATGTAAGAAGACTGATAAGGTCACCGGTACTGAGCTCGGTCTCGCAGGTATTGATAATGATATGGGCACCAAACCAGCCGATACCGAGTATACATGCGTAAACTGTAATATTCATCGCAGGCATATTGAAGGTGGTAAGCTTCTCTGCGTGCGAGAAAATCTTTCTGATATTGTCGCTGGCCTTTTTGAACTTTTTGTTCTCGTGATCCTCACGGACATATGCCTTGACTACGCGGATGGCGCTTACATTTTCCTGTACACTTGCATTCAGATCATCATACTTGGGAAAGGCCTGGTCAAAGGCTTTCATCGCCTTTTTAAGGATAATTGCCAGAACTATTCCCAGTACAAATACCGCCGCAAGGTAGATAAGTGCGATTTTTACACTTATCATAAAGGACATTATCATCGCAAGAAGAAATGTCGCAGGTGAACGCATGCACATTCTCAGAATCATCTGATATGAGTTCTGAACGTTGGTAACGTCCGTGGTGAGTCGGGTTACAAGACCCGCTGTACTGAATTTATCAATGTTTGCGAAGGAGAAGGTCTGAATTTTGTCAAACATTCCCTTTCTCAGATTTTTTGCAAAACCGGTCGATGCCTTTGCGCCGAATATACCTCCGAGGATACCTCCGAGAAGTCCGATAAGCGCGCAGCCAAGCATCAGAAGACCCATTTTTACAATGTGTTCCATGCTGCCGACATTTACACCGTCATCAACAAGTGAGCCCATGAGTCTCGGAACAAGTATTTCCATTATTACCTCGAGAATCATGGCAACGGGTGTCAAAATCGACAAAAGCTTGTACTCCTTTACATAAGAAAGCAGCTTCTTAATCACTTTTATTTCCTCCTGTCTGAATTTATTCCCATTTTTTCAAATATCAAACCCGTGACCGTTTCGCTTGTCACGAGTTATAAAATCGCTGCTGTCGCAGCTAACGAGGTACGGGGCTTTCCCCGTTCCCCAGCCGCGACTGCATATTTGCAGCCATTTTTTGTGTAATACTGCGAAGGCTTCTTTTTTCCTCGTCGCTGATGCCTTCCTCCATCTCACAATGCACCCTGTCAATCAGAGCTATGGTCTCCTTATGAGTTTTAAAACCCTTTTCCGTAACCACCACACGCTTTAAACGTGTGTCCTTTTCGTCCGACTGGCGGGTAATATAGCCCTTTTGCTCCATTATTTTCATAATGTTCGCAACTGTCGAGCGCGGCATACCGAACTTGTTCTCCACATCCTTCTGGTAAACAGCCCTGTCACTGTTATCGCAAAGCCAGCCCAGAATCCAGCCGTGAGTCACGGTAATCTCGTCAAAACCAGCCTTAATCATCTCGCTTCTGACATAGCCGCCGATAAGATTGCTTATTCGCCTGATTTCAAATCCAAGTGCCTCTTTTTTCTCCACCTTAATCACCATGCCTTTCCGTCTGCAATGCAAGCTTTCATTCAAATACTTGAATTATATAGGCATAAATTTGCGTGTAAAAAAGCTATTTTTACACTATTCTCCTGTTCGATTTACAAAAAAAGTTCCAAACAGGATTGTCCCATATAAAACAATCCCATTTGGAACTAACCAAATGATATAATATTACTCTGCATTCGGAATGTCAACAGCCGTAAGCATTTTTTCATCAAATTAACACAATGTCCGCAATTTCCGACAAGAGCTTATCAAAAAAATGCAAATAAATCAGCCCTTTATTCTGCCTCGATAATATGAATCAGTCTTCCCGTGAAATCTCCGTGCAGTCCGCCGATATTGATGCCTGCATACATCAATGAATCGCCGCCCAGAATCTGAACACTTTCGGGATTTTCATCGGCCATAGACATATCATATGCCGCAATTTTGTATTTTTTATCAGCCGCAAGTCCCTTAAGCTTCAGGCGCTTCGACTTAACATTTGCTTCCCCAAGGACCTTAACCACAGTAACCAGCGCCTCTGATTTATCGGTCGAAACCACCTGCCATGCATCCCATTTTCTGTCAGTATCCGCAGAAAGAAGCCTGTAATAATCACCGTTACGCACAAGGTCGCTGTAGCTGTGGTACATTTTTACCTGTGCGGGAATCATATTCCTGTCGGCCTCGGGAATTCTGGTTACATCAAGCTCGTAGCCGAAGGTTCCCGCAAGTGCCACATAGCCCCTGCTTTCAAATGGCGTAACCCTGCCGACTGTATGGTTCGGGCAGTCACTGACATGCGCTCCCATCGCTGAAAGCGGATAAATCATTGCGGTGCCATGCTGAATGGCAAGTCTTGAGATGGCATCCGTATTGTCCGAGCACCAGATCTGAGGGCTGTAATAGAGCATACCGGGATCAAAACGCGCGCCGCCGCCCGAGCAGTTTTCAAGTAAAAGCCCGGGGAATTCCTGCACAAGCCTCTCCTGCAGCTCATACACACCCAGACAGAAGCGGTGGAAAAGCTCGCCCTGCGAAGAGCTGTCAAGCCCAATGCTTCCAAGGTCACAAATCTGTCTGTTCATATCCCACTTAAGATATTCGATATTTGCGCTGTGAAGCACACTGCTTATCTGATTATAGGTATAATCTACAATTTCAGGTCTGGAAAGGTCCAAAACATACTGGTTTCTCGCAAGTGACCCCACCTTTCCCGGCAGCTGTATTGCCCAGTCGGGATGCGCCCTGAAAAGCTCGGAATCGGGACTTATCATCTCAGGCTCCATCCAGATACCGAATTTAAGACCGATTTTATTTACCTCATCGACCAGATATTTAAGTCCTCCGGGCAGCTTTTTCTCATTTACAAACCAGTCGCCCAGCGAATTATTGTCATCATTACGGCAGCCGAACCAGCCGTCATCCATTACCAGCATCTCAATGCCCAGACGCTTCGCCTCGCGTGCAATCGAGAGAAGCTTTTCGGTATTGAAATCAAAATATGTTGCCTCCCAGTTATTAATAAGAATGGGGCGCATTTTATTTTTATATTCGCTGCGGATAAGATGCCTGCGGTAGAGGTCATGGAAGCAGCGTGACATTTTGCCGATACCCTCATCGGAATAAACCATTACCGCTTCTGGCGCGTAGAATTCCTCACCCGCTGCCAGCGTCCATTCAAAATCCACAGGATTTATTCCCATCATGACTCTCACCGTACCGAACTGCGATTTCTCGGCCTGTGCGATAAAATTGCCCGAATATACAAAGTTCAGGCCGTATACCTCACCGAAATCCTCTGTTGCATCCGATGCGAATACGCCGATAAAGGGATGCTCCTGATGTGAAGACTCGCCCCTGACTGAAGATACAAAATGCTTGCCGTAGCCCAGCTTTTCACGGTCAATGGCACGCTCGCGCGCCCAGCTTCCGTGAAGAAATACCGTATCATAGTCGCCCTCGTCAAGCTCAAGGCAGGCAGACATTATCTTTGTCAGCTTTATGCTGTCCTTTGATTTATTCTTTATCACAACGCTTCTCGTAATGGCATCCACGTCATCAAATACGCTGTAATAAAGCCTCACCTCCAGTCCGTTATAGGCATCCTCGCAGATAAGCTCGAGCGTTTTGCACTCATCCTCACTGCCGAAGGTCGCAGGAAGTCCCTTAATCCCCGGCTTTCCTTTCATAATATTATAAGAAAGATAATTCAGTGTCGTCGCAGTATGTCCGTTTTTATTTTTCACGGAAAATGCATCATCGCGGTAGTCTCCGATGCCGTGCGCAGGATATTCAAAGGGTGCACAGTCATAGAAGGAGCACCTGTCGCGATTGTTTTTCGAAGGGACAAAAGGATTCTCCCCCAGGCGGCATAAATCAGCCACGCTGTCGCTTTTCAGTCTTTTTCCGTAATACATATGAAGCACAAAGCGTTCCTCGTCCGCAATCTTAATCATATAAGAAGTGTTTTCACTATCAATCTTAAAAATCCGCTCATTTTCCAAAAATCTGATATCACTCATATTCTCAGTTAATCCTTTCTTTTTCCGCAGCTTACGAGGTACGGGGCTTGAACCCCGCACCTCGCGAAAGCTTCACCC